>NZ_CP104973.1:3217515-3873773 GCF_025452195.1 Phyllobacterium zundukense | reverse complement strand
AAGCGGGATCCAGTTTGCTGGGTCCGGCACTAATGGGCCATCAAAGGGCTTTTGCTTTCCTGGCCATGGGCGAAGGATTGCATGCGGTTGAAGCCAAAGAAGCGGGGCTGGTCTACAAGCTGGTCGATACAGAGGAACTGGAAAGCACCGTCTTGACTGTGGCGGCCGAGATTGCAGCCAAGCCACCGGAAGCCATGCAGATTTCACGCTATCTTCTGCGGATGCCGCGGGAAGACGTTGTCGAGCGTATCAAACTGGAGGCAAAGCATTTTGCCGAGCGCCTCCAATCGGAGGAGGCGCGCAATGCTTTGATGGCCTTTCTCACGCGTAAGAAGAGCTGACCCTAAGGATAGAGCCTTGTCTTGCCCCAGTCGCCTTCCGGCGTCAGGCGGCTGAAGACCACCCGGTCATGCAAGCGAAATGGCCGGTCATGCCAGAACTCGATGGACGTTGGCCGAATGCGAAACCCCGACCAATAGTCAGGTCGCGGAATTTCACCGATTGCATAACGTGCAGTGTATTCGGCTACGGCCTTTTCGAGCGCAAACCGGCTCTCTAGCGGGCGAGATTGTTTCGATGCCCAGGCGCCAATGCGGCTTCCGCGAGGGCGCGTTGCATAGTAGGCATCGGCCTCTTCCCTGCTGACGATCTCGACCGGACCGCGGATACGGACTTGACGGCGGAGCGATTTCCAGTGAAAGCACATTGCCGCTTTCATGGACCCCAAGATTTCCTGGCCCTTCTGACTATCGAAATTTGTATAAAAAACAAAGCCTTGGCTATCGAAGCCCTTGAGGAGTACCATGCGAACATCTGGCAATCCTTCGTTGTCCACTGTTGCCAGCGCTACAGCATTGGGGTCATTGGGCTCGGTCTTGCCTGCCTCCGCCAGCCATTCATCGAAAAGCGCGAACGGCTCGGATTTCTCTGTGAAGTCATCTGTTGTTAACTTCATTTAATCCATAGTCCCATAGTCATTTCGGATTGACCTTGTTAAAGAGAGATATGTGTTTGGCGTTTCTACGATCTGATAGCAAGAAATTTGGTGCAAAAAAACAGCATTGGCACGGGCCCTATCCGGGCTTTGCCGTTTGTTTTGCCCTATGCTTGTTGTCGGGCTGCGCCATGAAGAATTTCAGTATCGAGAAAGCGGCTCCAGACCAGGCAACGGTAACAGGGTCGGTCGCACCTGCACAAGCTGTCGACGCCAAGGGCTCGTCCGATCAATTGACGGTGCGCAACATCGTCTCGGCGTTGAATTTCACTCAATGGGGCAACAAGCCGGTTCCCTGGTCTAATCCCGAAACGGGCAGCCAAGGCACAATAACGACCATTGCTGAAAAGAAAGACGACGCCGGTCTTTGCCGCGAGTTTCAGACTTCGCGCGAGTCATTTGACGGGGTCATGATTTACAAGGGCGAGACCTGCATGCAAAATGGTGGGCAGTGGACATTGAAATCCTTCGCGCCTATGTAGCAGATGAAAAATCTAGGCCATTTTTCAACTTTTTCGTCTCAAATCTCTGGAATTTCTTCCTATTCGTGAGCATATAGCAGCGGAATCCCAAGACATCTCGCTCCGTTGCGAAGAAAGGCAGACACATGCGCGATCCCTATAGCGTGTTGGGCGTCGCCAAGTCGGCGAAGCCCGAGGAAATTAAATCGGCGTTTCGCAAACTCGCCAAAAAATATCATCCCGACCAGAATCAGGATGACCCGAAAGCGCAAGCAAAATTCTCCGAAATCAATCAGGCCTACGAAATCGTTGGTGACAAGGAGCGTCGCGGCCAGTTTGACCGGGGCGAGATCGACGCCGAAGGCAAGCAGCGCGCACCGCAAGGTTTTGAAGGTTACTCGAGCGCCGGCGGCGGCGACCCGTTTGCCGGTTTCGGCGGCGGTCGCCGTCCGGGCGGTTTCGAGTTCCGTAGCGGCGGCACATCTGGCCTTGGTGCCGAGGACATATTGAGCAGCCTGTTTGGCGAGACCGGTGGCATGGGCGGCTTCGGCGGGGCCACGCGTCGCGCCGGGCCACGCAAAGGTGCCGACCTACAGGCAACTATCGATATCAGCCTTGAGCAGGCAGGTGGCGCCGAAAAGGTTGAAGCAGTGTTTCCCAACGGCAAAAGACTGGCGATCAAACTGCCCGCACAGGTTGAAAACGGTCAAACGATTCGCCTGAAGGGACAGGGAGAAGCTGTTCCTGGCGGCACCGCAGGTGATGCTTTAGTCACAGTCCGTTTCAAACCGCATCCGAAATTTCGGGTCGAGGGCAGGGACCTTCATGTCGAACTTCCTGTTTCGTTGAGTGACGCTGCCCTCGGTTCGCGGCAGGAAGTCGAAACGCTCAATGGTCGTGTAGCCGTCAAAGTCGCGCCGTGGACCAGTTCCGACAGGGTTTTACGGCTGAAAGGCAAGGGTTTGCCAAAGAAGCCAGATGGCCATGGCGATCTGTTCGCTCACGTCCGCATTATGTTGCCAGAACATGGGGATCCAGCTTTGGAAGCCTTTTTGCGCGATTCCAGTCATTGAAAATCCAAAACCAGATTAGATACCGCGCTTGAAGCCCGGCGCGGGCTGTGCGATACCCCACATCAATCATAAGTCTCATGAAGGGTTGGTATATGACCGCCAAAACTGGTTTGATGCAGGGTAAACGCGGCCTTATAATGGGTGTCGCCAACAATCGGTCGATTGCCTGGGGCATTGCCAAGGCAGCGCACGACGCGGGTGCCGAACTTGCATTTACCTATCAGGGCGATGCTTTGAAAAAGCGCGTCGAGCCGCTCGCACAGGAGCTTGGCGCTTTTTTATGCGGGCATTGCGACGTTTCGGATGCGTCGACCATCGACGCCTGCTTTGCTGTGCTCGAGCAGCACTGGGGCAAGATCGATTTCCTGGTCCACGCGATCGGTTTCTCCGACAAGGATGAACTCACCGGTCGCTACGTCGATACATCGGAAGCCAATTTTACAAAGACGATGCTGATATCCGTCTTTTCGCTAACGGCGGTTGCCAAGCGGGCGGAAAAGCTGATGACCGATGGCGGCTCCATCCTTACGCTGACCTATTATGGCGCAGAAAAGGTGATGCCGAACTATAATGTCATGGGCGTTGCCAAGGCAGCACTTGAGGCGAGCGTCAAATATCTGGCTGTCGATCTCGGCCCGGACAACATTCGCGTCAACGCGATTTCCGCAGGCCCGATCAAAACCCTTGCTGCTTCCGGCATAGGTGATTTCCGCTACATCCTGAAGTGGAACGAGTACAACGCGCCACTGCGGCGTACTGTGACGATCGAGGAAGTCGGGGACGCCGGTCTCTATTTCCTTTCTGACTTATCGCGCTCCGTCACGGGCGAGATACATCATGCTGATAGCGGTTATCATGTCGTAGGAATGAAAGCAGTCGACGCACCGGATATCTCTGTCGTCAAGGATTGAGTTCACGTGATTCTGCCTGGCTCGGTGATCTACTTTTCACGTCATGGCGAGACGGATTGGAACGTCGCCGAACGAATCCAGGGGCAGGCAGATGTCGATATCAACTCGCGCGGCCGTGCCCAGGCCGATCGTAACGGTGATCTGCTGAAATCATTGATCGGCGATGGAGCGGGCTTCGATTTCGTTGCCAGCCCTTTGCGGCGCACGCGCGATACAATGGAGCGAATCCGCACCCGGATGGGTCTCGATCCCAGGAACTATCATACGGATCCACGCCTGATGGAAGTGAGTTTCGGAGATTGGCAGGGCTTCATGATTGAAGACATCGCAGCCAAGACGCCGGAGCTTGTAGAAGCACGCGGGCGGGACAAGTGGAATTTCGTCCCACCGGGGCATACCGCCGAGAGCTATGCGGCATTGAGTGTCCGTGTTGCGAGTTGGTTAGCCGAGGTAGAAGAACCCACGGTATGCGTAACCCATGGCGGCTGCCTGAGGACAATCTTCCGCATGGTGGAGAAACTGGACGGCCACGATGCCGCCAATCTTCTTATCACACAGGATCGACTTCTGCGTCTGGAGAATGGTCACCTTACCTGGCTGTAGCTATTCCGTGGTCTCTTCGATGTCGGTAATGAAACGTTCCTTGTTGACCACGTCGAACATCAACGTAACCTTCATACCCTGCTCGATAACGCTCAGGTCGAATTCGCCCGGCAATTTATAGACTTTGCCATCGTCGAGGGTAATGGTCGAATTGTCTTCATCGATCTTGGTGATTGTACCCTGCGCGTCGTCCGCAAGAGCACCGACCGGAAGCAGGGAGGCGATGAACATGAACGTTGCTACGATGAAGCGCATTTGATTTCCTCTTTTATCAAATCTGTGTCCGGGCAGTGGTGCAGTTAGAGCTTTCATTTGTGGCAAAACTATTTCGGAATTGCGGTTCTACCAATGAGTTCAAAAGGGTAGGGGAGACGTGATTAACATTTGGCAAGAATTTGGCAAGAATTGCCACGTGTAACGCCTTCTCAATCCTTCGCTGCCAATGTTTCCAGAATCTGGAAACTTATCGCTGCGGGAGAACCGACATGGCGGACAAGACGTGGGAGCAAGCGGCTCTCGAACTGAAGCTGGAAATGATGGCCGTCGAGATGGTGTGCGGATATCTGCTGGCAAAGGAAGCGTTCAGGCATCCAGACCCGAAAGCGGCGCTTATGCAGGACACGGGCATTTTGCTGGGGAAGGCCGACCAATTGGCGGCGCAGGCCGGTGGCGTCTCGCAACCGATAACGGAAGGCATGGAGCGCATATGCGCCAATGCCGAAGCTATTGTGACTGGCAAGTAACCGCCACGAAACCTCGGCGGAATTCCGCCAAAGTTCATCGCCTCAACGGCGACGGTCCCACCTTTGTTTCGTAGAGCCGCTCAAGGCTCCGCACCGTGCCGTATGTCGGTGTCCGCGCTTCGCCCGCCGCCAAGCGCCAGACGCTGGCGCGGGACAATCCACATTGCTTGGCGATTAGATCGCGCGACATGCCAGCGGCTTCGAGGCCAGCTATCAACGAGGCGAATTGTTCGGCGTCCGATGGCATGGTTTCATGGATACACCCGAAGGCGCGCGGGCGGCAAGGCGGGGAAAATCCCCACTGCTGGCACAAATGCCGCCGCCTCAAAGCCCGCGTTGGGCTTGTGCGCGCTTACGCAAAACTCCCAAATGTGCTTTAGAGTGCCATCGAATATCCGCCGCTCTCGAATTTACCGAGAAGGGATTTAATAGGAATGCAACATGACGGCTGCACAGCGCTCGGGATGGTTTGAACGGCTGAGAGGCTGGGCCAAGCACGTCAAGCGAGATGTCTACGCGGTCTATTTCGCTGCGCGTGACAGACGTACGCCTTGGTATGCCAAGGCGCTTGCCTTCACGATAGCTGCGTATGCTCTGTCTCCAATTGATCTCATTCCTGATTTCATCCCCGTCCTCGGCTATCTCGATGAAATTATATTGTTGCCCCTCGGTATTATGCTCGTTGTCCGGATGATCCCACCGGAAGTCATGGCTGAGCATCGAGAAAAAGCTACTGCGATGGAAGATCGTCCAACCAGTCGCGGTGCTGCAATCGCCATCGTAGTCATATGGGTGTCTGCGCTCGCGTTCACTGTGTGGTACTTCTGGCCGTCGCGTTAGTTTGAAACCCCGGTGCTACCGTTTACCGCTGCCCCGGCCCGGTCCCGGCGAGCAATCCGCCCGACCGCTGCTGGCGGGCGATCTCTTCCTGCACCACAAGGTTCAGGCGCTTGCCTAAGCCGACGCCCTGATCCTTCGTCAGCACCGCATTGCCGTTGCTGTCCACCCGGATTGCCACATTGTTCTGGCGGTTGTCGTAGACCGTGCCGCTGCCGCCCTTCGCCACCGCGCCCTTCGGCAGGACGACTTCGCCCTTGTGCAATATCGCCGGAACTTCACCCGGCGCAAATCCGGCCACACCGCCGCGCTGGTAGCGTTTTGCCCCGACGAAGGCATTGGCACTAACCGCACGCACGAACGTTGCGTCGCGCCCGACGGTGCCGCCAGCGTGCATGCCGAAGCCCAATATCTTGCCAAGGAAGCCACCGCCCGTACCACTGCCGGTGCCGGTGAAGAGTGAGCCCAGCGCGTTCTTCGAGAACAGCGCCTCAATCGCCATGTTGATCAAGCCGTCGATCACCCGGTCGAGCATGTTGGTAAAAGCCTCGCCCGCCTCGACGCCGTTGCGAAGGTCATTGACGAAACCGGAAAACGCCGTCTTGGCAATCTGGCCATAGGCGTCGGCCAAATCCGCTGCCGCCTGTTTCTGCCGCTCCTGACCTTCCGCCAGCGCATCGCCGCTGGTTTTCAGCTTTTCCGCCGCCAGCCCGGCGCGCGCCATGGCCTCGGCCTGCGCGTCGATCTTGGCCTTGAGCTGGTCGTTGACGACGAGACCCTGCTCCCGCGCCGCATCGAGCAGGTCGGTGGCAATCCTCTGTTTTTCGATGGCGAGGGTTTTCTGGTCGATGCTCAGCGTCGCATCGGCGTTGATCTGGTTTTCCTGCCGCTGCTGCTCCAGCCGTTTGCTGTTGCTGGCGTAAAGCTCGTCAAAGGCCTTCTTCTCCGCCTTCGCCGCCGCCACCCGGTGTTCGCTGCCAGCGCCGCTATCGCGTCCGCCTGCCATCTGGAAATGGCCCCGGTCGTCGCCGAACGGCGCGTCGAGGCCAAGCTCCTGCGCCTTGCGCTTCAACTCGGCATAGCGCTCCGGCGACAACTTGCCGACGCTCAAATCAACCGCCGCGCCGCGCTCATGCCGCGAGGTGCCGGGAGCGGCGACACGCGCGCCCTTCGGCTTCAGCTTGGCATAGAGCGCCCGCTGCTGCTCTGCGGTCCTGAACGCCTCGTTGACGACGATGTCGGGAAACTGCTTCAGGAGCAGCGCCACCTTTTCCGCCAGCTCATTGTCGAGCTTCTCGACGGCCTCGGCTCCCGCCGCCGACGACACGGCGCGGGTTTTCAGGAACGCTTTCGCGGCGGTAAAATCACCCTTGCCGATGATGCCGCCCGCGCCAATCGACGCCGCGCCGAAACCGGCTCCGAGCTGGTTCTCTCCACTCGACAAGGGATCGAGAGCCGGGCCGAACTCTTTCAGCTGGCTGAGGACGTTGGCCGCGTTGGTGTCGAGCTGGGCTGCCGCCTGTGCGCCGAGCTTCAGCTTGTCGATGAGCTTTTGCACCGCGTCCGGCGCGTCAATGCCGATCTGGTCGATGAACGACTGGATGAAGCCCGGTGCCTGCTTGCCGAAGATATCGGCGATGGTTGTGCCGAGCGCCTCGGCCTTGCGTTTCAGCTCGTCGCTGTCGCCGCCCGCCGCCACATACTGCTCGCGCAGCGCGCCGACGCTTTTCGCCAGCAACTGCCCGGCTCCGGTGCCGGTGGCTTGCAGCCGCTCCATCGCCTGATCGAAGTCCGCCACCTTGGCGGTGCCGTCCTCGATCTTGGTGCCGAGATTGCCGAACCCGGCGACAAGCGCTGCCGCCATCTCGCCTTGCCCGGCGCGGCGCAGGCGCTCGGACATCGTCGCGATCTCGGTGCCGGTGTCCTTGGCGGCTTTCCTGACATCGCGCAGCGCCCACTCGGCGTCGCTGATCGACGACAGGCCGATGGCGCGGCCCACCCAATCGGTCCCCATCGCCTTGCCCGCTTCCGCGCCCTGTTTCTGGAACTCGCTCCAGAATTGCGCAAAGCGGTTTTCGGCATCGGCCAAGGCGACGCCGGTTTTCTCAATCGCCGGGATCAGCGTGCCGCTGGTGAACTCGGCGAAGCGCTTCGATGCGCCGGTCGCCGTGTCAAACTCGCCCGCCGCCTCGACCAGCGCCGTGCCGATGTTCTGGAACGCGCCGGAGATGGTGGTGCTGGTGAGCTTGGCCCGTTCCTCGACGTCGGCGGAGCCTTTCATGTAGGCCTCGAACACCTTCTTGGCGGTCAGCTGGCCTTCCTCGGCCATGCCCCGCAGCTCGCCGACGGTCACACCCATGCCGCTGGCAATCGAGCGCGCCACGTCGGGGAGATTTTCCATGACGCTGTTGAACTCGTCGCCGCGCAGCACGCCGGACGCCATGCTCTGGGTCAGCTGCCGGATACCGTCCGATGCCTGTTGCGCGTCGGTGCCGGACGCCTTCAGCCCGAACGCCATGCGTTTGGTAAATTCCAGCACGTCCGACTGGCTGATGCCCAGCTCCTTCGAGGCGATGGAAACCCGGCCATAGAGCGAGGCCAGGCTCTCGAAATTGCTGCCCGTCGCCTTGGCGGCGGTGGCAAGCTGGCCATAGACGTTGTCGAGGGCAGTGCCTGCCAATCCTGCCTGTTTCAATGCATTGGTGATGCGCGTGTTGGTATCGAGCAAGTCCTTCAACGCGCCAACGGAAACGCCCGCCGCTATGCCCGCGACGCCGCCCTTGATGAACGAACCCACGCCGCTGCCGAAAGCCGCCTGCTTCTTGGCAATCTGGTCAAGCTTCTGGCTATAGGATTGCGCGGCTCTGGATGCCGTTCCGAAACCGCGCTGCGCCGAGGTGCCGACCTGCCCGAACGATTTCGCGGCATTGCTGTTGGCGGCTTTGAAGCCCTTCTCGACACGGTCAGCGGCACGGCTGGCGTCGCGCGCCACCTTGGACATTTCCCTTTGAAAACGTGCCTGATCGGCCCGGATTTGCACAACCAGCGATGCAGCGTCGTCAGCCACGTCTCGTTCCTTTCAGCGCTTCGAGTTCGACGCTCATGCGATTGACGACGCGGCGAAGTTCAACGAGATCGTCGGCCAGATCGGCTTCTCTCGTTCGAGCGGCGTGTCGAAGCTCGTCGATCTGATCTTGCATATCGCGGCGGACTTGCTCGGACTTGTCGAGCTTTCTTTCCAGCTCACCCAATTCGCTGCCGATGGCCTTGATCACCTCTTTGGCAGAGAAGGCCTTCTCGGAAATCTTTACCGGCGCGTTCATTGCAGCAGGTTCTCCCGTTGCTGTTCGAGGCCGTGCAGCTCCTTGAGCGCGTTCATCTGCTCATGCAGTCGGGCGTCCGCCTTTTCGCGCTGCGCACGTTCGAGTTCGATCAGTTCGATTAAGTCTCGCGCCGTGGCCCGGAGATTGTTCGTGTTGCCATCTGTGACGGCTTTCAGCGCCGCGCTATAGGCCGTGAAAGCAGTGCGAACCTCTGCAACGATTAGCCTCGCCAATTCGCTGCTGAGTTGTTGCTCCTGCTGCGGGGTGGTTTTGCTCTTGGCCATGACGCCACCTCATGCCTGATCGAGGAACTGGACGTGGTTCGGCGCGATGCCCCACGCGGCATCGACGAGGCCGGACAGGCCAATTCGACCGGTTTGCCACAGCGACGTAACCCCGCTGGCCGCGACCCCGCCGCCGTCAACTATAGGCGATGCAGGAGCGGCCAAATGCACGGTTGCTTCCTCGGACGATTGTACTTCGAGCGCGCCGAGACTGCCCGCGAACGACAAGCTGTCGAGGCAGATGATGCGGCCTGCGGGGCAATACGGCGATGGCAGAACCGGGTAGGAAAATTGTCCCGCCATGAAATCGAGGTCGATGGCGGTGAGCGGGTTGACGATGAAAACCGGCGCGGTGCCGCCAGCGGCAAGCACCGCAGCGGCCAGCGCCTTCAGATCGGCGGCAAGATCGGCACCGGGCGGCGTCGGCGAAACGCCGAAAAGCAAACCCTGAGGACGCGCGGCATCGCTGGGCTGGTCGTCGATGAGCGCGGCGTCGATGATCGCGTTAAGGTCGTTGCGCAGGAACGTCGAGATGATCGCCTCGATAGCGGGCGAGGAATATTTTTTCAGCTCTCGCGAAATGACAGCAATGCCCGTCACTTTTCTCGAAATCGGCGTGAAGCTGGCAAGCTGCAACGCACCGACCGGTGCCGGGTCGGCCTCGACGGTCCAGTTGCCCATGGGCGTGTGATCGCTGCGAAAGCCGATTTTGAGCGGCCAGCCAGTGCCGAGATTGAGGCCAATCGACAGCAGCCGCGCCAACAGCGAGGGACTGCTGCCCTCGGTCAAAAAATCGGCGGTGTCGCCAGCGGTCAACTCCGCCGCCCAGCCCGGCGTGACCGTGTTGCCTGCCGCGACTGCCGCCTTGCTGGCATAGCGCTCGCGATAGCCGTCCTCGACGCTTTCGTAATTCAGGAAGCGCAGCACCGCGTGCTTGGCAACCCGCTGCGCCCCCGACAGGTCCGGCTGCGGCGGTCGGCGGCGATGAATTTCGCGATTATTACTGATGCCCAACTTTTTGACGTCGCCGATCTCCTTGTGGAGAGCGCCGAAGTGAAAGCCGACGCTGGTGGTGAGCGCCTCCAGCTTGTCTTCGAATGAGTATCTGTCCATTTTGGAAACCCCTCCTGCTTGGGCTGGCGGAGGGATGGCGGAGATCGCGCAGGCCTACCGGATAGCCTTCAGTGTCTTTCGGTTGCCGCCAGCATACGCCGATGAGCGTCGGATCGTAAAGGGTTGATTTAATTATGCAAATTTGCGCAATTTCGATTGAAAATCCTTATGCCCGCAAAAATTCCTTATGCCCGGAATCTCTCGCGCGACCGCGTGGCCGGTCGGCAGGCGAGCCTCTGAAGTTTCAGATACCCCCCATGGGGTCGAGAGCGCCCCGGTCACTGTAATTTGTTACAGTGAGACTGTCCGCCTTGTGGCTACAATCAGGCCTTCGAACGTGCTATGCTCTCGCCGCTGCCGTGGCTTGGTTGCGCGAACAAGCGGTCACTTGCAGCTCCCGGTGCGCGCTGACGGATGGAGGCTCGCACCGGGTTTATAATCTTCCTTCTTCCATTCAAGGGTGGTTTGGCGACTTACCCGGTGGCTCGGCAATGGTGACGCCTATTGCCGAGCTTTGCTTTGCCGGTGGCACGTTCAGTTTGCCAATGCACTTGGTTCCAGTTCATCCGTACCATCGCCATGCTGTCCGAAGACACCAGCGAAGTAAGCAATCGCTTCGCCAACGAACTTACACTCACGTTCGTCCCAACCGAGTACAGCCGCAATGCGCGCCTCCAACACGTTTGACCAGCGCACCATTTCATCGTTGTTGGATGCGTTGATGATTTGGTCATAGGCGTCGCGCACACCGGGATCGTCGAGGTTGTCGAAGATCGGGCAGCGGTCGATGAGATAGTCGATCAGTTCAAGTCGCGTTTGCATTTTTCACTGCTCCCTCTGTTTCCTTACCCACTTGGCAATCCGCTTCGATTTGCCGCCAGCTTCATCAAAAGCCCAGCTGATCAGCGTTATATCGGCTTGCGGAAACGTCGCCGCGATCTCGCTGATCATCCGTTTCGGATCGGCGATGATCTCCGTTTCGTGATCGAGGATGTACTTCGTGACGTCGCCGACCAGCGCAAAGACGCGAGGTGCTTCCGTGTGGCTGAAGACCTTGATTCCATATTCGTCAGTCATTGTCCTTCCTTCCTGTTCAGTTGCCGAAAGTCACCGGCCTTTCGGCTGGCCGATCTCAATGCTTCGTTCCGTCCAAATCCTGCGCCCACGGGCAATCGCGGATAACGCCGTGCTGTGCCAGCGCCTCCTCAAACGCAGCCGTCAAAAGCGGCACCGCCTTTTCCCGCTCTTCCGCTGGCACGGCGGCGACGACGTAGTGCGCTAAAATTGAAACCGTCGCGTTGACGATGATGGAAAGCGGTGCGTTGGCGTCGTCACGCAGCACGCGCCAGATCGCTTCGTGAATTTCGTCGGCAAGGAGCTGGCAGCGTGGATCGGTTGTCATGGCGCGCTCCTCGTCGCGAGCCGCGTCCGCACTGCGGCCACGGGATCGTCAAGGTTGATCAGTTCGACGATCAACTTGAAGCCACCGCCTTGCTCGGCAAGCTCAGCTTCGGTGAGCAGGTCAAACAACGCAGCTCCACTCCGGTCGCGGAGATTCTCAAAGGCATTGCATTGCCGCCACCTGTCGTCGCGGTGAAGATCGTTCCACCAACGGTGCAGCGCTGCCTTCCTTGTTTCCTCAGCACTGAGCGGAGCGGATTTTTTCCCAAAAGAAAAATCCGTCTTCGCGTCGCGCGCATGCGCGCTTCTTTCTTTATGGGTTTCTTTAAGGTTTCTGGGGGTACCGGTACCCCCTTTTATGCCCGAAATACCCCCCTTTTTAATAGGGGGTACTATCCCCCCCTTTTCTGCAATTATAGGGGGTTCCACCACCCCCTTTTCTCCATCAGTTAGCGCCCGGCGTCTGGCATGCTCTTGACGGTGCGTTTCGAACGCTTCAAGGCGCGGATGATATCGCGTGCTGCGGCCACGTCCTTGGATGCCGGGAATGCGGTCAAACAGCCTGTCCTCGCCTTCGCATAGCTCGTCCAGAATGTCGCGAATATCCGCCCGGTCGTAACCTGTATCCATGGCAATGCACCGCGTTCCGGGGTTGCAAAGATTGTCTCTTTCGTTCCAGCGGTCGATGAGGCAGGCGGCGACGTGGCGCTGCCGCGCAGTCAGTGTCGGATGATAAAGGATGCCATCGCGGGCAATGGTCTTCGGGGAAAGATCGTCGTCATGCGCAGACATAGAAACCGGAAGCCTTTCAACGGCCCGGTTGCATCGGCAGGCTCCGCGCGATAAAATCGAGACGTAGCGTATCGTCTTGATCCCCCAGCGCAGGCCCGCCCCTCATCCGGGCGGGTTTGTTGTTTGTGAAGCGGATCGTCATAACCCGCCCCACGAGGCTCCCCTTTTTGATGGTCTCCAGCGACCCGCTGGCTGTAAAATTTAAGCGAAGATTTCCCTCACTTTTTCGATCTGCGCATCCGGTATCCGCACCAGCTTGCCGAACGCGACAGGCGTAATAATGCCGTCGCGGATGAATTCGCGCACCTTCTTTTCGGAAACGTCGAGCTTCTCGGCGGTTCCTTTGATGGTGTTTCCGGGGCCTTTGCGGCGCGGAGCGCGCTTGCGGTCAAAGTTGCTCGCGTTTGCCATTGTTAACCTCCTCGGCGGTACGATAAAGCGATAATAGCTACAAATATCCGCTTAAACAAGTATAGACTTGCACTGTAAACGTCTCTGACGTAATTTGCCGACATTAGCGCACCGTAAGCGCGTTGGAGAGCATTTGAACATGGCCGATTACGTTTTTTCCCGCCTGACCTATTACGGCCACTGCTGGCCAGCGGCCAAGGTCGTCGACCGCCAGACGGTGCTTTACAGCAGCGGACCGAACGATGAGCCGGACGGAGAAGAACAGGTCTGGAAGTTCGAACTCAGCGGCAACGGTCGCCCGTTTACCGAGAAGCGGCCAAACGGCTGGTGGCGCAGCTTCGCCAGCATGTCGCTCGACGACAGGGAAGCGGTGACGGACTGGATGCAGCGCAAGGGCGATCCGTTCAAATTCATGACCCCGAACTCGACATTGACGACGGCGCGCTGGTCCGGCGTGAAGAAGACGCTGCAAGCGGCGGCGGCGCTCTTTGGCGAACGCGACACGGACGGCGTGGCACGGATTGAGGCCGATGCCGCAGCCTGCACCGCCGCTCTCACCGACCTTCTGGAAATAACCAAGCTGCTGATCCGGTTTTCACCTCACGTTGTGCCGGGTGAAGGGAGATTGGCAACGCAGCCGTTTGCCCCCAGCTTGGACGCCTTTCTGCACGGCAGCGCTGCGCACATGATCGACGCACGCCTGCCGATGAACACCTGCCTGCATTGCAATGACTGGTTTCCGGTTTACCGCGCCGGAACGAAATACTGCTCAACCACCTGCCGGGCGGCGGCAAGTCTTGCCAAGGGAGTTGCATGACCATGGCCAACATCTACACCAAGAAAACGCCGAAAGGCACGAAGTACTGGAAGGTGCAATGGACGCTGAAGGACCGGACCGGCATCGTCATCAAGCAGCCGTCGAAAAACTTTGACAATGCCAAGGATGCCAAGGCGTTCAAGACCAAGGTCGAGACCGAGGTTGAAGGCGGCTATGGCGACCCGGAAGACTTGACCGTCGCCGGTTTTTGCAACCGCTGGCTCGACGATATCGAGCAGGATGGCGAAACCCGCAGCGCCGATACCCTGCGGTCCTACCGCAACAACATCAACCGCCTGATGCCGCATATCGGCACAATCCTGTTAACGCGGCTGACGAGCTACGATCTCGAAATGGCGTATCTCACCCTGCGCAACAATGGCCATCGCGGCTCGAAACCCGGCAAGGGCAAACCGCTGGCGACGTCGACCATGGCCTCGATGCACCGGGTGATTTTCACTGCCATGGAGGCGGCGCGGCGGCAGAAGCTGTTTCGGGATAACCCGGCAGAGGATGCCAAGGCTCCAAGCTTGAGCAAGCGTAAGAAGGCGCGGGCGCTCACCAAGGACGAGACCAAGCGCCTGCTCGCACAGGCGGACCGCTATCAGGCCAAGGGCATGGTTTACCCCCATATCGGACTCGTCGCCCGCGTGCTGCTTGCCACCGGATTGAGAAGAAGCGAACTGCTCGGCCTGAGCTGGAGCGATATAAACCTCGACACCGGCGTCGTCGAGATCACGCGCACGGTGGCGGTTGATCGCAGCGGCAATACCGTGTTGCGGACGCGGGCCAAAACCGAATCGTCGCTCCGCACTATCAGCGTGCCGCCTTCGATTGCAGCGCTGTTGCGCCAGCACAAGATCAGGCAGGCCGAATACGCATTGCAATGGGGCAAGGAATACCAGCGCAAACCGATGCTTGTTTTTCCGCAGATGGACGGGACGCCGATGCCTCCCATCGAAATGACCCATAAATTGCGCCGGTTGATGCGCAAGGTCGGCATAATGGACGCGCAGCCCTGCCACGCATGGCGGCATAGCCATGGCAGTTTGCTGGTCAATTCCGGCGCGACCATCATCAGCGTCGCGCAGCGTTTGGGACATGCGAGTCCGCGACTCACATTGGAAACTTATGCGCATCCCGACGAAGGCGATGACGCCAAGGCCACGGCCATGGTCAGCCAGCATTTTGCCGGGCTGGAATGACCGGAACAGGCAGCGAACATTTGGCAAGAATTTGGCAAGAAAAGTTAGAAATCCCATTGCCAAATGGAAATCTTGGTTTCCAATGTATACCGAAGATAGCTTGTTTTTATTGGTTTTTTCCGCTTTTAGCCGTCCTTAAAACTGCCTAGTCACGTACGTGGCAAAACAATTGCTTTTTTCGTGTGGGATAAAGGAATTTCAACGGCGGGTTTGACCACAGGAGTAAACGCTCATAAAACCCCCTGACAAAACGTCGAGTACGCTTATGTCGCACAATACTTTCGGTCATCTTTTTCGCGTCACCACATGGGGTGAGAGCCATGGAATTGCGCTTGGATGCGTGGTCGATGGCTGCCCTCCCGGCATTTCCTTCACTGAGGCGGAGATCCAGTCGTACCTCGATAAACGCAGGCCCGGGCAGTCGAAATACACCACGCAACGTCGCGAGCCTGATCAGGTCCGCGTGCTTTCCGGCGTTATGCTGCAAGATGACGGCGTTACCATGATTTCGACGGGGACGCCGATCTCGATGATGATCGAGAACACCGATCAGCGTTCCAAAGATTACGGCGATATCGCTCGCCAGTATCGTCCGGGTCACGCCGACTACACCTATGATGTCAAATATGGGATCCGCGACTATCGGGGCGGCGGACGTTCTTCGGCGCGTGAAACCGCTGCGCGCGTTGCCGCCGGCGCCATAGCGCGCAAGGTGGTGCCCGATCTCGTTGTGCGTGGAGCACTGGTTGGGATGGGAATACATACCATCGATCGCAGCCGTTGGGATTGGGATGAGGTAAACAACAATCCATTCTTCACACCGGACGCGGGGTCGGTCGACATATTCGCGGACTATCTGGACGGCATTCGCAAGGCAGGGTCTTCCATTGGTGCTATTGTTGAAGTCGTGGCGGAGAACGTTCCGGCAGGTCTCGGTGCTCCGATCTACGGCAAGCTTGATCAGGATATCGCCAGCTATCTCATGTCGATCAATGCCGTGAAAGGCGTAGAGATTGGCGATGGTTTCGACACTGCGCGACTTACCGGTGAGGAAAACGCTGACGAAATGCGGATGGGTAACGACGGCAAGCCAATTTTCCTGTCCAACCATGCCGGTGGCATTCTGGGCGGCATTTCCAGCGGCGCACCGGTCGTCGCGCGCTTTGCCGTCAAGCCGACATCATCGATTTTGACGCCGCGCCGGAGCATCGATGCCGATGGAAATCAGGTCGATATCATGACCAAGGGCAGACATGACCCATGTGTCGGTATTCGTGCCGTGCCGATCGGCGAAGCAATGGTGGCGTGCGCCATCGCAGATCATTATCTCAGACATCGCGGCCAGACCGGCCGTATCTAAGCAAGGGGACGCTCCTATGGCCTACAATCAAAAACGGGTCGTCGATGCCCTACGCGCTTTCGAACGCGGTGAAATCGTGGTTGTCATGGACGATGACGGCCGCGAGAACGAAGGTGATCTGATCGTCGCCGCAGTTCACTGTACGCCCGAGAAGATGGCCTTCATCGTTCGCCACACTTCAGGCATTGTCTGCACGCCGATGACCCGCGAGCACGCCAAACGTTTGAATCTCGCGCCAATGGTGGCCGACAATGATGCGCCCCATTCGACGGCGTTTACCGTCACTGTCGACTACAAACATGGCACGACGACCGGCATCTCGGCTGAAGATCGCACGTTGACAGCCAGAAACCTTGCCAATCCAAATGCCGGTGCCGTCGATTTCGTGCGTCCCGGTCACATCTTTCCGCTGGTGGCCCGCGAAGGAGGCGTATTGATGCGTTCCGGCCATACAGAGGCTGCGGTTGATCTTTGCAAGCTGGCGGGCCTGCCTCCTGTCGGAGTCATTTGCGAGTTGGTGAACGACGACGGTTCGGTTATGCGTGGCCCCCAGGTTGCAGGCTTTGCCGAAACGCATAACCTCCAGCAGGTAACAGTCGCCGATCTCATTGCCTACCGCCAGCGCAAGGAAACGCTGATCGAGCGAATTGGCGAGTACGTGATCGATACATGCGCCGGACAGGCCACTGCGATAACATACGCACTGCCATGGGAGCCAATGCACCATGCCGCCATTGTCTATGGCGATATTCGCGATGGTGAGGATGTTCCTGTTCGCCTACAGCGTGAGGATGTGCTGAGTGATGTATTCGGCGCCCGCAACACGCTGGACAGTATCATGAAGCGCATCGCCGAGGAAAAGCGCGGAGTGATTGTCTATCTGCGCGAAGGATCGGTCGGTGTTGGCCGGGATGATGACCGCAATCGCGCGGCATTGCAGGAGCGCGAAGCCCACGCTGAAGCGCGCGTGCGCGAAGAGGAATGGCGTCAAATCGGGCTTGGCGCCCAGATATTGAAGGATCTTGGTATTACGTCGATCCGTCTACTGTCTTCGCGCGAACGGCACTATGTCGGGCTCGAAGGCTTTGGTATCCAGATCACCAAGACCGACATTATTTGAAAACTGGCTCTCGCTTGTTGCGAAGGCCGCTTCAAAATAGCAAGGAATGGTCGTTGGATTTGCTATAATCTCGCTGGATAGGCTCATTCAGCGAGGAGACTGCCATGACCGCTCCCCATCCCTCCAAAACGCATATCGGCAATCACGAACTGCATCCTGAGACGCTGATGCTGAACTACGGCTACGACCCGGAACTATCCGAGGGGGCTGTCAAACCACCTGTATTCTTGACCTCGACCTTCGTATTCAAGTCCGCGGAAGAAGGCCGGGATTTCTTCGATTTTGTCTCTGGTCGCAAAGAACCGCCGGCCGGTACGGCGGCTGGTCTGGTCTACTCACGTTTTAATCATCCCAATAGCGAAATCGTCGAGGACCGGCTGGCTGTCTATGAGCGCACGGAAAACTGTGCGGTTTTTTCCTCGGGAATGTCGGCGATTGCCACGACCCTGTTTGCCTTCGTCCGTCCGGGCGACTCGATCCTGCACTCGCAGCCGCTTTATGGTGGCACGGAAACGCTGCTCGCCAAGACGTTCCTCAACATGGGCGTTGCAGCCGTGGGCTTCGCTGACGGCGTGAACGAAGCTTCGGTACAAGCTGCGGCTGATCAGGCGATGCAGAAAGGCCGTGTCTCGGTCATCCTGATCGAAACGCCAGCCAATCCAACCAACAGCCTGGTTAATGTGGCAATGATCCGCCGGATCGCCGAGGCTATTGGCGAAAAGCAGGGCCACCGCCCGATAATCGCTTGCGACAACACGTTGCTTGGACCGGTATTCCAACGGCCCATCGAGCACGGCGCGGATATTTCGCTGTATTCGCTGACAAAATATGTCGGTGGTCACTCCGATTTGATTGCCGGAGCAGCGCTCGGATCAAGAGCCGTGATGAAGCAGGTCAAAGCTCTGCGTGGCGCGATCGGTACGCAACTCGATCCGCATTCCTGCTGGATGCTCGGCCGATCACTCGAAACTCTCAGTATTCGCATGGAGAAGGCTGACAATAACGCCTTGGCCATTGCCAATTTCCTTCGTGACCATCCGAAGGTCGAGAAAATACACTATCTCCCGTACCACGACGCGTCTTCACCGCTTGGCAAAACGTTTGCCGCTCAGTGCACCGGAGCTGGCTCGACATTCTCATTTGACATTGTAGGTGGACAGCCCGCGGCCTTCAAGTTCCTCAACGCCCTGCAGATATTGAAGCTTGCCGTGAGCCTCGGCGGAACGGAGTCGCTCGCCAGCCATCCGGCAACGATGACTCATTCGGGCGTCCCCATCGACGTGCGCCAGCGCATCGGCGTGCTGGATTCAACGATCAGGTTGTCGATCGGCATCGAACATCCGGATGACTTGATTGCCGATCTGACGCAGGCATTGAGCATAGCTTGACCAATCGGCACGTACGGTAGAATTCGCTGACTTGTCTCTTGTACAACTGCGGGTAGCTGGTGCAAATTTGTGCGTGACTGCCTGGTCATGCTCACGCCCTTTTGCTGTTGCAGAAAGCTTTAATGGTAACTCGTCTTTATTCGCACCCGATTTATCTGGAACATTTGACCCCTCCGGGGCATCCTGAACGGCCGGATCGATTGCGCGCGCTCAACAAGGTGCTGGAGGATAGCACCTTCGATGCACTGGATCGCGTCCAGGCACCAATGGGCGACGAAACAACGATCCTTTATACACATCCCCAGACGTTTATTGAACGTGTACGCAGTACCATCCCCGAAGAAGGACTGACTCGAGTCGATTCGGATACGACTGTGAGCCCCAAAAGCTGGGAAGCGGTTTTGACGGCAATCGGTGCCGCCAATGCTGCTGTGGATGACGTATTTACTGGTGTCGCGGACAATGTCTTCGTGGCTTCGCGTCCCCCCGGCCACCACGCAGAGCGGGACAAAGCCATGGGCTTTTGTCTGTTCAACAGCGCCGCGATCGCAGCTAGGCACGCCCAAAAAGCCCATGGCATTGAACGTGTTGCAATCGTCGATTGGGACGTGCATCACGGCAATGGTACGCAGGACATCTTCTGGGATGATCCGTCGGTGCTTTACTGTTCGACGCATCAGATGCCGCTCTATCCGGGCACCGGAGCAAAGGACGAAACGGGTGCTGGCAATATCATCAATGCGCCTCTCAGTCCGCAGACTGGCAGCGACCATTTCAGAGAAGCATTCAACACGCGTATTCTCCCCGCTATCGATGAGTTTCGGCCGGAGCTGATTATCGTTTCTGCCGGCTTCGATGCTCATCATCGCGACCCGTTGGCGGAAATAAATCTGAACGAGGATGATTTTGACTGGGCGACAGGTGCCCTGATGGAAAGAGCTGGGAGCTATGCGTCAAACCGCCTTGTCAGCCTTCTGGAAGGCGGCTACGACCTGAAAGGTATGTCGCTCTCGGCGGGCGCGCATATAAGACGGTTGATGGGAGGATGAAGCATGGCCGATGTACAGAACAATTCCGATATCGCTGCCATGAGCTTTGAGCAGGCGCTCGATCAGCTGGAAAAAATAGTTGATGATCTGGAACGTGGTGATGTGCCACTTGAACAGTCGATCCGGATCTATGAACGGGGAGAAGCCCTCAAGAAGCATTGCGATACGCTCTTGAGCGCTGCTGAAGACAAAGTGCAGAAAATCCGTCTTGGCCGTAACGGTGAACCCGTCGGCACAGAGCCGCTCGATCCGGAGTGAAGCACAGCGATGCTGTTCAGTAAGGCGATGAACCGTTATGCTGGCGTCTCGACCCCTCCGGAGTAACGCACATGAGTTTTTCCCCTTGCCCAGACCCCAAGATAGGTGACTTGGCAGCAATCGATGCAATCGAGACGCTAATTATCCCGCGCACCAGCGATATTGGCGGGCTCGAAGTGCGGCGTGCCCTGCCGAGCGCCAAGCGCCGACTTGTCGGTCCCTTCATTTTCTTCGACCGGATGGGCCCGGCGATCCTTCGCCCGACCGATGCGCTTGACGTGCGGCCGCATCCGCATATCGGCCTTTCGACTGTAACCTATCTTTTCGATGGGAATATACGCCACCGCGACAGCCTCGGCACGGAAATGGTCATCAAACCTGGTGACGTCAATCTCATGACGGCCGGCCGCGGAATCGTTCATTCAGAACGTTCACCGGAGGAGCTGCGGACCGAGCCGTTGCCGATTTCGGGGCTGCAGACCTGGCTCGCACTGCCAGATCATCTGGAGGAAATCAACCCGGCCTTTGCCAATACAGGCGTAGGTGAACTGCCTGTCCTGCGCGAAGCAGGTATGGAAGCGCGTATCGTCATGGGCAAGTTCCATGGGGCTGGTTCTCCCGTCAAACAGCATGCGGAAACGCTTTACGTGGACATTCGGCTTGATCCCGGAAGCCATATTCAGTTGCCAGCCAACATTGCCGAAGAGCGGGCCATCTATACGCTGGACGGCTCGGTAGAAGTTGCCGGAGAGAACTTCCCGGCGGACCGTCTATTGGTGTTCCGCGCCGGTGACGAGATCATTGTCCGTGCACCGCAAGGCGCGCACCTGATGCTGTTTGGAGGTGCTGCTCTGGCGTCCAAGCGCTATATCTGGTGGAATTTCGTGTCTTCGTCCCAGGAACGGATCGAGCAGGCAAAAGAAGAATGGCGCACGGGCCGTTTCGATATCGTGCCAGGCGACGAGGAAGAATTCATACCACTGCCTGAAAACCGACCCATGGAGCGGTAAACTCCGCTTCTTGATGGTCTGCTGGTTTTCCTTTAGGGAAACGGCAGGAATTGAGCTTGGAACTGGAACCTGCGCTTTGGCCAAGAATTTTGAAACACCACTGCTTGATCGCGTTAAAATTCCCTTGGATTTGCGTCAACTGCCGGAATCCGATCTGCCTCAGCTGACGCAGGAATTGCGAACCGAACTGATTGATGCGGTTTCGACCACGGGCGGCCATCTCGGCGCGGGTCTTGGGGTCGTCGAACTGACGGTCGCGCTCCATCATGTTTTCGATACGCCGCATGACCGGATCATCTGGGATGTCGGCCATCAGGCCTATCCGCACAAGATATTGACCGGACGGCGCCACCGTATCCGCAGCCTGCGGCAGGAAGGCGGTCTTTCCGGATTTACCAAGCGCAGCGAAAGCGAGTACGACCCCTTTGGCGCTGCCCATTCGTCCACGTCGATTTCCGCAGGTCTCGGAATGGCGGTTGCCAGCGATCTTTCCGGCACGAAGCGCAACGTGATCTCGGTGATAGGCGATGGAGCGATGTCCGCAGGCATGGCCTATGAGGCGATGAACAATGCCGGAGCTCTCGATGCGCGCCTCATCGTCATTCTCAACGACAACGATATGTCGATTGCACCTCCTACTGGCGCTATGAGCGCTTATCTGGCGCGCCTTGTCTCCGGGCGGGCTTACCGCTCGTTCCGCGAAACTGCCAAACAGCTTGCCAAGAGGCTGCCGAAATTCCTGCAGGAGAAGGCGCGTCTATCGGAAGAGTATGCCCGCGGCTTCTGGACCGGCGGTACGATGTTCGAAGAGCTCGGCTTCTACTATGTCGGACCGATCGACGGGCACAATCTCGACCATCTGTTGCCCGTACTGAAGAACGTCCGCGACACGATGGACGGCCCGGTTCTGATCCATGTCGTTACACAAAAGGGCAAGGGTTACGCTCCGGCCGAGGCGGCCGCGGACAAATACCACGGTGTTAACAAATTCGACGTCATCACCGGAGCGCAGGCGAAGCCCCCGGCCAACGCGCCAAGTTATACGAAGGTCTTTGCTACGAGCATGATCGAGGAAGCACGTCACGACGACAGGATCGTTGCCGTAACAGCAGCGATGCCGGGTGGAACCGGTCTCGACCTTTTTGGGGAGGTTTTTCCCGAACGTACCTTCGATGTTGGCATCGCCGAACAGCATGCTGTAACTTTCGCAGCTGGTCTGGCAAGCGAAGGGTTAAAGCCGTTTGCCGCGATCTATTCGACATTTCTGCAGCGTGGTTACGATCAGGTGGTGCACGATGTGTCGCTGCAGAACTTGCCGGTGCGTTTTCCCATAGATCGGGCAGGGCTGGTCGGTGCTGACGGCGCGACTCATGCCGGCTCATTCGATACGGGTTTCCTGGCTGCATTGCCGGGTTTCGTTGTCATGGCCGCATCTGATGAGGCCGAGTTGCGCCATATGGTGCGCACGGCGGCCGAGTATGATGAAGGGCCGATCTCGTTTCGCTATCCACGCGGTGACGGTGTAGGTATCGATTTGCCCGAGCGGGGACAGGCTCTACAGATCGGCAAAGGCCGGGTTGTCCGTGAGGGGTCAAAGATCGCATTGCTCTCGTTTGGCACCCGCCTGCAAGAATGTTTGGCTGCCGCAGATGAGTTGGACGCGGCGGGACTTTCTACAACCGTTGCCGACGCACGGTTTGCCAAGCCGTTGGACGAGGATTTGATCTCGTCGTCTGGCGCGAGAGCACGAAGTGTTCGTTACGGTAGAGGAGGGGGCCATCGGAGGCTTTGCCTCACACGTTCTGCATTTTTTGAGCCGCGACGGGTTGCTGGATAACGGCCTTCGTGTCCGCACGTTGACATTGCCTGACCTCTATCTCGACCACGCAAAACCGGAAGCAATGTATGCCCATTCAGGTCTCGACAGTGCGGGCATCGTGCGAACAGTGTTTGCTGCGCTGGGGCGCGACCACATGGCTGCACCCGTCCGTGCGTAAGACGGGCTGATGCGTCTAGATCAGCTTCTTGTGGCAAATGGGCTGTTTGCCAGCCGCTCGCGAGCACGTGATGCCATTTTACGCGGAACCGTGCGGGTTGATGGGGCTCTCGTCACCAAACCCGGTGCAATTATTGGCGAAACAGCCTTGATCAGCGTTGATGACCCGGCAAGCCCTTATGTGTCGCGCGCTGCACTGAAGCTTATCGCCGGTCTTGATCATTTTGCCATCGATGTGAAAGGTTGCATTGCTCTTGATATTGGTGCGTCCACAGGTGGTTTCACGCAGGTCCTGCTCAAGCGCGATGCAGATACCGTGATCGCTGTCGATGTTGGGCATGGCCAACTACATGAGAGTCTCAAGGCCGATGCACGTGTCATAAATCTTGAAATGCTCAATGCCCGGGAATTGGTCCGCGAGCATCTTGAGGGTCGCAAGATCAATCTCGTCGTGTCCGACGTCAGTTTTATATCGTTGAAACTCGCGCTGCCACCGGCCTTGGGGCTGGCAGAGCCTGGCAGCCACTGCGTTCTTCTCGTCAAGCCGCAATTCGAGGCCGGGCGCGAAGCGATCGGCAAAGGCGGCATTTTGCGCGATCCGAAGGATGGTGAACGCGTCGCAAATGATCTAAGGAACTGGTTGGATGGATTGCCGGGCTGGAAAGCCCTTGGGTACTGCCCTTCACCCATAGAGGGCGGCGATGGCAATCGCGAGTTTCTGCTGACCGGCCTGAAAGCCACGATTGAGAAGTAAAATCTTATGAGTACGCGCGTAACGATCGAACGGATGGGCGCCGGGGGCGACGGCATTGCCGCCACTTCGGCGGGAAGCGCCTATGTGCCGTTTTCGTTGCCCGGCGAGGTTGCCAATGTTGCGCTGGAGCATGGCCGTGCCACGCTTGTGGCGCTGCTGGAACCATCGCCCGAGCGTATTGCGCCCGCCTGCCGCCACTTTGAGGAGTGCGGAGGCTGCACCTTGCAGCATTGGCAGGACAGCGCCTATCGCGATTGGAAAAGATCGCTCGTCCACGACGCGCTCGCGGGCAGGGGGTTCGCGTTCACGCTCGATCCGCTTGTGCCGTGTGCGCCGCGGACCCGGCGCCGTGCCGTCTTTGCGGTTCGCACGAGTGAGCGGGGTGCCGTACTCGGTTTCAACAAACATCTCAGTCACGAACTGATAGATATCGTGGAATGTCCAGTAACTGTACCGGAGATCGTTTCGCGTCTTGACGACTTGCGCGAACTCGTAGCTGTTCTTGGTGGCGGTATGAAACCCTTCAAACTGACAGTCACGGCGACGGCTTCAGGGCTGGATATCATGGCGTCAGGATGTGGCGCACCCGACGCCGCAAAACGTCAGGCGCTGACAGCGCTGGTTATCAAAAAGGATTTTGCCCGACTGAGCTTTGAAGGCGAAATCATCGTCGAGCCACGAAAACCCATTGTTCAGTTTGGTAAAGTTCCAGTTTTTCTACCCGCTGGTGGCTTTCTCCAGGCGACCCTGGAAGCCGAGGTAGCCATGTCTGCATTGTTGACGGGTCATCTGGCAAAGACAAAGAAGACAATCGACCTCTTTAGCGGTTCTGGCACCTTCACATTCAGGATGGCAGAGAAATCAGCAGTCCATGCTGTCGAGGGTGAGCAATCCGCCGTTGATGCGATGGATCGCAGCATCCGGCATGTTCAGGGTCTCAAGCCGGTCACGGTGGAGCGCCGTGATTTGTTCCGGCGACCGTTTCTGACGCGGGAACTGAAGCCATACGCAGGTCTCGTCTTTGACCCGCCGCGCGCGGGCGCGGAAGCACAGGCAATCGAGATCGCGAAATCCAGCGTGTCGAAAGTTGCGGCGATCTCGTGCAATCCGGTCACCCTCGGCCGCGACCTGAGCATCCTTGTCAAGGGTGGCTATAAAATCGACCGCGTCGTGCCAATTGATCAGTTTCTCTGGTCTTCGCACGTCGAAGTGGTGGCTTTGCTCAGCAAGAAATAGGGACCTATAGTTAGACCGCCGTCCCGCCTACCGTCATCTGATCCATACGCAGATGTGGTTGGCCGACACCCACTGGCACCCATTGACCGCCCTTACCACAATTGCCAATGCCCGTATCAAGCTGCAGGTCATTGCCGATCATTGAAATGCGTTGCATCGCGTCGGGTCCATTGCCGATCAACATGGCGCCCTTGACGGGCGCGCCGATCTTGCCGTTCTCGATCATGTAGGCTTCGGTACAACCGAACACGAATTTGCCGGAGGTGATGTCTACTTGGCCACCACCGAAGGAAACGGCATAGATCCCTTTCTTCACCGAGGCGATGATTTCTTCCGGCGTCTTGTCGCCGCCGAGCATATAGGTGTTCGTCATGCGCGGCATCGGCGCATGCGCATAGGATTCGCGCCGCCCATTGCCGGTCGGCTCCATTCCCATCAGGCGTGCGTTTTGCCGATCCTGCATGTAGCCGACCAGAATGCCGTCATCGATCAACACGGTCTTGTTGGTTGGCATGCCCTCGTCGTCGACTGTCAGTGAGCCCCGACGTTCGGAGATGGTGCCGTCATCGACAACGGTAACCCCTTTCGAGGC
Source organism: Phyllobacterium zundukense (assembly GCF_025452195.1). Classification (NCBI taxonomy): domain Bacteria; kingdom Pseudomonadati; phylum Pseudomonadota; class Alphaproteobacteria; order Hyphomicrobiales; family Phyllobacteriaceae; genus Phyllobacterium; species Phyllobacterium zundukense. Next base: position 3,848,042 of record NZ_CP104973.1, on the reverse strand, counting down.
TACCTTCTGGCCGAGCAAACCGGCAAAGGCCGACGTTTTCTTCCGGTTGAAATCACCCTCAAGACCGTGGCCGACAGCTTCGTGAAGCATCACGCCGGGCCAGCCGCTGGAAAGCACGATGTCGAATGTGCCAGCGGGCGCAGGGATTGCCTCCAGATTTACCAGAGCCTGGCGCAGTGCTTCATCGGCAGCGTATTGCCATTTATCCGCGACGATGAACTCGCCGAAGCCCTTGCGCCCGCCTGCACCATATGTGCCGCTTTCCTGCCGGTCGCCATCGCCGACGACAACCGACACGTTAAGCCGAACCATGGGGCGAACGTCGCGCACAAAATGTCCATCGGCACGCAGAATTTCTACCTGCTGCCATGAAGCCGCAAGCGAGACCGAAACCTGCCGCACCTTCGGATCCTTTGCCCGGAGATAGGCATCAATCTCCTGAAGGAGTTTCACCTTCGCCTCGAAACCGGGAGAGCCAAGCGGATTTTCGTCGCCGTAGAGGCTCCGGTTTGTCCCGGGCGGCGCTGCGGTATAAGTTCCGGCGTAGCCAGTCCTTACCGCCGAAGCTGCATCCGAAGCACGCTTCAATGCGCCTAGCGACAACTCGCCCGCGTGCGCATAGCCGACCGAATCACCGGCCACGGCGCGCAGGCCAAAACCCTGATCCTGGTTGAATGAACCGTTTTTCAGCCGGCCATTGTCAAAGGCGAGGCCCTCTGATTCTCTGTATTCGATGAAGAGTTCGCCATCATCCGCCCCGTCGAGACTCTGCTTTACGATTTCGAGGATTTTGTCGCGCGGCACATCAAAACTGTCGATGAGACTTTTCATGAGAATGGGTCCGGTTCAAATGGTGTGAACGGGATGTAGGCCTTCACAGCCCTTTCGACAACCGCAAACTCCCTCGAAACTTATGGAAGTGCGTCAAAACCCTCGCCAAACCCATTAAGTTCGACCGGAATGCCGATACCTTCTTCCGGTGTCTGGAAGACAATGAATGTCGCCGCCTTGCCGGTCTTCAGCGTCTGCACAAGCTGATCCTCCAGAATGACCTCCGCATAGCAACCATCCTCGAAGCAGCGAACGAAGTAAGCGCGGCCGATATCTTTGCCATCCACATTGAGGCCAAGGCCGTTAGGCAGAAGCACACCAAGAGGGGCCAGGACGCGCAAAATCTTCGCTTTGTTGTCCGCAGTTTTCAGAACGACGACGGAGAGGCCCATTTCAGGGCGATCCGCCGCAACGACGTTCTGGATCAGAGCGCATTGCTCTGATTTGGCACCCGCCGGTGTATCGCAAAGGATCGACCACGCGCCATGGGTGGACTTGACTGTGCCGCTCTGCTGCGCTGCCATTGCGGCGCCCGCAACGACAGTCATTGACAGGGCAAGCAGACCGGCAGCGATGCTACGTAGCGCGAAAGAGAACATGTAGGCTCCAAAACAGAATCATCCAGACGTTAAACCGCTCCGCCCCGGATGAAAAGAATGCCGCTCAAACGCTCCCCAGCATAGCGCGGCCTATAAGATGTCGTGTAGCCGAAAAATGGCCGGATTGTGAGCCCAATGGCCCTGTGGGCCGCAAAACAGCTGCAAGAACGAAAAAACTGCTGCTTCGAGCGGTCTGGGGCTTGCGCATGGAAAGCCGCGCGCAAAAATGCCGCATGAGATCACGTTCGCCTTCCTTGCGATGTAAGCTAATGTGTGGTTTGAACGCGCCATACATCGGGCCATCACGCTGCCCAGTCTTATTCTATGGAATCAATGCTTCATTCGGGAGATTTCTAGGTGAAGAAGAATATTGTCACGCTGATGGGTATCCTGAGTGGCCTGCTCGGTGCCGGCACTGCTTATGCAGCCCAGCCGGAGCCTTGGCAAATGACTTTCCAACCGGCAGCTTCTGCCATTATGGAGCAGATCGAGTGGTTTGAACGCTATACGTTGTGGTTCATCGTTCCCATTACGCTTTTCGTGATGGTTCTGCTGGCCTGGGTGATGTATCGCTACCGCGCCAGCGCCAATCCGGTCCCGTCAAAGACCAGCCACAATACGGCGGTTGAGATCGTCTGGACCGTGGGTCCAGTCGTCATTCTTCTCTTTCTGGCGATTCCCTCCTTCCAGTTGTTGACGGCGCAGTATTCGCCTGAAGAGCCGAAGCTGACGATCAAGGCCACCGGCTTTCAATGGTATTGGGGGTACGAATATCAGGCCGGCGAAGCGCCGGTTTCTTTCGACTCCGTTATGTTGAAAGAAACTGACCGCGCTGCTGCCGGGAAAGAAGACAAGAAGGCCTATCCGCGCCTGCTGGCTGTCGACAATGAAATGGTCGTCCCTGTCAATACGACCGTGCGTTTGCTGGTCACTGGTGCCGACGTCATCCACTCATTCTCCATGCCTGCCTTTGGTGTGAAGATGGATGCCGTTGCTGGCCGCAGCAACGAGACCTGGTTCAAGGCTAACAAGGAAGGCATGTATTACGGTCAGTGCTCGCAGATTTGCGGCAAGGATCACGCTTTCATGCCGATCGCGATCCACGTCGTTTCACAGGATCAGTACAATGCGTGGTTTGCTGCCGCCGGGAAAGATCTTCCGGGTGCCTACAAGACGCTGACCGCAGCAATTGACGCAGACAAGAATGTAAGCGTGGCTGGCAACTAAGCGGCTATACGCGATTTATTGAGGAACGGGAGCACTTTGATGGCAGGTTCTGCAGCTCACGAAGCACACGACGCTCACAAGCCTACAGGCTGGACGCGTTGGGTTTATTCGACCAATCACAAGGACATCGGCACGCTGTATCTGATCTTCGCGATCATAGCCGGCCTTATCGGTGGTTCGCTTTCGATCGCCATGCGCGCCGAGTTGCAACAGCCGGGCATCCAGATTTTCCACGGTCTTGCTTCCATGGTCTATGGCTTTGAAGGCGATGCGGCTATCGATGCCGGCAAGCAGATGTACAACGTGTTTTCGACCGCACATGGTCTGATCATGATCTTCTTCATGGTGATGCCTGCGCTCATCGGCGGTTTCGCCAACTGGATGGTTCCGATCATGATCGGTGCGCCGGACATGGCTTTCCCGCGCATGAACAATATTTCGTTCTGGCTGCTCCCGCCCGCGCTCCTGTTGTTGATACTGTCGATGTTCGTTCCAGGTCCTGCCGGTGGCTTTGGTACGGGCGGTGGCTGGACGATCTATCCGCCATACTCGACATCAGGCCAGCCTGGCCCAGCGATGGATTTCGCCATTCTCGCGCTACACATTGCCGGTGCATCGTCGATCCTTGGTGCCATCAACTTCATCACCACGATCTTCAATATGCGCGCTCCCGGCATGACATTGCACAAGATGCCGCTGTTTGCCTGGTCGGTTTTGATCACGGCGTTTCTGCTGCTGCTGGCGCTCCCGGTTTTGGCTGGTGGTATCACGATGCTTTTGACCGACCGTAATTTCGGCACGGCATTCTTCGCGCCTGAAGGCGGTGGTGATCCGATCCTGTTCCAGCATCTGTTCTGGTTCTTCGGTCATCCTGAAGTTTACATCATGATTCTGCCGGCCTTCGGCATCATCAGCCACATCGTTTCGACATTCTCGCGTAAACCGATCTTTGGTTATCTCGGAATGGCCTACGCCATGGTTGCCATCGGCGTCGTCGGGTTTATCGTCTGGGCCCACCACATGTATACCGTGGGCCTGTCGCTAGATACGCAGCGCTATTTCGTGTTCGCCACAATGGTCATCGCGGTTCCAACTGGCGTCAAGATATTCTCCTGGATTGCCACAATGTGGGGTGGGTCCATCGAGTTCAAGCCGCCAATGGTCTGGGCGATCGGCTTTATCTTCCTGTTCACCGTTGGTGGTGTGACGGGCGTTCAGTTGGCCAATGCCGGTCTCGACCGTTCGCTGCATGACACCTACTACGTGATCGCGCATTTCCACTACGTGCTGTCGTTGGGTGCAGTGTTCGGCATCTTCGCCGGCTGGTACTACTGGTTCCCGAAGATGACTGGCTACATGTACAACCATAAAATTGCCCACACGCATTTCTGGGTGATGTTCATTGGCGTCAATCTGGTTTTCTTCCCGCAGCATTTCCTTGGTCTCGCAGGCATGCCGCGCCGCTACATCGATTACCCGGATGCTTTCGCAGGCTGGAACGAAGTATCGTCGATCGGTTCGTACATCTCCGGCGTTGGCGTCCTGATCTTCCTCTTCGGCGTATTCGAGGCGTTCGCCAAAAAGCGTGAGGCTGGAGCCAATCCCTGGGGGGCGGGCGCTACGACACTCGAATGGCAGCTTTCATCGCCGCCGCCGTTCCACCAGTGGGAACAGCTCCCACGCATCAAGTAAAACACGTCAATGCCGGGACTTCCAAAAGGTTGTCCCGGCATTGAATAGACAAGACGGATCCAAATGGCACTGATTGAGAAAAACGCAAATCTTGATGCGAGCATTGGCCTCTCGGAAGCCAACGCATCGGATTATATTGCGCTGCTCAAGCCACGCGTCATGTCCTTGGTTGTCTTTACCGGCTTCGTTGGAATGATGGCTGCTCCTGGCCAGATAAATCCTGTCTTGGCGGCCATCGCCATCCTTTGTATTGCCGTCGGGGCAGGTGCCTCAGGTGCGCTCAACATGTGGTACGACGCCGACATCGACGCCATTATGAAGCGCACCTCCAAGCGGCCGATCCCTGCAGGACGTATCTCGCGCGGAGAGGTGTTGACATTTGGTCTTCTGCTATCGGCTTTCTCAGTCGTGACGCTGGGCCTGTTCGTCAATCTTCTCTCGGCATTTCTGCTGGCATTCACGATCTTCTTCTATGCTGTCATTTATACGATGTGGCTGAAGCGTTCCACGCCGCAGAACATCGTTATCGGTGGCGCAGCGGGTGCGTTTCCACCCATGATCGGCTGGGCGGCGGTCACGAATTCTGTGAGCATGGAAAGCATCGTCCTTTTTCTCATCATCTTTCTGTGGACACCGCCGCATTTCTGGGCCTTGTCGCTGTTCATGTCTGATGACTATGAGAAGGCGAAAATTCCGATGATGCCCAATGTGGCGGGAGCCGCATCGACGAAATTTCAGATTTTTCTCTATACTTTGCTGGTAGCACCGGTTGGCGTTCTCCCTTGGATCATGGGATTCGCCGGGCCAGCATATGGCCTGTTTGCCATCGCGATGGGCGGTGCCTTTCTTGCTTCGGCTTTCACTGTGTGGCGCGCTCCAGTTGGCGATGCGATGTTGAGGCCTGCCAAGAAGATGTTCGCGTTCTCCATTTTCTATCTTTTCAGTTTATACGCGGTGCTCCTCGGCGAGATTCTGGTTCGCAAGGCATTTCTGGTAGCTGGTGTTTGATATGAGCAACGACATGGTAACCCTCACGGAGAAGCAGAAGCGGGCACAACGCAGCCGCTCCTTGGCGCTCGCGCTGGCATTGGCTGCGTTTGTCGTCGTTGTCTATGTCGGGACATGGGCCAAAATCGGCGCCAATCATTCTTCGCAGACGGCACCCGTAACGAGGCCCGTGCAATGAGCGGAGCTGCACAGAAACGCAAGGTTTCCGACCGGACGATCGCGATTTCTTGCCTCGCCTTCTTCTTTGGCATGGTGGGTATGGCGTTTGCCGCCGTCCCGCTCTACGCCATGTTCTGTCAGGTTACCGGATATGGTGGCACGACCCAGCGCGTCGAGCAGATGTCCGATACCATTCTCGACAAAAAAATCACCGTGCGTTTCGACGCCAATACATCTGGCGGTTTGCCGTGGCAGTTCGAGCCGGTGCAGCGGGAAGTCACGATGAATATCGGCGAAACGAGGCTGATCAAATATGAAGCGAAGAACATCCTCGATAAGCGGACTGCAGGGCGAGCGTCATTCAACGTGACGCCGCAGGCTGCGGGTGCTTACTTCAACAAGGTCGAGTGCTTCTGCTTCACGGATACGGTCCTCAAGCCAGGCGAAGATCTGGAAATGCCGGTCGTCTTTTTTGTCGATCCGGACATCGTCAACGCGCCTGAACTGAAGGGCGTCAACACAATCACCTTATCCTACACATTCTTCCCAATCCCTATGCCAGCACCCGTTGCTGCCAATACCGGGGGCAAGAAGAATGGTACATCAGGACAACTCTAAAACGCGCCGGCTTAGTCCGGTGTCAAAACCAATGATCAGACCTTGCGAGGGTTAGAATGGCCGAGACGCACCAAAAGAACCACGATTACCACATCATCGATCCCAGCCCATGGCCATTTCTTGGCTCGGTTGGGGCGTTTGTTCTTGCGATCGGCGGCATCGCTTTCATGCGTTACCATGCCGGCGGCGAGCTTGTCCTTTTCCGCGCCAATCTCACAAACCCCTGGATCCTGCTTATAGGCGTGATGATCATTCTCTATACGATGTACGGCTGGTGGTCCGACACGATCAAGGAGAGCAAGGAAGGGCATCACACGCGCGTAGTCTCGCTGCATCTGCGCTATGGCATGATCATGTTCATTGCCTCGGAAGTGATGTTCTTCGTTGCCTGGTTCTGGGCGTTCTTCGATGCCAGCCTTTTTCCCGGAGAAGCAGCGCAAGTAGCGCGGACAGCATTCACCGGCGGCGTATGGCCCCCGAAAGGTATTGAAGTTCTCGACCCCTTGCACCTGCCGCTTTACAATACAGTCATCCTGCTTTTGTCCGGCACGACGGTCACATGGGCGCATCATGCTCTGATCCACAATGATCGCAAGGGCCTGATCACTGGCCTAACGCTGACCGTCCTGCTCGGCCTGCTCTTTTCTACCGTGCAAGCCTACGAATACATTCACGCTCCATTTGCGTTCAAGGATTCGATCTACGGTGCGACATTCTTCATGGCGACGGGTTTCCATGGTTTCCACGTCATCATCGGAACCATCTTCCTCGCCGTATGCTTGCTTCGTTCGCTGCGCGGTGACTTTACGCCGAACAAACATTTCGGCTTCGAGGCTGCTGCATGGTATTGGCACTTCGTTGACGTGGTCTGGCTGTTCCTGTTCTTCTCGATCTATGTATGGGCCTCCTGGGGTGCTCCGATAGCAGTGGAATAAGGGAAGTAGTTTGAAATTTGCGGGCGGTCGTGGAAACACGACCGCTCTCACTTTTTCAGCACATTCCTGCACAACCATCCGATATACTCACAGTAAAGCCCCTCCGGCCTTGAGGCACAGGACCATGAATCAAGATACGGCGCTTTACGCACCAGTTGACCCGGTAGTTGCCGGTGTAAAGGCGCGCTGTCCTCGATGCGGGCAGGGGAAGTTGTTCGATGGATTCCTCGCACCGGCGAAGCGCTGTTCGAGCTGTGGGCTGGATTATTCATTCATCGACACGGGCGAGGGTCCCGCAGTTCTGGTGATGCTCTTGATCGGCTTCATTGTCGTCGGCCTTGCTCTCTGGATGGAGGTGACGCTCGATCCACCATTGTGGCTGCATTTTATCCTGTGGATACCCTTGGCTCTCGTGCTCTGCCTCGCGGCGTTGCGCTGGATGAAGGGCATTTTGATAGCCTTGCAGTACAAGCATAAAGCCGCAGAGGGTCGGCTTGATACGCCGGAGAGCCATGACTGACCGCGTGACGACTCAACCAAGCAACCGCTTCCCGTGGATGAAATTTGTCCTCGGTGCAATCGTTTTCGCGATCTTGATCGCCCTCGGGACATGGCAGGTCGAACGCCTTTACTGGAAGGAAGGCTTGCTGGCGGAGATAGAGGCTCGAACCCATGCGAAGCCCGCACCGCTTGCCGAAATCGAGAAGGTCTGGGCGGCTGAAAAGGATGTCGACTACCGGACGGTTACAGTGACCGGCCAGCTGCTTAATGATCGCGAGCGTCACTATTTCGCGACCTATGAAGGCACTTCCGGGTTCTACATCTATACGCCGCTTTTGCTTGACGATGGGCGCGCGGTCTTCGTTAATCGTGGCTTTGTTCCCTATGACAAGAAGAATTCGGTGACACGGCCGCAAGGCGAAGTCGAGGGACAGGTGGTTGTGACGGGGCTTGCGCGCAACCCGCTTTATGACAAGCCTTCGTCGATCGTGCCGAATAACGACCTCATGACCAATATTTACTATTGGAAAGACCTGACGACCATGGCGGGGCAGTCGGGTATCGCCAATGACAAGCTGGTTCCGTTTTTCATCGATGCCGACAAGACGCCAAATCCCGGGGGCCTGCCGGTCGGCGGTGTGACGATCATCGATCTGCCGAACAGCCACCTGCAATATGCGGTAACCTGGTATGGCCTTGCCGCGACGCTTCTTGCTATCGCGGGAATTTCGCTCTGGCAGAGATACCATCCCAAAAATTCAAACGAGCCCGAGGTGAGCCAATCTGAAGCTTCGGACTTGACTTCGCGCTGATTGCCGCCCAATTCCAACAGCACCGCAACGCTTCGATGAGACACGATACGATGGCTGACAAGAAACCACTGACAATCCGCCTGTGCGGACCGCGCGGTTTTTGCGCCGGTGTGGATCGCGCCATCCAGATCGTCGTTTTGGCGTTGAAGAAATATGGCGCGCCTGTCTACGTCCGCCATGAGATCGTGCACAACCGTTACGTCGTCGAAGGCTTGCAGGCTCGCGGAGCGGTTTTTGTCGAAGAACTCGACGAAATTCCTCCGGAGCATCGCAGTCAGCCCGTGGTCTTTTCCGCGCACGGGGTGCCGAAGTCGGTTCCCTCCGATGCGACTAGCAAGAACCTTTTCTATCTGGATGCAACATGCCCGCTGGTCTCCAAGGTTCATAAGCAGGCGATGCGCCACCAGCGGCTCGGCCGCCATGTCATTCTCGTCGGTCACTCAGGCCATCCGGAAGTCATCGGTACGATGGGTCAATTGCCCGAAGGTGCGGTCACGCTGGTCGAAACGATCGCCGATGCTGAGACGTATGTCCCTGACGATCCCGATAATCTCGGCTTTGTCACGCAGACAACGCTTTCCGTTGATGACACTGCCGGGATCATCGCGACCTTGCAGCGCCGTTTCCCCGCACTGACAGCGCCGGCCGCGGAATCGATCTGTTACGCCACGACGAACCGCCAGGAGGCTGTGAAGGCCGCTGCTCCGGGCTGCGACCTTTTTCTCGTCGTCGGGGCGCCGAACTCGTCCAATTCAAAGCGGTTGGTCGAGGTCGCCGAGCGGTCGGGCGCCGTACAGTCTCTGTTGGTTCAACGAGCCGGCGACATCGACTGGAGCAGGGTCGGCAACATTTCGGTGGTCGGATTGTCCGCGGGCGCTTCAGCTCCGGAGATCATCGTTGACGAAATCATCCAGTCCTTTTCGGAGCGGTATATCGTGTCGATTGAACTTGCCGAAACAACCATCGAGACCGAAAATTTCCATGTGATGCGGGACCTGCGGGACGTGGAACTGACGAGCGCCGATATGGCATTCGTCAACGGCAGCCGGTAAGAGCTAACAAATGGCCGTCTACACCGACATCAATGAAATCGACCTGGCGCATTTCCTCAAAGACTACGATATCGGCGAGCTGCTTTCGTATAAGGGCATTGCCGAGGGCGTCGAAAACTCCAACTATCTGCTGCATACCAGCACTGGATCGTACATTCTGACGTTGTACGAGAAACGTGTGAACAGCAACGATCTGCCGTTCTTTCTCGGTTTGATGCGCCATCTGGCGGGCAAGGGGATACGCTGTCCTTTGCCAGTGAACCAGAAGTCCGGATCAAGCATCGGTGAACTGGCTGGTCGGCCTGCTGCGATTGTGACCTTTCTCGAAGGCATGTGGATGCGCCGCCCGACAGTGCAGCATTGCTTTGCCTTGGGCGAGGCAATGGCGAGGATGCATGTCGCAGGCGAGGATTTCCCCATGCGCCGCCCCAATGCGCTCTCGGTAGAAGGCTGGCGGCCCCTGTGGGACAATTCCAAGGCCGGTGCCGATCGGGTTGAACCAGGCCTTGCTGACGAGACAGAGACCGATCTGGCCTTCTTCGAGTCCAACTGGCCGTCGCACTTGCCCTCGGGTGTTATCCATGCCGACCTTTTTCCAGACAACGTCTTCTTTTTGGGAAACAAATTGTCGGGACTGATCGATTTCTATTTCGCCTGTACCGATCTGCTTGCCTACGATGTGGCCGTTTGCCTGAACGCCTGGTGCTTTGAAAAGGATCATTCTTTCAATCTCACCAAAGGCACGGCCTTGCTTCGGGGCTACAACTCCGTTCGCCCGCTCTCGGCAGACGAAGCCGCAAGCTTGCCTATCCTTGCACGCGGTTCGGCGTTGCGCTTCATGCTCACAAGATTGTACGATTGGCTCAACACGCCGGAAGGCAGCCTCGTTGTCAAAAAAGACCCGATGGAATACATCCGCCGGATGCGCTTTCACCGCCAGATCAAGTCGGCAGAAGAGTACGGACTTATCCTGGAAGGGTCCAAGGTGTGAAGGAGATTCAGGCTTTTACCGATGGCGCTTGCTCCGGCAATCCCGGTCCGGGAGGCTGGGGTGCGGTTCTGCGCTGGAACGGCAATGAAAAGGAACTCTCTGGCGGTGAAGCCGACACGACCAACAACCGTATGGAGTTGATGGCGGCGATCTCGGCTTTGAATGCCCTGAAGGAGCCGTGCCACGTCGATCTTTATACGGATTCGGTCTATGTTCGTGACGGTATTTCTGGCTGGATCGACGGCTGGAAGCGCAACGGCTGGAAAACTGCCGCGAAGAAGCCAGTGAAGAATGCCGAACTCTGGCAGGCGCTGGATGAAGCGCGCAAGCGGCACAAGGTGGTCTGGCACTGGGTCAAAGGGCATGCCGGCCATCCGGAGAACGAACGTGCCGATGAGCTTGCACGCGCTGGCATGGCGCCTTTCAAACAGAAGCGAATGCCGCAAGTTTAAGAGCCTGACCGACAACTCGCCAAGCGGGCTGCAAATAGCGCTTTCCTGTGCTCCGGTGCGGATTTGTGTGATTGATAGTTTCAAAGAACCGGGTGTGCTTCTCCCTTGCCACGCCCTCATCAGAGTCTGGCCATTGCTTTGCATTGTGGGAAGACGGGCGGTCGTCGAAGCGCGTCTTTGTAGATAAATAATGCGATCCGAAGACCGCCCGCTAACGTTGTCCCCCTGCCGGCCAGCTTCTGCTTGTTCCGAAGGGCGAGTGGATGAACGCCTGGAGTCCGGGCCCGTCGTCGCCGTCGGTGCAGTGTCCGCACGATTGGCGTTGGCGTCAACAATGGAGGCAATATCTGCCTGGAATGCGCAGATTGACCTCCGAAGACGAACAGGTCGGCCAGCGCTCGGGTCCGTTGCCCGCCCGCTGACACGCCGTCCTTCCCCACTTTCGAACGGCTCCGGAAGCAGCTCCCCATGGAAAGGACGGGCACAGGATAGCTCAGGTTTCAGGCGCGTGGATAAACAGCCACGATTATTTTGTCTGGAGGTTGATCGGGGTGCCTTCAAGGCTGCTTGATTTACCGGATGGCAATGCTGCTGTGCGTGGTTCGACAAGCTCACCATGAGGGAGGTAGAGTGTTGCAACGACAATCGCCAGCATTGCAGAATTTCGCTCCCTGCAATCAACCCACCTCCCTCATGGTGAGCTTGTCGAACCACGCACAGCAGCATTGCCAAAACCGAGCACCGACAGCAAAATGTCTCTTCACTCGCCCCTGTGGGGAGGGAAGGCGCAAAGCGCCAGGGAGGGGTTTTTTGAATCTGTATCCAAAACTTATCCCCACCCCAATACGAGTTTCTCCTAAAGCTGATTGAGAATGGTCGCTGCGCTCGAGGTGATAGCCTGACCAGGAGACTCTTCAATATTGAGTTGCTTCACCACGCCGTCTTCGACCAACATTGAATACCGCTTGGAGCGTATGCCCATATTGCCGGCACCGAGATCGACATCGAGACCGACGGCCTTGGTGAAGGTAGCATTGCCGTCCGAGAGATATTGAATCTTGCCCTCGCCATTTGTTGCCTTGGCCCAGGCACCCATGACATGCGGATCATTGACGGCTACCACGACAATTGCGTCGATGCCCTTTGCCAGAATTGCATCTCTGTTTTCAAGATAACCTGGTAGATGGTTCATGCTGCAGGTCGGCGTAAATGCGCCAGGAACGGCAAAGAGAACAATTCTCTTGCCCTTGAACAGCGTTTCGGAGCGGACTTCACTGACGCCCTCATCCGATTTCGTCTTGAATACAGCGTCCGGCAAACGCTCGCCCACCTTGATCGTCATGAATAGCTCCCTGTGAGATGTGATATGAGACCTTCCGCACATAGGGTGCGCACTTGCAAAAGTCGAGAATTTTTGATCGTTATTCCTGCACGTCAACGGTTCCGGAGACAGCCTTGTTCCCTTGAACCAGCGTGTAGTTGAGAGGGGGCGTTTTCTTGTCCTTTCCGGAGATGATCCGCACGGAAAAAACAGCTTCATTTGCCTGCCGGTCCTTCAGTTTCGACATGCCGAATGTAACGGCTCCATCGCCCGCGACGAAAATGTCGGTGTTTGGATCATCGGCAGGAAGGTCGACCGTTACTCTCACATGATCATCCTTGCGTGTCGCGCTGCGCGCGCCAAATGTCGCCGACGCTTCGCCCGGCAGCTGTTCGAAGGCCGCATCTATAAGCGTTTTCGTCAACGCGTCGGTGGGTTTGGTGTTGTCGACGCTAAAATCAAACTCCGCTTTGACAGGGATGCAGATCGTCTCGCAAATCCCAAGAAACGCATGGCCCTTCAGATGGGCGGGCTTGGCAGGATCGGCGAGCGTGAGCGTGAGCGGCAAGGAGACCGGTTTCTTGTATCCTGCCCAATGGGTATTGCCGTCGTCGAAGCGGTGCGGCGTTGGAAACGAAAGCGCATAGCTTTTGATGTTGGTGCTTTCGGTGAGATCAAGTTCGGGCGGCACACCCGCATCACCGGGTTCTCGCCAATAGGTTTTCCAGCCCGGATCGAGATTGATCTCTATCGCTCCGCGGATCTCGGGCGATGGCTGGACAGGATTGTCGATAACGAGCCTGACGTTGCCGCCTGGCGTCTTCGTCCATTCGGAATTTGCATGCGCCGGAGCGGTAAACGCAATCACGGCAGCAAGAAAGAGCAGTTCTGTTTTCATTTTTCGACCTTTACAGGCCTTTTGGGCACTATCAAGGATGTGACTGATTTTGCGCATCATTTCTGCGTGAGAAGTAATCCCGCAATACGTGCGCGGCTGAGGGATTTCAGCATCATTTACAATTCGTTACCCAAAGCCGTTGTCATTTACAGAATCCTTGGTACCTTTATTCTCATGGAGATTTTCAGAGACGCCAACAAAGAGACCGGATTTCTGAATGGACAGTTCCTTCTCGCTATGCCGGGAATGGACGACAGCCGGTTTGCGCGCTCGGTCATCTATGTTTGTGCGCACTCCGAAAAGGGCGCTATGGGCCTGATTATCAATCGTGTCCAGGACATGGAATTTTCGGATATCCTCGTTCAACTTGGTGTTCTCGACGAGCAACAGGCAATCATGATGCCTGAACGGACGCGCGATTTTCTGGTGCGCAATGGCGGACCGGTCGAAATGCGGCGAGGCTTCGTCCTGCATTCTGACGATTATCTCACCGATTCAACCATGCCGGTAGCAGAAGAGATTTGCCTGACGGGAACTGTGGATATACTGCGTGCCATCTCCGGTGGCCGCGGACCGCGCAAAGCCTTGATGACTCTGGGTTATTCCGGTTGGGCTTCGGGTCAACTAGAGACCGAGATCGCCAACAATGGCTGGCTCACCTGCAAGGCGTCGCAGGAACTGCTTTTCGATACCGATATCGACAGCAAGTACGATCGGATTTTAGCCTATATGGGCGTTGATCCGTCGCGGCTGGCCACTGTCGCCGGACACGCCTAATACTGCAGTTGCACTCTTCGTGATGCCGGGCTGCAAAGGCAGATTTTCTACGCTTCGGTGCTCACGTACCCAAATGTACGCTCCGCTCCGATGCTCGAAAATCAACCTTTTCGCCTCAGCCTGACGAATTTGCAACTGCAGTATCGGAGCTAGTTCACCCTGACGGGCAACCTGATGTGATTTCTACGACGCTTTAGATTGCTGGAACTGCTCACGCAGTAGCTTTGTCGCGACGTCCAGCGTGAGCGGCGGGCTGAACATGAAACTTTGCGCATATTCGCAGCCCATCTGGCGGAGTTGCAGCGCATCGCTCTCATTCTCGATGCCTTCCGTCACGACCGACAATCCAAGATCGTGCGCCATGCTGATCATGGAACGAAGCAGTGTCACCTTCTGCGGTTGATCCGCCTTCAGGAACGAGCGGTCGATCTTGATCATGTCGAACGGGAAGGAGGTCAGGTAGGACAGCGAAGAATACCCCGTGCCGAAATCATCGAGCGATACACCGACGCCCATCGCCTTGATGCTGGAGAGCACGTAGTTGGAGCGCTCCGGATTTTCCATCATCAGGGATTCCGTGAGTTCCAGTTTCAGGCTCGCCGGCTCGATCTGGGTTTGCAGGAGCACCGATCGTACGTCATCGATCAGATCCTGCCGGATCAGTTGGCTGCTGGAAATATTGACAGAAACAAAGAGAGGCGAGGCGCCAAGATTGCGCTGCCAGTTGACGAGGTCTTCCGCCGCCTTCTGCATTGCGAAAAGACCGAGCTGCACGATAAGGCCCGAGCTTTCGGCAATCGGAATGAACTCCGACGGCGGAATGGAACCGCGGCGCGGGTGATCCCAGCGCATCAGCGCTTCAAACCCTGCAATGCTGTTGTCTTCCAGACGCATGATGGGCTGATAGGCCATGTGAATTTCGCGACGTTCGAGAGCGCGGCGCAAATCGGATTCCAGCTGAAGCCGGTCACTGCCCACTGCGCGGAAGGCCGGGCGGAACGGCTCGATGCGATCGCCACCGAACCGCTTGGCCTGGAACATGGCCAGCTCGGCGTCCTTGACCAGGTCTTCCGGTGAGGCGGCGCTGCCGCTCGTCCAGGTAATCAGGCCAAGCGATGCGGTCAGCACGATCTCGCGTTTGGAAAAGGCAATCGGCGCCCGAATGGCCTGTTTCACCGCTTCGGCGAATGCGGCAATTTTGGCAGGCTCGCTCTCAGAGACGAGAATGAGGCCAAATTGATCACCGGCCAGACGGCTGAGCGTATCCTGCGGCCGCAACAGGCGGTGCAGACGACGTGAAATGGTCAGAAGAAATGTATCGCCTGCCGACATGCCAAGGCCGTCATTGACCTGCTTGAACCGGTCAATGTCGATGATGAATACGGTTGGACGGATTCTGCTCTCGGTTTGGGCCATGGTGATGACGGAGCCCAGGCGATCCAGGAAGAGTTCGCGGTTCGGCAGGCCTGTCAGATTATCGTGCACAGCGTCGTGCAGCAGGCGTTCTTCTGCCTTTTTCTGCTCGGTGACATCGATAAGCGTGCCGACGCACCGGACAATTTCACCATCGGAACCGATGACAGGGCGGGCCTTCAGCGAGTACCAGTAGTAGTGGCCGTCATTGGCACGCAGGCGGAATGTTTGTGAAATGCGGCCGCGCCTGTTCTCGAGAATAACGTCCAGGGTCGTCCGGAAGCGATCGCGATCGTCCGCGTGCAGGCTCGGCAACCAGTTGCGCACGGCGCCATGCAGAGAACTCGCCGAGGCTCCAAGGAAATTGGTGAGATCAGGCGTGGTAACGACGCGATCACGCGGCACGTCCCAATCCCAGACGATATCGCCGGAACCGATAATAGCGAGCGCTTGCCGCTCCACATCGGAGAACAGGCCCTGTTGCAGCGCGCCGCCCGAAAATGCGTGCTGCATGACGGTGAAGCCAATGAGGAGAACGATGAGAACGAGGCCCCCGGCAAGGGCCGGCTGAATGATATCATTGGCCAGAATGCCCGATACGGTGAGCCAGCTGCCCATCAACCAGACCAGCAGGAGCATCCATGTCGGTATCAACATGATCGCGCGATCATAACTTCGGAAGGAGAAGAAACCGATCAGCACGATGCCGGAAATAATGGTCAGGGCGAAGGAGAAGCGGGCGATACCGGCGGCGATCGGTGGGTCGAAAATCGCGACGCCGGAGACAATGCCGAGGCCGAGAATCCATGTCAGCGCGCCATAACTGAAATTGTCATGCCATCGGTTGAGGTTGAGATAGGTGAAGAGAAAGATCACCAGCGTCGCCGCAAGCGCCACCTCGGTGCCGGCCCGCCACATCTGTTCATTACCAGGCGTTATCTCTATCAGCTTGTTCCAGAAGCCGAAATCGACGCAGATGTAGGCCAGTACCGCCCATGCCAGCGCGGCTGTTGCAGGAAAAAGTGACGTTCCCTTGACGACAAACAGAATGGTCAAGAACAACGCGAGCAAGCCAGCGATTCCGAGAAGAATGCCGCGGTAGAGCGTATAGGAGTTGACCGTGTCCTTGTAAGCATTTGGCTCCCAAACGTAAACCTGAGGCAGGTTCGGCGACGCCAGTTCGGCCACAAGCGTGATCACGGCTCCGGGATTGAGCGTAATCAGGAAAATATCGGCATCTTCGCTGGCTTGCCGGTCCAGCGCGAATCCCTCACTCGGCGTAATGGATGCGATGCGGGTCGAGCCGAGGTCGGGCCAGATGAAACCCGATCCGACGAGGCGGAAGTGTGGCGCGACGATCAGCCGGTCGATCTGCTCGTCGGTCGGGTTGGCAAGGGAAAAGGCTGCCCAGTCACCGGTAGAACGCTTGTCGTTGGCCTGCACCTCGATGCGGCGAACGATGCCGTCGGTGCCCGGTGCGGTGGAAATCTGGAAAGTCTCGCCTTGGTTCCGGTACACTTCGACGGCTTTTGACAGGTCGAGCGCTGTGCTTTCCTTGGTGATCTTGATTGTCTCGAACGCGTTCGCAGCCGACTGCATCGATATCAACAAAATGACGAGCGCAAAAACCCGCGATAAGCCTTTCAGCGTCCGTCCCGTCAAAAATGCCACTGATACAACCTTTATTTCCCTACCGCCGTACATCGCCTTCAATCATGGAGAAGAGCAGATGATCTTGCCACATACCATTTATCTTTAAGTATGAGCGTAGCAGTCCTTCCCTCTGAAATCCGGCTTTTTCGAGAAGGCGGATCGATCTTTCATTGCTTGGAATACAGGCCGCTTCCAGCCGGTGCAACCTTACCTTGGTAAAAGCATAGGGAATAAGCAGGCCCAGGGCTTCGTGCATGAAACCCTGTCCGGCAAACGGCTCGCCGATCCAGTACCCGATCATGCCATTCTGCCCAACACCGCGGCGGATATTGCCGAGCGTAATGCCTCCAAGCAGGCGCGAATCCTTGTTGCGGAAAAGAAAGAAAGGATGCGCCGTTCCGGCTGCCGCCTCTTCGTCATAGTGACGAATTCTATGGCGAAAGGCTCCACGTTCCAGATCGTCGACCGCCCAAAGAGGTTCCCACGGCGTGAGGAACTCGCGGCTCTGCGCGCGAAGCGTGGACCACGCGCGGTAATCGGAAAGTTGTGGCGGACGCAAATAGAGCCGCTCGCCCTGCAGGGGCGGCGCGACGCTTTTCAGAAAGGGCAGGGCGATCATGGCCGTCGAGGCTCTCTGGCCGTCAGACCGCGATTTTTCGGGGACTTGCTGTTGCAGAAGTAAGCCCTTGGCGGACATCGGCGAATTTCATTAGCGAACCAACCGGACCGACGGCGGCAATCGTTGGCGTTGTATCGAGGAAGAGGCGGCCTGCGAGGTCCGTCAAGCGCTCTGTCGTGATCTTCGATAAACGCTCGACCAGTTCTTCTGTCGAGACCGCGTGCCCGTAGAGCAGCATCTGCCGTGCAATCTGTCCGGCCCGGCTCGCGGCACTTTCGTGCGACATCAGCAGGCTGGCACGATATTGCGCACGCGCACGATTCAGCTCTTCCTGGCTGATGTTTCGGGCAGCTTCATGCAGCTCATTGATGATAACCGGGACTAGCTTCTTGAGATGGTTGCGCCCGGTTGCGGCGTGAATTCCAAAAATGCCGGTATCGGAAAAACCCCAGTGGAAGGCATAGACCGAATAACACAGCCCGCGTTTCTCACGCACCTCCTGGAAAAGACGGGAGGACATCCCACCGCCGAGGATCATTGCCAGCAATTGCGAAGCATAGAAATCGCGAACGTGGTAGGCTCGTCCCTCGAAACCGATGACGACCTGTGCGTCCATCAAGTCGCGTTGTTCGCGGAAATCGCCACCGACATAGTGCGACAGATCCGGTTCCGGTGCCGTTGATTTGGCGCGAAACGAACCGAGCCGCTTCTCGACTTCGCGTACGAATTCATCGTGCTTTACACCGCCAGCGGCGACGACGACCATGCGCTCGGCGCTGTATTGTTCATCCATATAACGGCGCAAGTCGGCCGAAGAAAAGGATTGCACGGTTTCCGGTGTTCCAAGAATTGTCCGGCCGATTGTCTGGTCTTGAAACGCTGCTTCCGTGAAGCGGTCAAAGACAACGTCGTCAGGCGTGTCGTGCGCTGCCCCGATTTCCTGCATGACCACATTTTTTTCGCGCTCGAGCTCCTCAGCGTCGAACTTCGAACCGGTCATGATATCGCTGAGGATATCGATTGCCAGAGGCATGTCGTCTCGCAGGACGCGCGCATAATACGATGTTGTTTCGACACTGGTGGCCGCGTTGATCTCGCCGCCTACATCTTCGATGTCGGCCGCAATTTTCCAGGCAGAACGATTTTCAGTTCCCTTAAAAGCCATGTGTTCAAGAAGATGAGCAATGCCGTGCTGATGGTTGGCCTCATTCCTCGACCCTGCCTTGACCCAGATGCCAAGCGCTACACTCTCCACATGCGGCATTGTCTCTGTCGCAATCGTCAAACCGTTGGAGAGGCGACTGATTTCAACGCCCATTCAATGCTCCTTACCCGCCGCTCTTGAATGTCGGCTCACATACTCTTCCACACTTTTAAGGTCGTTGGGAAGTACCGTGTACTGTTCTTTTCGTTGCATGAGGTCACCCAGCCAGAGCGGAAGGTGTGGATGAATGCCGCTCGCTGCCTCGACGGCATCGGGAAATTTCGCCGGATGAGCAGTGGCAAGTACAACGCTTGGCGTTTCGCTCCGGGCCTTCTCCCGCGCAACTTTCAGTCCGATGGCCGAATGCGGATCAAGAAGATAACCGGACTGCTTCAGGACATTTGCGATTGCCTCGGCCGTTTCAGCCTTGGTAGAGCGCCCTGCAGCGAACTCAGCGCGGATTGCGGCAAGTACAGTGTCGGCAATCGTGAAGCTGCCTGATTGTTTCAACCCGCTCATCAATCGGCGCACTGCGGCGGCATCCCGACCGTGTGCTTCAAAGAGCAGGCGCTCGAAATTGGAAGAAACCTGTATGTCCATGGAAGGCGATGTCGTGTGCAGTACGCCCCGGGTTTCATAAATTCCCGTTTCGATCGTGCGGGTCAAAATATCGTTATCGTTGGTCGCAATGACAAGTTGGTCAATCGGAAGGCCCATGCGCTTTGCGACGTAGCCTGCAAAAATATCGCCGAAATTGCCAGTCGGAACGGTGAAGGATACCGGGCGCTCCGGGCTACCGAGCGAAACGGCAGCCGTGAAATAATAAACGATTTGCGGCATGATCCGCGCCCAGTTGATCGAATTGACCCCCGACAGAGAAAGGGAATCGCGGAAGGCCAAATCGTTGAACATGCCTTTGACCAAGGACTGGCAATCATCGAAATTCCCCTCGACGGCCAGCGCGTGGACATTCGATGCCGCCGATGTCGTCATCTGCCGCTGCTGCACGAGCGAAACGCGGTTGTGCGGAAACAGAATGAAGATATCCGTGCGATCCCGGTTGGCAAATGCCTCGATGGCTGCGCCGCCCGTATCGCCGGAAGTTGCACCGACAATGGTGGCGCGCTCGTTACGCTTCGTCAGGATATAATCCATCAGTCGCGCCAACAACTGCATCGCCACATCCTTGAAGGCGAGGGTCGGTCCATGGAAAAGCTCGAGAACAAACTCGTTGTGCCGGGTCTGCACCAACGGGCAGACCGCTTCGTGCCGAAACGTACCGTAGGCCTCATGCACCATCTTCTCGAAATCGGCCTGGTCTATGTCGCCGGCTATAAATGGCGTCAGAACCTGAATGGCGACTTCCGCATAGGTTTTGCCGCGCAGCGAGCGGATTTCGCTAGCGGAAAACTGTGGAAATTGCTCCGGAAGATAGAGTCCGCCATCACGGGCAAGACCGGATAAAAGCGCATCGGAAAAGCCCAAAACCGGCGCTTCTCCCCGGGTACTCACATATTTCATCTCGGTCGCCTCATGTGTTTTGCCCAATAGTGCTGTAGCTGCCCTTGTCAAAAAAAGGCTGCAATGCCCCGTCGCATTATTTCCTTACCGTTGGTATAGAACACGCTCGTTCGTCAGAGCCCAACCGCAAATCCGTCATGGAAGGGCTGCAAATGACGGTTTTCTGTGCTCCGATGCTCACGTACAAAACGTACGTTCCGCTTCGGTACTGGAAAACCACCATTTTCGCCGCTTCCTGACGAATTTTCGTTTGGCCTCTTAAGGTTCGTTCGTCAAGGAGAGTTCTGTTCATGAAGTCAGAAGCACAAAAATCTTTGCCCTTCTATCAACTTTGCGCCCCGGTTTGTGCAATGATTTTTGCTATGGGTCTTGCGGGATGCTCGACCAGCGGCAGCAACAGCGACGACCCGAATAGTGAGAAGGCGCTTGCCACCGCGGAAGCGCAAAAACGCATAACAGCGTCCGAATTGACAGCGTTCTGCCCCACCGTGACGATCCGCGAAGGGACCTCGGTCCTGACGAATTATGGAAAATCAGACAAGACGCCTGAAAACCTGATCTATCAAGCTTCGATCTCGAACCAGACGCGGTCGTGCCAGTCAAACGACGCTACCATGACCATGAACGTGGCCGTTTCCGGCAAGGTCGTACCCGGTCCGAAATTCACCCCCGGGACAATTACAGTACCTATCCGCGTCGCCGTCATTCAGGGAACAAATGTGCTGTACTCGACGCTGCACAAGCAGGCGATATCGGCTTCGGATGGTGCTGCCACACAGTTCGTTTTCAACGATCCCAATGTGAGTTTCCCAAAGCCAACGGCGCAGAACATTCAGGTGTTCATAGGTTTCGACGAAGGGCCAGCAAGCGCGGCTTCAAAATCAAAGCCGAAAACACAGTGAAAAAGGTTGGCGTCGCACTATTCGCGCTCTGACGGCCTGCAAATGGCGCTTTTCTGTGCTCCGGTGCTCACGTACCTTAAAGTACGCTGCGCTCCGGTGCTCGAAAACCGCATTTTCGCCGCGTCATAGCGTGAATTTCAATGGGCCCGGTCACACTGCTTCGGACCACACCGTCATTGCTTCGATAACTGCCGGCAGATCGCGATGGCGACTGATCACCGTTTCGGCTCCGGCATCAGTCAGCTTGTCGGCATGGCCGGGATAGGTATGGGCGCCGCCCGTAAAACCAATTACCCGCATGCCCGCAGTCCTTGCAGCGTGAACGCCATGGCTCGAATCTTCGATAACGATGCAGCGCGCCGGATCTACGTTGAATTGCTTCGCAGCGAACAAAAACACGTTTGGATCCGGCTTCGGCTTCTGTGTACCGACCTCTCGGGCTGAGAAGATGTTCGGGGCAAAGAGATCATAGAGCGTGCTTTGTTCGAGCATCATCTTCAGTGAAGAACTGATCGAATTCGATGCGACGCATTTCGGATATTTCAATGCTGCGATCACTTGTTCGGCGCCCTCGATGACGTTGAGTTCGTTGCACAGCTTATGGTCCATCTGCCGTGCCGATTCTTCGATCAGCGAGGCTGAAATCGGAATGCCGGATTCCTTTTCCACCTGAAGCAGAATATCCGTCCAGGTCAGTCCGGCAAAACGTTCGGCGATATCTTCCGGTTCAATGGGGTAGCCGGATTGTGTCAGCAGCTGGGATTCGACTTCGGCGGCAAGAATTTCTGAATCGACGAGCACGCCATCGCAGTCGAAAATAATAAGCTGAGGTTCCATTAGTCATACCTGTTCAAAATAGCGCCGCAACAGCAGCGGCTCCGGTCGTTTTGGGGGGTGTCGGGCATCGACTACACGTTTATGGCCATCTGGTCAAAGACAAGCACCGATTTCGTTTGCGCTTAACGCGATATTTACCGTGTGCGGTAACCATACCGCTATGTAAAGCGTCTCCAGTAATCGAGTATCAAATGTCCGTAGTACGTCTCGTGAATGATCTGCCCCAGGCAGCGCCGCAAACTTCCTGGATCGACACCATTCTCAAAGGCGACTGCGTCGCCGCTCTCAACCGTTTGCCCGATCATTCGATCGATATCATCTTCGCCGACCCGCCCTACAATCTTCAGCTCGAGGGAGATCTTCATCGCCCGGATCAGTCGAAGGTGGACGCGGTCAACGATCATTGGGACCAGTTCGAAAGCTTCCAGGCGTATGACGCGTTCACGCGCGCCTGGCTTCTCGCATGCCGCCGCGTGTTGAAGCCGAACGGCACGATCTGGGTCATCGGCTCCTATCACAACATTTTCCGCGTCGGCGCGACAATGCAGGATCTCGGATTCTGGATGCTCAACGACGTCATCTGGCGCAAGAATAACCCGATGCCGAATTTCCGCGGCCGCCGGTTCCAGAACGCCCACGAGACCATGATATGGGCATCGCGCGATCAGAAATCAAAGGGCTACACGTTCAATTACGAAGCCATGAAGGCTGCCAACGACGATCTTCAGATGCGCTCGGATTGGCTTTTCCCGATTTGCACCGGCGCGGAGCGTCTTAAAGATGAGAATGGCGACAAGATACACCCAACGCAAAAGCCTGAAGCCTTGCTGGCCCGGATTCTCATGGCTTCATCGAAGCCAGGGGATGTCATTCTCGATCCGTTCTTTGGATCGGGAACCACCGGCGCCGTCGCCAAACGGCTCGGACGGCATTTTGTCGGCATCGAACGGGAACAGAAATATATCGATGCTGCGACGGCTCGCATCGCTGCGGTGGACCCACTAGCCGGCGCCGACCTAACCGTCATGACCAGCAAGCGTGCGGAACCGCGTGTCGCATTCGGCAGCATCATTGAATCCGGAATGTTGAAGCCGGGTGCGGTTCTGAGCGATATTCGCAAGCGCCATGCTGCGATCGTACGTGCTGATGGCACTGTGACGACGGGCGGTGATGCAGGATCAATCCACCGCATGGGCGCGAAAGCGCAGGGTCTCGATGCCTGCAATGGCTGGACATTCTGGCACTTTGAAGACGAGGGCGTGCTCAAGCCGATCGACGAACTGCGCAAGCAGGTGCGATCGGGCATGGTTTCCGCAGGCGGCTAGAGATTTATGCGATGACGGCCTGCAAATGGCGTTTTTCTCCGCTCCGGTGCTCGCGTACCAGTATGTACGCTGCGCTCCGGTGCTCGAAAATCACCATTTTCGTCGCGTCATAGCATGAATCCAAACATGCCCAGCGGCGCACCCGAGGCATGTCTCGGGCGTTTCGCTTTTAGCTGGGATCAGATGCGGATTCCAAGGTTCTCAAGATCGGCCTTGAGGGTTTCAGGGTCGATGAATTGTACCGACTGCCAACCTGCGGCCTTGGCACCGGCAACATTCTTGGCGCTGTCATCGATGAAGAGCGTCGCAGAAGCTTCAAGGTCAAAGGTAGCGACGTGTTGATCGTAAATTGCCTTGTCGGGCTTGATCAGGCCGACATCGCCGGAAATCGTCACGCCGCGGCTTTCGGTCAGGAACGGGTATCGCTCCCAGGCCTCGCGCAAAGTATCCGAGGCGAAATTGGTGAGCATCGTCACATCGTGACCATCGGCGATCAGCTTGCGCATGATCTCGACGCTGCTATCGATCGAATGCGGAACCATCATGTGCCAGTTCTGCCGGAACGCGCGGATGTGCTGCTCGCGGTCGGGAAAGTCGGCGATCAATAGAGCCTCAGCCTCCGGCCATTTCCGTCCGCGATCCTGCTCGACATTCCATTCATGTGTGCAGACATTGTCGAAGAACCATTGGCGCTCAGTGGCATCGGGAATGACATCCAGGAAGGCGGCATGTGGATCATAGTGTATAAGAACCATGCCAATGTCGAAAACGATATGCTTGACCTGTGTCATTCTAATTTTTTCTCCTTGCGAACGCATCTGGAATGGCGGCAGCAATGGCTTTTTTCATGACCGTGGGCAAGGCTTCGCCTCCCAATTCATCAACCTTGACCCACCACCCGCCAGCGGCAATGTCTTTCTCTACTTCATGAGCTTTGTAGATTTTAAGACGCAATTCGAAATGCGTAAAAATATGGGTGATGTTGCCGGTGGCGATCCAGTTAGCGGGAAAGGGGGCTGCATCCAACTCGGTTTCCCCATCGAGACGTGCCGTCCAAGATGTCGTCGGAACTTCCGCCATGCCGCCAAGCAATCCCGTCTCTGCACGACCACGTAAATATACCTCATCATTGGAAACAGCGACGAAGGCAGCCCCAACGCGAACGGGCTTCTCTTTCTTGGGCGCTTTCACAGGAAAGAATTCCGGATCGGTGGTTCGCAACGCCTGGCAATTGTCGTTGAGCGGGCAAATGACGCACGCGGGTCGCCTGGGCGTGCAGATCGTCGCTCCGAGATCCATCATTGCCTGGGCAAAATCCCCCGGTCTTTCGTCAGGTGTAAGCGCCTGCATGCGCGCGCGGATCTCTGGCTTGGCCAGCGGCAGAGGGGTAGCGAGAGCATAGAGCCGCGTGATGACGCGCTCCACATTGCCGTCGACAACGGCCATGGGCAGATCAAATGCGATCGAGGCAATCGCGGCGGCCGTGTAGTCGCCGATACCGGGCAGCGACTTCAAATTGGCAAGATCGGACGGGAAACGCCCGCCATATTCTGCACAGATGATATCGGCACATTTCTTCAGGTTTCGCGCGCGCGAATAATAGCCAAGACCAGCCCAGGCGCGCAAAACGTCGTCCTGGCTCGCGGCGGCCAAATCCACGACTGTCGGCCACTTTTCGATGAAAACGCGGAAATAGGATTTGACGGCTTCAACCGTCGTTTGTTGCAGCATGATTTCGGAAAGCCAGATCCGATAGGGATCGGCAGTGCTGCCTGCGAGACGCTCGCGCGGCGAAATGCGCCATGGTAGAGTCCGGTGATGAGAATCATACCATAGCAGCAGGCGGGTGGTTATTGGTTGCATCAATTCCAAACTGCGCTACACGAAGCCTTGACGGTTCTTACAAAAACGGTTGCAAGCATGAATCTCATAATCATTCGGAACCTTAGATGCTTCCAGATCAATTAGCCAAAGCGATAATGCTCCCCACAAGAGGGCATTTTATCGGAATCGATCGCAACAATCGTCTCTTTACATTTGTGTTTGCGCTGTTTCCTGGCCTGCTGGCAAGCGGAACGTCCGTGACCTTGGTCTGTGCCTTTTTATGGGCAATCGTTTCACTCGCAGCAAAACGTTTCCGGTTCGAGATGAGCAGAACCGACAAGATCGTCGCCTGGTGTCTGACCTTTTACGTTCTCGTGACCATACTTTCGGTAGCCGTACATCCCGATGCGTCGAAGGGGATTCCCTTCATCTTCAAGATGATTCCCTTCCTCGCAATCTGGGCTGTGCTGCCGCGACTTCGAGCGAGCCTTCCCGGTCGTCTTGTGCCCTTTTTGATCACCGGTGCTGGCATCGGCATGATCGGTTCGCTCATATTCAGCATCGTCCAGATCGCTTTTCTGTCGCCTCGTGCCGAAGGGGGCGCCGGGAATGCTGCGGTGTTCGGACTGTTTACAGTATTGTTTGGCAGCATTTCACTGCTCAATGCGCATTCAGACAGCAGGACCGAGCGATTTATTGCCATCGCCGGTTTTGCATGTGGTCTTGTCTGCGCATTTCTCTCCGGCACGCGTTCGGCCTGGCTGGTCATGCCTGTAAACTTTGCCGTTCTGTATTGGTACTTGCGAGGACAAACCCTGCCGACAATCACCAATGTCATGAAGGTCGTTGGAGCCGTCATAATCGTTGCCATTATCGCCATTGCGGCAATGAAGGTGACGGAGCGCTATCATGCGCTCGAAAGCGATATCGTGCAGCTGGATCGTCAGCCAGACAGTATCAACTCTCTCAATGCGCGACTGATGTTGTGGTCGGCCGCCAAACGGGCTTTTCTGGCATCGCCGCTGATCGGCTATGGTCCGCAAAATCGCATGTCGCGGGTCAACGAGATCCTGAATTTGCCTCCCGACAAGAAAATGTCTTTTACGCACGTACACAACGGCTTTTTGAATGCCGCTGTCGACGGCGGTATATTGGGTGTGCTGGCGGTGCTCGGGCTTCTTGCTGCTCCGATAATCGCCGCGTGCAAGAAGGAGCCCGGACCGGGCCGGGATCTCGCAATCGCTATTTCCCTACTGCTGGTGAGCAGTTATGTGATTACGGGCATGCTGGGTATCATGTTCGGTCACGATGCGACGGACGCGGTTTTCATTTACCTGACGATGATGATCTGTTGGATATCCGGAACCTCGCCCTATCTGTCGATACCGCAGTTGGCCGCGCATGCCGAAGCCGACGAGCTTACCTTGAGTGAGTTCGACCAAAAGCTCGCCATGGCGAAGATCGATTAGAATGATGTTGGGTAATTTATGAAGGCCATCGTTACTGGAGCAGCTGGTTTTATCGGATTTCACGTTGCGCGACGGCTCGCCAGCGAAGGCTTTGATATTATCGCGATCGACAATCTCAACGACTATTATCCAGTAGCACTCAAGGAAGCCCGACTCTCCGCGCTGGATGGTCTTTCCAACATCCGTTTTGTCCGTGGCAATATAGCTGATGCCGAAGGGCTCTCCACTGCGATTGGCACTGATACGGATGCCGACATCATAGTTCACCTCGCAGCACAGGCGGGCGTACGCTACTCGGTCGAAAACCCTGCAGCCTATGTCGATGCCAACGTGCATGGCCAAGTGACGATATTCGAGCAGGCGTTGAAAATGCCGAAACGGCCCCCCGTGGTTTATGCGAGTTCCTCATCGGTCTACGGCGCCAATACCAAAGTACCGTTCTCAGAAAACGACCCAGTTGACCATCCTGTTTCGGTCTACGCCGCAACCAAACGCTCGGCTGAGCTTCTTGCCTATTCTTATCGGCACGTGCACAAGATTGCTTCGACAGGCCTGCGCTTTTTCACAGTCTATGGTCCCTATGGTCGCCCTGACATGGCCCCCTGGCTTTTTACGGATGCGATTTTGCAAGGCAAGCCGATCAAGGTTTACAACCACGGCCATATGGAGCGCGATTTCACGTTCATCGATGACATCGTCAACGGTGTTTATGGCGCCGTAAATCGCATTCTCGCCAATCCGGAAGGAACGGCACCAGTCTACAATCTTGGCAACAACAACCCCATCGCTTTGATGCGTTTTATCGAAACCATCGAAAAGGCCTGTGGCCGAGAGGCGATCAAACAATTTGAGCCGATGCCCCCCGCTGATGTTAAACGTACATATGCGGATATAGACCTCGCGTCGCGAGACCTCGGTTTTTCGCCTGCCACCACGCTGGAACAAGGTATTCCTTTGTTCGTTGAATGGTTCCGCGGCTATAATGGCCGCTGAGACTCCTCTGAAACAGGTGCGACGGCCGGATGAGCGATGATCGCAGTAAAAAAGGCTTTCGCCCGCTTGCCGATCCGGCTGCGGGAATTCTGGATCCTGTACTGCGCAAGCGGGCAGGCATCACCATCGAACTTGTTCAGGCTTGGGAAGAGGTCGTTGGGCCAGCCCTGGGCGCGCAATCAAGACCGCTCAAACTTCTGTGGCCGCGCCGGGCACATGAGGATGACCCGTTCCAGCCCGCAACGCTGGTGGTCGCGTGTCAAGGTTTTACGGCCATGCGAATTCAACACGAAACGGGCGAAATCATCAGCCGCGTCAACGCATTTCTGGGCTTTGCAGCTGTCGGCAGGATCAAAATCGAACAGAAGCCTGTCGAACCGCCGGTTGCAAAACGCCGGACCTTGCCGCCAGTAGATGCGGCAACAGCTGACAAGATCAGCCGCTCGGTCGAACCGATCGAGGACGACGGTCTACGCGAGGCACTGCAACGGCTGGGGCAGAGCATTCACGCCGACAAGATGAAACGATAATTCTATCGGCATGACTCATTGACGTTGCATCACGAAAAATTCAAAGACAGAACGTATGCCGTGCCTTAAAGAAACTGGCATAAGCCATTAACGAGCCTAAGACTGTAGTTGCATAACCCGGAGACAGGTGATCTTATGACTGAATTGCTGACACGCAGAAAAATTCTGACGCTCGCCGCGGTTTCCACGGCCGCCATCGTTTTGGCCGCTGGTACGGAGGCTTGGGCGCAAGAGACTGCACCAGCTACTCCTGCCCCAAATGATGTAAAGGTCCCGCCTGCCGCGGGGGCGGTCGATGAGGCCAAGCTGCTTGCGCCAGGCACCTTGAAAGATATCGTGATGGGCAAGGCCGAAGCGCCCGTAACGATCGTCGAATATGCATCGATGACATGCCCGCACTGCGCGCATTTCGCAACAACGACCCTGCCCACGATCAAGGAAAAATACATCGATACGGGCAAGGCCAAGCTTATCCTGCGCGAATTCCCGTTTGATCCGCGCGCGGCGGCTGCCTTCATGCTGGCACGTTGCGCTCCTGAAGAGCGCTACTATCCGCTGGTCGAAGTTCTGTTCAAACAGCAGGAACAGTGGGCAGGAGCGGCAAATGCAGAAGAACCTTTGCTTCAAATCTCCAAATTGGCCGGTTTTACACAGGAGTCCTTCAAGGCTTGCTTGACGAACCAAAAACTTCTGGATGATGTGAATGCTGTGCGTGAGCGCGGAGCCAATGAATTTGGAGTGAATGCTACTCCGACATTCTTCATCAATGGCGCCAGATACTCGGGAGCCCTTTCGGTTGACGAAATGTCAGCGATTATTGACGGACTGCTTAAGTAACCGCCACCCGGTTTTCGGCGGATGCTTCGTTGCGTCCGCCATCCAATCTTTTGCATGTGCGGTGTTTGTCGGAAAGGGCATCTGATGCGCTTTACCAAGCTCCGCCTGCTCGGCTTCAAATCGTTCGTAGAACCCGCAGAATTCGTCATTGAAAGCGGCTTGACGGGTGTCGTCGGTCCCAATGGCTGCGGCAAATCCAATCTCGTTGAGGCGCTGCGCTGGGTGATGGGCGAAAGCTCGTACAAGAACATGCGCGCCTCCGGCATGGACGATGTCATCTTTTCCGGATCAGGGACACGGCCCTCGCGCAATACTGCGGAAGTCACGCTCTTCCTCGACAATCAGGACCGCAGTGCGCCGTCCGCATTCAACAATGCCGACGAGCTTCAGGTTTCGAGGCGCATCGAGCGCGAATCCGGCTCGGTTTATCGCATCAACGGCAAGGATGCGCGCGCCAAGGACGTGCAATTGCTGTTTGCCGATCAATCGACGGGCGCGCGTTCGCCTTCGATGGTCGGGCAGGGCCGCATCGGTGAGCTTATCCAGGCTAAACCGCAGGCACGACGGGCCTTGCTCGAAGAGGCCGCGGGGATCTCCGGACTGCATACCCGTCGCCATGAGGCTGAACTGCGTCTACGGGCAGCGGAACAGAACCTTGAGCGGCTCGAGGATGTCGTCGGCGAGCTTGAAACGCAGATCGAAAGCCTCAAGCGGCAGTCGCGTCAGGCAAATCGCTTTAAAAGCCTGTCCGCCGATATACGCCGGTCGGAAGCCATTCTTCTCCATCTGAAATGGTCCGTTGCCAAGGCGCAGGAAGGCGAGGCGCAATCGGCGCTCTCGGTGGCGACAGTTGGGGTCGGCGATCAGGCACAAAAGCAGATGAATGCCGCCAAGGAACAGGCGATCGGCGCACATAAATTGCCCGATTTGCGTGAAGCGGAAGCCAAGGCGGCGGCGATATTGCAGCGTCTGACCATCGCGCGTTCGCAGCTCAATGAGGAAGCCGAGCGGATGCGGGCGCGCCAGAACGAACTGGAAAAGCGCCTCGTTCAGTTCATCGCCGACATTGCGCGCGAAGAGCAGATGGTGCGCGATAACGCCGATGTGCTGGCACGTCTCGACACGGAGGAGCGGTCGCTCAACGAAGAAAATGCCAACGCTGGTGAACGCGAGATCGAAACGCGCGCCGAATTCGAGCGTGCAGACGCCAAGCTGAAAGAAAGCGAAACAGCACTGGCCAAGGTTACTGCCGAGCGCGCAGAAGCCTCGGCCGAACGTGCGCAGGTCGAGCGGAACTTGCGCGAGAGTGCCGAGCGGCGCGAGCGCCTTATGCGCCAGATGAGTGATGTTGAACGCGACCTGTCTGCAGTCGCCGCCCAAATCGGCGCGCTGGCCGATCCTGTTGAAAAGCAGGGTCTGGTGGAAACCGCTGAAGCAGCACTCGATCAGGCCGAAGAATCTGCGCTCACTGCCGAAGCAGCTGTGGAAACCGCGCGCCGGCGGGAGGCCGAACTTCGCCAGCCTCTGCAGGAAGCGCGCAGCAATCTGGGTCGTATAGAGACGGAAGCGAATACGCTCGCCAAGATGATCAACCTTGGCGGGTCAGACCTTTTTCCCGCGGTCGTGGAGGCGCTGAAAGTCGAGAAGGGTTATGAAATAGCTCTTGGCGCTGCATTGGGTGAGGATCTTGACGCACCTACGGACAAAAGCGCTCCAGTCTTCTGGGGTGAGGTAGATGGTCCAGGGGACCCGGCATTGCCGGCAGGTCTTCAATCCTTGGCGGAATTTGTCCGGGCTCCGCGCCAACTGGCGCGCCGTCTCTCCCAGATCGGCATTGTCTCCGAGGCAGACGGAGTGCGGCTGCAGTCTGCGCTGAAGCCGGGTCAGCGGCTGGTCAGCCGCGACGGCGCATTGTGGCGCTGGGATGGCTATACGGCGAGCGCCGACGCACCGACGCCGGCGGCGCTGCGCCTTGCACAAAAGAACCGGTTGGCCGAACTGGATCTTGAAGTGGTCGAGGCAACGAAAATCCTGCGTGCTGCGGAAGCCGGAATAGTCGCCGCCGAAGCAGCCGTATGGCAATCCGTTGAAGTGGAGCGAACTGCACGCGATCAATGGCGTGGCATGCAACGCTCCGTCACCGATGCGCGCGAAGCCTTGGCCGCCGCCGAACGCGCCGCGGGGCAATTGTCGAGCCGCCGCGCCGCGCTTGAAGAGGGCAGGGCGCGCCTCGCCGAAAACCTGGAGGAAACCCAGGAGCAATTCCTGGAGGCAGAAACCCGGCTGTCGAGTGCTGCCGACCTCGATGAAGTCAATATCCGGCTCGCCAATTTGACGAGCGAGGTCACGCTTGATCGCGCCGCACTGGCGGAAGCCCGTGCGATTCATGATGGTCTGCGCCGCGAAGCCGAAAATCGTATGCGTCGCCTCGAAGCGATTGGTCACGAACGCAAGAGCTGGGTCAACCGCGCTGATAATGCCGACCGCCAGATCACGTCACTTTACGAACGCCGCCTAGAAGCAGAACGCGAGGCGGAAAACCTCGCTGACGCTCCCGACGAGCTTGCCGAGCGCAATAGGACATTGCTTTCGCAATTGTCCGAAGCAGAGGCATTGCGCAAGGATGCCGCCGACAAGCTTGCCATTGCGGAAAACAGGCAACGCGAACTCGACCAGTTGGCAACCGAAGCCATCCAGGCCTTGGCCACGGCGCGCGAGGGCAGGGCGCGCGCCGAGGAACGGCTCACTGCTGCGCAAGAACGCCGCAAGGACGCCGAAACCCGTATTGCCGAGGCGCTGAATTGCGCACCGCACGAGGTGATGAAGCTGACCGGACTCGGCCCTGACGATCCGCTGCCTGATGTAGATGCAACGGAGCGCAATCTGGAGCGTCTCAAGATCGAGCGCGAACGTCTCGGGGCGGTCAACCTGCGGGCGGAGGAAGAACAAGACGAACTTTCCGCGCGGCTAGAGACGATCATCAGCGAGCGCGAGGATATCATCGAGGCGGTCAAGAAACTGCGCCAGGCGATCCAGAGTTTGAACCGGGAGGGACGCGAACGGCTCTTGGCCGCGTTCGAAGTGGTCAACGTCCAGTTTCAACGCCTGTTCACGCACCTCTTTGGTGGCGGCACTGCTGAGCTGCAATTGATCGAGTCCGACGATCCGCTGGAAGCGGGCCTTGAAATCCTTGCCCGCCCGCCCGGCAAGAAGCCGCAGACGATGACGCTCCTGTCCGGCGGTGAACAGGCGCTGACCGCAATGGCTTTGATATTTGCGGTATTCCTCACAAATCCCGCACCGATCTGCGTCCTCGACGAAGTCGACGCGCCGCTCGATGATCATAATGTCGAGCGTTTCTGCAATTTGATGGATGAAATGGCAGCGTCCACCGATACGCGATTCGTGGTCATTACCCACAATCCGATCACCATGGCACGGATGAACCGGCTGTTCGGCGTGACCATGGCCGAACAGGGCGTGAGCCAGCTGGTCTCCGTCGATCTCCAGACAGCCGAGCAGCTGCGTGAGGCAAGCTGATCGATCCGTAAATGACGAAGGATTTCAAAGCTTAATGCGGATTTACTCTGCTAATCGATTTGAATGCTGCGATGCAGCATTTTTTAATGGTGCTTGACGAATTGATCGCGTAGACCTCTCTTGTGTTTCAGCGGCAAGGGAGGCTGCAATGGCGAAATGGGTCTACACATTTGGCGACGGCAAGGCGGAAGGATCCGCCGGTGATCGCAATCTGTTAGGTGGAAAAGGCGCAAATCTTGCCGAGATGTGTGCGCTTGGATTGCCGGTTCCACCCGGATTTACCATCACAACAGATGTTTGCAGCTGGTACTATGACAATGGCCGCAAATATCCCGACACGCTTGAAACGGATGTAAAGAAGTCCCTCTCCCACATTGCCGCGATAACGGGCCGCAACTTTGGCGATACGGAAAAGCCTCTGCTGGTCTCCGTGCGCTCAGGGGCGCGTGCGTCGATGCCAGGTATGATGGATACTGTGCTCAACCTTGGCCTCAACGACGGAACTGTGGAGGCGATTGCTCGCGAGACAGGCGATGCAAGGTTTGCCTATGACAGTTATCGCCGCTTCATCCAGATGTATTCTGACGTCGTCATGGGCCTCGATCATTCGGTTTTCGAAGAGATTCTTGAAGACACCAAGGCCAACCTCGGCCATGAGGTCGATACGGCCTTGACAGCCGACGACTGGAAAAATGTCATTGCGCTGTACAAGGCCAAGATCGAGGAAGAGCTCGATGAGCCCTTCCCGCAGGATCCGGAAAAACAGCTGTGGGGCGCAATCGGTGCTGTGTTTTCCAGCTGGATGAATGCCCGCGCGATTACCTACCGACGGCTTCACAACATTCCTGAGAGCTGGGGCACGGCGGTCAGCGTCCAGGCGATGGTGTTCGGCAATATGGGCGATCGCTCGGCGACCGGGGTTGCCTTCACCCGCAATCCATCCACCGGCGAAAAGAAACTCTACGGCGAGTTCCTGGTCAACGCGCAAGGTGAAGACGTCGTTGCCGGTATTCGCACACCCCAGAACATTACCGAAGACGCACGTATTGCTGCAGGGTCCGACAAGCCCTCGCTGGAGAAGATAATGCCGGCGGCCTTTGCCGATTTCTGCGCGGTGTCGGAACGGCTCGAGAAGCATTACACCGACATGCAGGATCTCGAATTCACCATCGAGAACGGCAAGCTGTGGATGCTGCAGACGCGGTCCGGCAAACGTACCGCCAAGGCAGCATTGAAGATTGCAGTGGAAATGGCCGAAGAAGGCCTGATTTCACGCGAGGAAGCGGTTTTGCGCATAGATCCCGCTTCGCTTGACCAACTGCTGCACCCGACCATCGATCCAGGCGCAGAGCGCAACATAATCGGAACAGGCCTTCCGGCATCTCCGGGGGCGGCCACAGGCGAAATCGTATTCTCGTCGGAAGACGCCGAGCAGCTGAAGGCCGAGGGGCGCAAAGCGATTCTGGTTCGTATCGAGACAAGTCCTGAAGACATCCACGGAATGCATGCCGCCGAGGCGATCTTGACCACGCGCGGCGGCATGACCAGCCACGCGGCAGTGGTTGCTCGCGGCATGGGTAAACCCTGCGTGTCAGGAGCAGGCTCGCTGCGTGTCGATTATCGTAACGAGACACTCCTGGCGATGGGCGTTGTTTTGAAGAAGGGCGATATCATCACCATCGATGGCGGTACCGGCCAGGTGCTGAAGGGCGCAGTGCCCATGCGGCAGCCGGAACTTTCCGGGGATTTCGGTCAGATCATGGAATGGGCCGACAAGACGCGGCGCATGAAGGTGCGCGCCAACGCGGAAACACCTGTCGATGCCCGTACGGCTCGCTCATTTGGCGCTGAAGGCATTGGATTGTGCCGCACCGAGCATATGTTTTTCGAAGGCGAACGCATCGTCGCCATGCGTGAAATGATCCTGGCCGATAACGAGAAAGGCCGTCGTGCTGCACTCGACAAATTGCTGCCGATGCAACGGTCCGATTTCGTCGAACTGTTTGAAATAATGCATGGCCTGCCTGTCACAATTCGCCTGCTGGACCCGCCCCTGCATGAATTTCTGCCGAAAACCGAGGAAGAAATCGCCGAAGTCGCTGCTGCCATGAATGTTGACGCAGACAGATTGCGCGAACGAACCGACAGCCTGCACGAAACCAACCCGATGCTCGGTCATCGCGGCTGCCGTCTTGCCATTTCCTATCCGGAAATCGCGGAAATGCAGGCGCGGGCAATTTTCGAGGCTGCCGTGGCAGCGGCGAAATCGACAGGCGCCCCCGTCGAACCGGAAATCATGGTGCCACTGGTCGGACTGCGCGCCGAACTCGATTTCGTCAAGGCGCGCATCGATGCGGTTGCGGCCGATGTGATGAAAGAGGCTGACATCAAGATCAATTACCTGGTTGGGACAATGATCGAGCTGCCGCGTGCCGCCATCCGTGCCCATTCGATTGCCGAAGTTGCCGAGTTTTTCTCGTTCGGAACCAATGACTTGACGCAGACGACCTTCGGTATCTCGCGCGACGACGCCTCATCCTTCCTGATGAGCTATCAGGTGAAGGGCATCATCGAACAGGATCCGTTCGTTACGATCGATATTGACGGCGTTGGCGAACTGGTACGGATCGGCGCCGACAAGGGCAGGGCAGCGCGGCCCGGAATCAAGCTCGGCATATGTGGCGAACATGGCGGCGATCCGGCGTCCATCCACTTCTGCGAGGAGGTTGGGCTCGATTATGTTTCCTGCTCGCCATTCCGCGTTCCGATCGCCCGGCTTGCGGCGGCGCAGGCGTCGGCAAAGGCGAGCAGAGCCTGAACGTCTGCCACAAATATGCTTGGTTTCGCGCGCCTTGTCCGCGCGAAATTCCTTAGAGCCCAAACGCAAATTCGCCGTGAAGGGCTGGCTCTCAAAATATGGCGAAAATCGTGCGCTCAACGTCTGCAATCATCACTGCAATTTTTCTCTGCGCCTCCATCGTCACGGCAGCAGCCAGGGAACATCCCCACTTCATAGAACCAAAGCTCTTCATCACCAAAGGCGGCGATGCAGTGCCGCAGGTCGCCTTGACGTTGGATGCCTGTTCCGGCCAGACAGATCAGCGTATCCTCGATGCACTCGTGGAAAATCACATTCCGGCGACAATCTTTGTCACCGGCCGCTGGCTCAGGCGCAATGCCCCCCTCAGTGGCAATCATGAAGGCGCATCCAGAGCTGTTTCAGATGGAAAATCATGGACTTAACCATATTCCGGCCATAGACAACCAACCCAGGATGTTCGGACTCAAAACGGCAGGGTCTCTGTCTGCCATCCGCACGGAAATTGAAGGCGGTGCGAATGCCATGACCGCGGCGACGCTCACGAAGCCGGTCTGGTATCGCGACGCAACGGCGCGCTACAGTGACGATGCAATCACGCTTGTCCATCAGATGGGGTATCGGGTGGCCGGTTATTCCCTGAATGCCGACGTGGGTGCCTCGTTGCTGGCCGGTCAGGTTGAAAAGCGCATTTCAGCTGCCAAGGACGGCGACGTGATCATCGCCCATGTCAACCAGCCGACGCGGGTGGCGGGAGAGGGGGTTGTAAAAGGCATTCTCGCCCTCAAGCAAAAAGGCTTCCATTTTGTGCGGCTTGAAGACGTTCAGGAAAGCGAGCAGCCAGTAACGCCAGGCGTCTAAGGCGGGTTTCATATATCGGCGATTTTATCCGACTATCGAAATATTTAGACTTTGGGATAATTGACAGGCTTGAACGTTTTGTGTTCGTTGCGGAACGCTCATTGAGCGACACCTTGGGAGGGGTTCATCCGCATGAAGGTCTAAAAGTACATATGGTTATTGCGGCGGCGTCCGCGCAATTCATTTTTTTGGCGAACCAATTTTAGAGACAAAACCACACCAAAGCGGGATCAATTGTTTGATACGCAATTGGCAAGCTGGCCGATTGTGTAACGACGGCGCACGGCTGGATGTAGCCGCGCATGTCATTGATGTTACACCGAAATATCTGGTTTTGCTCACCTTGATTTGAGGAGGAGTTATCTTGAACCGCATTCAAATTTCTATTCTGAGCTTGATGTTATTGCCCGGTCTCGCCGGTTGCGACGATTCAAAACAGACACCGGATAGCAGCACATTTGTTGGCTTGCCCGGGCCCCAGGGCGCTCTCGGTGACAAGGGCGCGAACGGCGATAAAGGCCCCGTCGGCGAAATGGGGCCGGTTGGCGAAAAGGGGCCGGTTGGCGAAAAGGGTGGATCGACTGGCGATCCCATTACGCGCAAGGTCGAGCCGGTAAAAGACGGTACCGTCACACCAAGGCCGGGTGGTTTTGATGTGCAGCTGCAGGAGGACGTTCTTGAAGTCCGCGCCGCGGCATCAAATGCACTGCGCGTGCATTTTCTTCCCAAGGGGAAGGCGACAGCGCCGACGCAAGTCATCGACCCCAACCTGAAAATGGATGCAGCATTTCAGCTCGACTCGGGTGCCGATGGCAAGTCCACGCAGATGAAATCGGCACATTTCAGCGCATCCTGGGATGCGGTGGCCTCATTGCTGACCATTAACAATGCGGAAAATGAATCGGTGATGTGGCTCAAAACCGATGATCTGAAGAAAGGTCAGCTGGTTATACGGCATAAAGATACGGATACGCTCTACGGTATCGGGGGAGCTGCCAGATATGATGATGCCGCAACGATCTATCGAGACCAGGAAGTGGGTTTGAGTACTGGTGCTCAGGGTCATGCTGGCGCCCCCCTGGTGTGGAGCACGGGCGGTTATGGCGTGCTCGTCGACACAATGGGTTCGAGGGATAGAAAAATTGAATTGCGCAACCAAGACCGTATCAAGTTCACGGACACCTCGAAGAAGGATATCGATGCCTACTTGCTCGTTGGACGACCGACGGAACTTTTCGGTGCCGTTGCCAAAATAAGTGGTCGCACGCCGCTTTTTCCAAAATGGGCGATGGGCTTTACCAATAGTCAGTGGGGTGCGGATGACGTTTGGACCAGTTTGAGGTATGGTCCTCAAGCTGGTCCGCTGGCCGGTCGCTTGGCCGGCATGACGGAGGAAAAGTTTCGTAATATTATTGCAAGATATCGTAACAGTAACATTCCAATCGATGCCTTCACCTTTGATCTCGATTGGATGTATTGGGGTGGTACGGACGGTAGCGGAACCAACGTCCCCTACGGCCAGTTTAATGGAACACTGAGCGATTCCCCGGCATGAGCGCCGGTGCGCCGAAGAATGTAGCCCAAAATCTGCAGATGTTTACCGAGCAAAACGGAATCAAGCTGACAACCATCTTGAAACCGCGCATGCCAGAATATTCTGTCGAAGCTCGCTTTATGGAAGACAATGATAGCTGGATGCCAAATACCCGGGTAGCAAGGGACTTTTTCACCCCCACCATGATGCGGCATATTGATTTTTCCAAGCAGAAGGTTCGCAGCTGGTATTTTGATCAAATCAAGGGGGGTTCGACAGCGGCGTCGAGGGCTGGTGGAATGATGAGGCGGATTCCAGCGATGCCACGGACGATGGTAACGAGACGGAAGGCACCAACATGCAACGCGCAGTCTATGAAGGACAGCGCGGCTATTCAAACAAGCGAGTCTGGTCGATCAACCGCAACTTCTATCTCGGGGCGCAGCGTTACGCCTATGGACTTTGGTCGGGCGATATCGACAACGGTTTTGCAAGCATGGCTAATCAGCGCGGCAAAATGCTCAGTGCCATCAATGCCGGGGCGATGCAATGGACCATGGATACGGGCGGATTTCATAACCGTACGCAAGACGGCCGCGTGATTGGCACGGGGACTGAGGATTACGCGCGCTGGATGCAGTTTGCGATTTTCACTCCGATCTTCCGCGTTCATGGCGATAACGGCGTGCAGCGCCAGCCATGGTGGTATGTGCCAAACGGCCAAATCCTGGAGAATACGGCGGCTGTCGAGGCAATCCGGCTGCGCTATACAATGATCCCCTATATTTACAGCTATGAACACCAGCGCAACAAGACCGGTGTCGGTATTGTCCGCCCGTTGAATTTCGATTGGCCAGCGGATGTGAACGTTCGCAATAATGTCGATAGCTGGCTGTTCGGCGAATGGCTGCTGGCATCTCCTGTCGTGGAGCAAAGACAGCAAACAAAGACTATCTATCTGCCGCAAGGAACCTGGACTGCTTGGAATTCCGGCACCGTATATACGGGCGGCCAAACGATCAACTTTAACACGCAAACATGGGAGCGAAATTTCCCGCTCTTCGTACGCCAGGGCGCGATTATCCCGCTGATGCACGAAGAAGTGCAGTATGTGGGAGAAAAGCCGCTGAAGGAATTGGACGTCGAAGTTTTCCCGGACACAAAACGTACATCCTTCGAGTATTATGATGATGACGGCAAGACGTATGACTATGAGAAGGGCGCCTATTTCCTGCAAACATTGTCCGTGCAAAGAACAGGAAACACCGTTCTATTCGAAGCAGCTGTGCCAGAAGGGGTTTTCAAGCCAGAACTCGAATATTATACCGTGAAAATTCATGGTCCCGCTGCCACGAGCGTCGACATGAATGGGGTGAATCTGGATCAGGTTGCAAACCTTGTCGCTCTGACCGGCGAAGGCTGGTTTTCTGGCAATGACGCAGCCCATGGCAATATACCTGTGACCTACGTCCGGATAAAAGCCCAGGCAAAGCAAAGCGTTACGCTGACGACCCAGTGACAACATCATGAAAGGGCAGTTTTCGGACTGCCCTTTCATGTCCTAGTTATTGAAATTATAACGCGCGCAGATTGTTTTTCGAAACGAACGCTTCGGTGTCGGCCAGAGCCAATTCGAAGCGGTTGAAGAGTTCGTTAAGTTCGTCCTCAGTAATGACCATCGGTGGGCAGAAGGCGATCGTATCGCCCAGAGCTCGAAGTATCGCGCCATGTCCCTCCAGGAACTTGGCAAGATTTGATCCAACACCGTGCGCCGGATCGAAAGAACGTTTTGTTGCCTTGTCAGCAACCAATTCGACCGCGCCAACAAGCCCGCAGGAACGAACCTCACCCACGAGTGGATGATCTTTGACCTTGTTCAATCGGGCTTCAAAGGCTGGCGTCAGGCTGCGAACATACTCGACAATATTCCGGCGCTGGTAAATTTCGATTGCCTTCACGCCGAGCGCGCACCCGACCGGATGACCGCCATAGGTGAAGCCATGGCCGAAACTGCCGAGCTGGGCGCTGTGGTCGACATAAGCCTGGTAGACGTCCTCGGGGACGAGCACGGCGCCGAGCGGCGCATAGGCCGCTGTCAACTGTTTGGCGGCTGAAATCGTTGTCGGCGTCATGCCAACGCTCTGGCTGCCCCACCAGTTGCCCGTACGGCCGAAACCGTTGATGACTTCGTCGGCGATAATGAGAATATCATGCTCGCGCAAGATCGGTTCGATGGCGGCGAAGTACCCCGAAGGCGGAACGATGACGCCGCCAGCACCCATGACAGGCTCGGCGATAAAGGCTGCAATCGTCTCGGGTCCTTCGCGTTCGATCATATCTTTCAATGACTTGGCAAGACGCACGACGAATTCCGCTTCGCTTTCGCCTTCGAGGCCGAAGCGGTAATAATGCGGGCAATCCGTATGCAGCACGCGGTCCACTGGCAAATCCCAACCCTTGTGGTTTCCGGGCAGGCCGGTCAAAGATGCGGCCATTACGGTCACCCCATGATAGGCCTTGACACGGGAGATGATCTTCTTCTTTTCCGGCCGGCCACGGGCGTTGTTATAGTACCAGGCAAGCTTGACCTGCGTGTCGTTGGCCTCGGAACCGGAGGACGTGTAGAACACCTTCGAGATTGGTACAGGGGCGATTTCCTTAAGCTTTTCAGCCAGTTCGATAGCAGGCTCCATACCCTTGCCACCGAAGAGATGGTAATAGGGCAGGGTGCGCATCTGCTCATTGGCCGCCTCGATCATCTCTTCGTCGCCGAAGCCGAGACCCGCGCACCACAGGCCCGACATGCCCTCTATATATTCCTTGCCCTGCGTGTCGTAGAGGTAGACGCCCTTGCCATGCCCCATGACCAGCGGTCCGGTTTCTGCAAGCTTGTGGAGGGGGGTATAAGGGTGCAAAACCGCGTTGATATCGCGCTGCTGGACATTGGTAAGGGGATGGCCATTCGCCATGGGGTAACTCCGGCTTTGAAAGATTTGTGACCTTAGCCAGACTCGTTTGAAAGTGCAAAGCGCTACGCCAAGAAAGCTGCCTGCAACCTTTCTAACCAAAATTTCAACTCAGGGTGCAAAAAAGCATCCCGGAATCGATTATTCTTGCATGGGAATCGTCAGGTCCTTGTGCCATTTGCGCGTATTGTTGCGCAAAAATCCTGCCGGAATAGAAGAGCGCCGCTCTAAGTTCGAAAACGTTTGATGAGCGCGGCGAAATCCATCCCGAGTTTACTTTGTGGTGCGGTCTCGGGTTGATCCGTGGTTACGGTCAAACTTGTTCCGTCGTTACCGAGCATCACGAACACCGTCTGGTCGGTCGTACCGTCCGACACGGAGATGGCGGCGATCCGCTGCTGATCGCTGTTTTCAGGTGCTCTGATATTGAAGATGACTTCGCCGTTGACGAGGTCGGCTGCCTTCTGCAGCGCTCCCTCAAAACCGTCGGCGACGATATCCTGGGCACCGAGCGCAAGCTCGATTTCCACAACTTCAAGCGAAACCGCTTTGCCAGCCTCGGGCATATTGTCAGGCCTCGTTATCTTCATATTTGAAATGCGGTTTGCATTCCGCCCTCTGTTTCCCGAAACGATTGTCCAAATCAGGACGGTGATCATGTCAGCACTGTGACACCCGATCCACTCATAAAGTGTAAACGGCTTAAATGCAGGCGAGGGTTGAATGCCGATGTGTCCTATGGATTGTCATCCAAATTTCATGCAATCCCGATATTGGAACTGGAGGCATGAAGTTTGCCAACAACGTATTTGAATATTTTCATTTAAATAAATTCAATAAAATCAATTATTTGATATTTTAGGATTGTTCCATGGAAAGACGTGATTTCATCAAGATGCTGGGACTTGCCGGCACCAGCGCAGCTGCCTACGCGGCCTGCTCCAATTACATGAGTGAGGCGCTGGCGCAATCCACCTCTATTGAGGATCTGCTGAGCTCTGCTGCGCATTGTCAGCCGGGATCGCTTGAGGATGTGGAGCATGTGATCCTGCTCATGCAGGAGAACCGCTCCTTCGACCATTATTACGGCACGTTTCGCGGGGTGCGCGGCTTTGGCGACCCGCGGCCTTTGAAACTCCGGGACGGCACTTCCGTTTTCCAGCAGCCCAACGCGCAGCCAATCGCCCGTGCAAGCTATCTTCTCAACCATGCCAGTTGGGGTGGAATGGAGTCTATAGTTACGACAGCAGATGCCAAAACCATAAAGCGCGAGTTGAAGCAAAAGATCAGCGATGCTCTGCCGAAATATGCGGTGCAAATAAACCTGCAAATCGATGGGCTCCGGGACGATTTCTTTGCTCATATTGTCAAGGGCGAATGGAACAGTATTTTGCCACCGGCAATGGTGGGAAAAGCCGTTCCGGAACTGCTCGAGGATTTGAAGAACGGCCTGATATTGTTCAAGCCGCAGGATGTCGACGCGGATTTTGCTGCTCTGGTCAAAGCCAACCTCGTCTCTCTATTGGACAATGCTGCGGTGGCGGGTTTCATCGCCGAACAGCTGAAGGGAGCTGGCGGCGGGTTCGATATTGCAACGATCAAGACTTTAATCTCATCATTTTCGGGCCAGCAACTCCTCGGCATGCTGCTGCCGATGCTGGCGAAGATTATCAACATCGATGAAGTGAAAAAAGCCTGGCCGGCTGCCGAGAAGGTCTTGCCTTCGCTAAAGACGGGACTGCCGAAGCCGGCGGAAGTTTTTTACAAGATCCGTGAATACGCCCACTGGTACGAGACAGCCACCATTGCCGATATCGCACATTTGCTACCGAAGACCATTCCCGGTTTACCATTCCCGATAGAGAGTCTTTATTCCGCGCCGATAAGGGCAATCCCTGGGCTGCTACCGATGTTAACTCCCGAACTGTTTCTCAAGATATTGCCCGGTGACATTTTCAAATTCATCAAAAAGGATCAGATCGAGACCTACTATCCGCAAATTGTCGATTGGCTGGTGGGCAAAGGTCATATCAAGCCGTTCCAGATCCGCCGCGGAGACAAGTCGGCGGGAGAATACCAGTCGTTCGGTCTCCCCCACACCTATGATGACGCGAGAGACGCTATCAACCACGGCTGGAATAACCAATGGATGCTGACGAAGGGTCAAGATGCCATGGCGCATCTTGATACCGCCAAGGACATTCCCTTTTATCACAAGCTCGCGCAGGCCTTCACGATTTGCGATGGCTACCATTGTTCGTCGCACGCTGGAACCGACCCGAACCGCGCGCATTTCTATACCGGCACGGGGGGCGGCTGGACAGACAACGCCTTGTTCAGCGGCCTTACCGGAGAGCGGCCGGACTGGAAAACCTATCCGGAAAAATTGCAGGAATTGAAGGTTGACTGGAAATTCTACCAGAACGGACTTGATGGCGATCCGTTTTTCGGCAATTTCGGCGATAATATATTGCCCTATTTCAAGCAGTATCAGGATGACACCACGGACATCGCCAAGCGAGCGATGAGTGTCAACACGGTGCTGCGCACCTCTGCCAGCGTTCCTTCGCAATTCGAGCAGGATGTCAGGAATGACACATTGCCCGCCGTGTCATGGATCAATGCGCCGCAGGTCTTTTGCGAACATCCAGGAGGCATCTCGCCGCATTTCGGCGAATACTATGTCAACGAGATTTTGAAGGTGCTCGCGGCCAACCCGAAAGTCTTCCGGAAGACCGTGTTCATCATCAACTACGATGAGAATGACGGCTTTTTCGACCATGTTCCGCCACCCTTGCCCCCGCTGCCGACGATGAAGGGCGCAGGCAAGGTTTCGAAGGGTATCGTATTTTCGAATGATCCGAAAAACCCCGATGCCGAGCATGCCGTCAAGCTGGTGCAGGATCTGGACCCTGAGGACAAGCGTTTCTTGCCCGATACGCCGAGGGATCAATCGACAATGGGTCTCGGCAATCGCGTGCCCTGCCTGATCATCTCGCCCTGGACAGTGGGTGGCAGGGTCTGCTCCGAGCTTTTCGACCACACATCGACCTTGCGCTTTCTCGATGCGTGGCTCAGCGCCCGGGGTTTGCAACCGGCTGATACGACGTTTGAGAATATCTCCTCATGGCGCCGTGCCATTTGCGGGGACATGACCAGCGCTTTCGACTTCACCCACAAGCTCGATATGGTGGCAAAGGACGGCAAGGATGGGCTTGACGCGGCGGCAAAGATGATCACCGACAATCCTATTTCAAACTATCTTGGCCTGACGAAGACGCAGCAGGATGGGCTCAAGGCCAGTCAGCCCAAATATGAAGGCGTGAGCGCGGATATAGCCAAGGATCTTGCCGATGAAACCCGGAAAAAACAGGATAAGGGGCAGGCCGATCTTTTGCCGATTGGCTATGATTTTACCGTGGTTTCACGCCTGATGACGCCACAGGGCGGCGACCAGCCTGATACGCTGCGCCTTGCCTTCAGCAACAAAGGCAGTATTGGTGTGGCGCTGAATGTCTATACCTATGGAAAGTTTGACCAAGGGCGTGGCGCCTCGTTCTATGCACTGGAAAAGGCGGGCAAGGACGGCACGCCGGTCACGTTGACCGACGACTATGATCTGGCCGCGGGCCAGGGGCAGTATCAGTTTGCAGTGCATGGCCCTAATGGCTTCTTGAGCGAATTCAAGGGAAATGCCCAGGACTACAACCATAATTTGATCGCCGATATCGTGAACATAACGGCCTTGGATGATGGCAAAAATGTCCGCATCGATTTCAGCCAGTGGCCGGCTGACGCTACCGATACTCTGCTGATGATCAACGCCTATACGAAGGAGAATGTGGCCGTTGCTACCGGAACTCCATCGATAACCATCGCCACCACGGATGGATGGTATGATGTAGCCTTTATCGACAATATGTCGGAAAACGTTCTGGAGATCAGCACCAGCGGTTATCTACGCCGCTACGCCGGGCATATCGAAAACGGCAAGATCAGCAAGACCGACCCGGCTATCG
Organism: Phyllobacterium zundukense; assembly: GCF_025452195.1. Lineage (NCBI taxonomy): Bacteria > Pseudomonadati > Pseudomonadota > Alphaproteobacteria > Hyphomicrobiales > Phyllobacteriaceae > Phyllobacterium > Phyllobacterium zundukense. The sequence goes on along the minus strand of NZ_CP104973.1, from coordinate 3,803,304 downwards.
GCAGGAAATATGACGAGAAAACGAGAATCTACGAGGGCTTGACGGTCTGACCTGCAGCCGTCTCCCGTTGCGGGAGGCGTCTGCGGATCAGTGAAGCTCGCCCATTTCGAATTTTATTTTATTCTTTTTTGACGGAACTGATTATGGACAGACGTGAGTTCATCAAGATGCTGGGTATTGCCGGCACGAGCGCTACAGCCTATGCGGCTTGTTCCACCTATATGCAGGAGGCATTGGCGCAATCGACTGTGATCGATGATCTCCTGACCGCTTCGGCCGGTTGCAAGCTCGGCTCGCTCAAGGACATCGATCATGTCATTTTCCTGATGCAGGAAAACCGCTCCTTCGATCATTATTATGGCACGGTGCGCGGCGTGCGTGGCTTCGGCGATCCGCGACCGCTGCGGCTAAAAAACGGCGAGAGCGTTTTCAACCAGCCGAAAGGGAAGGTCAAGCTCAACGGCGGCCACATCAAGCCGTTTCAGATAAGACGCGGAGTGGAATCGGCAGGCGATTACAAGTCGTTCGGATTGGCCCACGGCTATAATGATGGTTTATCTGTTTGAGTTCTCGGGCAATTCGCTGGACACGCAGCAAACGCAGCTTCCGAACATCATCGAGATGAAATCGGCGGACGACGGCAAGAAGCTGCAGATCGTGCTTGAGAAATGGCAAACGGCGAATAGCAGGCTGAAACTGATCGATGCCTATTCGGGTACCGAACAGGTTATCGACCAGGCGAAGGAAGTCAGTGGAATGACGACGGTCGAGATCGCAACGAAGGATGGCTGGTACGATGTGGCCTTTGTCGATGCGGGTAACGGCAACAATTTCCTGCGCCGCTATGCCGGGCATCTGGAAAACGGCAAGATCAGCAAGAGCGATCCGGCCATCGGCCTGGAATATGATGCGAAGAAGCGGGCCTATATCGGTATGGTGGCGTAGAGGCAATTGCAGGTCGATGGTGCGTGGTTCAACAAGCTCACCATGAGGGAAGTGTTTGTGGCAGGGTATCAATATCTGCAAGGTTGGCGGCTATCCATGCAGTCCCCGACGTCCCTCATGGTGAGCTTGTTGAACCACCCACCGGCGCCTGCAGTTCAAATGCTTGTCTCCGCGTGAAATTCCGATTAGCTGTGGCGCAGTCAGCAGCAATCAGGAATCTCATGCGACCGCATATTCGACGCCGCCGATCGATTTCCGCCAGATGGTCGGTACGCATTGCGTTTCTTGGCCTCATTCTGTTTGTTCTTTCGGGACTTGGTCATCGGTTCGAACGTATCGAAACGCCGGAATTTCTCTGGCTGCTCGCCATCGTCGCCGGTCTCGCGCTGCTGGCGCTGTTGCTCAGTCTCAAGGGTTTCACCAGCGTCTGGCGCCGGGGCGATATGGGCTTTCCAAGTGCATTCTGGGGTATGGTGATCGCGTTCGTGGTGCTGGCGCCCTTTGCCACGACGCTCTACCAGGCGCTGTTGCTGCCGAGGATCTACGACGTTTCGACCGACATCACCGATCCGCCCGAGCTGTTCGCGGCAGGGCAAAGGGGCGAGCGTATGAACCCGGTCGTGAATGACGAGGACAGCCGCGCGCTTCAATCCAGCGCCTACCCGCAGGTGACCGGCCGTCGCTATGATGGCTCGCCTGATCGTATTCTGACCGCAATCAACAAGGTCATCGCCGCCAATGGCTGGACGGTTGTTGCCCAAAAAGGCGAGCCTGGCGTTGATGAGGAAATCCTGCTCGAAGTGGTGGCCCGAACCTTTTTGCTCGGTTTCACCAGCGATGCGGTTATCCGCCTTTCCGATGAGGGCGAAACCACCTATGTCGACATGCGCTCGGTCTCACGCTACGGCATCCACGATCTGGGCGAGAATGCCGACCGCATCATTGCCTTCATGACCGCTCTCGATGCCGAAGTGCAGAGCGCCCGGCCCGAAGAGGAAACAACCGAACCGGCGCAGTAGGTTGCGCTGCCCTTATCTCTCCCCTTGTGGGAGAGAAAACGATTTCAGCATCTTAGCTGCTTTAGCTAAGTGCTAGAAATCGCCAGAGAGGGGGCAAAGCGGCTAAATCCAAGAAAATCCGTTCTCCCCCACAAGGGGGATCGACCATTGGTGCTGTTCCTGGTTACGTCACGCCCAATAAACGCAGTCGATCGCCGGGCTACCTTCGGTCTGCACGAGGCCCCGCGCGACCATATCCTCAAGATGCGCCAGCACGGAGAGGGCCGCGGCGCCGTGCAAGCGCGGGTCGGTCTCGCGGTAGATTACCTTGACCATGGCAGGAATGGTGCGGTCTCCGGCACGCACCCGTTCCAGAATTGCGCGCTCGCGCATTTTCCTGTGCGCTTTCAGGCCGCGCATGAAGGTTTTCGGTTTGGTAACCGGGCCGCCGTGGCCAGGAAAGTACACCTTGTCGTGGCGCTCAAGCAGGCGGTCCAGCGACGCCATATAGTCCGACATCGAGCCATCGGGCGGCGCGACGATGGTGGTTGCCCAGGCCATGACGTGATCTGCAGAAAACAGGATATCCGTACCTTCGAGCGCGAAAACGACGTGATTTGCCGTGTGGCCGGGAGTATGGATGCTTCGAAGCCCCCAGCCGTCTCCTTCGATAAGCGAATTGTCGGCGGCATGTATGTCCGGCACGAAATCGGTGTCACCGCTCGCATCGAGAAAATTGATCTCTCCCGTGTGCAGCGGGCGGGAGGGGCGGTGCGGACCTTCAGCCACGAGAGTTGCGCCGAGTTCATCCTTCAACACGCTTGCCAGGGGCGAATGATCGCGGTGTGTGTGGCTGACGAAAATATGGCTGACCGGCCGGCCGGCGATGGTGCGCAGGAGCGTCGCCTTGTGCGCTTCGTCGATGGGACCTGGATCGATTAGCGCGAGCGTATCTTTGCCGATCAGATAGGAGTTCGTACCGTGGAAGGTGAACGGGCTTGGATTGTTGACCGTGATACGTTTGACATTCGGCGCAATATCAATGGCTTCGCCGTAGTGCGGCGCAAATACCTTGTCGAAAACGAGATTCATTTATTCGGATACACCTGGTTATGCGGCTTTCGACGTATTGCAGTGCGGCATGATCCTCAATATACATTTTTCATGAAATGGTGAAAGCTTGAGGCGTGAATTTACAGGAATTCACGGCCTTCCGGAGGATAAGAAAATGATTGCTGCCCAAACTCGTTCTCTCGCCGAGACGTTCCAGCCGGAAGGCCAGCTCGCCAAAGCCGTGTGGTTTGTCTCGCTCGCCCTCGTCGGTACTGCGCTGATGACGCTTGCCGCCAAGACCAAGGTCGACATGGTCTTTGTCAACGTGACGATGCAGACATTTGCGGTGTTCGCGATCTCGGCGGCTTATGGTTCGCGGCTCGCGGTTGCGACGATGGCGCTTTACCTGCTCGAGGGTGCGCTCGGCATGCCAGTGTTCACCGGGACACCGGAAAAGGGCATCGGGCTGGCCTACATGGTTGGACCGACGGGCGGCTATCTCCTGTCGTATATCGCTGCCGCCTGGATCGTCGGCCGCGCTGCCGACAACGGCTTTACCCGCAACCCGATTGTCCTTGGTCTCGCCATGCTGGCGGGCGAGGTGATTATCCTCGGCATGGGCTTCCTGTGGATGGCTTATCTCTTCGGCTTCGAAAAGGCGCTGGCCTATGGCGTCGGTGTTTTCATCGTCGGCGATATGTTGAAGCTCGCGCTGGCGGCAGCGGTTGTTCCGGCCGTTGGATCCCTGCTCAAGCGCCGGTGATACTTGTCAGAGCGCCGGCGAAAACCGGCGCTTCATTTATAGTCCGCCGTTTTTTACTATGTAGTTTTCATGATTATTGCTTTTGACTGGTGTCATATTGGACGTTTTGGCGACTGTTTATAATGAGCAAAAAAAGCTCACGGCGACTTGGCTAAACGGCTTATCCGTTGCCTCGTATGCCGTGGGCGGATTGGCACCTCTTACCTCAAGCATCTATAACGCAAAGTGCGCCAAGTGCTTTAATCGGCCTAGGCACAGCTATTTGTATTATGTTTGCGACTGCATTACATTTGTATGCGAGACGAACGTTGAAAGGGTTAAAACCGTGACATTGGAACAGTTTATGCTCTTCATGATTATGCCGGTTGGCGGGCTGCTCATGGTAGCCTTTGTGATGTTCGTCACACGCGATGAGCGTCGCGACGACAAGCCAAAGCATTCCAAGTAACACCATTCCTCAATGCCAGACTATCCCCGCAATCTCATTGGCTATGGCCGTAATCCGCCCGACCCGAAATGGCCGGGTGGCGCGAAGCTGGCTGTGCAATTCGTTGTCAATTACGAAGAGGGCGCAGAGAGCTCGATCCTCGACAATGATGCGGCATCCGAATGCCTGCTTTCGGAGATAGTCGGCGCACAACCCTGGCCGGGCCAGCGCAATCTCAACATGGAATCGATCTATGAATATGGGTCACGCGCCGGTTTCTGGCGGCTGTGGCGCATGTTCACGCGTCGTAACCTGCCGGTGACAGTCTATGGCGTGACGCTCGCCATGGCACGCAATCCGGAAGCGGTTGCAGCCATGAAAGAGGCTGATTGGGAGATCGCCAGCCATGGCCTGCGCTGGCTTGAATACAAGGATTTCCCGGAAGACCTGGAGCGCCAGCACATCCTCGAGGCTGTGCGCCTGCACACGGAAATCACCGGCTCGCGGCCGCTCGGGATCTATCAGGGCAAGCCCTCCGACAACACGCTGAAAATCGTCATGGAGGAGGGCGGGTTCGTCTATTCTGCTGACAGTTACGCCGACGAACTGCCCTATTGGGTGGAAGGGCCAAAGGGACCGCACCTGATCGTGCCCTATACGCTCGACGCCAATGACATGCGCTTTGCAACGCCGCAAGGGTTCAACTCCGGCGATCAGTTCTTTACCTATCTGAAAGATACGTTCGATTGCCTGCTTCGCGAAGGCAAGGACGGCGCGCCAAAGATGATGTCGGTCGGGTTGCATTGCCGGTTGGCAGGACGTCCGGGACGGGCGGCGGCGCTGGAGCGGTTTCTCGACTACATCCAGCACCACGAGGATGTGTGGATCACACGCCGTATAGACATTGCAAAACACTGGCATGAAAACCATCGAGACCTTTGACAAATCCACCCTGATGGCCATCTGATGCGACTTTCTGCGCTTCCGGTGCTCGTGGACGAAAATGTCCACTGCGCTTCGGTTCTCGAAAATCACACCAACTGGCCGATCAGGCTGAATTTTTCACAAGGTCTCCACGATGGAAACTATCGCTCTTGATGTCCGACCACTAACCAAGGCATCGTTTGCGCAGTTCGGTGATGTGATCGAGACGCAAGACGCTGAATTGCGCCTGATCAATGGAGGCACGACAGAGCGCTACCACGATCTCGCCAATGTCGATGTGACGGGCGATGGCGCGCGGGTGCTCGTGAATATCTTCCGGGGCAAGGCGTTTACGCTGCCGGTCGATATCAGAATGCTGGAACGTCATCCACTTGGCAGCCAGGCATTCATACCGCTGCAGAACCGGCCGTTTCTGGTTGCGGTGGCCGAGGACGACGGCGGCAAGCCGGGAACGCCTGTCGCCTTTCTGTGCCAAGGCAATCAAGGCGTCAACTACGCCCGCAACGCCTGGCATCATCCACTGATCTCACTGGAAGAAACGTCGGATTTTCTCGTCGTTGATCGTGGTGGCGAGGGTAACAATATCGAGGAGTTTTTCTTTGACGACGTGGTCTACAGGATTGAAAAACTGTAGTTATCCGCAACGTCGGATGCCGTCTATCTCTCCCCTTGTGGAAGAGAAAGGATTTTCTTGAATTTAGCCTCTTTGCTAAATTCTTAGAAAATCCAAGTGAGGGGGTAGTTCAGTGAAGCAAATCCGCTCTCTGGCGATTTCTAGCACTTAGCAAAGAGGCTAAGATGCTGAAATCGCTTTCTCCCCCACAAGGGGGAGATAAATGGCATTTCCCTTGACGCCCAAGCCCAGCCGGTTGAAGCTGGCAACATGTCACAAACGATACGTTTTTTTCTGAATGGTCAAAAGCAGGAAGCCTCGGTTCGGCCGGATACGACAGTACTGGACTGGCTGCGCAGCGGGCCGCGGCTGACCGGCACCAAGGAGGGCTGTGCCGAGGGCGATTGCGGGGCATGCTCGGTGCTGATCGGCGACCCTTGGTTCGACGACGCTCACCATGAGGGGGCCGTGCACTATCAAGCGGCCAACAGCTGCATTCTCGCCATGGGGCAGATCGACGGCCGCGCTGTGGTCACGGTCGAGGGTTTGAAGACTGAGCAGCTGCACCCGGTACAAGCTGCGATGGCGGAAAATGGATCGTCCCAGTGCGGCTTCTGTACGCCGGGTATCGTGATTTCGCTCGCGGGTCTTGCAGCGCAAAGAAGCGCTGCGGGAGCAGGTCTTTCAGCCCAAGGAAGTGCTGCGGGAGCAGGTCTTGCGGCTCGCAAGACACAAGTCACGGATTCCGACATCCACGATGCACTGGCGGGCAATCTGTGCCGTTGTACCGGGTACCGGCCGATCGTCGAGGCCGCGCGCAAGGTTGGAAATGCGACGATTGCGGGCCCACATGTCGCCGCCTTTGCCAAGATCGAACCACGTAAGACGATTTCGGCCGCCGGTTCGACATTCCATCAGCCACAGTCGCTGAATGATCTGCTGCAACTGCGCAAGGAGATGCCCGACGCCATATTGCTCGGTGGCGGCACCGATCTTGGCGTCGCGCTGGCGGATTATCATTCCGACTGGAGCGAAGTGATCTCACTTGCCCGCGTGCGCGAACTGCGTGCCATGCGCGAGACCGAAAATCATCTGAGCTTTGGCGCGGCGGTAACGTGGGAAGAGATTCTCGCCGGTATCATTGAGTACTACCCCTCTTTCGCGACCTTGATCCGGCGTTTCGGTTCGACCCAGATACGCTCCATGGGAACCATCGGCGGCAATATCGGCACCGCAAGCCCGATCGGCGACGGGCCGCCGGCGTTGATTGCGCTTGGGGCCGAGATCGAACTTGCATCCTTGAGCGGGCATCGTTTTCTGGCGCTCGAAGATTTTTTCCTCGACTATCGCAAGACCGAACTGCGCGCCGATGAGGTGATTGCTTCGGTATCGATCCCGAAGCCCGTGGAGGGCCAGGAGTTCCGCGTCTACAAGATTTCCAAGCGCTACGACCAGGACATTTCGACTGTCTGTGCGGCATTTTCGATTGTCCGTGAAGAAGGTCAGGTTCGCAGCGCTCGCATCGCATTTGGCGGCATGGCAGCAACGCCGCAGCGCGCGCCGAAGGCTGAACAGGCGTTGGTCGGCAGTATGTTTGACCAGAGAGCGATCGAAACATGCGCAAGTGCCATCACTGCGCAGTTTAAACCGCTGAGCGATTGGCGCGGCAGTGCCGAATATCGTTTGCAGGTTGCCGCGAACCTTGCTGAGCGGTTCTGGCGTGATGTGGCTGGCGAGACAGTGGAGGTCATGGCGCTATGAACGTCGACGCCAAGATCGTTCAGCGCAGCATTGTCGGTAAAGGCATCGCGCACGATTCGGCCGCGCGCCATGTCGCTGGCGAGGCGAACTACATCGACGATATGCCGGAACTGCCTGGCACGCTCCACGCGGCCTTCGTCCTCTCGCCGGTGGCGCATGGCAAGCTGAACGGCTTCGACGCTTCCGAAGCGCTGGCGATGGATGGTGTTGCCGGTGTCTGGGCGGCGAAGGATGTGCCCGGCCACAATGAAGTCGGGCCAATACTTCACGGCGAGACGCTTTTTGCCGAAGATATTGTCGATCACGAAGGACGGGTGATCGCGGTCGTTGCCGCGAGGGATTTTGAAACGGCGTATCGCGCCGCCAAAAAGGTGAAGCTCGATATCGAGACGCTCGAGCCCGTGCTTGATATCGAAGAGGCGCACCGGCGAAAAAGCTACGTTCTGCCGCCGCAGGAGGTCATCGAGGGCGATGTCGAAACTGCTCTTGCAGGCGCGCCGCATGTCATTTCCGGTAAGCTGCACATCGGCGGGCAGGACCATTTCTACCTCGAGACCCATATCGCCTATGCCATTCCCGGCGAGAACGGTGAAATGCTGGTACATTCCTCGACCCAGCACCCGACCGAGGTACAGCACCATGTTGCCGGTATTCTCGGCGTACACGCCAACGCTGTGGAATGTCAGGTGCGACGCATGGGCGGCGGATTTGGCGGCAAGGAAAGTCAGCCGACGATTATTGCCGGAGCTGCCGCGCTAGTCGCAGCCAAGACCGGCAAACCTTGCAAGATGCGGCTGAAACGCCGCGATGACATGGTAGCGACCGGCAAGCGCCACGATTACATCGCCAACTGGAAGGCCGGTGTCGACAACAGGGGCCGCATTCTCGGTCTCGACGTCGAGTATCTGGCGCGGGCGGGCAATCTGCCGGATTTGACGGGACCGGTGATCACGCGCACGCTGACTCACACGGACAATTCCTATTTTATTTCGAACGCGCGCTTCATCGGGCATGCCTGCAAGACCAATACCGTGTCAAACACGGCGTTTCGCGGCTTTGGCGGACCGCAGGGAATTATCACCATCGAGGCCGTTATCGATACGATCGCCCGCGAGTTGAAGCTCGACCCCAATGCGGTCCGGGCGGTCAATTACTATGGCGACGAGACCGGCGACATGACGCCCTATGGCCAGCAGGTCGAGGACAATCGTCTGGTCGAGGTGACGGATGCGGTGCTTGGCTCCGCCGAGTGGGACTATCGCCGCGCTGAAATCGACGCGCACAATGCTGCCAGTCCTGTCATCCGGCGCGGATTGGCGATGATGCCGATCAAATTCGGCATTTCCTTCAATCTGACCTCGCTCAATCAGGCGGGTGCGCTGGTCCATGTTTACCTGGATGGGTCGATCTTCCTCAATCACGGTGGCACCGAAATGGGGCAGGGCCTGTTTGTGAAGGTCGCGCAGGTGGTGGCCGAGGTGTTTCAGGTCGAGCTCGACATGGTCCGCATTTCGTCCACCGCGACAGGCAAGGTGCCGAACACCAGTGCGACTGCGGCTTCTACCGGCTCGGACCTCAACGGCATGGCGGCGTTCAAGGCCGCGATGGCCATCAAGGCGCGCATGACACGGGTGGCTGCCGAGCATTTCGATGTCGAAGAAGACGTGATCGTCTATCGCGAAGGCCGCGTCCACGCCGACAATCGCTCGGTATCCTTCGGTGAACTGGCGAAAATGGCCTGGGCCAAGCGCATCCAGCTCTCGGAAGCCGGACATTATGCAACGCCGAAGATTCACTGGGACGGCAAGACGATGAAAGGCCGGCCTTTCTTCTATTTCAGCTATGGCGCTGCGGTTGCGGAAGTTGCTGTCGACACGCTTACGGGCGAGACGCGTTGCCTGCGCGCCGATATCCTTCAGGACGTGGGCTCACCGCTCAATCCTGCCATTGACCTTGGCCAGATCGAGGGCGCCTTCGTGCAGGGCATGGGCTGGGTAACGTGCGAGGAGCTATGGTGGGATAAAGCGGGCAAGCTGCGGACTGTTGGGCCATCGACCTACAAGATACCTGGTTCGCGCGACGTACCGCCTGAGTTCAATGTGCGCATTCTCGACAATATGCCCAACAGGGAAGAAACGGTGTTTCGATCCAAGGCGATCGGTGAGCCGCCCTTGATGCTTGGCATCTCGGTCTGGCTGGCCATTCGCGATGCAATCGCTTCGATCCGTGGCGGGGTGCCGCAGCTGGATTCCCCGGCGACACCCGAGGCGGTGTTGCGCTCGGTACGGCATGCAAAGGGAGTGATTGGCGTATGATCGATTGCAATGCCGCTGTGCGTGGTTCGACAAGCTCACCATGAGGGCGATAAGTGAGTTGCAGAGAGTCAGCTCGGCAATGGAGGTGAGTATCGTGCAATCCACCACTTCCCTCATGGTGAGCTTGTCGACCACGCACAGCAGCATTGCTATCTTGTTATATTGGAACCTCTATGCAGCATATGACATTAGACAAGCTCAACTCCCTCGATGCCACGGATTTCGTTGCAGCGCTGGGCGGCATATTCGAGCACTCGCCTTGGGTTCCGGAGGCTGTCGCGAAGTTACGGCCTTTTGCCAGCACCGCGGACCTGCACGCTGCGATGGTCAATGCCGTGAACGCCTCAGGGCAGGTGGCGCAACTCGGGCTCATACGGGCACACCCCGATCTCGCGGGCAAGGCGGCACGGCAGGGCAATCTAACCGCGGAATCGACGAGCGAGCAGAAGGGCGCGGGTCTCGACAGGTTGACGAACGCTGAGTTCGAAGAGTTTCATCGGCTGAACAACGCGTATCAGAGCCGTTTCGGCTTCCCGTTTATTCTTGCGGTCCGGGGGCACGACAAGCACTCGATCATGGCGGCGTTCCGCCAACGCCTGAACCACAATTCGGGAGAAGAGGTGATCGAAGCGCTGCGGCAGATCGCTTTGATCGCACGCTTTCGTCTCGATGATTTATTTGCATGAGGAGCTCTTGATGGGAAAGTTATCCACACATGTGCTTGATACGGCGGCGGGAAAGCCGGCCGCCGGCATGGCGCTGACACTGCACCGGATCGACGAAACCGGTCGTCATTTGCTCAAGACTGCGGTTACGAATGCCGATGGCAGGACAGATGCGCTGCTGCTATCGCCGGATGAGATGAGGGTGGGGCAGTACGAGTTGACGTTCTTCATCGAGGATTATTTCAAGGCGTCGCAAATTGCCCGTGACGAGCCTCCGTTCCTTGACGATATTCCTATCCGGTTTTCAATAGCGAATGCCGATGGCAATTATCATGTGCCCCTGCTGGTAACGCCTTGGGGTTATTCGACCTATCGGGGAAGCTGAGAGAATTCTTCCTGCATTGCTGCTGTGCGTGGTTCGACAAGCTCACCATGAGGGAGGTTTGTGGTTTTGCAGGAGCCACGAACACCGAGGCTGAGTGACGATCAGGCAATCAACTCACATCCCTCATGGTGAGCTTGTCGAACCACGCACAGTAGAGTTGCTCACCCATAAACGCCAATCAGGCTGAAGCTACGAGTCTCATCCATTTTGAAGTAAACGAGGTTGGATGCGGATGCAGGGGAGTGATCGCTGCAGGCGACGGTGATAGTCCCCGTGTTTCCCGCATCGAGAAGAAGGCCGTCCTGCCGGAATACGCTACCCAGAAGTTTCTGCATCAGCGGCGAGACATCAATGGCAATGAGGTTGGTAACCGGATCGCCAAGCTGGATCGTATCCCCCTCGGACCATAGCTTGACGTCGTCGGCGTTGCTCACTTGCAGCTGATTGGCTGCAGTATCCCATTTGGCGAAGGCCGGTAGCGCAGGTGTTTTGGTTGCATTCCAGATGCGAACCATCGATAGGCCGCGCATGGCGGCGCCGAAGAATTCGCCGGCGGTATTGCTGGTGAAAGTCACGATATCAGCGCTGATCGAAGCCAGTTTGGCGGTCTTCAGGGCTTGGGCGCGAACCCCCAGCGGCTGGAAAATCACCGTGCCGGTGTCGCTTGGAGGGACGAAAATCAGACCGGACTGCTTCTTGCCGGTTGCCGAATGAGCGATGCCCGAGGGAAAACGGACAATCCCTGTGGTGCTGTCGACGGCCACGGCGTCTTGCCAATGATCGCCGTCTGAGCTGGTCTTGATATGAAAATCACGGCCCCACATTGTGCCCATCTCGGCCCTGCCCTGATAATTGGACTGGAAAAGCAACGAGGCGGCATGGCCGTCATCCGCCTTGTTTATTTTCAGCTGATGCCCGCCACCAATATGATCGAACAACGAGGCAGGGCTTTTTAACGCCAGCCGGTTGTTCTCGTCGGCGACCGTGTTGATACCGACGGAATCTACCGGGTTGGTGCCGGTCGTTACCCTTCTCCAGGAATTGCGTTCGAAAACGACGAAGGTTTGCTCTTCTGCAACCCAGGCATGCCAGCCCTCCTGCGGCTGCAAGAACGCCCAGGCGTCATCCTGCCACGCGGCGATCTGGTCCGTCTTGCCCGCCCACGGTACGACGGCCTCGGACGCGATGATGTAACGGTCGCCCTCCGAAGACTCAGGCGGGGCATTTTTCAGTTTGCGGCTCATCACCGAGAGCTGCACCAGCGCATCGAGCGCGCGGATAGCCTCATTGTGGGTGACATGTTTCTGCGCCTGCGACGGCGCTATATACGGCAATTTGAGGTTTGTCGTCGTCTGGTCCATCTGGCTGTCCTTTCAGCTGCATCAAGACCACAGACTCTAAGGCCACCTGCTAGGTGGTGGATAAAACGCCAGCGAGGAAGCAGCTCCAACAACCTTGCAACGTGTTTTTCGCAGATCGATGCAACCCTGCATTCGTTGCGCCAGGCGAACAATCCAACCATGGTTTGAAGGTTTCAGGCGAAAGCAGCAGCATCGAGCCAGCCGGTGCATTCGAAGGGGATAGGCCGCTTCGACCGAGGCGAGGGCCTCGCCAGGAAACCGGAGGTGAAAGCGATATGTGGTATCTACCACTGAGCATCACCCTAGAAGTGAAAAAAGACCCGGACGAGTTGGCATCTCGTGATCCGGGTCCATTTCATCAGCTAGGAAAGGAGGGGTGGGCGAAAGTCTGCCCCTTACTCCAGCTCTCAATATAGCCGAGTTTCTGTTGATTTCCAAGCACGTCCTGGTTGACGGTTGAAACCGGCATTGCATTTATAACGCCCTATGTTACTGGTCTTGCGTTTATATCAGGTGCGATACACACCGAACCGGCAGGTCTTTATTCTCCGAGCACTGAGGATTAATGAAATTGGAAATCTTTCGGCAAAGCGTCTCGATGATGCCGCGTCGTTACAAGCAGATACTCCTTGTCATTTTTGACATGGTGACGCTGACTTTCGCTATTTGGCTCAGCTATTTGCTGAGATTTGGTGAATTTTTTATCCCGAACAGCGAGCAAGCCTTGTTGATGGTCGCTGCGCCGCTTATCGGTCTGCCGGTGTTCGTGCGTTTCGGGCTGTATCGGTCTGTCATCCGCTACCTTCCTGACAAGGCAATCTGGACGATGATCCAGGCCGTAACGATCTCCGTCATTCTCTGGGTCTGCCTCGCCTTCCTGACGCTGATGACCGGCGCCGAAGGCGTGCCTCGCGCCATACCGTTTCTCTATTGGGTGCTCAGCATCGGACTCATCTGCGGCAGCCGTTTTGCCGCAAAATGGCTTCTATGGAGCCCTCTACGTGAAAAGCTGCTGGCGCGGCAGTGTCTCATATTCGGGGCGGGCGATGCCGGCCGCCAATTGGCAAACGCCTTGAGGTCGCAGAACGAAGTCTTCGTCGCGGGTTTTGTCGATGATGACAAGGGCCTGCATGGCATGGATATTCTTGGCATCCGCGTTTACCCGACGTCGCAGCTCGAAACGCTGATCGACAATTTCGGCATCAACGAGTTGATCGTGACGACCTCCGCCCTGAGCGGTATCCAGCGCCGCCGTCTGATCGGCAGGTTGAAATCTCTGGATGTAAAGGTCCGAATTCTTCCGGCGATTTCGGATTTGACCGCAGGAAAATACCTGATCAGCCATTTGCGCGATATCGACATCGACGATCTGCTCGGCCGCTCGCCTGTACCGGCTGATCCGGCACTGCTCGACAAGACCGTGGAAGACCGCGCCATTCTTGTGACCGGAGCTGGCGGATCGATCGGGTCGGAGCTTTGCCGCACGATCGTCAAGCTGGCGCCGGCGAAGCTGGTAATTTTCGACGTCAATGAGCACAGTATCTATCAACTCCATCGCGAGCTTGCCGCGGTCAGCGATTGCCTGATCATCCCCGTGCTCGGTTCGATCGCCGATGCGCCGTTGATCCGAACCGTGCTTGCAGCGCACAAGATCGAGAACGTCTATCATTGTGCCGCCTACAAGCATGTGCCGCTGGTGGAGGAAAATGTTGTCGAGGGCGCGAGAAACAATGTCGTCGGCACCGAGGTGCTTGCCGCTTTGTCGCGCGAGGCAGGGGTCAGAAATTTCGTCCTCATTTCGTCCGACAAAGCCGTGCGGCCATCCAATGTCATGGGCGCTACCAAGCGCTGGGCCGAGCTTATCGTACGCTATCATGGCGATGAAGCGAGTAGGCAGGGCAGCGGGCAGGTATTCGCTTCGGTTCGCTTCGGCAACGTGATCGGTTCGAGCGGTTCGGTCGTGCCGCTGTTTCGCGAGCAAATTGCCCATGGCGGTCCGCTGACGGTCACCCATGACGACATGACCCGCTATTTCATGTCGGTGCGCGAAGCTGCGGAACTGATCATCCAGGCGGGCGCGCTTTCCGAGGGCGGGGATATTCTGCTGCTCGAAATGGGCGAGGCCGTGCGCATCCGCGATCTTGCGGAAAACATGATTCTTCTTGCTGGTCTTTCGATCAAGGACACCCTCCATCCCGAGGGTGATATCGAAATCGTCACCGTCGGCATACGCGATGGCGAGAAGCTGCATGAAGAGCTGTTCTACGATCCGACCGGCGTGTCGCCGACCAATCATTCCAAAATCCTGCGCGCCAAGCGCGGCGCCAATTCCGTGAACCATTTGCCCGAAGCGATTACGGAGTTGCGGCAACTGATCGAAAAGCAGGATGCGGATGCTGTGCGCAAGCTCCTGTTCGAGTACGCCAGATCCTGAAGCCTGAGCGAAAGTTCGCCATGGAGGGCTGCAAATGGAGTTTTTCTGCGCTCCGATGCTCACGTACCTAAATGTACGCTGCGCTTCGGTGCTCGAAAACCACCATTTTCGCCAGCCCCTGACGAAACTTTCGTTCAGGCTTCTAACGTGGTTTGGCTCGAAACCGGAGCAAAACGAACCCGACGCCCATCAGCGCCGCGAGAATACCCGCGGCACGGAATAGACCGTGTTGTGCCGCTGCAACAGCGCAGGCTCCAAGTACGACATTGAGCACGCCAACGCTGATGACAATGCCCCAGACCGACCAGCCGGAGCGCTTCGCCACCTGATAGGCGTGTTTGGAGTGAGCGGCGAATATGTTGTCGCCGGCCGCCAGACGCATGAACAGCGTTGATGTTGCATCGGCGATGAAAAACAGCGGCAGGACGAGCCCGGCCCAGATCGACAGATCATGACCAAGCCGAAAGAAGGCAAGCCCACTGAGCAAGCCGATGGGCAAGCTGCCGGAATCACCGAGAAATACACTCGCTTTCGGCCGGTTGAAGACGGCGAAGCCTAATAGCCCTCCTGCAATCGAAGCGGCAAGGCTACCGGTCCCGAGCATGGCAAGTCCGAAGATCGAAAACCCGGCAAGGAGAGCGAGAGGAATACCGAGGCCTGAGACGACCATCAGGTCGAGGCCGTCCATGAAGTTGGTCAGATTGATGAAATAGACGAGGGCGAGAACGAGAAGGCCACGTTCCACAAGGAAAGGCATGAGTTCCGGCAGCAGGCGAAAGTCTGCCCCGAGCCCATGGACTGCAATCGCCGAGGCTGCGACTTGCGATGCCAGCCGGATTGTCTCGGGCAGGTGATGGCGGTCATCGAGGAAGCCGACAACCCACAGCAGAGCTGCCGCAAGGCTCGTTGCGCTGAGAAACTGCCGGTCAAGGCCGGCTGCAGGACCAAAGATCCACAGCGTGGCGATGATTCCTGGAACGATGGCGAGGCCGCCCAATTGCCGTGCCGCTTGGGTGTGATTGGAGCGTTCGGTCACCGCCGCGCCGAGGAAACCTGCGGGAAGAGCCCGCATGATGATCGCCAGCAAGACGGCACTTGCGACGGCAGCGGCAAGAAAAGGAGCGATGATGGCGGCCAATGCTGATTCCCGTAATTAGACGACCTCGGAGCGGTCACTTAGCACTCTTGGAAATTCCTTGAGAAGTGCTATATTCCCGCTTGGATAGTAGGCAGGCCGAAACCCACCTCCCATTCCTAGGTTAGTGAAAATGAGAATCGGATTGTCAGTGACCAGCTGATCCGATTCTTTTTCACTTCCAGGGTGATGCTCAGCGGCAGATACCACATTCGCTTCACTCCAAGTTTTGACAATATTGGCCGTATGCCTCAGCCAGGGTGGCCCATCCCCCTGATTGCACCGGCTGGCACGGTGCTGCTGCTTCGCCATCAAAACGCAATAGTGCTCCAGCCTAGCGATATGCATTTCTGAACAGAACCCCGACTTAGGTCCAATGCCCTGTCCTGGCTTTGGTCATGGAAAAACGCGGAAACAATTGCGGGAAAGGTACAAACTCTCCGATCATTCACATTGCGCAAGCTGGAACCAGAGGTTATAAGGCCGCGCTGTCACGCGGATTATTCAAACCGACGCTGACATTTTGGGGCGTAGCCAAGTGGTAAGGCAGCGGTTTTTGGTACCGCCATTCGGAGGTTCGAACCCTCCCGCCCCAGCCAGTCATTTCATGACAAGACCTGTTTCTTTCCGGCTAATCATTGCTATAGATCATTGGCAAAAGACTATTGACCAAAGAGGAACCAGATATGGCACGTCGCATCGCGGTCGTTGGTAGCAACATGACCGATCTCGTCACATCGATCATCCGCATGCCTGCGCCGGGAGAAACTTTGGAAGCGCCGGCGTTTTCGATGGGATTTGGCGGCAAGGGCGCCAATCAGGCGGTCGCTGCTGCAAGACTTGGCGCCGATGTGATGATGGTCACCAAGGTTGGTGACGACGTTTTCGGTCAAAGCACCATCGACAACCTCAAGAGCAACGGTATCGATGTCTCGCATGTCGGGACCGTTACGGGCAAATCGAGCGGCGTTGCGCCGATCTTTGTCGATGAAAGCGGCGAGAACTCGATCTTTATCATCAAGGGCGCGAACAATGATCTGAAGCCGGCCGATATCGATGCTGCCGCAGAAGACCTGAAGCGCTGCGACCTCATCCTGATGCAATTGGAAGTGCCCCTCGAGACGGTGTATTACACGATTGCCTTTGCCGACCGGCATGGCATCGAAACGATCCTCAATCCCGCGCCAGCCGCGCCCGATCTCGATCCGAAACAGGTCACCAAGGCAACCTTCGTCGTTCCCAATGAAACCGAATTGGCGCTGCTGACCGGCATGCCGACCGGGACAGACGACGAGATTGAAACGGCAGCGCGTTCCTTGATCGACAAGGGTATCCGCACGGTCATCGTCACCCTCGGCTCCCGCGGTGCGCGCTTGATCACGGCAAGTTCCTCGACATTGATCGAGCCTCTCAAAGTCAAGCCGAAAGACACGACAGGCGCCGGCGATGCTTTCATCGGCAGCTTCGCTCGCTATTACGTGGAGGGCCGGGAGCTCGAGGCCTCGCTCAGGAAAGCGGCGCTCTATGCCGCTGACTCAATTACGCGAGAGGGCACACAGAAGTCCTATGCGACGGCCGAAGATTTCAATCAATTTCTGCAAAATCGCGCGAAATAATCAGACATATCGGGAGGAAACATGCTCAAGAATCTGGATCCATTGCTGAATGCGGATGTGCTTTATGCTCTGAGAGCCATGGGCCACGGCGACCGGTTGGTCATATGCGATACGAATTTTCCGGGGGATTCCATTGCGCGCCAGACACGGCTCGGCCGGTTGTTGCGCATTGATGCAGTGACCGCGCCGCGAGCCGCGCGTGCTATTCTCTCGGTCATGCCGCTCGACACTTTCATCGATGACGCCGCCGCGCGCATGGAAATCGTTGGCAGTCCCGACGAAATCCCTGATGTGCAGGTAGAAATGCAGGCGGAGATCGACGCCGCCGAGGGCAAGCACTGGCCGATGGTCTCTATCGGCCGGATGGATTTCTATGAACATGCCAAGAATGCCTATTGCGTCATCGCCACCGGCGAGCGGCGGTTCTATGGGTGCTTTATACTGACGAAGGGCGTGATCCCACCGGAAGACCTTCGATAATCCACCCTGACGGCCATACGATGAGGTTTCCTGTGCGTCCGGTTGATCCACCTAGGCGCAGGAAGCGCTTTCCTCTCCGTCATCCTCGGGCTTGACCCGAGGACCCATGGCAAGGAAGCATTGGTGTTGCAGATCACTCAGCGCATTCCAGCTAGGTACCTGATGAATGGGAGAGACATGCTCCGCTGGCGGCAGGTGGAACTCGTCGGGTCAATGGATCGGTCCCCGCTCCTTTGCCGTCGGTCCTCGGGTCAAGCCCCAGGATGACGGAGAGGGAGGCGCTCAAGCACGACGGCGAGGGAACTGTTCAAGGTGGCACGAACCCCGGATCAATTTTCCACGGATTGCATGTTTTAAAAAAGCTGGACTCTGGCGTTGTCCCGCTATGGAATCGCATTCTGATAAAATGTGGTTCACGGCAATAAATTGGCGTGGATTTCGTATCCCTTGTGAAACCATCCTTTCCTTAAATACCGCCGTTCCACTATGTTGCCGCGAGCAATGGCGATATTGATACGCCGCGTGATTCAGTTGATATTCGTTGCGCCTGATGCTGGCAGCGAGAGTGGATAGTAATTTTCATGACCAAGAACCTGACGCATCTCCAGCGTCTTGAAGCCGAAGCAATCCATATTTTTCGTGAGGTCGCGGCGACGTTCTCCAATCCCGTGATGCTTTATTCGATCGGCAAGGATTCGTCCGTCATGCTGCATCTGGCGATGAAAGCCTTCTATCCGGCCAAGCCGCCATTTCCATTCCTCCACGTCGATAGCACGTGGAAATTCAAGGAGATGATCGCATTTCGTGATTCAGAAGCTCAGCGACTTGGCTTCGATCTTCTCGTTCACAGCAATCAGGAAGGCATCGAGCAGGGCATTGGTCCCTTCACGCATGGCTCCAACACGCATACCCACATCATGAAAACCGTCGCACTACGACAGGCACTCGACAAATACGGGTTCGATGCGGCCTTTGGTGGTGCCCGCCGTGACGAGGAAAAGTCCCGTGCCAAGGAGCGGATTTTCTCGTTCCGCAACGCGCAGCATTCCTGGGACCCGAAGAACCAGCGGCCGGAAATGTGGAAGATCTACAATACCCGCGTCGCCAAGGGTGAATCCATCCGCGTGTTTCCGATCTCCAACTGGACCGAACTCGATATCTGGCAGTATATCATGCAGGAGGAAATTCCGATCGTTCCGCTGTACTTTGCCGCGAGGCGTCCGGTCGTCGAGCGTGACGGCATGCTGATCATGCGCGATGATGAACGGATGCAACTACTTCCCGGCGAAGTGCTGCAGCAGAAAATGGTGCGGTTCCGCACGCTTGGCTGCTATCCTTTGACGGGGGCTGTTGAGTCCGATGCGGCAACGCTGCCGGAAATCGTCAGCGAAATGCTCGTCTCGCGCACCTCCGAGCGGCAGGGACGTATGATTGACAAGGACGAGGCGGGCTCGATGGAGAAGAAGAAGCGCGAGGGCTATTTCTGATGACCAAGCTCGCTCAGATAGAAGTTTCGCCTGCAGCTTCAGCCGCCGAGGAAATCAACGCCTATATGGCCGAACAGGAGAAGAAATCGCTGCTGCGGTTCCTCACTTGCGGCTCCGTCGATGACGGTAAATCCACGCTCATCGGACGTCTGCTTTACGACACCAAGCTCATCTTCGAGGACCAGCTGGCAGCGCTGACCAAAGATAGCCGCAAGCACGGCACCAACGGCGAAGATATCGACTTCGCTCTCTTGGTCGACGGGCTGGAAGCCGAGCGCGAGCAGGGCATCACCATCGACGTCGCCTATCGCTTCTTCTCGACGCCGAAGCGCAAGTTCATCGTCGCCGATACGCCTGGCCATGAACAATATACGCGCAACATGGCGACCGGCGCTTCGACTGCGGACCTTGCAATCGTGCTGGTCGATGCGCGGCAGGGCATCCTTCGCCAGACGCGGCGTCACAGTTTCATCGCGTCTCTGCTTGGCATTCGCAACATTATTCTTGCTGTCAACAAGATCGATCTCGTGGACTATTCGCAGGATATTTTCGACAAGATTGTTGCGGATTATCAGGAGTTTGCGAGCAAACTCGGATTCAATACAATACAGGCCATCCCGCTTTCGGCGCGCTTTGGCGACAATGTCATCGGCCCATCGGCCAACCTGCCCTGGTACAAGGGACCGGCGCTCTTGCAGCATCTGGAAAACGTGCCGTTGGAAAGCGCGGACGAAGCACGCCCGTTCCGCTTTCCGGTTCAGTTCGTCAACCGGCCCAACCTCGACTTCCGTGGTTTTTCCGGCACCATTGCCTCGGGCAGCGTTGCGCCAGGCGACGAAGTCGTCGTGGCCAAATCCGGCAAGTCTTCGCGGGTCAAGCGGATCGTCACTTGGGACGGCGACCTCAAGTCTGCCGGCGAGGGCGAAGCGGTCACGATCGTTCTCGATGACGAGATCGAGGTTTCGCGCGGCAATATGCTGGTCGCGCCTGACGCGCGGCCCGACGTCGCGGACCAGTTCGCCGCCAACGTCGTGTGGTTCGCGGAACATGCGCTGATCCCGGGGCGATCCTATATCCTGCGGACGGAAACCGATCAGGTCACTGCGACGATCACCGATCTCAAATATCGAATCGATATCAACAGTTTCGCGCAGGAAGCGGCCAAATCGCTTGATCTGAATGAAGTTGGCGTCGTCAATATCTCGACGCAGGAGCCAATCGCCTTCGATGCCTACAAGTCGAACCGCTCAACAGGGTCGTTCATCCTGATCGACCGCCTGACCAATGCGACCGTCGGCGCGGGCATGATCGACTTTGCGCTACGCCGTGCTTCCAATGTGCATTGGCAGGCGCTCGACGTCGACAAGGCATCGCGCGCTGCGCAGAAGGACCAGAAACCCGCAGTCGTGTGGTTCACCGGTCTATCGGGCTCCGGCAAATCGACGATTGCCAATCTGGTCGAGAAGCGCCTGTCGTCACTCGGCAAGCACACCTATATTCTCGACGGCGACAATGTCCGTCATGGTCTCAATCGCGATCTTGGCTTTACCGAAGAAGACCGCGTCGAGAACATCCGCCGTGTCGGCGAGGTGGCCAAGCTGATGGCTGACGCCGGATTGATTGTGCTGGTATCTTTCATTTCGCCGTTCGCTTCCGAGCGCCGCATGGTGCGCGAACTGCTGGATAATGGTGAATTTCTCGAGGTCTTTGTCGATACGCCCTTCGAGGAGTGTGCGAAGCGCGATCCGAAGGGATTGTATGCCAAGGCACTGCGCGGCGAGATCAAGAATTTCACTGGCGTGGACTCGCCCTATGAAGCGCCGGAGAATCCGGAACTGCATTTGAAGACAGTTGGCCGGACGACGGAAGAACTGGCATCAGAGGTTGAAAAGCTTCTCGTCGACCATGGTATCATTTTTAACTACGATCAGAGTTCGTGGTCGATTTAAGCTCTGGCTATCTCGCCCCTTGCGGGAGAGAAAGGATTTTCCTGGATTTAGCCTCTTTGCTAAATCCTTGGAAAATCCAAGTGAGGGGGTAGGTCGTGAGGCAAATCCCCTCTCTTGCGATTTCTAGCACTTGAGCGAAGGGCTCAAGGTGCTGAAATCACTTTCTCCCCCACAAGGGGGGAGATAAACAGCGCTATAACTGGAAATCCCCTGATAATGCTTTCGCAATTCAACCACTCCGATCTCCTCACGACCTTCGAATCCACAGCGATTGCTGCCGGACGCGAGATTCTGCGCATCTACATAGAAGGCTGCGAAGTTGCGTTGAAAGACGACAAGTCGCCGGTAACGGCGGCAGACCGCGCGGCGGAAGCGATCATCCTGGAGGCGCTGCGCCAGGCAACGCCCGATATTCCGATTGTGGCGGAGGAAGAAATCTCCGGCGGGCATGTGCCCGGTCATCTCGGCGACCGTTTTTATCTGGTTGATCCGCTTGATGGCACACGCGAGTTCGTCAATCGCAACGGTGATTTCACCGTGAACATCGCCCTGATCGAAAACGGCGCTCCGGTGCTGGGCATCGTCTATGCTCCGGTACGCGGGTGGCTATTTACCGGCGGCCCGAACGGTGCGCAGGAAGTGACCGTCGATTCCACGGGAAGCGTGACCACGCGCAACAGCATCTCGTGCCGGACTCCGCCTGCGGAAATGATTGCCGTCGCCAGCCGCTCGCATCGTACGCCGGAAACCGACGAATACCTGAAGGATTTCGCTATCGCCGATTGCGTCTCGGTTGGCTCATCGATCAAGTTCGGGCTGTTGGCACGCGGCGAAGCGGACATCTATCCGCGGCTCAGCCGGACGATGGAATGGGACACGGCGGCAGGTGACGCGGTTCTACGCGCCGCGGGCGGCATCACGCTGACCCTTGACGGCAAGCCGCTGACCTATGGCCGCCGCAACCAGGCCAATGATGCGGACTTCGCCAATCCCAGCTTCGTGGCACGCGGAAGGCTTTAGCCCGACCGCTTGCGTAACAGCAGCGTCACCACGAAAAACGCCCCGACGGAACTCGTCACGATGCCGATCGGCAGTTCCTGCGGCGCGAGCAGAAGGCGTGCGGCAAGGTCGCTGAGGAGAATCAGCATTGCACCGAGCAGTGCGCAGGTGAGGATCAGGCCCGCATGAAGCTGTCCGGCAAAACGCCGGGCGATATGTGGAATCATCAGGCCGACAAAACCGATGACGCCTGCGACGGAAACGAAGATCGCTGTTGAAAATGCGCAGACGATGAAGACTGTGTTGCGTGTGCGGTTGACCCGGACGCCCAAGCTTTCCGCCGTATTCTCGCCGGCGAGAAACGCATCGAGGTTGCGGTGGTTATAGAGCGCGTGGATGAGGATTGCGGCGAGACCTAGCAACGCCAGCGGCAGGTTTTCCCAGCGGGCGAGGCCGAGCCCTCCAAGCGTCCAGAACAGGACGGAATGGGCGGCGCGCTGATCACCGGAAAAGACCATGTAATTGGTGAGCGCGGCAAACAGAAACGAGACGGCAAGGCCCGCAAGGATCATGCGTTCCGGTCCCTGACCCTGTACGCGGCGCACCAGCAGCAGCACGATGATCGCAGCGAGCATACCGCCGCTGAAGGCAGCGATCGGCAGTGTCCAGATACCGAAACGGTCGCCGAAAATGCTGATTACCGAAACCGCACCGGCTGCGGCACCGGATGATAGCCCGAACAGGAATGGATCGGCGAGATCGTTGCGCGTTACCGTCTGCAACATCGCGCCGACAATGCCGAGCCCGGCGCCGACGCAGATGGCCAGTATGACGCGTGGCAAGCGCAGATCAACGACAATGCGTTCGATTGGTATCGTTGTCTTCAGATCGCTGAGACCAGCCGCATGGGTGAAGGCATTCAGCACATCACCCAAGGGTATGACAGTCGAGCCATAGGCGATGGATAGCAGGGCGAGGGCAATGACCAGCATCACCCCCGCCACGAACGCAATGCGTTGTCGGGCTAACACTCAAAAAGCTTCCGGATGCATGGCTTTGGCGATCTTGCCGATCGCCTCGATATTGGCCGGACCGGGCGTGAGTTCCGCATATCGCAGGGCCACGAACCGCTCGTTTTTCACCGCATCGGTTTCTTTCATGGCCGGATGCGCTTTGAGAAAGTCGAGCAGCTTTTGATAGCCTGCACCATCCTGATAATCGAGCAGGATGAGGAATTGCGGGTTGCGTGCCGCGACGGTTTCCCATGATGTCGTGCCCCAACTCGTCTCCATGTCGGACATGATGTTGGTACCGCCGGCCTCGCTGATGAGTGCCGTCGGCATTGCGAACTTGCCTGCGGTGAAGGGCTTGTCCTCGCCGGAATCATAAAGAAAAACACGGGTTTCGCCGCTGCTGTTGATTCTCTTTTTGATCTCCGCGAGCTGTGTCTTCCAGCCGGAAACCAGTGCCTCGGACTGCTGTTCCTTGCCGAAAATCTTGCCGAGTTTCGTTATGTCGCCATAGAGCAGATCCATCGAGGCGGCGGGGCGATTCTTGTCAAGGTGCACGCAGCTCTCGGTCAAGACGAGAGTCTTGATACCGTAGGGCGCAAGCGTATCCGGCGTCACGTCACCGCCGGGTTTCATCCCATAGTACCAGCCGGCAAAGAAGAAATCGGGGTTGGCGGCGACGAGGTTTTCTACGGTCGGTTCCTTGGAGGCGAGTTCCGGGATTTGACCAAGCTGCTTCTTGAAGGTGTCATCCACCTTGTACCAGCCAGTGACGCCGGTCACACCGACCATCGACGATTGCAGGTCGAGTGCGAAGGCCATCTCGCTCATATTGAGATCCTGGATCACGGCTCGTTTTGGCGCGGCATCGAAAGTCAGCGGCTTGCCGCAATTGTCTACAGTTACGGGGAATGCGAACGTGGGCGTCGACAGTACGGTCAGTGCGAAGGCAAGAGTTGTCTTTTTCATCAAATGCTCCGTGCGTGGGGATGGACTGTTGGCTTTAGCGTCTCGAACACCATGAGGTCGCGGTTCTGCGATGGATGGCGCAAGCGAAGCACGTCGAGGTCGAATACATCACCGATAATCCGCGGCGTCAGCGTTTCATCGGGGGTGCCGGTGGCCATTACCCGGCCGTTGTGCATGACTGCGACATGCGTGGCAAAGGGCGCGACCAACGGCAGGTCGTGCAGGACTGCGATCGTTGTAACGTCCAGTCCGGCGACCAGTGACAGCAACTCGCTGCGCGCCCTGGGGTCGAGATGGTTGGTTGGTTCATCAAGAAATAACACAGCCGGTTGTTGGGCAATGGCCCGCGCCAACTGTACGCGCTGACGCTCGCCGCCCGACAGCGATCCGATGGCGCGTCGCGAGAAATGCGCAATCTTCGCGCGATGCAATGCTTCGGCGACGATCTCGCGTTCCCGTACCTTGGTAAAGGCGCCAATATGTGGAATACGGCCGAGAAAGACATAGTCTTCGACGGAAAGCTGGAGCTCCGGGGTGTCGGTCTGGCCGACAAAGGCAAACTGCCGGGCACGCTCAAGCGGCGTCAAATGGCCAACGCTTTTGTCATTGAGTGTGATATCGCCGGAAGCCGGTTGGAGAAGACCTGCGAGCATGCGCAACAGGGTCGACTTGCCGGCACCGTTCGGTCCGATGATCGCCAGGCGTGCGCCGCATTCGATCGTCAAGGATGCCTTGTCGACCAGGGTTTCGCCGGCGATGCGATAAGTCACAATGTCGGCGTTGAGCACGATATGGCTCATAAGCGGAGTTCTCCGGATGTTGAAACGCGGCAAAAGTCGCAGCGCGCAGCATCTCCATTACGTAACGTTATAACGTATGTAAAGAGTTGCGATATGTTGAGCGCAAAAAATGGCCTGACGCGAGAGGGAGTCTTTGGGGTGTTCATTCCCGTCCATCTGTTAGGGGACAGGATCAGGGAACGGACAATGTAGCACCGCCATCAGGGCACAGACCCGCGAAGGGGACCGTTGCGGCGGGAAACATCGCATCGCTCCCGGCACACCCCGTCCGGTTCGAATTTCAGTACTGATGGCAGGTCTCCTGGCTCGCGGGTCTCAGCTTCGCCTTGCCTTCCCGATCTTGCGATCAGTGGCGTAGTCAGGCGTTGCTCACCGCTTACAGTTGCGGGGGCAGCCACGGTCTCGGTCCCTTTTGGGTACGCCTCACCGTGTTCCCTTTTCATCTCCAGCGTTGTCTTGCCGGAGAAACCATCGGTGACGATCATTAGTGGAAAAAGCACCCAAAGCAATCCTTTAATAGACCACAGACCAATCAAGTGCGGATACCGCTTGGAAAAATGGAGAGAAATGCTATGTTCCGCTAGGGAGTGGAGGGCAGGCTTTCGCCCGCCTTCCGTTTTCCTGGTTGTTAAAAAACGGATCCGGAGAGTCAGTGTCCAGCTGCTCCGGGTCTTTTTCAATTCCAGGGTGATGCGCAGTGGCAGAAACCACATAGCGTCACCTCCTGTCTTGCGAGCAAGGCCCTTGCCCTAGGTCGGAGAGGCCAATCTTCCCCGATACACCGGCTGGCTCGGTGTTTTTCTGCTTCACTCACAAAACGCGACGAAGGTGACTGTGATCGGCCCTGGCGGCAACGAATGCAGGGTTGCATTCGTCAGGTGATGGCGGCGTTCCAAGTTGTATTGCCAAGCCCGTTTATGCGGCAACGGTCCGATGTGCTAAAATAATTGGCAGGGACATTTAACAAACGTGTGGAGTAGGCTACGGTCTTCGGGGACAAGCATTTCAGAAAAAAATTTGAGGCGACATGGCAATTCACGCAGCAGTCTATCATCTGACCCACTACAAATATGACCGCCCGATCATGCTCGGGCCGCAAGTGATCCGCCTGCAACCTGCGCCTCATTCCCGGACGAAAGTTCTGAGCCATTCGCTGAAGGTCAGCCCGGCCAATCATTTCGTCAATCTGCAGCAGGACCCCTATGGTAATTTCCTGGCACGCTTCGTTTTCCCGGAGCCGGTGACGGAACTCAAGATCGAAGTCGACCTCATCGCCGACATGACAGTCTACAATCCATTCGACTTTTTTGTCGAACCCGTCGCCGAGACCTGGCCCTTCGCTTATCCCGACGACATAAAGGACGATTTGTCGATCTATCTGAAGCCCGACCCGATCGGACCGCTGCTCTCGAATTTTCTCGCGACTGTCGATCGCACTCCGACAAACACGGTGAATTTCGTCGTGGACCTCAATGCGCGTATCCAGCGCGAAATTGGCTACGTTATCCGTATGGAAACCGGTGTGCAGGAGCCGGAAGTGACGCTGGACGTTCGCATCGGTTCCTGCCGTGATTCGAGCTGGCTTCTGGTGCAGGCGTTACGCCATCTTGGTCTGGCGGCGCGGTTTGTTTCCGGTTACCTGATCCAATTGAAGCCCGATCTTGTTTCGCTGGATGGGCCCGCCGGCACGAGCGAGGATTTCACCGATCTCCATGCCTGGTGCGAGGTCTATCTGCCGGGCGCAGGCTGGATCGGCCTTGATCCGACATCCGGTCTGTTGACGGGCGAAAGCCACGTGCCGCTCGCTGCCACACCGCACTACCGCAATGCGGCGCCGATCTCCGGCATGGCGGAACCGGCGAATGTCGAATTCGGCTTCGATATGCGTGTCACACGCGTCTCCGAACACCCGCGCATCACCAAGCCATTCTCCGACGAATCCTGGACAGCGCTGGACGCACTCGGTGAAAAGGTCGACGCGTTCCTCAAAGAGCGCGACGTGCGCCTGACCATGGGCGGCGAGCCGACATTCGTATCGATCGACGATTTCGAATCCGGCGAGTGGAATACCGATGCTGTCGGCCCGACCAAACGCGAAAAGGCCGACAAGCTCATCCGCCGCCTGCGCGAGCGTTTTGCTCCGGGCGGGTTCCTGCATTACGGGCAGGGAAAGTGGTATCCCGGCGAAAGCCTTCCACGCTGGACGTTCTCCCTCTACTGGCGCAAGGACGGCAAGCCGATCTGGGTTAATCCGGATTTGATTGCGGCCGAGAACAGCGTGGCAAAGATCAAACCGGACGATGCGGGCAAGCTTCTGACCGGCATGGCCGAGGCGCTCGGCGTCGAGAACGAGATGGTCACGCCTGCCTATGAGGATCCGGCCGAATGGATCGTCAAGGAAGGCAATCTGCCTGCCAATGTCGATCCTTCGAATTCGAAGCTCAAGGACCCCGAAGAGCGCAGTCGCATGGCCCGCGTCTTCGAGCGCGGTTTGACGGAACCGACAGGCTTTGTGCTTCCCGTGCAGCGCTGGAACAGCCAGGCCGCTGCTGGCCCGCGCTGGCGTAGTGAGAAGTGGACAACGCGCCGTGGCAAGCTTTTTCTGGTGCCAGGAGATTCGCCTGTTGGCTATCGCCTGCCGCTCGGTTCGTTGCCGCATGTTCCCCCATCTGAATATCCGTTTATCGTGCCCGTAGACCCATCCGTCGAGCGCGGCCCTCTGCCGGATTCGGTTGCTCAGCCTGGAGCCGTTCCCCGAGATGCGCCGCAGACCGTGGCCTCGTTCACTGCGGCCGAGGGCACCCAACAGGAGCGTGTCGAACAGGAACTCGGTGAAATCGGCGGCGCCGTTCGCACGGCCATTTCGGTTGAACCGCGCAATGGCCGATTGAGCGTTTTCATGCCGCCGGTTGAGGCGCTGGAAGACTATCTCGAACTTGTTGGCGCGGCGGAAGCTGCGGCGGCAAGGTTGGGGGTGCCGGTCCACATCGAAGGTTACGGGCCGCCGCAGGATCCTCGCATCAATGTCATTCGCGTTGCGCCCGATCCCGGTGTGATCGAGGTGAATATTCATCCGGCGTCGAACTGGCCCGAATGCGTCGACATAACGACCGCGATTTATGAAGAGGCGCGGCAGACGCGGCTTGGCGCCGACAAATTCATGATCGACGGTCGCCATACCGGTACCGGCGGCGGCAATCACGTCGTGGTCGGCGGCGAAACGCCGAACAACAGTCCCTTCCTGCGCCGGCCTGATCTGTTGAAGAGCCTGGTCTTGCACTGGCAGCGTCATCCTTCACTGTCCTATCTGTTCTCGGGGATGTTCATCGGGCCGACCAGCCAGGCGCCGCGATTCGATGAAGCGCGCCATGACAGTCTTTACGAACTCGAGATTGCCATGGCGCAGGTACCGTTACCCGGCAAGGGGACGCCGCCGCTGCCTTGGCTCGTCGACCGCCTGTTCCGCAATCTGCTGGTCGATGTGACGGGTAATACACATCGCTCGGAAATATGCATAGACAAGCTGTTTTCTCCGGATGGTCCGACCGGAAGGCTGGGTTTGGTCGAGTTTCGCGGATTTGAGATGCCGCCCAATGCCCGTATGAGCCTCGCGCAGCAATTGCTGGTGCGAGCATTGATCGCGCGGTTCTTGGAACACGCCGATCGAGGGGAGTTTTGTGCGCTGGGGCACCACGCTGCATGACCGTTTCATGCTGCCGGCCTTCGTCTGGCAGGACTTTCTGGATGTTTTGGCCGATCTGCGGCAGAACGGCTTTGATTTCCGCCCGGAATGGTTCGAGGCGCAACTCGAGTTCCGCTTTCCGTTCTGCGGCGAAATCGAGAATGAGGGCGTCAAGCTTGAACTGCGCCAGGCGCTGGAACCGTGGCATGTGATGGGGGAGCAGGGTGCGATTGGCGGTACGGTGCGTTTCGTCGATAGCTCGGTCGAGCGGCTTCAAGTCAAAGTCGAAGGCTTCAATCCTGCCCGCCACAGCGTCGCCTGCAATGGGCGCGAAGTGCCGCTGAAAATGACCGACGTGCAAGGCACGGCCGTCGCCGGTGTCCGCTATAAGGCGTGGCAGCCGCGATCCGGTCTCCACCCGATGATCCCGGTCAATACGCCGCTGGTGTTCGACCTCTACGATCAATGGTCGGGACGTGCCATCGGCGGTTGCGTCTATCATGTCGCACATCCGGGCGGGCGCAGCTATGATACGTTTCCGGTGAATTCAAACGAGGCGGAAGCACGCAGGCTTACCCGGTTTGAGCCGCGCGGGCACACGGCCGGAGCATATGAGCTCAGAAGGGAACAGCCCGCAGCGGAGTTTCCAATGACGCTTGATCTGCGAAGGCCGAGGCAAAATTGAGAGGAATGCAGGTGTGCGACGATAGCCAGAGTTTTGAGACGATCGAGGAGAATTGGCTCCGGGAAATCTCCAGAAGGTTGGCGGAAATCGAAAAGAATCCGGCAGTGGGAATTCCGGTCGAAGAGGTTTTGTGCGGAGTAAGGTGCGCCACAGCGACATGAAAGCCGAATAGCGGATGCACTTAATTCGATCTGCATTATCATTGTGCGTGGTTCGACAAGCTCACCATGAGGGAGGTGGATGGGCTGCAACGATAATCGTTAACGTTGCAGATTTTGGCTCTCTGCAATCTACCAACCTCCCTCATGGTGAGCTTGTCGAACCACGCACAATAGGTATGCAGCCTGCATGAGACACAATATAGAGCGACAATGTCACAAGTGAATAAAGCCAAGTCGCTTCCCGGCCTGCTTGCAAGCTATAAGCCCCTGCCTGATGTAGCAGACGAGATGATCGATCCATCGGGCGCGGTGCGCCCGGGCTGGGAAACGCTGCTCCATACCCTCGACCAGATCGGTTCTGAAAAACTCGCGACACGTTTTGCCCGCGCCAACCAGTACTTGCTCGATGCCGGTGTATTTTACCGCGTCTATGACGAGAATGGTACGCAGGAACGCGAGTGGCCGCTGGCGCATATTCCGATCCTGATCAACGAGGCCGACTGGCAGTCGATCACTGCCGGTCTCACGCAGCGCGCAGACCTCCTGGAGGAGATCGTCTCAGATATTTATGGCGAGACAAAACTGATCCGCGATGGAATATTGCCGCCTGATCTGATTGCCTCCAATCCGGAATTCCTGCATCCACTGGCAGGCGTAAAGCCGGCGAGCGGCCATTTCCTGCATTTCTGCGCATTCGAACTTGGGCGTGCGCCTGATGGCCGGTGGTGGGTGCTAGGTGATCGCACGCAGGCGGCTTCCGGTGCCGGTTTCGCGCTGGAAAACAGGGTGGCGACGACACGCGCTCTTTCGGATATTTCCGGTGCGATGAACGTGCATCGTCTGGCGGGGTTCTTCAAGGATTTCCGAGATTCGCTGCAGAGCCTCGTTACCGATCCACAGGGACGTGCCGCTATCCTGACACCTGGTCCCAACAACGAGACCTATTTCGAACATGCCTATATTGCCCGGTATCTCGGCTTCATGCTTCTGGAAGGCGATGACCTGACGGTCAGCAAGGGCAGGGTGATGGTGCGCACTGTCTCCGGTCTCAAGCCTATCGACGTTCTATGGCGGCGGATGGATGCCGCATATATGGACCCGCTCGAGCTTAAAACCGACTCGTGGATCGGCACGCCCGGCATTGTCGGCGCACTCCGTCAGCAATCGGTCTCGCTGGTCAACGCGCTCGGCTCCGGGATACTCGAAACGCGTGCTCTTCTGGCGTTTCTGCCGGCAATTTCCAAGGCGCTGCATAATCGCGATCTCGCGCTGCCAAGCATCGCCACCTGGTGGTGCGGGCAGGAAAAGGAGCGCAAGCATGTCATGGACCGGATCGACCAGATGATGATCGGTCCGGCGCTGTCGACGCGGCTGCCCTTCGAGGACGTGGACACGACCGTGCTTGGCTCCTCGCTCGATACCGATGCGAGGGCAGCGCTTCTCGCCCGGCTGGAGAAAGACGGGCGCGGACTGGTCGGCCAGGAAAAAGTCACGCTTTCGACCACGCCGGTCTATGTCAATGGCAAGCTGGAACCGCGGCCATTCGTGCTGCGTGTTTTTGCGGCACGCCACAAGGACGGCTGGAGCTTCATGCCCGGCGGCTTTGCCCGGGTTGGACGCACGATGGACACCGCGGCAATTGCCATGCAACGGGGTGGGCAGGCCGCCGATGTCTGGATTACCAGCAGTGGTCCCGTACCCAAGGATGCATTGCTGCCACGAGAGGATGACACCTTCCGGCGTAACGTACCGGGCACGTTGCCAAGCCGCGCCGCCGAAAATTTGATGTGGATGGGGCGCTACATCGAACGCGCTGAAGGAACAGCCCGAATTCTCCGCGCCTGCCATGCCCGCTATGCCGAAGCGGCGAACATGGAAATTCCACTGCTAGTCGAAATGCGCGCCTATCTGAAGCCGCTGGGCGTCAATCTCGATACGGCAATTCCAAAGGGACTGCAGCGTTCCATTGACGGCGCCATGCTGAGTGCAGGCCGCGTCCGCGACCGGTTCTCACCCGACGGCTGGCTGGCACTGCGCGATCTTTCGAAGACGATCCACCGCTTCTCCGATGCGGTTTCGCCAGGCGATGACGCCACGCGTGCCATGACCATCATCCTGCGCAAGCTTGCAGGGTTCTCCGGCCTTGTGCATGAAAACATGTATCGTTTCACCGGCTGGCGCTTCCTCGAAATCGGCCGCCGGGTGGAGCGTGGCATCCAGATGGCCCGCCTTCTCGCAACCTTGTCGCACCATGATGCGGCCGAGGGGGCGCTGGAAATGCTGCTCGAGATCGGCGACAGCGTCATGACCCATCGGCGCCAGTACAGCGTCTATTCTGGCCGTCTCAGTGTGCTCGACCTTCTGGCGCTCGACCCGCTCAATCCGCGCTCGATCATCTTCCAGCTTGACGCGCTGAAGACGGAGTTTGGTCTGCTGCCGGCGCGTGATGCGGACACCCACATGCCTCTATTTTCCAAGGAAGTGCTGCGTCTGCATACCGAGCTCGCAATTATGGAGGCAAGCGAACTCACGCCCGAGAAGCTCGAGACGATAGCATTCGAACTGGGCAATCTCTCCAATATGATTTCCGACACCTATTTCGCCTGAAGGCCCGGCCCAGTATGCTCTACAATATCCGTCTTCATCTTCACTATGATTACGAACGGTCTGCCGCAGGTGGGCGGCATCACATCCGGGTCATGCCGCAGGCGATGCCCGGCGTTCAACGCATTGTCGCCTCCAGCCTTTCGTTCGATCCGGTTTCGGCGGAACGATCTGAATTCACGGACTTTTTCTCCAACAGTGTGACCTCGATCGTCTATCGCAATCCGCACGAGACGCTGGATGTGACCATGGCTGCCCGAGTCAATGTTACCCGGCCACAGAACATGCTCGACGTTTCGCCTGATCTTGCCCGGCTACGGAAGGAGATACGCAGCGTCTGGTCGATTGCCGCCGATGCGCCGCACCATTTCCTGGCCACGAGCGTTCATGCAGCGATCGACCCGGATATCACGGCCTATGCCGCGCAGAGCCTTGTCGATGCGCGGACGGTGATGGAAGTGGTCAATGATCTCAACAAGCGCATCCATGCGGACTTCGCCTATGACGGTGATGCGACGGACGTGCGCACGACCGCGCGCCAAGCATTCGATCTGAAGGCGGGTGTGTGCCAGGATTTCAGCCACGTGATGATTGCAGGGCTGCGCGGACTTGGCATTCCGGCCGGTTACGTCAGCGGTTTTCTGCGCACCATCCCGCGGCCGGGCAAGGAGCGGCTGGAGGGCGCTGACGCAATGCACGCCTGGGTGCGCGCATGGTGCGGACGGGAAGCCGGATGGCAGGAGTTGGATCCGACCAACAATATGGTTGCCGGGAACGATCACATCACCATTGGCTATGGCCGCGACTACTCCGATGTGTCACCCATTGTGGGCGTGCTCAAGACAAGCGGTTCGCAAAAAGGCAAGCAGTCTGTCGATGTAATCCCGCTGGAGTGAAATTGGGCGCAATGCTGCTGTGCGTGGTTCGACAAGCTCACCATGAGGGAGGTCGGCTAGTTTGCAAGCCAATCGGTGACGTTGCAGTGTAGATCTCCCTGCCATACGCAGCATCCCTCATGGTGAGCTTGTCGAACCACGCACAATGAATTTGCTGGCCAGATGGGATGATTGAAACGGTTTTTCTTGGTTTCTGGAAATCCCGAGAATATGGTCTGCACCATGCTTCCCATTCCGCCCCTGATGCTCACCACTGGTCCCGTTCCTGCCTATCCTGAAGTGCTTGCGGCGCTGGGATCGCCGGTGCTCTATGACTATCACCCGGCATTTCAAATCTTCTATGCGGACGTCACCGAAAAGCTGCGTCAGGCGTTTCGCTGCGATATTGCTCCGGTGATCATGCAGGGTGAGGCTATTCTTGGTATCGAGGCGGCGGCAGGCGCATTGATTTCAAAAAACGATGTCGTCCTCAATCTTGTTTCCGGTGTCTATGGCAAAGGCTTTGCCATCTGGGCATCACGCTATGGCAAAGAAGTCATCGAGCTTGCTGTACCCTATGATGATGTCATCGATCCGCAGGCGATTCGCGAGGCATTGAAAAAGCGCCCCGATATTTCGGTTGTGGCGCTATGCCACCACGATACGCCGTCCGGCACGCTCAATCCTTTGCACGAAATCGGGGCGGTGGTCGCCGAACATGGCGCCTACCTCATTGTCGATGCCGTGTCGTCCTTCGGCGGCATGAACGTGCACTCGCAGGAAGTGCATGCTGATATCTTCATCACGTCTCCATCGAAGTGTCTTGGCAGTACGCCAGGCTTGAGCCTGATTGCGTTGAGCGAACGCGCCTGGCCGAAGATCGAAACCAATCCGGATGCGCCGGTAGGATCATTTCTGAGCCTCCTTGCCTGGAAGGATGCATCGGAACCCGGAAAGCCTTTTCCGGTTACGCCTTCCATTGGCGAGATTTATGCGCTGAACGCCGCGCTCGACCGTCATGTGGAGGAGGGCCCGGCAAACGTGTGGGCCCGCCATGCGCTGACCGCGGCGATCACGCGAAAGGGCCTGTTCGAACTCGAGCTGTCCTTGTGGCCAAAGGAAGAAGCTTTCTGTTCGCCGACGGCGACCGTTTTCAAGGTGCCGGAAAACATCAGCGATGTGGCGCTGCGCGATCGCTTGTTGCACGACCATGGCATTCTTGTCTCGCTCGGGCGCGGGGAAACAGCGGGCAAGGTGCTCCGTGTTGGCCATATGGGCGCTTCGGCACAGCCGGACTTCGCCCGACAATTCATTGCCGCGTTGAGCGGGATTCTATCCGAACCATTTTTTGCTCATTGAGAGGATTGCAACAATGTCCCGTATCCTGTTGAACAGGCGCAGTTTTCTCGTAACGACCGCGAGCACCGGAGCAATGGCGATTTTGCCCGAATGGGTGCGCGCGCAGACTGCTACACCTGTCAAAGGCGGGCGTCTCGTTGTTGCCGGGGATAGCGAACCGGCAAACCTCAATCCCGCCATCGTCGCGTCAAATGGTGTGTTCTTTGTCGCCAGCAAGGTCATCGAACCGCTGGCCGAACAATCGTATGATGGAAAGGATGGCCTCGATCCACGATTGGCAATGTCGTGGGAGGGATCGGCCGACGGACGGACCGCGACCTTCAAGCTGCGCGAGGGGGTTACCTGGCACGACGGCAAGCCATTTACCTCAGCGGATGTGGCGTTTTCGGCGCTGGAGGTCTGGAAGAAGCTGCAGAATCTGGGGCGCGTGGTGTTCAAGAACCTTGAAAGCGTCGAAACGCCCGACGATCACACCGCTGTCTTCAAGTTTTCCCAGCCAACGCCATTCCAGCTCATCCGCAACGCCCTGCCAGTGGTCACCTCAGTCGTGCCGAAGCACCTTTATGAGGGCACGGATATTGCCAAGAACCCGGCCAATCAAAAACTGGTCGGTACCGGGCCATTCAAGTTCGGCGAATACAAGCCTGGCGAATATTACCTGCTCAAGCGCAACGACGCCTATTGGGGACAAGACGAGCCACTGCTCGACGAGATTGTCTATCAGTTCCTGCCAGATCGCGCGGCGGCAGGCAATGCGCTCGAAGCCGAGGAGCTCCAACTTGCTGCATTTTCCGCCGTACCGCTCGCCGATCTTGAGCGCATCTCCAAGGTGCCGGGGCTGAAGGTCTATTCCAACGGTTACGAAGGACTTACCTATCAGTTGATTGTCGAGATCAACCATCGCCGCAAGGAACTCGCCGACGTCAAGGTGCGTCAGGCACTGGCGCATGCGATCGATCATGATTTTGTCGTCAAGACGATCTTCCTGGGCTATGCGAAGTCCTCGACGGGGCCGGTGCCTGCCTATGACAGGACATTTTTCGAACCCGATGTGACGAAGTATGCTTTTGACCATGCGAAAGCCGGGGCATTGCTGGATGAGGCGGGGTACAAGCGGGGTGCGGACGGCAATCGCTTCAAGCTGAAGCTATTGCCGGCACCTTTCTTCAATGAAACCAAGCAGTTCGGCGATTATCTTCGCCAAGCGTTGGCCAAGATCGGCATCGATGCGCAGATCGTCAGCAACGACACCCCTGCGCATCTGAAGGCGGTCTACACGGATCATGATTTCGACATCACCGTCGCGACGCCGGTCTATCGCTCCGATCCGGCGATCTCGACGACGATCCTGTTCGAAAGCGGCCTGCCAGCGGGTGTGCCTTTCTCCAACCAGTATGGTTATGCAAACGCGGAGGTCGACAAGCTCGTCAAGGATGCCGCCTCCGAGATCGATGCCGAAAAGCGCGTCGGGCTGTACAAAGAGTTGCAGAAGAAGGTCATGGACGATCTGCCGCTGATCAATGTCGCCGAGTTTTCCTTCATCACCGTGGCGCGTGACAGCGTGCAGAACGTATCGAACAATCCGCGTTGGGCTGTTTCGAACTGGTCGGATGTGTGGTTGAAGGGGTAGTCCGTTCTCAGACGGGTAGATCATCCATAAACGGATTGAGAAATCGGACACCGAGTGGGCCGAAATCTTTTGTATTCGCTGTCAGTACCGTCATGTTGTTGGCCGCAGCGATGGATGCGATCGCGATGTCGGCAAAGCCCACCGCATGACCTCTGGAGCGGTCCATTATCTTCCCGGCGTGTCGCGCAGCGTCAACATCAAATGACAAAATCCGACCGGCATAGAGCCGCTCGACTGCGAATAGCCATATGCGCAGCCTGTCTGCTTTGGCTGTGGCCTCGATTCGATCGAGGCGGGCAATACCACGTTCGATTTCGGCGATAGTCACGGCCGATGTGTAAAGCCGCGCATCCATATGCTGCATCCACGCAATGAACCTCGGCTCGGCCATGCGTTTAGTCAGGGCGTCGGCAGAAATGATGTTCGTGTCGACGAGAAACATCACAGATCGACGTTCCGCCCGGGTACCTTGTTGCGTTCGGGAATGTCACTCGGTTCGCCCGGAAAGGCCAACAGTAGGTCTGCGAAACTGGGCACCTGGGAAATTCTTTGCCACTCATCGAACGCAACCACAACAGCTTCCTTTCGTCCGTGGCGCGTGATCACCGATGGCTCTCCGGCAACTGCCTGATCGACGACGGCTGACAAGGTCGCCTTTGCATCTTTCAGCTGGATTTCTTTCATGGCAATACCCTTCATATAACTATAGGTAGTCATTATATATATTTTTGTTGACAGGGACAAGTTGCGGGAACATCAAAAGCTTCATCTGACGCCGGAGTTCTCCTTGCCGCCTCTTGTTTCCTTTTTCTTGAGACGTCTCGCAACGGCGCTTCCGGTTCTCGCGCTGGTGCTGGCTGGGAGCTTCCTGTTGCTTGAGGCGGCGTCCGGCGATGCGGTGGATTCCTATGTGGCGCGATTCGGCAGCATGGACGCGGAACAGCTTGCACAACTGCGCCACGAATGGGGCCTCGACCAAGGTCCAGCTTACCGCTTCAAGGCCTACGCGTCGGCGCTCGCCCGAGGCGATCTTGGCTGGTCCACAGCCTTCGAACGGCCTGTTGCCTCGGTCATTTTGGAGCGACTGCCGGTCACCTTGATGCTCATGGGCGTGGCCACGGCGCTGGCCTTCTTCATCGGGTCGCTGCTCGGCGTGGTCGCCGGAGCAAATCCTGGATCGTTTCGCGACCGCTTTTTGTCCACCAGCTCGCTCGCGCTCTATGCGGTTCCAGGTTTCTGGCTGGGGCTCGTCCTCATCGTGATCTTCGCCGTCGATCTGCGCTGGCTGCCAATCGGAGGTATTGAATCAGTCGCGTCCGGTAAGACGGGTTTTGCGCGCATGGCTGATATCGGCGCGCATCTGATCCTGCCGGTTGCCTCACTCGCCATGGTCTATCTCGCGCTCTACCTGCGGTTGATGCGCGACCGCATGAGCGAGATCTGGCGCGATCCATTCGTCAACGCGCTGAAAGCGCGCGGGTTGAGCCGGGGGCGGATCATCTGGCGGCATGTAGCGCGCAACGCAGTGCTTCCGGTCGTTACCATGCTTGGTTTGCAAGCGGCGGCGATGCTTGGCGGCAGCGTCGTCGTGGAGAGTGTCTTTGCCATTCCGGGCTTCGGCCGATTGGCGGCAGAGGCGGTGGCGCGCCGCGATACACCCTTGTTGCTCGGGGTCATCCTGTGCAGCGCCATCATGGTGATCATCGTCAATCTCCTCGTCGATCTCGCCTATGGCAAGCTTGATCCGCGCGTAAGGGTTGGGTGATGAGGTTTTGGCGGATGCTGAACCGGGAAGGACGCGCAGGCGCGATCGTGCTCGCGGTCCTCCTCCTCATGGCGTTGCTTGCGCCATGGATTGCGCCGGGTGACGCTCTGGCGATTACCGGTGAGCCAATGCTGCGCCCCTTCGTATCCGGTGCACACATACTTGGTACCGATCGTCTTGGCCGCGACGTGTTTGCCGGGCTGTTGCATGGCACGCGCACGACGCTGCTCGTCGCCTGCTTCTCTGCGGCTGTCGCATTGGTCGTCGGCAGCATCGTTGGCACGCTTGCCGGATATTTGGGTGGTCTGGCCGACACAGTGTTGATGCGCGTCACCGAAGCTTTCCAGACTGTGCCGGCATTCCTATTGGCCCTCGCAGCAATCAGCGTCACTGGCCCGAGCGTTCCGACGCTGATCTTCGCCATCAGCCTTGGAACGTGGACGCAAGCGGCCCGGGTAACGCGGGCCGAGGTGCTGTCATTGCGCGAGCGCGATTTTGTTGCCGCCGCGCGCACACTCGGCATGCGCCCGCTCGAAATCGCCTTTCGTGAAGTGCTTCCCAATGCCTTCGGACCAACGGCATCGCTTGCGGCCATTTCCGTCGCTGCCGCGATCCTGATCGAAGCTGCACTGTCGTTCCTCGGTTTCGGCGACCCGAACCGGGTGACCTGGGGCAGCATGATTGCCGAGGGCCGCACAGTCTTGCGTGCCGCGCCATATCTTTCAATTGTTCCGGGTATCGCTCTGGTGGTCACTGTTCTGGGCGTACATTTGCTTGGGCGAGGGCTGTCACGGACCGAAAGATTGCAGCCATGACAGAGACTTATCTACGTGTCCGGAATCTTTCTGTGAACTATGGCGAGACCGCCGCCTTGCAAGAGGTGTCCCTAGACCTTGCCAAAGGCGGCAGGCTGGCGGTCATCGGTGAAAGCGGCTCGGGAAAGTCCACGCTGGCCATGGCCATTGCTGGCCTCTTGCCCAAATCGGCGAGAACTCAGGGCGCAATAGAATTTCCGGGGTTCTCGCATTTGCCAAAACTCGGCAAGGACATTGGCGTGCTGTTTCAAGACCCCAGCGGCAGTCTCGATCCGGTGATGAAGGTGGGCGACCAGATCGCCGAAGTGATCATGACGCATGAGGGGACGGGCTGGATAACTGCGCGGGTCCGGGCGGTGGAACTGCTTGACCGCGTGCGTATCCCGAAAGCCCTGTCGCGGCTCAACAGCTATCCGCACGAGTTTTCCGGCGGACAAAAGCAGCGAATAGCGCTTGCCGCTGCCTTGGCAGGCAATCCCTCGCTGCTTGTCGCCGACGAGCCAACCAGCGCACTCGACACGGTCGTCCAGAGACACATCGTCAATCTGCTCGATGAACTGGTGCGCGATAGCGGCCTGACGCTGCTGTTCGTGACGCACGATATCGCGCTGGCTTCCGAACGCGCCGACCAGATTGCGGTGCTTTACAAGGGCAGGCTGGTGGAGGCGGGTTCGGCCGCCGAGGTGCTCGGCAAACCGGAGCATCCTTATACAAGAGCATTGATCGGCACGCATATTGCGCTGGATACACCACGGCGCAAGCGGCTTGCCGAGATCGATACGAGTGAGTTGCAATGACGGAAAGCGCGCGTGTATTGCCGGTGTTGGAGGTCAAAAATCTTGCCAAGCGCTTTGGCGATCGCGGCGCGGCTGGACTGAAGAACGTCACTTTCGCGATCGCGCGTGGTGAAACGCTGGCCATTGTCGGCGCTTCCGGGTCTGGCAAGACGACGCTGGCGCGGCTGATCATGCGGCTTGCAGACCCGGATACGGGTTCGATCCAGCTGCATGGCCGGGATATCACACGGTTGCATGGCGAGGCCCTGCGGCGCATGCGTCCTCAATTCCAGATGGTGTTTCAGGATGCGCTGGCTGCGTTCAATCCGCGCGCCAGTCTCCGCCGCATTCTGGAATATCCTTTGCGAATCCATGGACTTGCCGAACCAAAGGATTTTGATACATCCATTGATGCGGTTCTCGAACGCGTTGGGCTTGGCACCGGGTTCAAACAACGCTTGCCGCTCGAACTTTCCGGTGGCCAGCGTCAGCGGGTCGCTATCGCCCGGGCTATCCTGACCAAGCCTGCTCTCATCGTACTCGACGAACCTGTATCGGCGCTCGACGTTTCAGTGCGGGCGCAAATCCTCAACCTTCTGCTTGATCTGCAGGACGAGACTGGTGTCGCCTATCTCTTCATTTCGCACGATCTTGCCGTCGTGCGGGCGTTCGCCGACCGTATGATCGTGATGGATGAAGGGCGTATCGTCGAGGACGGCACCACGGAAGGGGTGCTTGCCGCGCCACAAGCAGAAGCGACGCGGGTTTTGATCGACGCCGTGCCCCTATTGATCAGATAAGACCGTACTGCTCCACCTGAAGGCGATCTGAAAACTGCGCTGCCCAGCGGGTCGGCTGAAGCCGTGGGGTGAATGCATCTGGGAAATAGAGAAAGCACAGGTTCAGACTGGTCGGAGTGAGAGGATTCGAACCTCCGACCCCGTCGTCCCGAACGACGTGCGCTACCAGGCTGCGCTACACTCCGTGACCAGTACGCGCGGTATATAACGTCCAGTTTCAGCGCCTGCAAGTTGTTTCCTGCTCATATCAGCTACGCCAGTGGTAATTCATTTGCACCCGCAATACAGCCAATTTGCCTACTGTGATCGAAGCGGAAAGTCATGTATCGATTGGAAAAGCAAAGTTTGGGGCGCTCGAACAGCGAATGCAATCGATGGCGGCAGAAAAGCAAAAGATCATCAGCTTTGTCATGAGCGGCGGTGTCGGTTCAAGACTCTGGCCGCTGTCGCGCGAAGATTTTCCCAAGCAATTCCACAATCTCTCCGGGCAAGGCTCGATGCTGTTGCGAACGGTCAAGCGGATGGGCGCACGGGTCGAAGCGGGCAGAGTTCCGGTCTATCTGCTGGCTTCGGAACGGCATGCAAACCGTATCAGCCAAGACCTTGCCGGAATCGATCTTGCCGGCGGCCGGCCCATTCTCGAACCGATGGGCCGCAACACGGCGTCTGCAGTCGTGCTGGCAACGGAAGTGACACTGCGCGAACATGGCGATGAACTGGTCCTGGTCGTGCCTTCGGATCATGAGATCACCACGGATCGTGACTTCTGGAATACAGTCGAGGCAGGTGTCGAAGCGGCGAAAGCCGGGCGGATCGTCGTTTTCGGTATCCAGCCGGACCGGCCGGAAACCGGCTTTGGCTATATCGAAGTCGGCCCGCTGACGGAGGGCACCCGCGATGTCGTACGCTTCGTCGAGAAACCCAATGAGCAGACCGCCAAGCAATATCTTGAATCCGGAAATTTCCTCTGGAATGCGGGTATTTTCCTCTTCCGCGCCAGTACGATGCGCGATGCCTTCACAACATATGCCGCCGATATCTGGGACAGCGCCATTGCTGCGCTAGACCAGGCGGACACGAACATATCCGGCACATATCTGCCGCACGATCTCTATGCGGCCGTTCCGTCCATTTCGGTCGACTATGCCATCATGGAAAGGGCTTCGGATATCGCACTCGTTCCAGCGAAATTCCGCTGGAATGATCTTGGTTCCTGGCAATCGCTGCTGGAGGTTGGTTCGGTCGATGGCAACGGCAATGTGATTGTCGGCGATGTTGTGGCTATCGATTGCGAGCACAGCTATCTGCGCAGCGATGGCCGCTTGCTTTCTGCAGTGGGCTTGCGCGATACAGCCGTGGTTGCGACAGCGGACGCGACATTCGTCGCGCCGGTCAAGGAGAGCCAGAACGTCCGCAAGATCGTCGAGCAACTGGAGAAGACAGGGCGTCTCGAAACAAAATTTACGCCCGCGCAGGATCGCCTGCCCCAGGTCGGCGCTTATGGCAACAGGGTGCGGCATTGGCTGTTCAGCGAGACCCTTCCTCTCTGGTCGACGGTAGGGGTAGATGACCGCCATGGCGGCTTCCACGAAGCAATGTCATTTGAAGCGACACCCATCACGAAACCAAAACGCATGCGCACGATGGCGCGGCAGATCTACGCGTTTGCCGTAGCACACGAAATGGGCTGGGACGGACCAGCCGATGCGCTGATAGATCATGGCATAGAATTCCTCACAGCCAATGGGCGCACGGATCACGGCGGCTGGATCAGGACATTCAATCCGGACGGCAGCGTTCTTGATGCTACCGAAGATGCTTACGACCAGTCTTTCGTACTTCTGGCGCTCGCTCATGCGCACAAGGCCGGGCACAGCAAAGCCTTGGCGCTTGGCACGGAGACGTTTGTGTTCATCGATGAGTACCTTGCGGACGCACGTCTGACAGGATTTCTGGAAACTCCGGATGACAAGGGATTGCGAAGGTCCAATCCGCATATGCATCTGCTGGAAGCATTTTTAGCCTGGTATGCCGTTACGGGCAATCGCGATTACCTGCAGCGGGCGGCGCGCATCGTCGATCTCTTCCGGCATCACATGTTCGATGCGGAAACCTGGACGCTGGGTGAGTATTTCAACAATGACTGGGAGCGTGCGCCGGGAGAGCAGGGCGAATGGACGGAGCCTGGCCACCATTTCGAATGGGCGTCGCTTCTCGTCAGTTTTGCGGCGGCATCGGGTCAGAAAGATATCATTCGCTTTGCCCGCAAGCTGTATTCGTCGGCCATCGCCAACGGCCTGAATCGGGCAACGGGTCTTGCTTACGGCGCCGTTTCGCGCCACGGCCTGCCGCTCGACACGAATTCGCGCAGTTGGCCGCAGACAGAAGCAGTCAAAGCAGCGATGGCGCTTGACGGCAATGGCGGTCCGGATCTGAAACCGGAAGTGGAGGCGCGGGTCGGACGTCTCTTCCGCTGGCACATCGAGCCTGCGCCAAAAGGCTTGTGGATCGACCTCATCGACGAAACCGGCCGAGCCAAGGCCGAAGAGGTTCCGGCTTCGATCTTTTATCACCTTGTCAGCGCGCTGACGCAGTATGTGGACTACGTCGGGAAGAAGGCAGCCTAAGAGGTTGCATTTGCTTATGTGCGTGGTTCGACAAGCTCACCATGAGGGAGGGTGAGCTATTGCAAGGGAACTAGAATTCTGCACCACCAACCTCCCTCATGGTGAGCTTGTCGAACCACGCCCCAAGAAACGCAAAATCAACTGGCCGTCTCAATAGGGACTCTCGACGTTGCCCGTCTCGACATAGACCGACTTGATCTGGCTGTAGTGATAAAGCGCGGCAAGGCCGTTCTCGCGGCCGACTCCGGATTGTTTGAAGCCACCGAACGGCATTTCGACCGGAGCGAGATTATAGGTGTTGATCCAGCAGGTGCCGGCCTTGAGCTGGCTGATCACGCGGTGCGCGCGCGACAAGTCCTTGGTAAATACCCCGGCCGACAAGCCAAACTCCGTGTCGTTGGCGCGGGCGATGACTTCATCCTCTTCCTGAAAATCAAGTACTGCCATCACCGGACCGAAGATTTCCTCGCGCGCGATCACCATATTATCGGTGACATTGGTGAAGATGGTCGGTTCCACGAAGCATCCGCCCTCGAAGCCCTGCATCTTTGGAACACCGCCACCAAAAAGCAGCGTCGCACCTTCGGCCTTGCCCTTTTCTATATAGGCCACGACCTTGTCGCGCTGGGACGCGTTGACCAGTGGTCCTAGGTGAATTTCCGGATCGAGCGGATCCCCGAGGCGGATGGCCTTGGTGCGCGTGGTCAGGCGGTCGAGGAACCGCTCCTTGATG
Source organism: Phyllobacterium zundukense (assembly GCF_025452195.1). NCBI lineage: Bacteria > Pseudomonadati > Pseudomonadota > Alphaproteobacteria > Hyphomicrobiales > Phyllobacteriaceae > Phyllobacterium > Phyllobacterium zundukense. The sequence continues at coordinate 3,759,682 of NZ_CP104973.1, read as the reverse complement.
CCACCCTGTACGAAAACGCGCGTGCCATTGGAGCAGACCTGGCCTGTCGAATAGAAGTTGCCAAGGAGAGCGCCGCCCACGGCATTTTCCACGTCGGCATCGTCGAAAATGATCAACGGAGATTTGCCGCCGAGTTCCATGGTCGCGTGCTTCATATGGGAGCCCGCCTGCGCCAGCACGCGCTTGCCTGTCGGGACCGAGCCTGTCAGCGAGACCTTGGCGACGAGCGGATGATCGACCAGCTGCGAGCCGACATCGCCGAAACCCTGCAACACGTTGAAAAGCCCATCGGGCAGACCCGCTTCCTTGTAGATTTCAGCCAAAGCGAGCGCCGACAGCGGCGTATTTTCGGACGGCTTGAAGATCATGGCGTTGCCGGCAGCAAGTGCTGGTGCGGACTTCCAGCCTGCACCCTGGATCGGGTAGTTCCACGCGCCGATGCCGACGCAAACGCCCAAAGCCTCGCGCCGCGTATAGGCATAGGATCCGCCAAGCTCGATCATCTCGCCATTGAACCCGGCAATGATACCGCCGTAGAATTCCAGTGCGTCGGCAGCGGATGCCGGATCGGCAACCAGCGTTTCCTGAATTGCCTTGCCGGTATCGAGTGTTTCGAGTTCAGCGATTTCGGCATTGCGGGCGCGCAGAATATCGGCGGCGCGGCGCAAGACCCGGCCGCGTTCCACCGGCTTTAGTGCAGCCCAGGCCGGTTGCGCGGCGGCGGCAGCCTGCACGGCCTGCTCGATCAGCGCGGGTGTTGCCCCAAAGAGCCTGGCGATGATCTCGCCCGTTGCAGGATAGATCACATCAAGCGGCTTGCCTTCCTTGTCTTCAACGAAGCGACCATTGATGAAATGCGATGCTAACGGCTGTGCGCGCATGGTGTGTTCTCCTGGGTCAAATATTTATCAGCATAGGCGCTGTGCGTGGTTCGACAAGCTCACCATGAGGGTGGTGAGTTGATTGCAGAAATAATTACCAACGGCTTTGTTCTTGGCTCCCTGCCATCAACCACATCCCTCATGGTGAGCTTGTCGAACCACGCACAGCAGCGATGCAAGCAGAAAAAGTCGAAGCATGGCCATTCATCTATCGCTCACCTGCCAGCGCGGATTGATCCACGGTTCCTGATTGGATCGGGGCAGGGGATCCCGGCCAAGAATATGATCGGAAGCCTTTTCGCCGGCCATGATCGAAGGGCCATTGAGGTTGCCATTGGTAACGCGCGGGAAGATCGAACTGTCGGCAACGCGCAGGCCCTCGATGCCGATCACCCGGCACTGCGGATCGACAACCGCCATTGGATCGTTTGCCGAACCCATTTTGCAGGTGCCGCAGGGGTGGAAAGCGCTCTCCGCATGTTCGCGCAGGAAATCGTCGATCTCTTCATCCGACTGCACATGCGCACCCGGCGAAATCTCCTTGCCGCGATAGGGATCGAGTGCCGCCTGTCCGAAAATCTCGCGCGTCAATCGTATGGCGTGGCGGAAATCCACCCAGTCGTCGGGATGCGACATATAATTGAAAACGATCTTGGGTTTCTCGAACGGATCAGATGAGCGAAGCGTCACGCTCCCGCGCGACTTTGACCGCATCGGACCGACATGCGCCTGGAAACCATGACCCTTCACGGCGGCCCGGCCATCATAGCGGATAGCTGCTGGCAGGAAATGATACTGGATGTCCGGATAGTCCACGCCGGGTTTCGACCTTACGAAAGCTGCGGATTCGAAATGGTTGGTCGCGCCATGGCCGGTCTTGAAAAACAGCCACTCCGCGCCGATGATGGCCTTTGAGAAGAGCCCGAGCTTGGAATTCAGAGTGATCGGTTTCAGGCTTTCCTGTTGGATATAGACCTCCATATGGTCCTGCAGGTTCTGGCCGACGCCCGCGCGGTCGGCAACGACTTCGATTCCATGCTCTTTCAGATGAGCGGCGGGGCCGATACCCGACAGCATCAGGAGCTTGGGCGAGTTGATGGACGAGGCGGCGACGATCACTTCGCGCCGGGCGCGGATCACTTCCGTCCTGCGACGCCTGGTGATTTCAACGCCAACCGCCCGCCCACTCTCGATGATCACACGCCGGGCGAATCCATTGACCAGCTTCACGTTTTTACGTTTTAGCGCTGGGCGAAGATAGGCATTGGCCGCGGACCAGCGGCGGCCATTGTAGATGGTTTGCTCCATGGCCCCGAAGCCTTCCTGCTTCGAGCCATTGTAGTCTTCGGTGACTTCGAAACCCGCCTGTTGGCCGGCATCGACAAAGGCGTGGAACAATGGATTGTCCCGGAGCCCGCGTTGTATATGCATGGGGCCATCCGTGCCGCGCCATCCAGGCTCGCCGCCGTGCGAATGTTCCATGCGTTTGAAATAGGGCAGCACATCTGCATATGACCAGCCGGTTGCACCGCTTTCCGCCCAATGGTCGAAATCATGTGCGTGGCCCCGTACATAAACCATGCCGTTGATCGAGGAGGAGCCGCCGAGGACCTTGCCGCGCGGCGTGACCAGACGGCGCCCGCCAAGGTGCGGCTCAGGTTCGGACGTAAAGCCCCAGTCATAGGTGCTCATATTCATCGGAAAGGACAGTGCCGCCGGCATCTGGATGAATGGGCCGATATCGGTTCCGCCGAATTCGATGACAATCACCGAATACTTGCCATCCTCCGACAGGCGGTAGGCCATCGCGGAACCCGCAGAACCAGAGCCGATGATGACGAAATCTGCTTCCATAATGCTTGTCATGCTCACTCGCCGCGCGGGTAGCGGGCGTTCTCTTCCAGAACGTTCAGGTCCATATGATTGCGCATGTAACGCTCGGAAGCTTTTTGCAGGGGCTGATAATCCCATGGATAGTATGAGCCGTTGCGCAGCGCTTCATAGACCACCCAGCGCCGCGCCTGGCTTTCGCGCACTGCGGCATCAAACAGAGCCATATCCCAGCGGTCCCGAGCCTTCGCCGTGAAATCTGCAACCAGCTTGGCATGCGCCGGATTGGTCGCGAGGTTGGTCAGTTCATCCGGATCCGATTCAAGATCAAAGAGTTGCGGCGCGTCCATCTCGCAATGCACGAACTTGTAGGCGCCTTCGCGGATGCAGACGAGCGGCGCGTTCGAGCCTTCCGCCGCATATTCCATCAGGACGGGACCGACGCGCGCCATGCCTCGCATGACAGGCGTCAAATCTTCACCGTCGGTCCACGGCAGGACTTCAGCGATATCGATACCTGCAAGCGCGCCGAGCGTCGGATTGATATCAAGTGTCGACACCGGCTCCGAGATCAATTGCGGAGCGATACCTTTGCCCGCGATCATCAGCGGAACGCGTACCGAGCCCTCGAAAAAGTTCATCTTGAACCAGAGGCCGCGCTCACCGAGCATGTCGCCGTGGTCTGACGTGAACACGATGATCGTGTCGTCCAGCATCCGTGTGGACTGCAGGACTTCGATAATTTCGCCAACCTTGTCGTCGATATAGGAAATATTGGCGAGATAGCCCTGCCGCGCCCGCCGAACCTGTTCGGGCGTTATGTCGAAGCAATGATGTTCGCATGCTTCGAGTAGCCGCTTTGAATGCGGGTCCTGTTTTTCAAACGGAATGGCACTGACCTTCGGATCGAGCGCAGGCGAACCTTCGTAAAGGTCCCAATATTTGCGCCGCGCCACATAAGGATCGTGCGGATGCGTGAAGGAAACTGTCAGGCACCATGGCCGGCGCGATGCATCATCCGATTCACGCGATAGCTGGTAGAGCTTTTGTCGTGCGTGGAAAGCGACCTCGTCGTCATATTCCATCTGGTTGGTGATCTCGGCAACGCCCGCGCCGGTGACCGAGCCAAGATTGTGATACCACCAGTCGATGCGTTCTCCAGGTTTGCGATAGTCCGGTGTCCAGCCGAAATCCGCGGGGTAGATATCTGTTGTCAGGCGCTCTTCAAGGCCATGCAATTGATCCGGGCCGACGAAATGCATCTTGCCGGAGAGGCCGGTATAGTAACCGGCACGGCGCAGATGATGCGCGTAGGTCGGGATATCCGAGACAAACTCTGCCGCATTGTCATAGACCCGGGTGCGCGACGGCAGTTGACCCGACATAAGCGAAGCACGGGCTGGGGCACAGAGCGGCGAGGCAGTGTAGGTATTGGCGAAGCGGGCCGAACGCTTCGCCAATGCCTTCAGGTGTGGTGCGTGGATGAACTCCGCCGGGCCGTCTGGAAAAAGAGTTCCATTCAGCTGGTCAACCATCAGAATAAGTATGTTCGGTTTCATGCTGGCTCCGGCAGGCGCAAAATTCGTCTCTATAGCATTTTCCATATGGTAATGATGGTCGCTGTTTCAGTTACGCCATTGCGCACCGCATGACGACCGATATTTCTGGTTGAAACCATCTGTACACGCCGGTTCACCTTGAATCGCGCGGGTTTCATGGTTAGCTCAAGAGAAAGAGATTTTGGAGGAATGGAAATGACTGCCTGTATCGTTGGATGGTCGCATCTGCCATTTGGAAAGCTGGAAGGCGAAACTGTCGAAAGCCTGATCGTCAAAGCTGCGGTAGGGGCGCTCGATCACGCCGGCATTGGTCCTGAAGACGTCGACGAGATCCTGCTTGGTCATTTCAATGCTGGTTTCTCTCCGCAGGATTTCACCGCCAGTCTGGTGCTGCAGGCGAGTGATGCCTTTCGCTTCAAGCCCGCGACGCGTGTTGAAAACGCTTGCGCGACCGGCTCGGCAGCCGTGCATCAGGGCATCAAGACCATTCGTGCAGGCAGCGCCAAGGTCGTACTGGTCGTGGGTGTCGAGAAGATGACATCGACGCCCGGTCCGGAAATCGGCAAGAATTTGCTCAAAGCGTCCTATCTGCCGGAAGAGGGCGAGATTCCTGCTGGTTTCGCCGGAGTCTTCGGCCAGATCGCAGCCGCGTATTTCCAGAAATACGGTGATCAATCCGACGCTTTGGCGATGATCGCTGCCAAAAACCACAAGAACGGCGTCAATAATCCCTATGCGCAGATGCGCAAGGATCTCGGCTATGAGTTCTGTCGGCAGGAGAGCGAGAAGAACCCATTCGTTGCGGGCCCATTGAAGCGTACCGATTGTTCGCTCGTCTCTGACGGCGCGGCGGCGCTGGTCCTGACCGATACGCAGACTGCCTTGAAGATGAAGCGTGCTGTGGCGTTTCGTGCAGCGGCCCACGTTCAGGATTTTCTGCCGATCTCCAAGCGCGATATCCTGCTTTTCGAAGGCTGTTCGGAAGGCTGGAAGCGTGCGCTGGAACAGGCCGGCGTGACCATCGACGACCTGTCCTTCGTCGAGACACATGATTGCTTCACCATCGCCGAACTGATCGAGTACGAGGCAATGGGACTGGCAAAGCCCGGCGAGGGCGCCAGGATAGCGCTCGAAGGCCAGACAGCGATGGATGGCCGCCTGCCGGTCAATCCTTCCGGCGGTCTCAAGGCCAAGGGGCATCCGATCGGCGCCAGCGGCGTCTCGATGCATGTGCTGTCATCAATGCAATTGACCGAGGAAGCCGGTGGCATACAGGTGCCGGGCGCCAAGCTCGCGGGAATTTTCAACATGGGCGGCGCAGCGGTCGCCAATTATGTTTCGGTGCTGGAGCGGATAAAATAAGGCTGGTAGCATCACGAGCAAAACCGTGATAGGTTACATGTAACCTTATCAGGAGCATGATATGCGTTCATCAACACAACCGAAAAAGACCTCTCAGCAGAAGGTCAAGGAGCATCGTGAGCGCTTGCGGGCACAGGGCCTGCGTCCCGTGCAATTTTGGCTGCCGGATGTAAATTCGAAGGAATTTAAAGAAGAAGCTCACAGGGAGTCACTGGCGATTGCCAACAGTCCGACTGAGGCAGACGATCAGGCATTTATTGATTCAATTTCTGACTTTGATGACAGTGTCGATGAAACGCGGTGACGTTTGGACGGTTGCTGGAGGCAAAGACTATGCAGGTAAGCCTCGACCTGTGGTCATTGTTCAGAATGATAGTTTTGACGAGACGAATTCGATCGTTATATGCACTTTGACTAGCATCGACCTTCAGGTGCCATTTGCCCGACCAATGATCGATCCAAACCCTGATAATGGCTTGCGCCATCAATCTTGGGTCATGGTGGATAAAATTTCATCCGTGCCGAAATCCAAAATCGGGTTGTTTATCGGACGATTGAGTGATGACGATCTTGTTCGTCTGAATCTAGCAATGCTGGTGTTTCTCGGCTTGGCGTCATCACCACGAACACATATGGGACCATCGAGATGAGCAATCCGGTTCTGGTTGAAGTTTTTCGCGGCGAAACGGTCGAGAGCCGCCATCGTGGCGCGGTGATCGTGACTGATGGCGATGGCAAAATCGTCTTCTCGCTTGGCGACATCGAGAGACCGACCTTTCCGCGCTCTGCGATCAAGGCAATTCAGGCGCTGCCGCTGGTCGAGAGCGGCGCTGCGGATGCCTATGGCTTCGGCAATGAGGAACTCGCCATGGCCTGTGCATCGCATTCGGGCGAGCCGCAACATGTGGCAAAGGCCGCTGATATGCTCGGCCGCGCCGGGCTCGATGTTTCGGCGCTAGAGTGCGGCTCGCATTGGCCGGCGCAGCAGCCTGTGCTGATTGCGCTGGCGAAAAGTGGCCAGGAGCCGACGCCGCTGCATAATAATTGTTCCGGCAAACATGCGGGGTTCCTGTGCACGTGCCGGCATCTTGGCATCGAAACGCATGGCTATTCCGCCTTGGGCTCGCCCGAACAGGATATGGTGCGCGATGCGATGGAAAGCGTTACCGGCGCGCCGCATGCGCTGGATCGCTGCGGCACTGACGGTTGTTCTATCCCGACCTATGCCATTCCCCTGAAAAACTTGGCGCATGGCTTTGCCCGCATGGCGACGGGAGTCGGATTCGAGCCGGTCCGTGCCGCTGCAGCGCGGCGCCTTGTCGATGCGGCCATGGCAGCATCATACTATGTCGCGGGCACCAATCGCGCCTGTACAGTGTTGATGGAGATGGCTCCAAACCGCATCTTCGTAAAAGGCGGTGCTGAAGGTGTCTACACCGGTGCGTTGCCCGAACTCGGGCTCGGTATCGCTATCAAGTGTGATGACGGGAGCGCGCGGGCATCGGAGGCAATCATCGCTACGATTCTCGCCCGGATTTATCGCAACGAGGACGAGCTGGAGTCGAAGCTCGACCGGTTTGCCGACCGCGAAATGCGCAATTGGAACGGCATTACCTATGGTGTCATCAGCCCGACAGAAGCGCTAACGGACGCCGATATCAATTGATGACATTCCGCTCGACGGTAAGGTTTGGATAGATCCGGGCACTCTTCTGGGTCAAATCCTTGACCGTGACATCACTCCAGCTATGACCGACGATACCGCCATTCCGGGAGCCCTGGATAATGTTATCGGAGATGATGGCTGAACCGACGCCCTCGACCACGCTGACATAGACGCCTTCGCCCGATGTGCGGATGATGTTTCCAGTCGCAATTACATTGCGCATATAAGCCCCCCAGCCGAGCTGTATGCCGTAGAGCGGGGCGTTTTCAACCACATTGCCGGTAACCGAGATGTCGGCTTCGACGCTGATACCGATGCCGAAGGTGCCGGGATATGGGCCCTTGGTCGAGAGGTTGCGGACCAAATTGCCGCTGCAGGTTCCGAGCCGGCCGCCGCTGTCGAAATTGACCATCGATATGCCGTTTGCAGCACCATCGACGAGATTGTTGGCTATGATGGCGCCTTCGAAAGCGAACTCTGAATAAATCGCGGTTTCGCCGCTGACACTGCAGTTATTGCCGGTGATCTGCAGATTGCTGGCGCTATTGCCGCGGATCGCGGAAAAAGCGCTGTCGTTGATGACATTGTTGGAAACGACGACATTGTTCGCGCGAAAGATATTGATGGCGTTGCCGTTCTGACCGGTGCCGCCTGCATCCGCCCTGGTCTTGCCAATGCGGTTGCCTGTGATGATCGTACCGTCCCGGCCTTGCTCGTAACGCTGAACGAGAATGCCGCCATTACCGCAATCGTTGATCTCGTTGCCGGTGATCTCCAGTCCGGTGGAGTCCGCAGCAAATATGGCCGCGTCGCTGGCGCCGGATATACGCGTAGCCTCAATACGCCCACCGCATTTGAAGAGGTCCACGGCATTCTTGCGCGCACCGACAATCTGGCAATCATCCAATACGAGACGAGCGACGTTACTGGCTTCGAGCAGCCCTCGAACGCTATCACCTAGAGGCCTGCCGTCGCCGTCGATTACAAGGCCATTGAGCTGGACATGATTGGAACCATGAGCGCTTAACAGACTGGATTTGCCGCCGAACAGAAGACGCGACTTGCCGGAAACACCGAGCAGATTGACATAGGCGGGAAACTGGACACCCGAGGCAATATAGGCTCCAGGTGGGAGGAATATCTGCTGGCCGGAGGAACTTGCTTTGGCGAGCAAGGCATTCAGCTTGATCGTCTGATCGTCTGGCCCTCCAGGAATCAACCCGAATTCAACGGCGTTGATTATTCCTGATGCGGTCTGTGCTTGCGAGCTACGCGGTAGAATCCCAGCGCCGGCAAGCGCGGCCAGACCAGTCAGGACGAAGCGTCGGTTGATCATATTGTTATCCGCGGAAGAGAATGAGACGGGTGATAGAGGATTGCACTTGCTGTAGTGCCGAGCAAGGCATACCTTCGTTCGATGAGCAGGGCCTTCACAAAGGAAGACGATAGCAACTCCTCGATCGATGTCGGCGAGCGCCCGATAAGCCCGCACCGGAATCTGGTGACGGAAAAGGGCCTCGCTCATATTGATGCCGAACTCGCAGCAGCGCATGAAGCGCTGGCCAAAGGCAACGCCGAGGCTGACCGCGATCTGATCGCGCGAGCCTCACGCGATCTGCGGTACTGGAACGCCCGCAGGGAATCGGCCGAAGTCTCACGCCCCGATCCGCATAGTGAAGTGGTCCGGTTCGGCATGACAGTCACAATCGCCAATGAAGACGATAAGTCACAAACCTGGGCAATTGTCGGCGAGGACGAAGCGGACGCCAGCCATGGCAAGATCTCACATGTGTCACCCATGGCGAAGGCGATGTTCGGTAAATCCATTGGTGATAGTTTTGTGCTGAATGATCACGAGTGGGAAATAACGGCGATCGATACTGCACCTTGAAGTTGAATCCTGCTTTGAGCAGTGGGCCCCAAGAGATTCAATTCAAAGCGCTTTTCATACCGGTTCGATGTGATCGCGGAAGAAGGCCGCCGCGCCGGTCTCGTCGATTTCGCCAGCGGCAATCATCAAAACCAGCTGTATGACTTCTTCCTGAGTTGCTTCCAGACTGAACCCGTTGAAGTACAGAAACAGGTCGGCCGCTGCGAAGCCTGTCCGTTTGTTTCCATCCACGAAGGGATGGTTTTTTACGATTCCGAAAAGATACGCGCCGGCCAGATCAAATAGATCTGGCTCGCCGTACGCTTCTTTCTGCAGGGGCCTGTTAAGCGCGGATTCGAGCATGCCAAGATCACGTATGCCCGGCGCACCACCATGCAATCGTATCTGTTCCCCATGCAGAGCTTCGACAAATTCGCGCGAGTGAAAATCCGTCATTTAGCGAGAACGCGATATGCGGTCTCGTACTTCTTCATTCTCTCTCGGGCGATCTTCATCTTGTTTTCGAACTCTTCGGGATCATCTTGCAGGCGGCGTAACTTCAAGCCATCGCCCTCTTCAATAAGGACGAGCTGATCACCCGCTTTCAGATGGTGCCGCTCAAGCACGTCTTTGGGCAGGATGACGCCCTCTGAGTTGCCGATTTTGCGCACAGTGATATTCATGGTTTCGCTCCTGCCAGAACCAAGTTTTTGCAGCACATTTTTGTATTTGCCCATGACGTAGTATGCAGCCGACATTTGCCGTTCGAATGTTTCGCTCACTGAGTTTGCAGGCTTCGTCATCACTTGGTCCTCTGTTATAACATAAGATATAACATTGAGGAACCATACGACCAATATCGACCTTCGTCTTACAGCCAGCCCTTTTTGCGGAAGATCAGGAGCGGGATCACGGCCGAGGCAATCATCAACCCGATGGCCATGGGATAGCCCCACACCTTGTCGAGTTCGGGCATGAAATGGAAGTTCATACCGTAAATCGATGCGACCAGCGTTGGCGGCATGAAGGCCACAGCCGCGACGGAGAAAATCTTGATGATGGCGTTCTGCTCGATCGAGATGAGCCCAACGACCGTATCCAGCAGAAAGGTCACCTTGTTGGAAAGGAAATCGACATAGGTGCTTAGCGATTGCGTGTCGCGCTCCAGCGACTTGATCGTAGCCCGGATGTCCTTCTTGCCCAAAGCCTCTTCCGGCATGGCCGCCGTATAAACGAGGAGGCGGCTGACGCCGGCGATGCTTTCCCGAATTTTGGAAAGAAACGCGCCTTGAATACCGATATTGTTGAGACTGTCCCTGAAGTTCTTCGTTGTCATCGGCTTGTCATTTTCCGACCGCCGGAAGATGGCGTGAGAATTCACATCGATATCGCCAGCAACACCTTCGAGAATGTCGGCAATCCGGTCCGTTACAGCTTCGACCAATCCCAGCAGAATGCTGATGCCGCTGCATCTGGGTGTAATAAGACCGTTTCCCGGCTTGGTCGCGCGGCCAATAAACAGAGTGAACGCCTTCGGCTCGGTATAGCGGACAGTGACAAGCCGCTTTCCTGTGAGGATGAACGATACCGGAGCGATACCGTGATGCTTCAATTCGGTGGAATGCAGGATGGAAGCGGTCAGATATTGCGCGCCGTTCTCTGCGTAGAAGCGACTGGATTCCTCGATCTCGATCATATCCTCGTGCGTCGGTATGGTAGCCTTGGTCCAGTTCTCAACCTGGACGTCCTCGTCATGCGTCGGGTTGATAAGGTCGATCCAGACTGCGTTGGGTGGCAGCTCTGCCCCCGCGAGCGCAGCACTGGGCATCAGATAATCGTCTTGCAGCGCGTAGACATAAATCATTTCACAATGAATCCAGCAAGGTATCGATCAATTTCTCGGCAGCCTCGCCGATTACAGTGCCGGGAGGAAAAATAGCCGTTGCACCTGCTTTGAGGATCGCATCGAAGTCCTGCGGGGGTATGACACCGCCAACGATAATAAGAGTATCTTCACGCTCGCGGCGTATCAGCGCCTGCTTGAGCTCCGGTACAAGCGTCAGATGTCCAGCTGCCAGTGATGAGACGCCAACGATATCGACGCTGCTCTCGACGGCGAGGTCCGCAACTTCTTCAGGTGTCTGGAACATGGCGCCAACGATGACCTCGAATCCGAGATCGCCGAAGGCCGTTGCAATGACCTTCTGACCGCGATCATGGCCGTCCTGGCCCATCTTTGCGACAAGAATACGGGGCTTCCGTCCCGTGCGTTTTTCGTAGGCAATCGCCTTGGCTTCAACCCGGTCGATGACTTCGCTCTTCCCGGCCTCCTTGCGGTAAACGCCGGAAATCGTGTGGATATTGGCGACATGCCGCCCATAGGCTTTCTCCAGCGCCAACGAGATCTCGCCAACTGTTGCACGTGCTCGCGCTGCCTGAATAGCCAGGTCGAGCAGATTGCCTTTGCCCGACTTCGCAGCGGCCGTCAGCGCAGACAAGGCTGCATCGACCGCGGCAACGTTGCGTGTTCCCTTCAACTGCTGAAGTTTGGAAAGCTGGCGCGCGCGCACCTCTGCGTTGTCGACTTTCAACACGTCGACTTCCATGTCCTCGGTCGGGCGATAGGAGTTGACACCGATGACCGGTTGCTGACCGCTATCGATACGTGCTTGCGTGCGGGCTGCGGCGGCTTCGATGCGCATCTTCGGAATGCCCTGTTCGATGGCCTTGGCCATGCCGCCCAGCGCTTCGATCTCATCGATATGGGCGAGGGCACGGGTGGCAAGGTCATGCGTGAGCCGCTCGACGTAGAATGAGCCACCCCACGGATCGATGGTACGCGTCGTGCCGGACTCCTTTTGCACGACCAGCTGTGTGCTGCGGGCTATGTGAGCCGAGTGATCGGTTGGAAGAGCCAGCGCTTCGTCAAAAGAATTGGTATGCAGCGATTGCGTATGCCCTTGTGTCGAAGCCATGGCCTCGATCATGGTGCGCACGATGTTGTTGTAAGGGTCCTGTGCCGTCAGCGACCAGCCCGAGGTTTGCGAATGGGCGCGCAGCGAAAGCGAACGCTCGTCCTTCGGATTGAAGTTCTTCTTCATCAACACGGCCCAAAGCAGACGCGCGGCGCGCAGCTTCGCAACTTCCATGTAGAAATTCATGCCGATCGCCCAGAAGAAGGAGAGGCGCGGTGCAAAACTATCGATGTCCTGACCAGCCGCAACGCCGGCTCGCGCATATTCTATTCCGTCGGCGATCGTATACGCGAGCTCAAGGTCGGCCGTCGCCCCCGCTTCCTGCATGTGATAGCCGGAAATCGAGATCGAATTGAACTTTGGCATGTTTTCCGACGTGTAGGAAAAGATGTCCGAGACAATCCGCATCGAAGGCTGCGGCGGGTAGATATACGTGTTGCGTACCATGAACTCCTTCAGAATGTCGTTCTGAATGGTTCCGGCGAGCTGCTTTTGGCTGACGCCCTGTTCTTCGGCCGCAACGATGTAGAGCGCTAGAATTGGCAGCACTGCGCCGTTCATGGTCATGGAAACGGTCATTTCGCCAAGCGGAATACCATCGAACAGCTGTTGCATATCGAGAATTGAATCGATGGCGACGCCTGCCATGCCGACATCGCCTGCGACACGAGGGTGGTCACTATCATAGCCGCGATGGGTGGCGAGATCGAAGGCAACGGAAAGGCCTTTCTGGCCGGCGCCAAGGTTGCGCCGGTAAAAGGCATTGGATTCCTCGGCTGTCGAGAAGCCGGCATATTGCCGGATCGTCCAGGGCTGCTGGACGTACATCGTCGGATAGGGACCACGGATGAATGGTGCAGCACCGGGAAAGCTGTCGAGATGCGGCAGCCCGCGAAGCGCTGCATCGCCATAGGAACGCTTGACCTGGATACCCTCAGGCGTGATCCAGGCTGCGGCCTCCGGCGTTGGGGCGAGGGGCTTCGGCTCTTGCCAATCGATCTTGGTGAAGTCCGGAATTCTCATTTTATTCAGAGACCTGCAGGGTTTCATCGATGCGCGGGAAGGTTAGCGGTTCGCAATGGACGACGCCATCCGTCGGCAAAGGCATGCGGGGTGCATCGAGCACGGTGACCGGCCGTTCTTGCCGGGCAGGGAAGAGCGTCGTGCCAACGATGGCACGTTTGCCCGAACGGTATTTCTCTGTTCGGGCATTTCGGGCCGCAATGATACGAGCCTGGAACTTGCCATCCACAAGGCTTTGCAGAATGCCGCCGTCTTGTTCAAGCGCCTGAAATTCCTTCCATGCCGCCTCGCAGAGATTCTCCGTCAGACTTTCCACCGCACCTGAACCGCAAGCCGGATCGGCGACGAAGGCCAGATTGCTTTCGTCGGCAAGGACGAGCTGTGTGTTGCGGGCGAGGCGCCGTGCAAAGGCATCGGGCAAGCCGTGGGCAATCGTATGGGGCAAAACCGCAATCGAGATCTGCACCGCCGACAGCCGCAGCGAAACCTGCGATCGTGTTACGCAATATATTGGTTTCGGGATCGAGCTTCGTGATCATCCGGTACGATGTTTCGGCATGGATCGTTGCCTGCGAGGGACGCATGCTGCCGCAAGCCTCCTGCAAACGCGCCCATAGACGCCGCAAAGCACGGACCTTGGCGATTGAAACGAACTGATCCTGGTCAACCGAGAGTGCAAAACCGATATGTGGAGCAGCGTAGACAATGGGCTGACGCGCCTCTTCGAACAGCCGGAAATGGCCCGTAGTGATGGATAACATCGCACCGAGTTCCTGCGCCTCGGTGGCACCCGCATTATGGTAGACGCGGCCGTCCGCCTCAAGCACGATTCCTGGCAGATCGGATGAGAAAAAGCCGGAAAGCGATTGCGGCAGCGAGGCTTTCAGCGCTGCAAGGCTCATGCGCAGACGGCCCGTTCCCGCCAGAGTGGCGGCGGGATCAATGCCAAGCGAGAAGCTCAGCGTCTTCGGATTGACATCGCGGGGACGCATGTAATCCACGAACCAGTCGGCACAGGCACGGCTTTTCGGATGCACGTCCATGCGCAGATGGATCATGTCGAGATGAATGCCATAGAGGACCTTGTCGACCGCCTCACGCGTCGAGGGGAGGCCATAACCGAAAGCATTCGGTGCGCCCTCGAACACCAGAGCAATGCCGGTAGCGCCATTTTCCAGTTCTTCCAAAAGCTGCTTGTTGGCGCGAACAGGATCCGGATCATCTATACGCTGGACGATATGCCAGGGCTTCGAGGGATTTTTTCGCGGGGTCAGTTGCGCCGTGCGGCGTCGTTCATAGAGAGGTTCGATGGCGATAGCATCATCGATCTTCGAGATCAGGGATTCATCGAAATCCGCGCCTTTTAGGGCTTTTTGCGCAAGTTTAACCCAGCCATCCCGGTCAATCGGCGCAAATTCAGTTTCCTTGAGCAGTGACGCGTCCATGCTTTCTCCCTATTGCGCGCATTGTTTTTGCGACTTTAGGAGGAGTCATGCTGCTTCGCAACAAAGCAAAGTGCCGCTGGTTCAACTTGTTGAAAACACCCAGTTTTTCGTTGGATCTGGTTTCGGGTGGCTTGAGGCGAGAAGGCGTGAAAGGCTGGTGCAAACGTTAAACGCGAAAGGTCAAAGAATGAACATGCTAATGGGAAAGACAGCCATTGTGACGGGAGCGAGTTCTGGCATCGGTTATGAAACCGCAAGACTCTTTGCTGGCGAAGGCGCCAATGTGGTTTTGGCCGCACGACGCCAGCAGGAACTCGACAAATTGGCGGCGCTCATCGAATGGGATGGTGGAAAAGCCATCACGCTCGCAGGTGACGTCCGTGATGAAGCCTATGCCAAGTCATTGGTTGAATTGGCGGAAAGTACCTTTGGCGGACTTGACATTGCCTTCAACAATGCCGGCACAAATGGAGAAATGGGACCGACGCCGGACGTCTCGCTCGAAGGCTGGAACGAGGCGCTGAACGTCAATCTGACGGGCGCTTTCCTCGGAGCGAAATACCAGATTCCCGCGCTGCAAAGGCGTGGCGGTGGCTCCCTGATCTTCACTTCGACCTTTGTCGGCCACACGGTGGGAATGCCGGGCACGGCGGCCTATGCCGCTAGCAAGGCAGGGGTCATCGGTCTGATGAAAACACTCGCCGCAGAGCTTGGTCCGCAAGGGATCAGAGTCAATGCGATTCTGCCCGGCGGAACCGCAACCAGCATGGCGGAGGCCTGGGTCGATACGCCGGAAAAACTTGCTTTTGTTGAGGGATTGCATGCACTTAAGCGGCGAGCAATGCCTGAAGAAATCGCCAGGTCAGTGCTATATCTCGCGTCCGATGCGTCGAGTTTTACCACAGGCTCGGCCATGTTGGTCGACGGCGGTGTCTCGATCAACCGGACCTGAAAGACGTGGCTAGAGCCAATTAAATCCTTTGGCCATCAGGGTTGCCAAACCAAGAGCAACAAAAATCAGCGCACCAAATAGAAGACGAAAATCGGTTCGCGCATCACTGCGCAACTCTCTGATATCAGTCTTGATGTCAGAGACAGCAATCTTGATATTCTCCATGTCAGACGAGAGTTTTGCGACTTGTGCTTCCATATCGGTAAAGGTGCCATCTCCGTCATTGGTTTTCAAGGGCTCAAGGTGAGTTGTCCGGGGAAGTTTTGCTCTGCTCATAATATCTCTGGTGATCAAATTATTCAAAATATTCAGCTTGATACCACGTTTTTCTAGATACCCACAAAACAAAAACGCGCGCTAAAAAGCGCGCGCTTTCAGGATTGGCGATGGGCCGTTTTAAACGAACTGGCTCAAACCCGGAATGGAATTCACAACTTCGTCGACCGGCCCGCTGCCGGCCTTTTCACGAGCAAAAGCAATGGTTTCCTTGGAAATTCCGGTGATTTCGCCCATGCCAAGGCCGATGCCCATCAGCTTGGAACCGAGGCCCATGACGCCCGGCATCAGGCCGGAAAGTCCGCCGCCGCTGTTGTTGGCTTCGGCAATGGCCGCTTCAGCACCGGGAACGCCGGCAATCAACTGCTCAACCTTGTCGGCCGGCGCTTCTTTCTGCAGGAATGCCAGAATGAGGCCGACAGCCTTGCGAGCCGTATCCGGATCGGTGCCGACATTGGCGGAAATGCGCGCGATAAGTTCATCCATTAGTCCAATCTCCCGTCTGCTATGAATTACGTTTACGTAATATGCGGGAATATTCCTCCGCACAAGCGCTTAAGTCAATCTGGATCATTCTATCAACCCGAGGTGTGAATTGATATTCGCGCCATGACGGCCTGCAAACGGTTCTTTTCTGTGATCCGGCTCACATACTTCAAGTACGCTCCGCTCCGGTTCTCGAAAAGCACCGTTTTCGCCGCGTCATGATCGCGGATCTCGACACACCTTCGTACAACCAAATTGCAATCGGACGATGAAAATCCTGCACCAGATTCGAACTTTCTTGCGGGGGAACACCTAAGTCTTGTGCGGAATCGTATTGTTCTGTTGCATTTGCATTCCGGAATTTGCCGTGTGTCTGCAATTTTCCGGACATGATAAAGCCTTGACCATTGTCGCGTGGAGTTTGGCTGTTTATACCGTGGATAAAGTGACCGTCGCGACGAGGACGAACGACATGGCCGATGACAGTATTTTCCTTGGTGCAAGCCGCAAGCCCGACGATACCTACCAACAGGCAGAATCATTGCTGCTGAAATTCGGCAACCGGCATGGCCTGGTCACCGGCGCAACCGGTACGGGTAAGACGGTCTCGCTACAAGTACTGGCTGAAGGCTTTTCGAAAGCCGGCGTTCCGGTTTTCTGCGCCGACATCAAGGGCGATCTTTCGGGCATCGGCGCCAAGGGCGAAGACAAGGATTTTCTCGTCAAGCGCGCCGCTGACGTCAAACTCGATCCTTACGAGCATTCTGCCTCGCCGGTGATCTTTTGGGATATTTTCGGCGAGCAGGGACATCCGATCCGCGCCACGATTTCGGAAATGGGTCCCTTGCTGCTCTCTCGCCTGATGAACCTGACAGAAGCGCAGGAAGGCGTGCTCAACATTGCCTTCAAGATCGCTGACGAGGAGGGGCTGCTGCTCCTGGACATGAAGGATCTGCAATCGCTGCTCGTCAATATCGCGGAACGTGCCGAAGAAATCTCCGCCCGCTATGGGAATGTCACGAAGCCGTCGGTCGGTGCGATCCAGCGCTCGCTGCTGGTACTGGAACAGCAGGGCGGGACGAAATTCTTCGGCGAGCCGGCGCTGAAGATCGCCGACATCATGCGCACTGACACAAACGGCCGCGGTCTGGTCAGCGTCCTTGCCGCCGACAAGCTGATGATGAACCCTCGGCTCTATTCGACATTCCTGCTCTGGCTGTTGTCGGAACTCTTCGAGGAACTGCCGGAAATCGGCGATCCGGAAAAGCCGCGCCTGGTGTTCTTCTTCGACGAGGCGCACCTGCTCTTCAACGAAGCGCCGAAAGCGTTGCTAACCCGCGTCGAGCAGGTGGTGCGCCTGATCCGCTCCAAGGGCGTCGGCGTGTTCTTCATCTCGCAAAACCCGCTGGACGTACCGGAGACGGTGCTGGCGCAGCTCGGCAACCGCGTGCAGCATGCGCTTCGGGCCTATACGCCGCGCGAGCAGAATGCGGTGAAGACCGCAGCCGACACCTTCCGCGCCAACCCTGCCTTCAACACATTTGAAGCGATCACCAATCTCGCCACCGGCGAGGCGCTGGTTTCGACGCTGGCCGACAAGGGCGTTCCCTCCATGGTGCAGCGGACATTGATCCGCCCTCCGGCAGGACGCATCGGGCCGCTGACCAGCGACGAGCGCCAGACACTGATCAATGCGAGCCCGGTAGCTGGTCTCTATGACGAGATGGTCGACCGCGAATCCGCCTATGAGCTTTTGCAGAAGAAGGCGGCGCAGACGAAGACCGAGGCGGAGGCGGCGCAGGAGGCCAGCGCCGATAGCACTGGCGGCTGGAGGCTGCCCGATTTCCTCGGTGGCGAACCGAAGACCGGCCCGCGTGGGGGCCAAGTAAGAGGCCGCCAGACCGTGGCCGAAGCCGCGATGAAATCCGTCGTCCGCTCCGTCGGGGGCTCGCTCGGCCGCGCGCTGGTGCGCGGAATATTGGGTAGTTTGAGCCGGCGTTGAATGCCGGTTTGCAATTTGCGCGATTAAACTGTCAATCTAACAATCGGAAATTGTGTGTTTTTCTGCAACATGCATATTAATTAACCGTGCCTCGAATTCAGGCAGTTGACACAACGGTATACAACCGCAAAGTTCCCCCAACTATATTGCACTCATATTGCCTGATTTTTTTAAAGGACGCTTTTCATGTATGCATTTTCAGGGGCGGATTCCGCCCGTTCTCCGCTATCGCCCTCATTCCAGCGTGCCCGCCGCAAGTTGCTTTCGTTTGTATCAGCAGCTGCGATCGCGATCGCTCTGCCGGCAGTTCCCTCCTTGGCGCAGGAGGCCGGGAAATATTTCATGGCCGATGGTACGAAGACCGATGATCTCGATACGGCTATGCAGAGTTGGCGCGACGATCCGGAATTCAAGGGAACATGGGGTTTTGCAGCCATCAATGCTGAAGCGGCATTTGCACGAGGCATCACCGGGAAGGGCGTTACCATCGGTCTCCTTGATAGTGGCACGAAGGTGAGCCACCCTGAATTCAAGGACAAGAACATCAAGGTCTTGAGCTTTACTGGCACCTATGCCGACGGAACGCCATTTGATATTCGCGGCGACGATCCAAAAGATGGGCACGGCACAAAAATGGCCGGCCTTCTTGGCGCAGCGCGAGACCATACTGGCATGATGGGCCTGGCCTACGGCGCGGGTCTCGTCATCGGGAGCACAGGGCTCGACGATAGCCACGATCTGGAATATGCGACGAGGCCATACGAATATTTCAAGCTTGTGCAGGAGGGGCTGGTCAAATCCGGTGTGCGCATCATCAGTAACAGCTGGGGCCAAGCACCGGGAGTTACAGGTGGTTTGGACTATCTCAACGGGTTTTATTCCCGCGCGCCCAAGCCTTCCTATTTGGATGCGATGGCCGATGCCGCGAATGCCGGTTTGATCCAGGTTGTCGCTGGCTATAATGAGCGAACGGCCAATCCTGCAATCACGCCAATATTGCCCCATTACCGGCCAGAACTCGAAAAGAACTGGATCGCCGTTGCCAATCTGAACGCTCCCGAAGAGTTGGGCTCCAGCAACAAATGCGGAGCAGCCAAATACTGGTGTATTTCCGCTCCCGGCGACGGCTCGAAAAGTACATCCCTTGACGATGGATATACGAGTGCCGGCGGGACATCGTCCGCAACACCTCATGCTTCCGCGACACTGGCTTTGCTGATGCAGCGCTTTCCTGGCCTCGGCAACGATGAAATACGTCAGATCATGCTTACCACAGCAACGGACATAGGCGATGCGGGCGTCGACGCCAAGTTTGGCTGGGGTCGCATCGATATTGCCAAGGCCATGAACGGCCCCGCCCAGTTCTTGTCGCGGTTCAACGCCAATCTGGGAGAAGGTGTGAGTGATACCTGGTCCAACGACATAACCCAAGTGGCGCTCGACCAGCGGCGACAAGAGGAACAGCAAGAAATCACCGATTGGGCCACTCGCAAGGCGGCTCTGGGTCTGAACGATGGAATCCCCGCGAATCTTGTCGAAACACTTGCCGGCACTCTCGTCAATGATGTTCCGGAAGGCAAGAAACTGCTCAAGGCAGCGATCGCAGCCAATATACAGGAAAAGTACACAGCCGAGAAATTGCAAACTGCGTTGGCTGCTGCCAGGGCAAACCCGGCAGGATCGGCACTGCTCGCGCTCTATGAAAAGTCCCATCCCGGATGGGCAAGCGGTTGGAGCACTGAAACAGACTATACCAACTTCATCGCCAGCTACACAGATGATCGGGCAATAGCAGGTGTGATTGCTCAGCCGGCGGCGGAAGGGGTCAAATCCGAATTCGCATCCACTGAAACCCGCACCGCCTATCTCGCCACCAAAACCTACGATGCCGGCATCACGAAATCCGGCGAGGGTTCGCTGACGCTTGCCGGCAAGAACACCTGGCGCGGCGATACGATCGTCGATGGCGGACAGCTTGCGATCGCGGAAGGCGGCTCGATTATTTCCAATACATTCGTCAATGACACGGGCGAGTTTACAGTGGACGGCACCGCTGCCAATGCGACGATCAACAAGGGCGGACAATTCAAGGTCGGCGAGACCGGTACTGTTGGCGACATGACCTTCAATGGCGGTTGGGGCATCATCAACGGCAAGGGCGGCAATGCCAGCGTCAACGGCGGCAGCCTGACCATCGGCGACGGCGGGACTGCTGGCGATCTTGTGCTGAATGGCGGCATGTCCGCTGTCTATGGCATGGCCGGCAATGCGACGGTCAATGCTGACGGCGAGCTTGGTGGCAAGGGCGGCTCGGTCGCCAGCCTTGTCGTCAACCGGGACGGGTTGGTTTCTCCTGCGGGTCAGTTCCATACGCAGGAACAGGATGATGGCCTGGTCAAATCCTGGCCGCCCCATGGTACGGAAATCGGCGTTCTGACCGTTACGGGCGATGCAACCTTTCATCCGGGGAGCCTCTTGAATATCGGGATCATGTGGGATGCGAGCGGCGCTGACCTGCTCAAAGTCGGTGGAACCGCAACCCTGCTTGGCGGCGTTGTTTCGGTGCGCCTGGAAAACAATATGGCGATCTTGAGCCAGAAGGCGATCGAGAGTTTCTTCCTCGATAATGACTATGAGATCCTGAACGCGGGGAAGGGCGTTGAGGGCAGGTTCGAGAGCGTATTGCCGCAATATAATTATGTCACGGCGGAGCTTGACTACAGTGACGCCAACAAAGTCACCCTCGGTTTTGGACTGACGAATGCGGGGCGAGACGAGCAGGATCGGCTGGCGCGCGAAGAAGCGTTGCGCTTGCTGAAAGAGCGCGTCAAGAACCTCGTTCTCATCGATGCGACGACGAAGAACCAGATCGCCGTCGGTGGCGCAATCAAGAGCCTGGAACTCGACAACAGGCTGCTCACGACAGTGCTGTTTTCAGAGATCGGCAGCGACTCCTTGAATTATGACGGCCTGTCGGGCGAAGTCCATGCGACGCTCGCGGGCATGCTTTCCAAAGATGCGGGTTACGTCAGCGATGCCGCACAGAACCGTCTGCGCGCCGCCTTTGATGGCGTCGCCGCCAAGCCGCAGGTAACCGCTGCGCCGCTGTCTTTTGCCCCGGCGCAACGGGCTAATACCAGCGATGCTTTCGCGTCAATAACGCCGGCACCAGCCACAACTGCCCTGTGGGGCGAGGCCTATGGCTCCTGGGCGCATGCGGATGGTGACGGCAATGCCGCGGGCTACAGCCGCAATATCGGCGGCTTCGTCACCGGGCTCGATGGTATGGTGGCGGACACGTGGCGCATGGGTGTGCTCGCCGCTTATGGCAACACGTCGCTCGACAGCGGCGCTTCGCATGCTTCGGTCGACAGCTATTCGGTCGGGCTTTATGGCGGCACCGCGTGGGACAATTTGCGTTTGAGCCTCGGCACGGCTCTTACCCAAAACGAGATCGGCACGCATCGCACGGCGGCTTTCGGCGATCTCGTCAATCGTCACAGCGCTTCGTACGGTGCGAAGACCGTGCAGGTCTTCGGTGAGCTCGGCTATGCGGTCAAAACGGCTTATGCCGATTTCGAGCCCTTCGCCGCGGCAAGCTATGTGCATCTGAGGTCCGGTGGCTTTCAGGAGAACGGCGAGATCAGCAATCTGACCGGGCTTGCCGGCACGAGCGATCTAACCACGACGACGCTCGGCCTTCGCGTATCGCATGACTTTGCTTATGGCGACACGATCAGCCTGACGGCGCGGGGGCTTCTCGGGTGGAGCCATGCCTTTGGCGATGTGACGCCGGAAGCAAAACTGGCCTTTGCCGGCGGCCAGCCGTTTGCCGTCGAAGGCCTGCCGGTCGCGCGGGATACCGGCATTGTCGAGGCGGGGTTCGACTTCACCCTGAGCCCGTCGAAGGGGGAATTTGGCAACAGCACGACGCTTGGTCTTACCTATAAGGGCCAATTCTCGAGCCAGGCCCACGACAATGCCGTGAAAGCCGATCTGACGGTCAGGTTTTGATAGGCGGTCAATCCAAAACGATCCAGGCGGGAGCATGGTCGCTTGCATGGTCCCAGCCTCTGACGTGACGATCGACATCAGCGCTGCTCAATCGATCGGCGATCGAAGGACTGAGCAGGAGGTGGTCGAGACGCAGGCCGGCATTGCGGCCCCAGGCGTTTCTGAAATAGTCCCAGAACGTGTAGATCTTCTCGTCGGGATGCAGGTGGCGAATGGCATCGGTCCACCCTTGCGCAACAAGCGTCGCGAAGGCCTGCCTGACTTCGGGGCGGAAAAGCGCGTCGTCGACCCAGCGCTCAGGCTTGTAGACATCCAGATCCGTCGGCATGACATTATAATCACCGGCAAGCACAATGGGCGCGCCTGTCGCAAGCAGTTCCGCAGCGCGTTGCGAAAGGCGGTCGTACCAGCGCAGCTTGTAATCGAATTTCGGGCCCGGCGCCGGATTTCCGTTCGGAACATACATGCATCCGATCAGGACGCCATTCACGGCCGCTTCGATGTAGCGGCTATGGGTATCGTCCGGCTCTCCGGACAGGCCGCGCGTGGTCTCGATGGGTTCGGCGTCCCTGGCAAGAATGGCAACGCCATTCCAGCTCTTCTGTCCGTGCCAGATCGCGCCATATCCGGCGGCGTTTATCGCCCGCTCCGGAAATTTTTCCTGAGGCGCCTTGAGCTCCTGCAGGCACACGACGTCCGGCTGGGCTTCCGCAAGCCATCGCAAGAGCAAGGCGAGCCGGCCGTTGATACCATTTACGTTGAATGTGGCAATCTTCATTTAGAGCCGAAGACGTTTTCTGATGGGCGTCGAGTCGTCGGCATCATGAGATAAAGCCGGGCGCAATGGAAGCTGCGCCCGACTGGTTATTTCAGATGAGGGAACCTGCTCATGCCTGCTTGGCCCGCCATACGATATCGCTGACATTGAGCTTCTTCGGCACGATCTTGAGGTCAAAGAACTCATCGGCCAACGCCTGCTGATAGGCAATGGCTTCCGGCGTAACGCCCGCCACCCTGCCAAGGTCCGCTCCCTCGCGCGTCAGGACAACCTTCTGGATATCCTCCGGCACGCCGGTTATCTTCGCGAGGATGCGCACTGTTTCGTCGAGATTGTCTTGCGCTGACCGGCCGACAAGCGCCAGCTCATCAAGGACATCCGTCAGAACATCGCCGTGCGCGGCGGCAAAGTCGCCATTGCTGAGAAAGAACGACCAGGACTCGACGACGCCTTTCCCGGTTGCCAGCACCCGGGCTTCCGGGCGCTTCTCGGCCACGGCAAAATAGGGATCCCAGATTGTCCAGGCGTCGATCTGACCTGCGGTGAAGGCAGCGGCCGCATCGGGAGGCGATAGGTCGGATGCAACAATGTCAGTCACGGCCAGCCCGGCCGTCCGCAAGGCCTTGACCGTGAAATTGTGAGCGCTCGAACCACGTTTGAAAGCGACGCGCTTGCCCTTGAGATCGGCTATCGACTGCAATGGCGAATCCTTGTGGACGAGAATCGCCGAACCCGCCGGTGGGCCCCTATAGGTTCCGGCATAGACAAGATTTCCGCCCGCTGCCTGCGCGAAAAGCGGCGGCACATCACCTGTCGGACCGAAATCGATAGCACCGGCGCCGAGTGCCTCGAGAAGCGGTGGCCCGGAAGAGAATTCTGACCAGCTGACATCGATGCCGCGCTGTTCGAAACGTTTTTCCAGCGCGCCATTGCCTTTGGCCAGTGCCAGGACACCATTTTTCTGCCAGCCGATGCGGAGTGTCTTTGGCGATTCCGCAGCTGCATGCGCTGCGAAGGGCAGAGCGGTAGTTGCTGCGGCAGCACCGAGCAAAGCGAGAGTCTGTCTGCGATTGATCATGCGAGGCATCCCTTTCCGATAACGTTGGCTTCGACAAAGGATGGCGCAATGGATCAGCGTCGGCGACGTCAGAACGTGCGAACAATTGCGGGGATGGGGAAAATCATGCCTGTTTTGGCGCAGGCGGCGAAATCACTTCGCCGCCGGAAACCCGTTCGGATGCGCGGGCACAGCCTTCAGATAGGCGGCGATCGCGTCACGATCCGCAGGCTCGAGATGCGCCATATTGAGGACGACATCCGTCATCGAGCCGCCGAGCGAGTCGAAATCCGGGGTGAAACCGCTCTCCAGCGCATAGGAAATATCCTTTTCGGTCCAGGAATCGATTCCGCCTTCGCCGCTAGTGATGTTCGGTATGACGCCCTTGCCCTCCGGCGCCTTGGCGCCCGCCAGCCATTGCGTGTTGTCCGGCCCACCAATGACATCGCGGGGGGTATGGCATTCGCCGCAATGGCCGGGGCCTTCCACCAGATATTGACCGCGCTTGATCACATCAGTGGCATTGGCCAGCGTGAGGACCGGCTGCGGCGAAAGAAAGAGCCGCTTCCACAGACCAATGCCGCGCCTGACGTTGAAAGGAAAACCGAGCTTGTGCGGCCCCGCGACATTGTCGGACGGGGGCAGGGTCTTCAGGAAAGCGTAGAGATCGGCAATATCCTGCACCTGCATGCGCGCATAGGATGTATAGGGAAAGGCCGGATAGAAATGCCTGCCATCAGGCGAGACGCCTTCCATCATCGCATTGGCGAGATCGGCGAAGGACCAGTCGCCGATGCCTTGCTTCGATGGGGAAATGTTTGGCGTTACGAAGGTGCCGAACGGCGTGACGAGGTTGAGACCGCCCGCCAGCACCAGCCGTGCATCCCCCTTGGCGCCCGGGGCAGCGTGGCAGGAGGCGCAGCCCCCTTGCCAGAAGATGCTCATGCCGCGTTGCGGATCACCCGGAGCTGCCGCGGCGAGCTTTGCCGGATCGACATGGGTGGGCGCCGAGAGCAACCAGAACCCGGCCCCGCCAATCAACGCCAGAATGATGATGAGCAATGCGAGCTTGCGCATCATCTGACATCTAGTCTTTCTTGATGCGGAAGGCCTTGTGGCAGGAAGCGCAATTCTCGGCTACCTGGTTGAAGACGACTTTGAAACTTTCGAGGTCATTCGGGTTGGCTTCGGCTGCCGCAGCTGCGTCTTTCTTGTATTTTTCTACGGCCGCGACAAAGCCGGCATTGTCTTCCCAGATCTTCGGCGAAACGGTGGTCTTGCCCTGATCCGAACCTGCCGGGAACAGCGTCGCCACATCGATCTTCTGCGCATCCTCGTTCAGGTGTACCAGTGCGGCCTTTACCGCATCGGCGTCGAACGGCTTTTCGCCTTTGATGATCGGTGTGATGCTGCCGACGGTCTTGCCCTGATCCTTCATGAGCGCCTGGCGGTCAGCGAGCGCATCGGCGCTTGCCGGTGCGACAAGTGCGATGGCAAGCAAAGGCGCCGCAGCAAGCGAAATCAGTCTGTTCATGGGGTGTCTCCGACTCTTGTGGCTAAAGTAGTGTGGCTTCAAGGGCTTCCGGTGGGCACTCTAGATTAAACATTGCGAAAAGCACGCGGCCGTTTCGATCACATTTTCGTTTGTCGGCAAGTTGGGGAAGCAAAAAGCCCCGGCGTTTGACGCCGGGGCTGGTCATGATGTCAGAACTGTAGATAGATACCGCTTCTGCGATACCGGTAAGGGTCATCCCAGGTACGATAGTATGGTCGATCCCGGTAGTAGGGGCGGCGGTAATACCGGTCACCATAGTACCTGCGATCCCAGCGGCGATGATACCTGCGTTCCCAACCGTAGTGCCTGCGGTCCCAGCGGCGGTGATGCCGGCGGTCCCACCGGTCGCGATGGCGGACGGTTTCGACATTTGGGTTCTGAGCAGCCTTCGAGATCTCGACTGGCTGCTGGATAGTCATAGGCGCGGCGCTGGCCGTTTCAACTGGAACAAGTGTCCCGATCGACACCAGAACCGCGCTTAGAGCTGAAATCAACTTTCTCATTGTTCCTCCAGTGAAAGCCCGCTTTTGCCAAAGGCTTTCAACGCTTAAACGTCCCTGAGATATTAGACATAAGTCCAATTCTCTGAACCTTGGATGAATAACGGTCGGCAATGGGGCAGGGATCAAAAAGGGGCGATCACTTTTGAGAACTTGTTGTTCCAATGCGTGAAAAAGCGCGCAGATCGAGGGGCAGGATTGCATATGAAGGATGCCGGTCATCATTAAGTGATAACCGGCACATGTGTTTGTATGTTCTGTCCTATACGTGCTTGTAGACACGCTTTCCGTGGTGCTTGTGCCATACATGATGCTTCGGGTGATGCACGACATGATGATGATGGTGGTGGACGCGGTGGTGCCTGTGATGAACCGGTTCAGCAGCGCTTGCACTCGTGGCAAGTACCGGCGCGGAAACGGCGAGCGCTATGGCAAGGCCAAGAGCTGTATAAAGAGACGTTTTCATATCCTTGGGTTTCCTTTGGTGGGGTAACAGAAGAGGGGACTGCAACGTGCAGGTGTAGAATCGTCCACCTGCCTCTTTATCCAATGCGGATGTTTCGGCGCTATTTCCCGCCTGTGGTGTTTCGTTTCTGAAATGTTTCTCAAATGGGGCAGGGGTAGAAAAACGGCTCCAATGTCGGTCATTGTCTCCGACGCCGACATGGATTGGTCACACGTTTTTCGAAGCGATGAATGCAAAGCGGCCCCGCCAATGACGGGGCCACTTGCTGCAACAAGCGACAATTGCCGCCTGGATAGTTATGGGAGAACTAGCGCCCACCCGCCTCGCTTGTCGCATGGTCCTGCGTAAAGGTCTGGCGTAGATGCACGACCTTGGCGGCAGCATTCTGAATATATTCTGTGGGGCAGCGCAGCATTTCATCCCTGATGCGTCGTTCGACTTCCCTGGCGGTATCGAGCCGTTTCTCGATCAGCTCGCAATCGACGCCTGCTGCCTTGAGTTTGGTGCATGAAAGAACAAGCCGGGCGACTTCAGCCCTCGCTTGTTCATGAAAACCAATGGCGATCATCAACAGAATGGTTTCCATCCTGGCCTCCGTCGAGTTGTCGTTAGTGGCGGGGGGCGTCGATGCTGGCGGCGCTGGAAAAATAGAGTCTGCTTTCATCCTGGCGTATTGACGCAAATTGCGGCCGCGCAAAAGTGACAACGCTGTCCCCATATACGGGGCACAAGCCAGAACCGGGAATTGATTTCACGCCGTTAAATAAAAGATTGCGTTCCATATAAATCGTTCCAATAAATTTAAACCAATAATCTTTGTGATGCTTTAGCATCAAAATATAGATCAATATCCGGTTAGTCCGGCCATCGCACTTTGATATTACGTCAGCTAAGTCTTAAGTAACAGATTTGACTCGTCAGAATGAACGCCCTGCTACGTGATGGTTAACGATATGTCAACCACACTCAATGTCTTTCTTGCGAGCCGCGTCGTTGTGTCCGCAGATCGAAGCGCGTTGTCTTCACACGCGACTGACAGCCTCGTGACGATCAGGCGAAAGTGACGGTGCTGTCCCTATCTGCACGAAGCCGAATCGAGCTATAAAAAGTACTTTGATTTAAAGCACTTATTTTGAAAGTTTTTTTTTGACAACCAAGCATTCGTTACAGGACGTATTGATCGTCGAAGACCAGCATTTGATGCGCCTCGCGCTTGTACACGAATTGCAAGCAGCGATACCGGCCAGCGTCGTCCATGCCGCTGCGACGGTAGATGCAGCGCTGGCGCTGATCGAGGCCAATCAGTTTGCGCTTATTCTCATCGATCCGGGGCTGCCAGGTTACGACCCGCGATCCTGGGTGGACCGCCTGAAGACCATAAGCACCATCGTGGAACGAACGCCTGCAGCTATTCATATTGTTATCACCGGTGCCGAGAGTGCACAGGAGTGGGAAGAGGTCCGCAATCTCGGCGTGGCGGGCTACATTGCCAAAAACAGCCTTAAACCTGGCACCATGACGGCGATTTTGCAGACGATAGCAGATCACGGATGCTGCGTTGGCTTGATGCACGAAACAAGCATTTCACCGGAAGTCTACCATACAGTGCTCTCTCCGAGAGAACAGGAACTGGTGCAGTGGATGATGCAGAGGCCGCCAGATATCAGCCGCAAGGCGATCTACGACCAGCTTGGCGAGCATCTCAATATCGACGCAGCCTCTGCCGAACGTTACTATAAGCGCGCCCGGGCTAAACTTTTGAAGTTCGGGCAGTTGCCGAACTCGTTGTAGTGTGGCTTATTCTCGTCTGTTATTTCGATACTTGAATTTTATCAGTTTATTTCAGCACCGGCCTGCAGTCGCCGTCATAGCCCAAATGCGGACCGGTTCAGGTGCATCGTTTATGAAAAATTTTCTGAAGGTCATTCTGTGGCTGGCACTGCTGGGGACTCCCACCATTGCGAGATCGCAATCTCCTGATCCGGACATTCTGACGATCGAACGGGCGCCTGGAGAAACCGCGACATATACGGAAAAACAGTTGCGCAGCGGGTTTGATCTGCACGAAAGAACTACGGCGACGCCCTGGAGCAGAAAAGGCCAGAAAACGAGCTTTCGCGGCCCCTGGCTTAAAGACATCCTCGCCCGGAGCCATCTTGCCGATGTCAAGGATTTTGAGATTGTCGCCTATAACGACTTCATCGCGAGGGTGACGAGCAAAGAGATCGATGCTTTTTCACCCATGGTGGCCATCGAACAGCAGTGCGTTGAAGAGGACAGGACAAGCGGTCTTTGCAAGGATGGCCAATTGTACAGGCCGCTATCGATTGACGATGGCGGACCCTTTTATCTGGTCTGGCCGCTCAACGACCTTCCGTCCTCCTATATTCTCAGCCGCAAGTCCATTTGGGTGTGGTTTGTCGTGAACGTGCGCCCGACCCGATGAGGCGCGCGATAGGCCAGATCCTGCCCTTTTTTCTCTATGCAGGTCTCCTCGTCTCGTTATGTCTCAGCGTTTGGTCGCTTTTGCGTACAGATACTTACAGACAACAAACAGAACTCACACTTAGCCAAGCCTCTGAAATCCGATGGCGACTGGCTCAATCGAGAGAAAAGGCCGCCCGGATAAGCGGCTATCTGGAACTGTCCATGAGCACCGGCAAAAATGACCCCCGATTGTTGCAGGACCTCCGATTGTTGCGGTTCAATCTGAAATTGATTGCAAGCCTCGACTACGCAGCCGCGTTCATCAAGCAGCCAAACATGGCCATCCTGCACCGTGCAATCGAAGCGGTCGACCTTACTGTCATGCCCGTAGCCATCCATGGCGGGAACTATGAACAGGCCCTCGGATCCATCACGACTGTGGATGGCTATCTTGTTCGCTTGGCCAGCGTGACAGTCGATTATAGCCAGGGTCTGAGTGCAACGGCGCAAATCGCCACCGATGCCGCACATAACATGCTCATCCTCTTTGGCGCTATTGCAGCGCTTATTCTGAGCTTAATCGCCATCTGGCAACACAATAAAATGAGTTGGGAGAAAGATCAGCACATCAGGTCTTTTTCGCTCCTTTTTGCCCATATGACACGAACACGGGTCGCAGCGTTGCGTCTCTTTCTGGGCTATCTGAACGGACATTCGATGCCGCCACCCGAAATGACGCATGCTGCCGTGCGCACGATAGTGGAGCTCGATTCAATCAATGAAGGTTTGATGATGATAGGGCATGCCCGCTCCAAGGTGCCGCCCGCTCCACTCGGCCTGATCATCGACAACATCGTCACGAACAGCAAAAAAACGCTGAACGTAAATGCCGATGACGAGGTGCGCGCTGTCAATGTCCCTGCATCGCAGTTTCACCTGCTGCTGGACGAACTCGTTCTGAATGCCATCAATGCGGTCGCCGGACGCACCGATCCCATCATAGCCATTACGGGAACCGTGCGTCGGCGATTCCTGCGCCGTTCGCAACTGATCCTGATCGTCAGCGACAATGGAGGAGGAATGAGCCGGGACCTGCTGGCCAAGGCAAAACAGCCATTCTTCTCCACCAAAGCTGGCGGACATGTTGGCCTTGGACTCACCAACTGCGTCGAGCTCATGAAGACCATGGCAGGGAGGCTGGATATAAGTTCCACGCCCGGCAAGGGAACTTCTGTCAGAATCCGCTATTCAATCTGAGAGACCGTTTGGAAACTCTACTGCGGCGGTCATCTGATGCGATTTTCTGCGCTTCCGGTGCTCACGTACTTAATGTACGCTGCGCTCCGGGTCTCGAAAACCACGCCATCTACCTCGCCGCAGCGATTTTCCAAACGGTCTCTGAGCATTCAAGTGCAGGGGTAGTTTCTTTGCGGCCCAGCGCGGCCAGCCACAAATTGTCGAGGCACCGGAGTTCGCGGCCGTCGATCTGGTCCAAAAACAGCCAATACTCGCCGCTCGGGAAATAATAACCGAGCGTTCTTTCGCGGATTTCGGCACGCTGCAATTCTGTCTCGTCGACCTGCTGCAAGACGCGGCCGGCGCGAAGCTGCGCATCGCTCGATGACCACTCTGCAAGCTCTTCGATATCGACACGCGGGAAAACCAGCCGGCTTGCGTCCAGATGGGAAAGATTGACGCAAATACATCCCTGCCGTGCTGCCGAAATCATCAGCCGCCCGGTTTTTGCTTCAAGGCTTTGCAGCGTCACATCCGGGCGCAGCGGATCCGCATTGCCGTAGCCATAAAAATGCGTTGGACCGGCCTGATCGTAGTTCATGTCACAGCCGAGGAATGCGAGCACATCCGGCTTGAGAGCGTGCAGGGCCCAGTAGGCCGACGTCAGGGACATTGTGGCCCCCGCATAGACAAAGCCGCCATAGGCGTTTTGTGCAGGAACATATTCGGACGCCGTGTGGATCTTGCGGCCGACCGCCAGCTCCGGCCCGGGCATTGCGCTCTGCGGAAAGTCACCGGCGTGGAGAAGGTAATTCCAATCGTCGCGCACCCGCCAGGCGTTGTTGATGGCGACGATCGCATCGAAAGGCGCACGCTGCCACTCACGCGATCGCACGGCATCCGGTGCGCTGCCAAGAATGAACACTATTTTGGGAGCTGATGCGGGGCGCATTGGTTCTGTTGACGGTCTCATTCCAGGGAGAATCCACAACAACCTAATCCATGCCTCCGCATCTGTCTTCCTAACAAATGGTCTCATGCGCGAGGTAGCAGTAGCACGACCGGTAGGGCTATGAACGCGAGAACAAAAGCCATACTGACAAGGCTTGAAAAGTGTACATTATTTTTGTACACTCACTTATATTTTTCGCGCACTGTTTTTAGAAAAGATTTGATCACCAAATATTTTAAGGAGCGGTCTCATTGGAGTTCGAATGGGATGAAAACAAGCGCCGACAAGTGAAGCAGAAGCATGGGGTTGATCTTTTATATGCGGCTTTGATTTTTAGAGGTGTCGTCCTTACGAAGCGAGACGACAGGGCTGATTATGGAGAAGAGCGGTCCATTTCATTGGGTATGGTTGAGGACGTTTGTTTCGTTGTTGTTCACACGAATCGAAACGAGGTTACCCGCCTCATAACAGCGTGGAAAGGAGGTCAACTTGAACATGACCAATATCAAGCGGGCATCGCTCGACGACTTGGAGAAAATGAATAGAGAGGGAAAACTTTCCCGCAATTCCGAGCCATCGAAGGGTGAGGAATTGGGGCCGGATTTTTGGGCAAATGCTCGTCTTGTTGAGCCGAAAGAGCCTAGATCCGTTCACCTTAAACTTGATCCGGATGTTTTCGAGTTCTTTAAAAGCCAGGGTAAGGGCCATCTTACGCGTATGCAGGACGTCTTGAAGGCCTACGTCAGAGCCCATGACCATTCCTGAAACAGTCCGACGCTTCTTGGCGGGGAGTATAAAAAATGGCCCCGGTGACGGGGCCATTTTCTTTTCATAGGGCCGCTTACTTGGCCTTGCCGTAAAGCTCTTCGACATATTCCCAGTTGATCAGATTATCGACGAATGCTTCCAGGTATTTCGGGCGGGCGTTGCGATAATCGATGTAATAGGAATGTTCCCATACGTCGACGCCGAGGATTGGCTTTGCGCCATGTACCAGCGGGTTTTCGCCGTTCGGCGTCTTGGAGATTTCAAGCTTGCCGTCCTTGACGGAGAGCCAGGCCCAGCCCGAGCCGAACTGCGTGGTGCCGGCGGCGATGAAATCGGTGCGGAACTTGTCGTAGCCGCCGAGATCCGATTCAACGGCCTTTTCGAGCGCGCCCGGAAGCTTCTTGCCGCCGCCGCCCTTCTTCAGCCAATGCCAGAAATGCAGATGGTTGTAATGCTGGCCGGCATTGTTGAAGAGGCCGGCATTCTTGCCATAGGACTGCTTGACGATCTCTTCGAGCGAAAGATTCTCGAGTCCGGCTTCGGCAGCCAGTTTGTTGCCGTTGTCAACGTAAGCCTTGTGGTGCTTGTCGTGGTGATATTCGAGCGTTTCGCGCGACATATAGGGTGCGAGCGCATCGTAATCATACGGCAGTGCGGGCAATTCGAAAGCCATGGAAGTCTCCTCTTCGATTCAATTGTGACCGGATTGGCTGCCCGGGAGGGGCCCCGGAATGGGATGGTCGCCAATCCTGACAAAACCTGCGTTCGTTACATAGGTCCGTATTTCTTCAGGAGCAATGCGAAACGGATCAATATTTCCGATCTGACCGGTTCGAGGGTTAAATTTTCGGCGTGGAGTGCGCGTACTCCCAATAAAGCTCCCGAGCTTTTTTGGCGATCGGACCCGGCTGAAGATCGCGGTCTTCGATACGGATAACGGGAACGACCTTCGAATGGTTCCCGGTCGAGAAAATCTCGTCGGCATTGAGAAAATCCTGCACGCTCAATGTTGTCTGCGTGGTGCGGAAACCATAATCGGCGAGCACATCGATCGTGCGTGAGCGGGTGATGCCTGAGAGGAACGTACCGTTTGGCGCCGGCGTGAAAATATGGCCGTCCTTGACCATGAAGATGTTGGACGTGCCGGTCTCGGCGACGTTGCCGAGCATATCGAGCACCAAAGCGTTATCGAAACCGCGCGAACGGGCCTCGAGGATGGCCCTTGCATTGTTCGGGTAGAGACAGCCCGCCTTGGCGTTGGTCGGCATGGTCTCGAATGTCGGGCGGCGGAATGGCGAGACGCTGAGCGAAAAACCGCTCGGCTCGATCATCGGCGCTTCATAGAGGCAAAGGCAAAACCGGGTTGAATCCGGATCGGCGGGGACACCCATATAACCGCCATGCTCGCCCCAGTACATCGGCCGGATATAGACGGCGGTGTTGCCGTCGAACTTCTTCAGGCCATCCTTGGCAAGGCCGATGATTTCCTCGGTACTCATGGTCGGCATCAACCCCAAGGCGATGGCCGATGTGTTGACCCGGGCTGCGTGCTTGTCGAGATCGGGCGAAACGCCTTCGAACCAGCGTCCGCCATCGAAGACCGTCGAGGCCAGCCACATCGCATGGCTGCGCGGACCGATCAGGGGAACATTTCCTTCGTACCAGTCGCCATCGACATAGGTCCATGTCACTGTTTGGGCTTGAGTATTGACCGCCATGATGCTGATTCCGTCCTGCTGGTAATTTTTGCCACCTTATCTCCCCCATTGCGGGGGAGAAAGCGATTTCAGCATCTTAGCCTCTTCGCTAAGTGCTAGAAATCGCCAGAGAGGGGTTGCAATTATCGTACTACCCCCTCACTTGGATTTGCCAAGGATTTAGCGAAGAGGCTAAATCCTTGGAAAATCCTTTCTCTCCCGCAAGGGGAGAGATAACCGGCGTTCTCACAAAGTGTTTATCCGAAGTTGAACGGCCAATTCCATTGCGTATGGGCTTTTTGTTGCGGCGCGGCAACAGTCGGCCAGCCGCCTTGTTTGTGCCCTATTGTCAACGGTTAGCCGCCATATTCATTGTGCGTTTAATACTACAGTCGCATTCTTCGTGATGCCGGACTGCAAAGGCAGATTTTCTGCGCTTCGGTGCTCACGTACTAATGTACGCGCCGCTCCGATGCTCGCAAACCTGCCTTTTCGCCTCGGCCTGACGAATTTGCAACTATAGTATTCGTCGGCGCAACTCCGCGTTTCCCATCCCGCCACCAACCTGGTTCAATGATGCAAAATACACTTTCCCGTCGCGGCTTTCTGGCTGCATTGACTGCAACCGCCGCAGCCGGTCTCGCAGGCTGCGCACAGATCCGCGACGACAGGCCGGTCATCCAGGTCGATGACTATGGCAATCCCCTCGCGTCGCCGCAAATGGATGTCGATCCCGCTTTCGCTTCGTTTCAATCCATGTATTCGGCGCGCGAGGACGATGGCTACATGCTGCCGGCGATCCCGATCGAAAAGATGGACAAGCGCTATCTGCGCCAGATCGTGCAGGATCCGACCGGCGAACAGCCGGGGACGATCGTCGTCGATACGACCGACAAGTTCCTGTATCAGGTGCGCGAAGGCGGGCAAGCGATCCGCTACGGCGTCGGTATCGGCAAGGAAGGTTTCGCCTGGTCGGGCCGCGCCGTCATCCAGTGGAAGCGCCACTGGCCAACGTGGACGCCGCCAGATGAAATGGTCGCCCGCCAGCCGGAACTGGTGCAGTACAGTGCGCGCAATGGCGGCATGCAGCCGGGGCTTAAAAATCCGCTCGGCGCCCGCGCGCTTTACCTCTTCAAGGATGGCGTCGACACGCTCTACCGCCTTCACGGCTCGCCGGAATGGTGGTCTATCGGCAAGGCCGTCTCATCCGGCTGCGTCCGCCTGATCAACCAGGACATCATCGACCTTTATGACCGCGTACCGAACAAGACGCCGGTTCTGGTCACTTAATCCTACAGTTGCATTCTTCGTGATGCGGCCCGATGAATTTGCAACTGTAGTACCATTTCACGCTTGATGCGGACGTCAAAGGCCGGTGAATCGCTCCACCGGCCTTTTTCCTTTGCCAGCTATACGCAGGATCGTGGGGGCCATGTCTGGCGCTGCGAGCCTCGCGGTGAACCTATCTCTTCTTGCAACTGATCAGCACGGAGTTTCCATCGGTATATTTGCTGCGCAAGGTGTAGAGCCAGCCCTGGCACTCCTGCATGGAGGTGAAGCAGCGAAAGAACGAGACCGTCGTGTTGTCACCGCCCATGGAAAGGATCGGGTTGTCCGTCGTGCCGGTATATTGCCCGAGGATGATCCCGGAGCCGCGCGGCGGCGTGTTGCAGCGTTGACCTGCATATTCGCTGACATTCTTGCGAACCGCCGCCTGTACTTGCGACATATCGGTCAAAGCAAGAATGGGCTGCGCCAGGAAGCCGAGGCCGAGTAACAGGGCGAATGCGCTTCTCTTCATCTAAAATCTCCGAGGCTATTCAAGAACAAACCAAGCGTCCGAATCCCCCGAGCGGGCGTCATATATTTATAGCTCATTTCAACGCGCAGGTAACTGCGCGAACGCAGCAGCACGGCGAAGTGAAAGGCGCGTGAGGCACTAACGTCCTGCTGTCAGCACCTTCTGACAGGTCGGCGACAAGTTGCTCAAATTGTTCCTCAGGCATGCGATAGCGCGCCCGCCGCCCAAAGCGACCGAACTGCACAACCTCCGGAAATCCGGTCCGCAGGATTGGCGCACGATGGCCATCTCCTCACGCGGCGTGAAAGCCGGAGCGGGTTGTGTCGCGGTGGCTGCCGGAGCTGTCGCGGCGGGTGCAGTTGCGGCTGGGGCGGTTGCCGTACCGGTTGAAGATGCTGCCGGTGCGGATTTCCCTCCTCCGAGCGCCGCTATTGCGGACTGGCATGCGGAGGAGAGGGATGAATTGTGCTGCTGCAGACAGGACAGCGCGGCCTGACCCCCGGGCGATACACCCGAGCATTGCGCCATGAAATCGGAACGGCATGCCGACTTTATGGCGCTTTGCTGTGCCGCCGTTGGCTGCTGGGCGGCGGCGGCACCGGCGAAAAGCCCGGCCATACAAAGCATGGTTATAAACAGGCCGCCTCTGCGGTCTGCACATTTTGTGGTGTTTTTGGACATCGAACCTCTCCCTGGGCGGATCCCGGAGCAGGTTGACACGCTATTTCGACAGAGCAAGTACGTTACAGTTACGCGACGCCCGGTTGGACACTGCCCCGAAGACAAGTATAGTACCGTTTTGGGGCGCTCCGGCAGAGGACTAGGTCATGGCAGGTGATGTGGGTCTGACGGACATGCCCGCCTGCGCCGTCGTCGATCTGCTCAATCGGGGTGAGGTGACGCCGCTCGATTGTCTCGATGCGCTTGAAGCTCGCACGGCGATTGTCGATGTTGCCGTCAACGCACTCCCCACCCTCTGCTTCGATCGCGCCCGCGATCAGGCCCTCCTGCTGATGCAACGGCCAATCGGCAGTCGCGGGCGTCTGGCGGGTCTGCCGGTGCCAATAAAGGACCTGACGGACGTGGCTGGGGTGCGTACCACCTATGGTTCGACCGTCTTCGCTGACCACGTTCCAGAGAAATCCGACATTCTCGTCGAGACGATCGAGGCTGAAGGCGGCGTCATTTACGCAAAGTCGAACACGCCGGAGTTTGGTGCGGGAGCCAATACATTCAACGATGTCTTTGGCGCGACGCTGAATCCCTGGAACACGAAGCTCTCGGCTGCGGGTTCGTCAGGCGGGGCAGCGGTGGCACTTGCCACTGGCATGGCTTGGGTGGCGCAAGGATCCGACCTTGGAGGCAGCTTACGCAATCCCGCAAGTTTCTGCGGTGTGGTAGGCCTACGCCCCAGCCCCGGCCGCTTTGCCAGCAATCCGGGAGCCAAGATAGATCGCCTGCTGAATGTCAAAGGGCCGATGGGCCGTACTGTCGAGGACACGGCGCTTCTCCTTGACGCGATGACCGGCGAAAGCCCTGCAGACCCCCTTTCCTTGCCGAGGACCGAAAGCTTTCTTGCTGCTGTGCGCTCTGGCTGGCGGCCCGCGCGTGTTGCTTTCTCCGCAGATCTCGGCATTACGCCGGTGGACCCGGAGGTGGCATCGATTTGTCGCGCCGCGGCCGCACGTTTTGGTGAGATAGGTACCCTTGTCGAGGAAGCGCATCCCGACCTCTCCGAAGCCCATGATACGTTCCAGGTCATGCGGGGCCTGGCCTTCGCCGCCAGTTATGCGGGCCTTCTGGAAAGCCATGCAGACAAAATGAAGCCCGAAGTCGTCTGGAACATCGAGAAGGGTCTCGGCTATTCCATGGCAGACCTTGTCCGGGCGGAAAACAATCGCGCCGCGATGTTCCGCAGGATGAATGCGTTTTTCGACACCTATGACCTGCTGCTTTGTCCGGCCACGATCGTCGCCGCCTATCCCGTGGGCGAGCGGTACGTGAAGGAATGTGACGGCCACACCTTCTCAAACTATGTCGAGTGGCTGGCGATAGCCTATGCGATCACGCTGACGACTTCGCCAGCGCTAAGTCTTCCTTGCGGATTCACCTCTGATGGACGCCCCGTCGGGCTGCAGATCGTTGCCCGCGGACGGGCTGAGGGACGTGTCCTGGCTGCTGCGCGTGCACTTGAGCTTGTTCTGGACCTCGGTCCGATCACGCCAATCGACCCACGCTCCGGCTGAGCCGATTCAGCTTGATCCCGAAACGCCGGTTTTTCCCACGAGTTTCAGCGCATAGGCATAGACATAGGCGACTTCTTCAAGCCGCGAGAAGCGCCCCGAGGCGCCGGCGTGTCCGGCATCCATGTTGATGCGGAAGAGCACCGGATTGTCGTCCGTCTTGAAGTCCCGCAGTTTTGCCACCCATTTCGCCGGTTCCCAATAGGTCACACGCGGGTCAGTGAGGCCAGCGACGGCAAGGATCGGCGGATAATCCTGCGCCACAATGTTGTCATAGGGCGAATAGGAGGCCATGTAGGCGTAGTCGGTGGCCGAGGTGATGGGATTGCCCCATTCGGTCCACTCCGGCGGGGTGAGCGGCAGCGTGTCGTCGAGCATGGTGTTTATGACATCGACGAAGGGCACTTCGGCAATGACGCCGCCAAAATGGCCTGGGGCCATGTTGGCGATGGCACCCATCAGCAGACCTCCAGCGGAACCACCTTGCGCGACGATGCGGTCATGGCTGGTGAACCCTTCCGCGACGAGGTGTTCGGACGCGGCGATGAAATCGGTGAAGGTGTTCTTCTTCTTGCCGCGCTTGCCGTTTTCATACCAGTCATAGCCTTTGTCCTTGCCGCCGCGAATATGGGCGATGGCATAGATGAAGCCACGATCGGCGAGGGACAGGCAATTGGTGTTGAAGCTCGCCGGAATGGTGATGCCATAGGAGCCATAGCCATAAAGCAGGCAAGGCGCCATACCGTCGATCTTCGTATCGCGATGATAGACGATTGAGATGGGAACAATCTCGCCATCCGATGCCGGTGCGAGCAGGCGGCGCGTAATGTAATCGTCCGGATTGTGCCCGGAGGGTACTTCCTGCGTCTTGAGCAAAGTGCGCTCGCGCGTGCGCATATTGTAATCATAGAGCTGCGTCGGCGTGGTCATGGACGAATAGGAGAAGCGGATGATCTCCGTGTCATATTCGGCGCTGCCCTGCAGACCAAGCGCATAGGCTTCTTCATCAAACGATATGGAATGCTCCTCGCCCGAACGTCGGTCGCGGATCATGATGCGCGGCAAGCCATTCTCACGCTCGAGCCAGACGAGATGATTGCTGTAGGCGGAGTGGCCGAGGAGCAGGCGTCCAGCCTTGTGGGCAACGATTTCGGTCCAGTTGGCCTTGTCCGGTGCATTCACCGGCGCGCTCATGATCTTGAAATCCTTGGCGCCATCGGCGTTGGTGAGGATGTAGAAGACATCGCCGCCTTCGGTGAGGCTATATTCGATGCCGGTCTGCCGTTCGACGACGACTTTCGG
This sequence comes from Phyllobacterium zundukense, assembly GCF_025452195.1. NCBI lineage: Bacteria > Pseudomonadati > Pseudomonadota > Alphaproteobacteria > Hyphomicrobiales > Phyllobacteriaceae > Phyllobacterium > Phyllobacterium zundukense. The sequence continues at coordinate 3,720,559 of NZ_CP104973.1, read as the reverse complement.
TTCGGCGCTCGCATCGTTGGCGGGCAGCAGCCATATCTCCGAGGTTTCGTGATCGTGGATATCGATGAAGACGAAATCGTTGAGCGTGCTGCCACCGACGCCGAGGAAGAAACCGGGGTCTTTCTCTTCGTGAATCAGGCGGTCCTCGCTCTCGGGCTGGCCGAGCTTATGGTAGAACAGGCGGGACGGCCGATGATTGGCATCGACGCGCGTATAGTAAAAGCCATTCGACTGGGCATTCCACACGCCGCCACCGGATGTATCGCTGACGGTCTCCGTGGTATCCTGCAGTGTTGCGAGGTCACGCACCTTCAGCGTGAAGAACTCTGAACCCTTGTCATCGAAGCCCCAGATCATCTTGCTGTGATCGGGAGAGTGATCGGCCGAGGCAAGCCGGAAATAGGACTTGCCGTCGCCTTCGAGATCGCCGTCAAGCAGCATGGTCTCAGGTCCGCCATCGCGCGGCGTGCGGAAAAAGCGCGGCTGCTGGCCGCCGGTCTTGTAGGAGGTTCCATAGGCATAGGGCCCGTCTTTGGACGGAACCGACGAATCATCCTCCTTGATCCGGCCCTTCATCTCGTCGAAAAGCTTGGTCTGAAGATCGGTGGTGTCGGCCATCAGCGATGACTGGTAGGCGTTTTCCGCTTGGAGATGCGAACGGATGGCCGGATCAAGCGTGGAAGGGTCGCGAAAAACGTCCTGCCAGTTGTCAGCGCGCATCCAGCCGTAATCGTCTGTACGGGTGATGCCGTGGCGCGTATCGGACACAGGTTTTTTTTCAGATTGGGGCGCCGGGATGCTCGCAAAACGTGGCGTATCGGTCATGGAAAAAACTTTCAAATGATAACCCGACGGACAGAAAAATCCGCCGGAAAGAGTGAGATCAGCACAAGGTGTAAAGCAAGTTGCCGGCTGGTCAATCCTGATCAAAGACTAAGGCATTGCCATTCATGCAATAGCGCAAGCCGGTAGGGGGAGGGCCGTCCGGAAAAACATGGCCGAGATGCGCATCGCAATCGGCACATTTTATTTCGGTTCGCACCATGCCATAGGAGCGATCCTCGATCGCGTTGACCGCATCAGGCTCGATCGGGGCGGTAAAACTTGGCCAGCCTGTCCCGGATTCATATTTGGTTTCAGAGCGATAGAGCGGACGATTACAGCAGACGCATTTGTATAATCCCTTGAGTTTGCTATCGAAGTTCGGACTGGAAAACGCCCGCTCCGTCCCGTGATTCCGGGTGATCTGATATTGCTCCGGCGTGAGCTGTTCACGCCACTCAGCGTCCGTTTTAACGATCTTGAATGTCTTTGTGTTCATCGTTGGTTCCTTTTTCTCCAAGATGTAGGGATGAACACTAAACATCGCAACATCTGTTATTATAGAATGCTTGAAGTATTGCGGCGCATTCCTCATTTTTGCCATTTTTTGTCTTAGTGGTATGGCGCAAATCCTTTCGCATACGCATTCTTGTTACTGCGTGGGCAACCAGGTTCCGGTTTCTTGGGTCTATATCCTACTGCCAACGGTTAATCTCTGTCTTGGGGATTATTTGAAATATTTCTTTCGTGGGCAAAGTATTGATTTGACATTTTCAACGAAATCAGGAATAGATTGTTACCAATGGCGTAGGAGACTTCGCCTGTTCTCGACTTTATATTGGTGATTTTAATCTACCTATCCAGATTTCAAATTAGACGAAGGAATTGGACTTAGATGACCACGTTCGACAATTCAAACACAACTGGTAGTGACGTGCTGCTGGAACTCACAGCGGAATTGGTTGCTGCTTATGTGAGCAACAACTCAGTGCCGGCCGGCGATCTGCCCGGTCTCATCTCTGATGTTCATGCAGCCCTTGGCCGCGTTGGCGGTGGTCTGGAAGCCGTAACTGCCATCCAGGAAAAACCCAAGCCAGCTATCAACCCGAAAAAGTCTGTCGCGGATGATTTTATTGTCTGCCTCGAAGACGGCAAAAAGTTCAAGTCGTTGAAGCGCCATCTGATGACGCACTACAACCTGACCCCTGAACAGTATCGTGAGAAGTGGGACCTCGATCCTTCCTATCCGATGGTCGCTCCGAATTATGCAGCAGCCCGTTCGCGCCTGGCAAAGAATATGGGCCTGGGTCGCAAGCGCAAGAAGGCCGCTTAAAGACCTTTGCCAATCCTGATGCACATCTGATACGCGGGTTTTGCGTTTCCGATGATCCGGCATCTTGGGTGCAAGCCAAGCAGGTCTATGAAATAATGACGAAGCGGCGCCGAGAGGCGCCGTTTCGCGTTTGCGAGAATCATCTCCGGTAACGATTATTGACTGACCGTGTCTTCCCGCATCGATGACTTCAATGTATCGAGCGCCTGTTTCAATCCAATGTGGCGATTGAGATCGTAGCTCCAGTGGCCCTTGACGCCTTTGAGGCGCTCACGCTCGATCAGGCGCTTCAGCCGCTTGCATGTTTGAGACTTGGTCTCGTGATCCTGCGCAATCAATCCATCCAGATCGGCGTTGCAGAGTATCTGCAGAACCAGGCGCTGCCGCGCTTCGTTGGCGTGCTTGTCCTTTGCCGCGATAAACGCGCTCCGTTGTTTGGTCCAATCGATTGCCCACATGCGTTCATTCCTTGTTGAGGGATAGACGCAGTATGGCTAAACACCGGCGATGTAGGATAATAGTCCTATAATAATCGACCGCGAAACAAAAAAGCCTTTGATAACAGATGGCTAAGGGGAGGGCATAAGAAAACTTATCCACGCTCTTGTTCACGCAGATATAAGAAGATATTCCTACATCAAAGTGGAGTGAGAATGTCTTCGAGTTTGCCCCGTCTGATCCGCTCTGGACCCGAAGCCCGGGCCGTCACCGATACCCTGAAGCCGAGGCGATGCCGTTTCAAGCGGCCTGTGCTGGCGGTCGTCGACGAGGAGGCGCCGGTCAATGAGCGCCTTTTTCAGCTATGCGACGGAGTTCTCGATATTCTGTCGGCTTTTTTCAATGTGAGCGGCCGGGATCTGCGTTCGCATTCGCGCTGCGAACGTTCTGTGGCAAGGGTGCGACAGGTCGGCATGTATGTGGCGCATGTCACACTGGCATTGACCATGAGCGAGGTGGGACGCGCCTTCGGTCGCGATCGCAGCACGGTCAATCACGCCTGCCATCTGGTCGAGGACATGCGCGAGGATCTCGAATTCGACCGGATCATCCAGACGATCGAAAATATCATTCGGGTAGCCTACGTAGAAAGTGGAAGACTGCGCGCATGACGGACCCGGCCAACAAGGAGATTGTACGGCTGTTGCGCTTTATCGCCAAAGGCGCAGCCGAAATTGTCGAGACACAAACGTCTGACAGACTGGTTCTGGAAAGCGGTGCATATGGCACGATTTCCGCGACACGAAGCGTTGTCAAGTTCATGCTGAGCCAGGGTCTCGGGGCCTTGAGCAAAGGCAAAGTCTCGATCAGCGATGCGGGACGCGCCTGGCTTCGCCGTTTCGAATGCACGGACGATCCTTACGCGGGGCAGCATCGGAGCGAAGCAACGATTGCCATTGATGATGAATGTGGGTCAATCCAGGTGCGCAGCAATGACGCAGAGTCGCCGCTGGCGATGCTACGCAACCGCAAGGATGCAAAGGGCCTGCCGCTGATCGACGATGAGGCGTTCAAGGCGGGTGAGCGGCTGCGATCCGACTTTACCCTCGGCAATCTCATGCCCTCGATCGGCGTCAACTGGGACGTCACCGGGTCCGGTTCACGCAACAATGGTGTGCTCGAGATCACCGATGCGGCACTCGCAGCGCGCCAGCGTGTCGAGCGGGCGCTGGAGGCGGTGGGGCCGGAACTGTCCGGCGTGCTGATCGACGTTTGTTGCTTTTTGAAAGGGCTGGAGAGCGTTGAACGCGAACGGCAATGGCCGGTGCGTTCGGCAAAACTGATCCTGAAGACTGCGCTGGCGGTACTCGACCGGCATTATCACCCGCCTGCGCTCGCACGACGAAATCCGCGGATTATTCACTGGGGCACAGAGGATTACCGGCCGGTGTCAGGCTAAAGGAGAATTGGCACGCGTCACCGATGGCAATATACTAAATGGTGCATGGAGATATCAAAATGGCGCTGCAAATCCGTAACAGCCACATTGACGCCATAGTGAGCGAACTCCAAAGCTTGACCAAAGCGCGCACCAAGACAGAGGTCGTGCGCAGAGCGCTGCAACACGAACTTGCTCGAGTTCGCGCTTCACTGCATGGGGCTGAAGCTATGCAACTGAAGGCGACGGATGATGCGATCAAAGACTCGTAAAGGAGATGCCGTAGTGATGGAAGGTCTCGCGCTACAATAACAACCTAGTGCTGCGTGACCTCGGCGGGAGCGAGGGCATTCTGGGCTTCGCCGCGGATACGGCCGATCATGGCCCGCAGGCCATTGGACCGTTGCGGCGTCAGATGTTCGTCAAGGCCGAGTTTCTTCAATATGGCTTCGGGGTTGATCGCCATGATTTCGGAAGCGCGCTTGCCCGAATAGAGCACCATCATGATGGCGACGAGACCGCGCACGATATGCGCGTCGGAATCGCCGACGAACTCGATGACTGGATCGGTGTCGCTGTTGAGCGTGCTCTTCAGCCACACCTGGCTGACGCAGCCTCTGACCTTGTGAGCGGCATCCCGCGCCTCTTCGGGATAGGGCTTCAGGTCGCGGCCGAGGTCAATGACATAACGATAGCGATCTTCCCAGTCATCGAGAAAGTCGAAATCAGCAAAAATATCGTCAATTGTCTGTGCCATGCATCACTTCCCTTTCAGGCACATATAGTGATTTGAAAGGCCAACGTCACCGTTTTAATCAAAAAAGCGTTGTCACTTCGGGGAAACGGTCCCGGTCTGGGTCTTGTCGTCGACCTCGTTCGCCTGTTCACGTTGACGGGTTGCGGCATCGAGAATTTCGCGCAAGGCCATTTCACGCAGTTTCGCCTTGATGGCGTCTCCCTGGCCAGATTCTGTTTCGGCGCTTTGTGTGCCGGGTTCCTTCGAATCCTCGCCCATGCGTGCATCAAGATACTCGTAGCCGACCTTCGCGACCTCGCCCGCGCGTACGCTGGCATTGGCGAGTGCAGCCTTGCCGGTTTCGCAAGTCTGCGGCTTGCGGGTGCAGAAATCGCTGAGATCGCTGATCGTCTCCTGCGCAGCCAGTAACGCCTCGATCGGGCCGGGCTGGCCCGCGCCCTGTGGCTGATCCTTCGAGTCCACCGGAATGAACAAGGAGATCAGCATCATCCAGAAGCAGAACTTGATCGCAAACCTGATCAGAAAGAACATTTCAGCAGTCCTCTATAGTGTCGCTATTTCACCCCTTCATGGTGAGAGCCCGAACGTAAATTCGCCAACGCGGACTGCAAATGGCGTTTTTTCTGCGCTCCGATGCTCACGTACCAAAACGTACGCTGCGCTTCGGTGCTCAAAAACCACCATTTTCGCCACCCCTTGACGAATTTTCGGTCAGGCTCTGAGACACTGACACAGATCCGGCAAAAACCCGTTGAAACGCATTTCTGCATTTGAACGATCATAGAAACGAACGATTAATAACTGCTGACGGGTAGATGGTGTTGAGGTGACAGCCACCATGTGGGGGACGGAACCAGGCCGTTTCAGTAACAGCGCTTGCTTACTGGCTGCGAACCCATCGCTCGGCTTCGCCACTGCCGAGCAATATGCTATGATGGTATTTAGCTGTTGAAACGAAGCCGTAACGAGCCCCTGCAACCATCTCGCAGCACCGTGCCCGGACCAAGGCTGAACCTATTTACTTGGAGGACCAAGTCGTGAGCACAGCAACACCAGAACATATAATGCAAGTTGGTATGGGCTTTTGGGCATCCAAAACGCTCTTGAGTGCTGTCGAACTAGGCGTATTTAGCACCTTGGCGAATGCGCCGGCCGACCTGCCGACGCTTCAAACTAAACTTGCACTGCATCAGCGATCAGCCCGAGACTTTCTCGATGCGTTGGTGGCTCTCAAGTTGCTGGAACGCGAAAACGGCATCTACAGCAACACCGCAGACACGGAGATCTTTCTCGATCGAGCCAAGCCATCCTATATTGGCGGTATCCTGGAGATGGCGAATGCCCGGCTCTATGGCTTCTGGGGATCGCTGACGGAGGCCCTGCGCACCGGCGAATTGCAGAACGAGGCGAAGGGTGGAGGGGAAAATTTCTTTGCGGCAATTTATGCCGATCCGGAACGATTGCGTGGATTTCTGAGCGCTATGAGTGGAATAAGCGCGGGGGCGGCCCACGCTATCGCCGCCAAGTTCCCATGGAAAGATTATAAGACCTTCATGGATCTCGGTTCAGCTCAGGGCATGGTACCCGCCACTCTTGCCCAAGCCCATCCCCACCTCAACGGCATCGGCTTCGACCTTCCCTCGGTCAAGCCAGTCTTCGAAGAATTTATAGCTCACCGCGGGGTGGAGGACCGAGTGCGGTTTCAGGGAGGGGATTTCTTTGAGGACCCTCTGCCGAAAGTTGATGTCATCGTCATGGGTCACATCCTTCATGATTGGGACCTTGCACAGAAAAAGATGCTTCTAAGCAAGGCATTTGATGCTCTTCCGAAAGGTGGCGCGGTCGTTGTTTACGATGCCATCATCGATGATGATCGCCGGGAAAATGCTTTCGGTCTTTTGATGAGCTTGAATATGCTGATCGAAACTGCTGGCGGGTTCGACTACACTGGAGAAGACTGTCGGGCCTGGATGCGCGAAGCCGGATTTTCAGAAACGTGGGTGGAACCGCTTGTCGGCCCGGATTCGATGGTGATCGGATTGAGATAGCTTGTCGCGATATGGCTAGTGGTTGCTTTAGACTTGGCGCGAACATGTTCTAATCGGCGTCGAATGAAAGAAAATACGCCTCCGCGACGCATTGCTAGACACTTTCTGGCGTAAATATCTGCATTGGCAGAATTTGGTGCGTGATGCCTGGTGCCTCGGGGGGTGCCGAGGTGCGGGCGATCAGGATTTCTACAGTTTCCTTGGCAATTTCTTTGATGGGATGAGAAAGGACCGCCTTGAGCGTGCCGCTGACGAGGCCAACACTTGTCGCTTGCGTCAGATCGTGGCCGATAACCTGAGGGCGCTTGTCGGCCTCAAGCTCTTTCATTGCCGCCATCACTCCTCCGATACCGCCTCCGGCGACGTAGATGCCCTTGACGCTTTCATGCCGCTTTACGAGGTCGAGGGTTGCCTCGAACGCGTACTGGTCGCTCTCGAACGTAGCGACTGGTTCGAGAAGATGAAGATGTGGGGCATTCTCGCGCAGGAACGCTCGAAAGCCAATCTCACAGGCTTCCTGGCAGAGATAGCGGTGACTGCCGACAAAGATTACCACCGCAGACGGGGCAGGGATCATGTTGGCAAGAAGCCAGCCTGCGGTTCGGCCGACCTTTCTGTTGTCGAGACCGACATAACCGGCGCGCGATGGAGCAGTCAGATCCGAAATCATCGCGATGACCGGGATGTGTCTGGCCGTCAGCTCGTCGATGGCGGACGTAACGCCCGGATGGTCGGCCGCGACGATTGCGACGCCGTCAGCACCACGACCGACGCGTCTTAGCGTCTCGGCAACAGCTCCGGGCGTAAGATCGTCCATGAACTCGACGATCGCTTTTCCACGGATCGAGGGGCTGCTCTCAACGGCCTCCCGGAGTGCAGTTCCCAGTAGTTCATAAAAGGCCGTCGTCTTCTGCTGGAGAAGAAAGGCGAAAGTCTTTTGGGGTGCGTCGGTCTTCAGCCGCTGGCGCAGCAGCGGCGTGGCGTAGAACCCGATTCTCTCGGCTGCTTCCAGCACGCGGCTTGCGGTTTCCTCCCGCACATCCGCACGGCGGTTCAACACCCTATCGACTGTAGAAAGGCCGACTCCGGCTTCCTTTGCGAGCGTGGTCATGTTGGGACGGCGCATATGACCTCAATAAAAGAATTCTTTCACGTCATTGTTGCTTAACCGGACAGTTTTTGAAAGGAAATATTTCATTCCAATTGTATGAGCGAGCCTGTCGACGTATTTTCCGGGTTCGTCAGGGAGGCCGAAATGCGTGATGGAATTCGAAGTTATGCCTTGGTGGGCAACGCCGACGGTGCCGCCGTCATAACGGGCGATGCCTTCGAGGAGAAGGTCGAGGCCGAATGGTTTTCGGCGAAGGTGGATCGGAAAGAATTCAAGCAACTCATCAAGCGGTCCGATGCAGCAGGTCTACGACATTTCGGAATTTGGCTGGCGCTTCTCGTCGGTTCCGGGATCGTAGCATACCTGACATGGGGTACGTGGTGGTGCATTCCGGCCTTCATCGTCTATGGGCTGGTCTATTCGATGGCCGACCATCATGCGCATGAGCTATCCCATGGCACCCCGTTCAAGACGCGCCAGATCAACGAGATTCTCTATCATCTCAATGGCTTCATGACCTTGCATGAGGGGCATTACTGGCGCTGGAGCCATTCGCGCCACCACACGGAAACGCTTTTTGTCGGCCGCGACCCGGAAATCGCCGTGCCACGCCCGCCCGACATCATGGGCATGTTCCTTGATCTCTTCTTCATCAAGTCGGGACTGACCCAGATCGCCTCTATCGTGAGTCATGCATTCGGAAGCCTGAACGAGGAGGGACGCCACTTCATTCCGGAAGGGGAGAAGCGCAAGGTCTTCTGGTCATCGCGAGCCTTTGTCGCGGTATTCATTGCCGTCATCGTTGCGTGCGTTTTGACGCAATCGATCCTGCCGGCAATGTTCGTAGTGCTGCCCCGTTTCTACGGCGGCTCCATGGCCCAGCTCTTTAACCTCACGCAGCACGCCGGCATGCAGGAGGATATTCGCGATCATCGTCTGAGCACGCGCACCTGGAAAACCAATCCGGTCTTCCGTTTTTTGTATATCAACATGAACTACCACGTGGAGCATCACATGTTCCCGATGGTGCCGTTTTATAATCTTCCCAGACTGCATGAGATGATCAAGGACGAGTGCCCGCCCGCCTATGAGGGCCTGTGGGCCTGCTATGCAGAAATCATTCCCGCCGTGCTGCGGCAGGTGAAGGATCCGGGCTGGTACGTCCGCCGTCCGCTGCCGATGCATGCCGTGGCCGCAGAATAAAACAACCGAGGAGGAAAATTATGAGCAGCGTTGACATCGAAAACTGGATTATGGCTTGCGAGGCCGACGATATCGATGAGGAGGATGTCGTTCGTTTCGATTACAACGGCAGGACCTTTGCGATCTATCGTTCGCCCGATGACAGATACTATGCAACCGATGGGCTTTGCACGCATGAACAGGTCCATCTTGCCGACGGACTGGTGATGGACCATGTCATCGAATGTCCAAAGCACAATGGGCGCTTTGACTATCGGACGGGCCAGGCCAAGGGCGCGCCCGTCTGTGTCAATCTGAGGACGTACCCGGTGAAAGTCGAAGACGGCAAAATCCTGATTGCCTTGTAAGAGAGAGATTGTGAAGCACTGGGGCTGGCGTCCGCGCCGGCCCTGACGAAACCCTACAGTCCTTACGGTCCCTTCCGCTTTCAAAAGCGGTTCGCGAAACCGATGCTTTGCGATTCGGACGGCAAAGCTGCTCAAAGCCGAAACCCTTCATTTACCATGACCGTCACAATCGCTTGAAACACGGTTCGCGCGGCGTCCTGGGGCCCGGCTTTATCCTTTCCTTAAAGCCTCATCTGCAAAAGTTAACGCCGACAGGAATGTTGCAGAGAACATTCAGGAAATGACCGCGACTTATCCGGCTCCGGCCGGACTTCGCGGAAAGCAGGAAAAAATCGGTGCCGATCCACTCCGTCACACAATCCAGAATTGCCGCAGGCTACAACCGCCTGTGCAAGCGCTGGGTCAGCCCGTCCGCTGCGGGTGGTGCCACCGCCGAGCGGGATGCCCGTATGGCCGGCGCGTTTCTCGGCATGCCGCTGATGCTGGCCGTCGCGTTGATCACCAGCCACTCGATCGCGGGTGAAGCCGATGCGGTGCTGAGCTTGGTTGCCGGCGTTCTGGCGCTTCCGATGATCTTTTGCGGTGCGCTTTCGGTATCGAAGAAGAGTGCGTCGGTCGGCATGAGCGCGCTCATATTCTATTCCTTGTCTGTCGCCACCATCGGTGTCACCGCGCCGTCGACAAATCTGCTGCTCTGGATCATGGCTGCAGCGATCCCTCTCGAAAGCTGGTTTGTCTGCCGCAATGAGAAATCCATTCGCCTGCCGGCTGGCATTGCCGCCGGGGTGGTGCTTGCAATGCTCTTCGTCGTTGCGATGCGGGCAGGTGACAGCGTGACATTGTCGCCGTTGGTGCTGCTTGCTTCATTGAGTTATCTGGCGACACTCATTGTCAGAACAGCTGGCACTATCGCCGCCCTCAGCGCTGCTGCCCGCCGCGATGATCGCGTGGCCGATCTCGAGAACGCTATCGACGGCGTCGTGTTCAGTCTTGGGACGGACGGGCTCATTGTCTCGCTGTCGCCCAATGCGCAGGGCCAGTTCGGCATCGCACGCAATCTCCTGATTGGTACGCCTCTGCTCGATCGTGTGCATGTGTCGGATCGTGTGCAGTTTTTGAGTTTCCTGTCGGATATGAAGAGCGGCGCTTCGACTGCGACAGCCGAGGTCAAGCTGCGCTGCGTTGCGCCGGGCGCCACGTCGAAACACGCCCATAGCGTGCGCTTCGCCACCTACCGTCTGCGTGCCGTGCCGCACAGCCAGGAGACAGGTTTTGTCGTTGTCGCGACCGATATTTCCCAAGCCGTCGCCGACCGCAATGCGCTGATAATTGCCCGCCGCGAGGTCGAAACAGCTGAAATTGCCAAGGGTCGTTTCCTTGCTTCGGTCAGCCATGAACTGCGCACGCCGCTCAACTCGATCATCGGTTTTTCCGATGTGCTGCTGCAGGAGATCTGCGGCAAGCTGCCGGACGGGCGGCAACGCGAATACGTGGAACTTGTAAACCAGTCGGGCAACCATCTGCTTTCCGTCGTCAACGCTATTCTGGATGTGTCGAAGATCGAAGCGGGCACCTATCCGATATTCACGGAGAGCTTCGCCTTCAAGAATGCCGTGACCATGGTGCACGACATGATGGCGCATCAGGCCTCCCAAAAAGGCGTGACGCTGTGCGATCGTGTCAGCCCGCGTATCGGCAATGTCGTTGCCGACAGCCGCGCTATCAATCAGGTGCTGATCAACCTGGTTTCAAACGCCATCAAGTTTACCGAAAGCGGCGGCGTCGTCACCATCGATGCGCTGATCGAAGACAACATGCTGGCCTTCTCCGTCAGCGATACGGGCATCGGCATCGCCGAAGCGGACCTCAAGACCTTGGGCCAGCCTTTCCGGCAGGTGCAGAACGACTACACGCGCAACCACGAAGGCACGGGCCTTGGCCTTGCCACGGTCAAGGGCCTTGTCGGGCTGCATGACGGCGAGATGAGGATCAAGAGTACTCCGGGGCAGGGCACGGTTGTAGATGTGCGCATTCCCCTTGACGGTCCCGTGATCGAACATTTCTCGGACGAGGCGAACATTGTCGAATTCAAGATCGAAAGCGATATCCAGGGAGGTTCCCATGAGGAAGCCCGTAAGTCGGCCTAGCAGCAAGCGACGCGCTCCGAGGCGGGGCAAGTTCGCTGTGGCTGTGTTCGCTACCGGCAGTCTGATCGCCAGCAATCCCGGTATTGCCGGCGGCACGACGGCCTTCCTTGTGACTCTCGGCTTCATCTCCGCCAATGCGCTTTGGTATCAGCCGCATGTGCATGAAGGCGTTTTCTTCCGCACGCGGCCGGAACTCGTCTTCAAACCCGTCAAGCAAAGCAATATTTCGTTGCCGGGTGGCACGTCGCAGGCCCAATCAGCCGATGCGCCCATTCGCAAGGTAAAATCTGTTCCCGTTCCCCAGAGCCCCGACCCGATTGCCGCCGCGATCAATGGCGACCCGGTTCTGGCGCCGGGCGGCGATCCGGAAGTGGCCAAGCTGCAGCAGAAACTGCTGGCGCTGGGTTTTTACAGCGGCACTGTCGACGGGATTTCCGGCAAGGGAACCCGCGCTGCTATCGACGCCTATCGCAAGGCAACGGCCGCCATGGGCATCGAACCCGAGCAGGCCGTCGACAATGCCAGCGAGACCACCGCGAGCATTGCCATACCGGAGAAGAAGCCTGAACAGACGCAAGAAAAGGCTACAATCCAAAAGGTTTCGACCAGTCCGTCGGAGGACAGTGCAGCCGTCGCGAGCGCTGGCGGATTGTCGCCGGCAGAGATCGTACGGGTTCAGGCAGGCCTTCGTGCATTCGGCAATGACATGGTCGAGATCGACGGCAAAGTAGGTACGTCCACCAAAAGTGCCGTGAGCGAGTTCCAGAAGCTGTTCCGCCTGCCGGTGACCGGCGAGCCCGACCAAAAGTTGCTTGCAAAGATGCAGGAAATCGGCCTCATCAATTAAAATTCGGCCCATGATGGCCTGCAAATGGCGTTTTTCTGCGCTCCGGTACTCACGTACCAAATGTACGCTCCGCTCCGGTGCTCTAAAACCACCATTTTCGGCTCATCATGAACCGAATTTCCACCGCCAAGGACTTGGATCATGCGCCTGACATCTGAATTCTGGGTTTCCGCGCTGGTCAGGCGCGTGAACGGCTCCGGTGCATTCGCTGCGCTGAGCAACAAGGGCGCGGCGGAAGCGGGCGCTATTTTCATCAAGTTTCGCAATGCTGACGGGAGCTACGATCTTTTCGGGCCGGCGCCGCAGATGGTCTATGATGAAACCAAGCCAGACGAGCGGCTGTTCACGCCATTGAAGACCGGCGTGGCCGAAATGGAAATCAACGACGATCTGGAAAAGCAGAAGCGCTGGGATCGGGATTTGTGGATCGTCGAGATCGAGGATTATCGCGGAGATCGCGCAGAGCTGTTTCCGGTTGCAGCGACCTAAGGTAAGAGAGAATGCAAAACCATTCTGCGTGGTTCGACAAGCTCACCATGAGGGAGATTGTGGGCTGCAAAGATAATCACTGCCGTCGCAGAACTTGGCTACCTGCAATCAATCCGTTTCCCTCATGGTGAGCTTGTCGAACCACGCACAGCAGATACGCAAATCCTTGATTAGCTCAAGAAACCTTGCGCGCTCCGTTCTCGAAGTCCGCGGCCATCTCACGCAATTTCTGCCGCAGTTTCTGTGAATTTTCCTGTGTCTTCCAGCGTTCGACAGTCGCCTCGGCTTTTTCCTGATCGATCTGGCGATAGGATTGCACGAAGAGGCGCAGCGAATGCAGATCCTTGTGTACGAGGCCGAACAGCCCTGTGAGGACGAGATGCGCGGCCTCGGCAGAAAGCCCGAGAGACGCCAGCGCGATCGTCAGTTCCGCATTCAGGCCATGGCCGATAATGCGTTTTGCACCGACGGCATCCAGGTCAAGCGCCTTGGCAAATTCCTGTTCGAAGAAAGTCGTCTGATCCAGAAGCGCCGCATCGACCAGATGTTCGGCCAAAGCCTGATCGCTGGAGAAGCCGGCATCGCTGTCCCGCATCAGCGCCTTCAGTGCCTCACGCGTTTCGCGCAGGCGCGGCGATTCCGGCGTAAGGGTGGTGTCGGGCATGTCGCTCTCCCTGCCATGAACGGTATTCGGTTGAGGCGTCAAAGCACGTTCGATGGCAGGGTCATTGAACCCATGCAGCACGTGCAGAAGTTCGGGATCGGTGATCTCGCGCCGCGCGATGGCCCGCGCGTGGCCAAGGCCCTTATGCGCGATGATGTCGATCAGGTCGGACGTATTCAGGACCGGCGAGCGTAACAGCAGCGGCGCGGATATATCGACCTCGTCCTCCGCAAGCGCGATGATGAGCCGTTTCGGTGCGTGGGAAAATTCCGACAAAGCCGCCGCCGCATGGCGCCGCACGCGCTGCGAAGCAAGGGCGAGCAGCGGGACCGCGAGGTCCTCGAGTTGCTGCGCATCGCTCTTTGCCGGTCTTGTGACACAGCAGAAGGCGGTAATCGACGCTGTCAGGAGATCGTCAGCCTTGCTGCCGCTACTGCGGTCTTCAAGCGCCCGAAACTCAGGATACTTCACGAACAGAACTCCACGAGACGCAGTACGAGGTTACGAGCCCAGAACCCTAAACAATGGCTAAAATTAGCTGCGAAGCCTTAGCAAACCGTTAACCATCGGCGGGCTATTGAAAATTATGGCGCAAATCGTGCGCGCGTAAGCATCTGCGTATCAAGGAGATCAACGAACTCGGATGCGTTGATATTCACGCCATGACGGCCTGCAAACGGCATTTTTCTGTTCTTCCGGTGCTTACGTACTTCAAGTACGCTCCACTCCGGTTCTCGAAAACCACCGTTTCCGCCTCGTCATGATCGCGAATTTCGACACATCCTAAAACGGATGGGCGATATGGGGTTGGTCATCACATTTCCAGGCAGCGCAACCAAGCGCCGCACCATTGCAGACAACGAACGGCAGACGAGCGCCGAAATCACGATTTTTCCCGGCGTGCGCTATGAGCGCTATGCACCGGAAGTGCCAAAGCGCACCAAAGTAAAACCGCCACGCAGATATTTCGATACGATGCCGCAGCCGGGCTGAACTGCTGCCAGTTGCTCGGGTTTGTCCTTTCTGACGCTCAAAGCAGCGGCGTGCAGCTGGCACTTTTCAGGAAGGAATCGATTTCCTCTTTCCACGACTCGTCCGGCACGAAACTGCGGATGACAACAAAGCCTTCATCCATGTCGGCCTCGATCAGCACGGAATTTTCAGCCGCTGCAGGCTTGGTCTTGTTGAGTTCGATCATCTGCAGCGGTGTCGCGATGACGAGATCGAGCTGGTCGGCAATCGCCGTGCGATCGTTGATCGAATAGATGTTTTCACCCTGGCGGTTATAAACGGAGATTGACCAGTAAGGGGTCGTGCCGACGCCGGTGATGTGGGCGGGGAGATCCTCTATATCGAAGCGGCAAGCTGCTGCCTGAAACAGTGGATCGAAGGCGAGCGGCACGGTGCCGGGCGCTCCTTTTCGGGTCACGCTATGGAATTGCCAGTCGTCGCCATAGGCGGAAATACGCGACCAGGCGTTGCGATCGGAATAGAAGGGCACGAGCAGCACGACCGCGATGTGCACGATGCCGGCGCCGATGAGACCGAAGAGCAGGGCGCGAAAAAGCTTACCCATCGCAGCTGATCCTCGTGACCGCCGGGAACGTCATGTCGACGAGGCCCGAATTGCTGCCGACAGGCGTGTCATAGAGCGTCATCACCAGCACCATCCGTCCCGCGCCGGTCGTCGCCAACCAGTTTCCCGGTTGCGCCTTGGGCGAAACGAGCACGACGAACCGGCCATTCTCCTGGCGGAATATTTGCCGCGAATGCAGCGCAGGCAGGCGGTCCTTACCCGGATCAAGTGCGACGAGCGAGCGGTCGGCTGCGTAGAGGGTCCAGAAACGCGAATTGGGGCTATTGCCTTCGATCCTGTACGAGCAGCGCCGGTCGAGTGCCTGGCCCCGATTGTCATCATAGGCGTAGAAGGCGAGGCCTTCGGCGGATCCAAGCGGAAAGGCGCCTTCGCGGGCAGCCCGCGCCTTCGCATAAGGATCGGAGAGGGGGGTGCCGGCGTCTGGATGCCCGGTCCATTGGCCGACGGTGAGCACGCCAAAGCCATCGAAACGGTTGACCGCATACCATGCGCTCAGCGTGCCGCCGCCGACGGCAATCACAAGCGCAATGAGGGCGAGGAGAACATTTCGAAGCATGTGTGATGACTACACGGGAGCAATGGCTGGAAGCAAGGGCAGGCGGTGTGGCGAGATGCGTTCAACCTCTCATAGACCGACGACACGAAACTATTCGACGGTTGTCTATTGCAACCGTGTTGGAAGAAGGGCGATTTCGGCCCCCGACTTTTCTTCAGCCAAGCGAATGTCATAGGCACTTTGAAGATTGAGCCAGAACTGCGCACTGGTTCCGAACCAGTGGCCCAAGCGGACGGCGGTATCACCGGTTATAGCGCGCTTCCCATGAATGATTTGTGTTATCCGATTGGGAGGAACATTGATTTGCCTCGACAACTCGGTTGGTTTGATATTCAGTTCGCCAAGTTCGTCGGCCAGAATTTCGCCGGGATGAATAGCTGGACGAGGCATAGCCCTTTCCTTTCAATGATAGTCGATGATTGCGACATCCGAAGGGCCTGCTGCGCTCGCAGGCCATTCGAAACAAATTCGCCATTGCATGTTGATCCTGATACTGAATTGTCCGCTCTTATCGCCTTTCAACGCTTCGAGGCGGTTACTCGGCAGCATGCGAAGTTCTGCCAGGCTTGTTGCCGCTTCAAGGATTTCCAACCGTTTATACGCCTGGCGCTCAAATCCTTGAAACTCGCGGACAAACTCTCCACGGGCAAATGCTTCTGTCCGCTTGTCACGATAAGTCAGGATCATACAGCTGGATAAAGTTTTTTACGCTGTACGTCAATCGTAAAAAAATCACAGTGCCGAGACTTTCGAGGGCAGGATCGGTAGTTTGAGCTGCGGCGCCGCTTTCAGAGCCTGGCCGATTTCACGGATGGCCGTTGCGGTGGCGCCTGAAAGAACCCGTGGCCGCTCTTCCGCTTTCAGCGCGTCATCGTCAACGGCCTCCGCCTCTGCCGCCGCTACTTTTTCCTGCTTCGGCATTGTTGGATCGATGCCCGGAATCGCTTTGAGATCGATGTTCTGATGCGCGTAGTTCATGAAGCGCTGCCAGGTCATTGCCGGAAGGATGCCGCCCGTCAATTCCTTGGTCGGCGTGAAATTATCATTGCCGAACCAGACTGCGGCCGTGTAGTTGCCCGTGAAGCCAACGAACCATGCATCGCGATAGCTTTGCGTGGTGCCGGTCTTCCCCGCCGCCCGCGTCATCGGCAAAGCGGCACGCCGGCCAGTGCCCCATTCCGGCACCTGCGACAGCATGATGTTCATGTTGTCTGCCGCCGTTTGCGAAAGCACCCGATGCGGTTTCACACCATCCTTCTTCCAGTCCCACAGGACATCGCCATTCTGGCTCAAAATCTGCGTGAAGGGATGACGCATGCCGGCGATGCCGCCGGTCGCGAAGACATTATAACCGGTCGCTTGATCCATGACGGTCATACCGGAGGTGCCCAGCACCATGGTCTTGTGCGAGCTGATCGGCGATTCAACGCCAAAGGCCTTGGTCAGGGCAACAATGGGCGCGGTCGTCAGGTAATCCTTGGCGAGCCGCACGGGAACTGTATTGATGGATTTGACCAGTGCGGTAGTCAAATCGATCTTGCCCAGATACTGGCGCGAGTAATTCTGCGGCGACCAGTTGCCCCAGGAAACCGCGCCACCGGAGACCAGCGTCTTCGGGGTCATGCCCTTTTCCATGGCAGCAGCATAGACATAGGGCTTGAACGACGAGCCCGCCTGCCGCAGCGCGGCCGTGGCGCGGTTGAACTGGCTTTCGCCATAGTCGCGGCCGCCGACGATCGCCCTGACCGCGCCGTTGTTTTCGAGGACGACGATGGCGGCCTGGGTGACGTGATATTCCTTGCCGAACTGACGAAGATGATATTCCGCGGATTCTTCCGCTGCCTTCTGGATCCCCGTATCGAGGGTGGTGCGGACGACGAGCGTATGGGTCGGCATTTTCTGCGCGACCTTCTTGACCTCGTCGAATGCCCAGTCAAGGAAATAATCCGGGCTTTCCGAACGGCCGCGATCAACCACCGTTGCCGGGTTGCGTCGTGCGCCAACAACCTGGCCTTCGGTCATCAATCCGCCCTGGACGAGATTGGTGAGCACCACGTTGGCGCGGGCACGGGCTGCCGGCAGGTTGACATGCGGCGCGTATTTCGCCGGCGCCTTGAACAGCCCGGCCAGCATTGCCGCCTCCGCCAGATTGACGTCCTTGACACTCTTGCCGAAATAAAACTCGGAAGCGGCCGCGATGCCGAACGTTCCGCCGCCCATATAGGCGCGGTCAAGATATGTCTGCAGGATTTCCTTCTTGCTGAGGTTCGACTCCAGCCATAGTGCAAGGAAAGCTTCCTTGATCTTGCGGTCAAGGCTTCGCTCATTGTTGAGGAACAGGTTTTTTGCCAGCTGCTGGGTAATGGTCGAGCCGCCCTGGACAACGGAATTGGCGCGCAGGTTTTCCGTCATGGCACGCGACAGTCCGAGGAAATCAATGCCGAAATGGTCGAAGAAGCGGCGGTCTTCCGTTGCAAGGACGGCCTTGATGACGTGGTCCGGCAATTCGTCGATGGGTACGGCGCTACGGTGCAGAATACCACGCTGGCCGATCTCGTTGCCGTAGCGGTCGAGGAACGTCACGGCGAAATCATCGCGCGTACGCCAGTTCTTTTCGGTTTCATGAAAGGCCGGTATGGCCAGCGTCAGCATGAGCACGGAACCGACCGTACCCCAGGTGAATGCTTCGCCCAGAACTTCGAATATAGCGCGACGCCAGCCCGTGACATGGAAGCGCCGGAAGAAGATGGTGGTGTCTTCCCAGAATTCTGCGAGGCGAAAGCGCAAGTCGTAAAGGGTCGAATCGATCCAGGCGTCAAGCCCGAGCAGTGGCGAGACCTTGAATCGCTTGCGTTCCTTGCCTTGCCTGGGCTCTTCCATCGGTTTTCTTGCCTGCCCTGTGCTCAGCCATACCTTCACTGAAGGCACATGGTTTAGCGGATATCACTTAACAGCTTCTTGAAGCGGCTGTTTAAGCTCTAATATGGTCATTTCATCCCGCAAAAAGAATACCGCCTTTATACTTAGTGCCACAAGGGTCAGCGCTTCCGATATCAAGATTTCACCGGGACTGTTGCCGAAAAGTTTCCACTTGCAATTGCATAATTCCGATGGATTGGTGTCTTTTTTCCAATTGGGAGCACAGGCATGTCCATTGAGCATTGGCTGGCATTCGTTGCTGCATCGGCAATTCTTCTCGCTATTCCAGGACCGACGATCCTTCTCGTCATCTCCTATGCACTTGGCCATGGCCGGCGTTTTGCGGCGGCGACTGTTGCGGGCGTTGCACTCGGTGATTTCACCGCCATGACCGCGTCGATGCTCGGCCTGGGCGCCTTGCTTGCGACATCGGCAGCGATCTTCACCGTCCTGAAATGGATAGGTGCCGCCTACCTTATCTACCTTGGCATCAAACTCTGGCGTGCGCCGATCGCCAATCCTGAAACCGGCGAAATGCCGGAAAAGAACGAGAAGGCCTACCGTATCTTCCTCCACGCTTACGTGGTGACTGCTCTCAATCCCAAAAGCATTATTTTCTTCGTGGCTTTCCTGCCGCAATTCCTCGATACGACCCGCCCGATCTTCACACAGATGGTGATCTTCGAAACGACCTTCCTCATACTTGCAACGCTGAATGCCGGAACCTACGCCGTGATGGCATCGATGGCGCGCCAGACCATCCGCAAGCCCAAGGTCCAGCGCATCGTGAACCAAACAGGCGGATCGCTGATGATCGGGGCAGGGATGCTGGCTTTAAGTTGGAAAAAAGCAGCAGCATGATATTCACGCCAGGACGGCCTGCAAATGGCGATTTTCTGCGATCCGGTGCTCACGTACCTTAAACTACGCTGCGCTCCGGTTCGCCTAAACCCAATAAGAAAAATATCATAACTAGGAAAATAATCCTTGACTGCGTACGGTTGTCCTGTAGGTTTTAGTCATCGTCGGAATTGTGACTTCTCGGCCATATGGGTGGAGGAGTAAGTGCCCGACGCTATCTCAAGGACAATCCATGATAGTCAATTTTGCCGCCGCCATGCGCCGGCGGAGCGCATTTGCGCTATGCCGCGAGTATGGAATATCCGCAGCCGAAATCGTGCCGCTGCTCGGACTGACAGAAGGCCAGTTCCTGCGAGCGCTCAATCGTGACGGTCTGTCGTATAGCGATATGCAACAGGGAAACCGGCAATTGCGTCTTGTCCAGCGGATCATGGATCTTCTGCGCAAGGAACTGGATACGCTTTCCTCGCTGGATGAAGGAGCGTCAGGCAAAGTGAGGCTGGACGCGCTGGCGCTTCTTGCCCGCACCATTGAACGCGTGAGCGATCTGCAAGAGCGCTTTGCAACCACAAGAGCGCAAACCGTGGGCAGCCTGAGTGCCGATGAGCTTCGCGCAGTGCTCAAAAAGATTGATGAAAGGATCGATGAACTTGCCGACATCCGAGCGAGACAGTTGGTCCGAAAGGAACTTGAACAACAGGGAAGCGCAGGCGGTTCAGGCGGAGTGGATGTTCCGGGGCAGGACGGCCCAGCAGCCGCCACGCTCTGACTGGCAGACATGGCTGATACTCGGGGGGAGAGGTTCCGGCAAGACACGGATGGGTGCGGAATGGGTCAACGGGGTGGCTCTGCATCTCCCTCCGTTCGCATCCGAAGGATCGTGCAACATTGCGCTCGTCGGTGAAACATTGGCGGATGTGCGCGAAGTCATGATCGATGGCCCATCGGGGATCATGTCGGTCTCGCGCGCCGAGCGTCCCCGCTACGAGATGACAAGACGGCGCCTGCTTTGGCACAACGGCGCCACGGCGTCGATGTTTTCATCGGAGGACCCGGACAGCCTGCGCGGCCCGCAATTTGATGCCGCCTGGTGCGACGAGATTGCAAAATGGAAACATGTGCAGGAGACCTGGGATATGCTGCAATTCGGCCTGCGCCTTGGGCCCAACCCGCGGCAGGTGGTGACGACAACGCCAAGGCCCTTGCCATTGCTGAAGAATATGCTCGCCGATCCGGCAATTCGTGTACGCCGCATGAGAATGCAGGAGAACGCCGCCAATCTCGCGCCGGGTTTCGTCAAGCACGTGAATGGCCTCTATGGCGGTACGCGGCTCGGGCGGCAGGAACTCGATGGCGAGCTGATCGAGGAGAGCCCGGACGCGCTGTGGTCCCGGCTGACGATGGAGAACGTGTTCTCGTCAGACGTGCCGGAGCTGAAGCGGATCGTCGTTGCGATCGATCCTCCGGCCAGCGCGACGAAGAAATCCGATGCTTGCGGTATCGTGGCGGCGGGCCTCGACGAGAATGGCATGGCCTGGGTGCTCGCTGACGAGAGTTTCGCACCGGCCAAGCCGCATGAATGGGCGAGACGGGCGATTGCGCTGTTTCACAGGCTGGAGGCCGATTTGATCATTGCCGAGGTCAATCAGGGCGGCGATATGGTGGCCGCGGTGATCGCAGCGGAGGACGATAGCGTTCCCGTGCGTTCGGTGCGGGCCAATCGCGGCAAGGCGCTGCGGGCCGAGCCGATCGCGGCACTCTACGAACAGGGCAGGGTGCGCCATGCGGCGCGCTTTCCCCTGCTGGAGGATGAAATGTGCGACTTCGCGCATAATGGCTTGTCGAACGGCCGCTCGCCGGATCGGGTGGACGCGCTGGTCTGGGCTCTCAGCGATCTTGGCATCCTGATGGCCGAAATCGACTTCAGTGTTGCGATGATTTCGACCGTAGTCGGGCCAGGGCGGGCTGCCCGCATTAAATTACAGGTCAATTGATTTTCTGCGGTCTGTCGAGATTCACGCCATGGCGGTCTGCAAATGGCGTTTTCTGCGCTCCGGTGCTCACGTACCAAATGTACGCTACCCTCCGGTGCTCGAAACCATCACTTTCGCCTCGCCCTGACATGAATCCTGACAGACTCCTGTTCACCCCATTTGAAAAAAGGAATTTACGATGAGCACTGAAAAAGCGTGGTATCTGTCGAAGACCGTCTGGGCGTCCATCGTGACGATCCTGCTATCCTGTTCAAGCTTCTTTCACCTCTCCACCGAGGGCATCGACCAAGAGGCATTTACCGATACAATCGTGCAATTTGTGACCGCCTTGAGTGGGATTGTTGCACTTTTTGGCCGAGTCAGCGCTAAGACGCTCATAACACGTAAAGAAATATAGTGTTAAAAGGCGTGAACTTGTGGCAATCCTGATAGTCACATTACCAAACGTTCATGCATCGTTCAGACAGCAACCGATAATAATGACGCCATGATGAAACACCTCTTTATCTCCCTGCCCCTTGCGGGCCTGATCTCGGTCGCTGGCGTCCTCAACGCCGGCACCGCCTTTGCTGCAGATTGCTCCTCTGTGGGGCAACGGGTGGCCGATTCGCAAGGCGGGACACTTGCGCGGGCCACCTCGGTTGTGCAGAACGGCAAGGAAGTCTGCGTCGTGGTGGTGCTGATCCCCGGCAAGGATGGCGAACGTCCGCGCCGTGTGGAAGTCGCCGTACCAGCAAGCTGATTCGCCTGATCCACGCCGGCAAGGGAAATACTGCATGAGAATACTCGTCGTCGAAGATGATCGTGATCTTAATCGCCAGCTTGTCGAAGCTTTGACCGATGCCGGTTATGTGGTCGACAAGGCTTCCGATGGCGAGGAGGGCCACTTTCTTGGTGACACGGAACCCTATGACGCCGTGGTCCTCGATATAGGCCTGCCGCAAATGGATGGACTGACCATCCTTGAAAAATGGCGCCGGGACGGGCGCGTGATGCCCGTGTTGCTGCTCACCGCTCGTGACCGCTGGAGCGACAAGGTCGCCGGTATCGATGCGGGTGCCGACGACTATGTCGCCAAGCCATTTCATATCGAGGAAGTTCTGGCGCGTCTGCGAGCCCTCATCCGGCGCGCTGCGGGTCATGCTTCGTCGGAAATCACCTGCGGCCCACTGCGGCTCGACACCAAGACATCGAAGGCGACAGTCAACGGTACTGCACTGAAGCTCACTTCGCACGAGTTCCGGCTATTATCCTATCTCATGCATCACATGGACGAGGTGGTTTCCCGAACGGAGCTGGTCGAGCACTTGTACGATCAGGATTTTGATCGGGATTCCAACACGATCGAAGTGTTTGTTGGCCGCTTGCGCAAGAAAATGGGTATGGATCTTATCGAGACGATCCGCGGGATGGGATACAGAATCAAGTCGCAGGGCAAATCGTAGAGCCGTTTGAAACTCTACTGCGGCGGTCATCTGACGTGCTTTTCTGTGCTTCCGGTGCTCACGTACTTCAAGTACGCTGCGCTCCGGTTCTCGAAAACCTCGTCATCTGCCTCGCTGCAGCGATTTTCCGAACGGCTCCAAGGCCGCCAAATACCTCAACAACGGGGCAGGACAACGTTTGATAATCCCGCTGACCAGCTATCTTCCGAGCCTGCGTTCCCTGTCGCTGCGCGTCATCATGCTCTCGACGCTATGGACCATCATCTCCTTCGTTGCCATCGCCACCATCATTTCGACGATTTACGGCGAATCGCGCCTCCAGAGCTTCAAACAGCTGCTTTCCGCCCATCTCTTCAGCGTGATCGCTTCGGTCAGCGTCAATGACGGCACGCTTGCTGGACGTCCAGATCCGGGGGAGGTGCGCTATTCGAGCCCGCTTTCCGGCTGGTACTGGTCGGTCGAACCGGTCGCAGACAATCTGAAGGGTTCGCTCAAATCGGTCTCGCTGGGTGACAGGGAGATAGACTCGCCCTCGACACTCAATGTTCCCTTCGATACGTCGTTTCAACGCTCTTATATAGAACCGGGTCCCAACGGCCAGCAGCTTTCCGTTGTCGAAACCGAAGTTGTTCTCGACGCGGAAAATCGCGTTGCCCGATTCAGGGTTATGGGAAATCTGAGCGAGGTCGAGGGCGAAATTGCTCATTTCCGTAACACGCTTTATTTTTACCTTGGTATATTTGCTCTTGGCGGCACGCTGATCAACGCGGCCGTGATCCTGTTCGGTCTGCGACCGCTCGATCGTGTTCGCCGTTCCCTCGCCGATATCCGGGAAGGCAAGGTTTCGCGGCTGGATGAACGTCTGCCCGACGAGATCGCGCCGCTCGCGCGCGAGATGAACGCGCTGATCGACAATAATCGTCGCATCATGGAACGATCGCGCACGCAGGTCGGCAACCTGGCGCACTCGCTCAAAACACCGCTCTCCGTCCTGGTAAATGAGAGCCGGACGATCGGCGGGAGTGAAGGGCGAATTATCGCCGAACAGAGCGAGGCAATGCAGGTTCAGGTGCAGCACTATCTCCAGCGCGCGCGCATCGCCGCGCAGCGCGACAGCGTGGTGTTTCGCGCGCCGGTCACCCCGATCCTCACCCGCCTGGTGCGCGTCACCATGAAGCTCAATCCATCGATGGATGTTCAGTTCAACAACTACATGGACGATGCGATTTTTGCCGGTGAGCAGGAAGATCTCGAAGAAGTTGTCGGCAACCTTCTGGAAAATGCGGGAAAATGGGGTCGCAGTGTTATCAGGCTTACACTCGCGAAGGTGGATAGCGGACTTGAAATCAGCGTCGAAGATGATGGGGATGGTCTTGCGCCAAGGCAGATCAAGGACGCGCTGACACGCGGCAAGCGCCTGGATGAAAGCAAGCCGGGGACAGGTCTCGGTCTGTCGATCGTACACGACACAGTTCGCGAATATGGCGGTACGCTGCGGCTTGAGCGGAGCCCTGATCTTGGTGGTTTGGCGGCACGTCTGACACTTCCGGTTGCGGCTGCCTGAATCGAGCTTGCAAGCGAGCGACTAATCAGGCCATAAAAGACCAGTATACAGGATACCCTTAAAACGGACTGATGATGAAATTCCATATAGTCATTTCCCTGCTTGCCGTCGTTGTTCTAGCCGGATGTTCCACGACGTCGGCGCCCAAGAGCAATAGCGGAAGTACGCTGAGCAAGCTGACGGGTGGCTCGAAATCGGCTACAACGGGGGTTCTCGCAGCGCTCGGCAATGGTTTGATCGGAAACAACCCATCTCTGGACGCATCGGATCGCAAGCGGGCCCTGCAAGCCGAATATCAGGCGCTGGAATATTCGCCTGCCGGCAAGACGGTCGAATGGAAAAACAGCAGCGGCAGCCGCACCGGCGAAGTCGTTGCAGCGCAGCCTTATCAGGTCGGCTCGCAAAATTGCCGCCAATACACGCATACGGTGCGCATTGATGGTACACCGCAATCAGCGCGCGGTACTGCTTGCAGGAACGAGGACGGCAGCTGGACGCCTTTGACGTAAAATCTCGGCGCCCCAAGGCAATCTCTTTTTAATCGGACGGAGTCAGCCGCGAGCAACCCTCGAGGATAACAGTTACCTGCTCTGGATAGGCTATTTCATTTCAGCTTGTGATCATCCCGCGGCATGTCCCGTGAACCACAAAATTAATTTTCAATAGGAATTTTTTCACAGAACGAGGGTATTTCATGTCACAAGAAATGTTGCTGAGAATATCAGCCAAACAGCGGATCCTTGCTGCGAAAATGAGACTTCACACCCATCAACCGGATGCCGCAATGCTGGCCCTGATCAAGGCCGAGATCAGGATGAACGAGGATTTCCTGGATATCGTCGATTCCTATTTTCTCGGACGCAAGGCGAATTTCCATCCCGACCAGCCCCGTGTTTCAGCGGGAAATCCAGACGGCGGGCAGTGGACCGGTGAGAGTGGTGGATCCTCAGGCTTGGTGCAGCCGGTATACATGCGTCGTGAAGACCCGCTTTCATCCCCCATGGCCTTGGGTGGCGGTGGAAGCGGCGGCATAGCCGGCGGAGGAATGGGTTCTGGCATCCTGCTTGCACCTCACCGTTTGCGTGAGGGAGGACGTTCCACCGGGCTGTTACCCGCAGAAGATGCCATTGCCGAATATAACCGGCTCTCCAATCAGCGGGATCCGAGCCTCAAGCCGGTCCTGCTCTGTCGTCCAAAAGATTGGGATAAGGACGATCAACTTCAGCCAGGTACGAAGGCCAAGGCGACTGTCGAACTGTTGACGAAGAATGAGGTTAAAAAGTATTGCCCGGAAATTGGCATCGTCCAGTCGCTTGCGAACGAGGCAGTCAACCTGGCGGAGCCAAGGTCTAACTACGAGACGCCGTGGTTGTTTGGCACAGCTGCACATACCAATTTGAAGAATCTCGCCAACGCAAAATATCCAAGCATTCTGCGCACCGAACGATCATATTTGAAATTTGCGGAGGAGGTTGCAGCGGAAGAGAGCATTGATAACTTCGGCAAGTACGCCTTGAAAAACACTATTCGTATTGACCTTTTGGGTCCCGAAACGAATAGTCGCGTTTGCATTTATGATTTCAAGACGGGAAAAGCAGGCATCAGCGTTCCGCGGGCTCAAGAATTGCGAAACACGGCACATAAGCATTATCCGCATATTGAAGATATTGTTGTTGTGGAAGTTAATCCGGATGAACGTTGAAATATGACTACGATTGTTCAGGTCAGGCAGGCGTTAAAGCCACTATTAGATCGGCATTCCGATTTGGCCCTAATTGGGCGCTTTCTTCTTGTTAAACCAATTTACCATGTAACACGCGGCGTATTCGTCGACCGGAGTATCGACAAAGTGGCCTTCGTACCAGAGGTCGTCACAGATATGCTGGCGCTCGAACCCGTGCGCCAGTACGGATTTTGGGGATGGAACTCAGAACGGCTCTATGACCAATCCGTTGGCACTTGGGATGTGACCAAGCCCGACACCGTAGAGGCCATGAGAGCGCATATCGAAGCAAATGTTTTACATCGGTTGCGTTCGATTGCTTCCCTCGATGATTACAAGACCTATGAGAATGGGAAATCGAAGGTCTTTTTCGGTGCCTTCGAGCGCCTCAAATTTCCCAACATGATGCTGGCAGCAGCCCATGGTGATTTTGATGCAGCCTTGCAAATGTGGCCAGTGGAATATTGGTTTGATCAACGCCTTGTCAAATTTTTTCCTGAATTTCATACTGCTCTAGGGGCTGGGGATCGTGTGTATATCGCGAAAACTCTACACCGGTTGGAAGCCGCGGCGGCCAGAGCTCTCGGAATGGAACATATCTGGGAGTCTACGCCGTTCCCGCTGGAGCTATGAAAGCCTGCAACCTTTTGCGGCGAATTGCCCTATCAATTTAAATCCATTTGGATTTTACGCGGGGGTGGGGGTATGTCTCAGCCATGGTTTTCTGGATTTCCGCTGCTGTTCTGACTGTAGTTGCGACGCTGCTTGTGCTTTTGCCATTGACGCGACGCGTTCAATCGCCCGTGTCGGACAATCAATACGATGTCGAGGTCTATCGCGATCAGCTGCGCGAACTTGATGCCGATGAAAAGCGCGGTCTGATCGACCCTGCCAGCAGCGAACAGGCACGCGCCGAAATCGGCCGCCGTCTTCTCAAATCGGCCAAGGCCGTGGAAGACGACAAGGCAATTGTCCGGCCAACGAAAAGCGCAACTCGCGAATGGCTCACGCTCGCAACTGTTCTTGCCATTCCATTGATTTCGTGGGGTATTTACACCAAGCTCGGTTCTCCGGATTTGCCAGCCCAGCCACTGGCGGAACGGCTTGCAAAGCCGGCGGATCAGAGTACCCCAGCCGAATTGATTGCACGTGCAGAAGCGCATCTCGCGCTCAATCCCGATGACGGGCAGGGCTGGGAAGTGCTCGCGCCCATCTATTTGCGAATGGGACGGCCCGGAGACGCTGTTGCCGCGTATCAGAACTCCATAAGGTTGAATGGTGACAGTGCGGGCCGGCAACTCGGTCTGGGTCAAGCCTTGACTGCGGAGACTGGTGGCAAGGTCACCGCCCGCGCGGAAGAAGCCTTCAAGCGCGCAATGACGCTTGATCCAAAAGACATGCGGCCGCAGTTTTATATCATTGATGGCTGGATGCAGCAGGGCCGCCTGCCTGAGGCGCGAGACCTGATCCGCAAGCTGCTGGCGGAGGCTCCTGCGGATGTTCCATGGCGCGATCAGGCGCAGGCTGCCTTGACTAGGCTCGATCATGAGATCGCCGGTGATGCGCCGGATGTCAGCGATGTCGAGAAAACCGGTCCGGATGCCTCGCAGGTTGAGGCCGCTGCAGGCATGAACAACCAGGACCGCGCCGCGATGATCGAGGGCATGGTTGCGAACCTTGCCGAAAAATTGAAACAATCGCCTGATGATGTCGAAGGCTGGGAGCGGCTTGTCCGATCCTATGTGGTTCTCAACCGGCCCAATGACGCATTGGAAGCGCTGGGCCGGGCGAGAAAGGTGCTGAGTGCAGACAAGCTTGCGCGGCTCGATGCGGTGGCCAACGAGCTTGGCCTTGCCGACGAACCGGACCAACCGGAGAACAATTGATGACGCGCAAACAGAAGCGGCTTTCGGTGATCGGGGGAGGATTGTTCGTCCTGGCGGTTGCAGCGGCACTGGTGCTGTTCGCGCTGCAGCAGAAGATCGCATTCTTTCGCATGCCGTCCGACATTCAGGCATCCGATGTCGAATCGGAGTCGCGCTTCCGCCTCGGCGGGCTGGTTGAAAAGGGCAGCGTCGTGCGCGGCGATGGCACGAGGATCAGTTTTTCCGTCACTGACCATGTCAAAAGCGTTCCCGTAACCTATGATGGTATTCTGCCGGATCTTTTCCGTGAAGATCAGGGCGTCGTGATCGAAGGCAAGTTTATGCCCGGTGGCGCGTTTGTTGCCGACAGCGTGCTCGCCAAACACGATGAGAATTATATGCCGAAGGAAGTTGCCGACAGCCTGAAAGCCAAGGGCGTCTGGCAGGGAGGGAGCCAGCAGTGACCGTCGAACTCGGACATTTCGCTTTGGTGCTGGCACTGGCGCTTTCGATTATCCAGG
The DNA here is from genome assembly GCF_025452195.1 of Phyllobacterium zundukense. Classification (NCBI taxonomy): domain Bacteria; kingdom Pseudomonadati; phylum Pseudomonadota; class Alphaproteobacteria; order Hyphomicrobiales; family Phyllobacteriaceae; genus Phyllobacterium; species Phyllobacterium zundukense. Next base: position 3,691,870 of record NZ_CP104973.1, on the reverse strand, counting down.
CTGTCCTGCCGGTGCTTGGCGCACGCCGCAACGACGACCGCATGATGGCTGTTGCGGTGCCGGCTTCGTTCACTGTGTTTGCCCTGATTGCACTGTCTTTTGTGGCACTGACCTCCGCGCACGTTCTCTCCGATTTTTCCGTGCAGAACGTCTTTGAAAACTCACACTCGCAAAAGCCGCTGCTCTACAAGTTCACGGGCGTGTGGGGCAATCACGAAGGCTCGATGCTGCTTTGGGTTTTGATCCTTAGTTTCTTCACGGCGCTCGTCGCCTTCTTTGGCAATAATCTGCCGCCAACGCTAAAAGCCAACGTCCTCGGCGTGCAAGCCTGGATCGGCAGCGCTTTCCTGCTGTTCATCGTTGGCACGTCCAATCCGTTCGCGCGGCTCAATCCGGCGCCCGTCGAAGGCCAGGATTTGAACCCGATCCTCCAGGATATCGGCCTCGCGATACACCCGCCCATGCTCTATCTCGGTTATGTAGGGTTCTCGGTCTGCTTCTCCTTTGCAGTTGCAGCTCTGATAGACGGTCGCATCGATGCGGCCTGGGCACGCTGGGTGCGTCCCTGGACACTGACTGCCTGGATATTCCTGACCGGCGGCATCGCCATGGGCTCCTACTGGGCTTATTACGAACTCGGCTGGGGCGGCTGGTGGTTCTGGGATCCCGTCGAAAATGCGTCGTTCATGCCATGGCTCGCCGGTACGGCATTGCTGCATTCGGCGTTGGTCATGGAAAAGCGATCGGCGCTGAAAATCTGGACCGTTCTCCTTGCCATCCTGACTTTTTCGCTGTCGCTGCTTGGTACATTTCTCGTTCGCTCGGGCGTGCTGACTTCAGTGCATACATTCGCCACCGATCCGGGCCGTGGCCTGTTCATCCTGGCGATTCTCGTGCTGTTCATTGGCGGATCGCTGGCGCTCTTCGCCTGGCGGGCGCAGACGCTGGCGCCTGGTGGGCTGTTTCAACCTATTTCGCGCGAGGGCGCGCTGGTCTTTAACAACCTGTTTCTGACCACCGCCGCCGCTACCGTACTGATCGGCACGCTCTATCCTCTACTGCTGGAATCGCTGACCGGCGAGAAGATCTCCGTCGGCGCACCGTTCTTTAATCTGACATTTGGCCCATTGATGATCCCGTTGCTTGCAGCCGTCCCGTTCGGGCCGCTGCTGGCGTGGAAACGCGGCGATATCCTCGCCGTAGCGCAGCGGTTGATGACGGCATTTTTCGTGGCGCTGCTCGTTGTCGCGGTCGTGCTCTACAAGACCTCGGCTTCCGGCGTGCTCGCCGCCTTCGGCATCGGCCTCGCTGTTTGGCTGATGCTCGGCGCAGTGACTGATCTGTCGCTCAAGGCCGGCATCGGCAAGACCTCACTTCGTGGGATGGCACAGCGTATCACGGGCCTGCCGCGCTCGGTATTTGGCACCGCCTTTGCGCATTTCGGACTTGGCATCACGCTTCTTGGCATCGTTGCCACGACGACCTTTGCAACCGAAAGCGTATTGGTGATGAAGCCGGGCGATGGCATTCGGGCTGGTGGATACACGCTGCGTTTCGATCGCGTCGATGCTGTCAAAGGTTCGAACTACACCGAGGACCAGGGCAAGTTCACGATCCTGAACGACGAGGGACAGCCGGTGACCGATCTTGTTTCGGCCAAGCGTTTCTTCCCCGTTCGCAAGATGCAGACGACCGAGGCGGGCATCAAGACATTCACGTTCAGCCAACTTTATGTTTCGCTCGGCGATGCAGCCAAGGATGGCGGCATCGTGGTCAGGATCTGGTGGAAACCGCTGGTGACGCTGATCTGGCTTGGCGGCGTGGTGATGATGATTGGCGGCGGTATGTCCCTGCTCGACCGGCGTCTGCAGAATCGGCGCACCTGCCAAGTCTATGGGCAAGGCCAAGCCGCGACCGGCACGAGCCATCTCATGAGGCCGCTGTTTGCAACTCTGGCACTTGGCTTGGCACTCTGCTTTGCTGCTACCGGCGCGCAAGCTCTGTCGCCGGACGAAATGCTGTCCAATCCTGTGCTCGAAAAGCGCGCACGTACCATCTCCGCTGAATTGCGCTGCATGGTGTGCCAGAACGAATCCATCGATGATTCCAATGCCGATCTCGCTCGCGATCTACGTGTCCTGGTTCGCGAAAGGCTGGTGGCCGGCGATACGGACGAGCAGGTACTGGAGTTCCTCGTCGCGCGCTACGGCGAGTTTGTCCTGCTCAGGCCGCGCTTGCAGATAAGCACGCTGTTGCTTTGGGGTTTCCCGATCGTAGTTCTGCTTGCTGGCGGCGTTGCGATCATCCTGTCGATCCGCCGGCGGCGCACGAGTTCTGTGGAAACGGCGCCGCTTTCCGACAGCGAGAAGAAGCAGCTGAAGAAGCTATTCGTTGCACCAGGCGATTGATCGTCAGCCTTTCGCGGGCAACATGCGCATTAGCACGCGGTCCTTCAGCACATAATGATGCAGTAGTGCCGCGAGGGCGTGAGGTCAGTCGTCCTGACGGCTCAAGACCACACTGACATTGCGCGCGTGAACCGATTCGTAGGCCGCGTAGTAGCTGATCGCGCCCGCGGCGAAATCTTCCGCGGCAAAGGTTCTGAGGTCTTGTTCCGCCAGTTCCGGTTCGTGGGGTAAGCGTAATAGCTTGGTTACATAATTGCGTGTGGCCGTAATCAATTCCGCCCCGTAACCGCCCGCGACGATCATGTTTTCCGCACCATGATTGGGCAGGATCTTCTCGATATCCCACGTCGCCATGCGTTCCAGATCACGCAAATGATGTTCCAGCCGTTTCGGCTCGGCGACATAGGTGATAGGCTCTTCCAGCGCATCGCCGGCCAGCATCAGCTTGCGCTGGGGCAGGATCAGCATCGTCCCGTCATGACTGTGAATGTCGACGTGACGCAGTTCCACATCCATATCGCCGACCTTCAAGCTCAGTTCTGTCTCAAAGGTGCTATTCGGCATGATGAGCGGTTTGATTGGTGGGTTGTCATTTTCTAGCCTGTCGCGGTTGCTGTGCATTGCCTGCGCGGTCAATCCATTGGCGATGATCTCGCAGTCAGCAAAGACTTCGTTCCCGGCTACGTGATCGACGTGCCAGTGGCTGAGCACGACCCGGATATTCCTGGCCCCGGCATCTTCTAGCGTCTTGCGGACAATCCTCGCGTGGGGAAGCGAAATGCTGGTGTCGTAGACCAACGCTTCTCCGCCGGACACGATCGCGTAGGTACAAACTCCCAGCGAATAGGCACCGTCGTCAAGCCAGTTTGGTTCGTCCGAGTATGCTCGCACCCCGTCCATTCGGCCGTCATAGAAGGCGAGGATCCCCGGCAGGGGCCGGTGGACACGTAGAGTCGATCCGAGAGGCGGCATGATGATGAACTCCAAATGGTAAAAACAACGAATCAAACGTCCCGGTGACAGGCAAAGAATTCAACCTCCAATATGAAGAATTCAACTTAAAATATATAGATAGGTGCAACAACGGATCAATGCCATTGGAAAACACAAAAATTACGCGTGTAAACTAATTATTTCCATTGCATCATATATCAGCTTGCTATATCTGATCGAAACATAAATATAAGTATTATATTGGGAATCGATACAGCTGTTCAGGTTACATGCAGATCATAGTATGCATAAAAGCATAATAAGCGATATTTACGCCTTAAGGTTGCGGTATATTATCAAAATACACCATTCGCGCGCACAACTTACGCGTATAATATATTTTAGAGAGATTGATAATGAGACAATTTATACTGGAAATCAATTCGTCTCCCAAGTCAAGATGGGAGCCATCAGCAAATGTTGATAGGGAAAGACGCAACCGTTCGGAGCGGCGGCGCATGATAGCGATCCTGCGCGCGGCATGCCGTGTGCTTGGTCTGAAGCGCAGAAACGCTCTTGGAATGCCCGGTTTTGCCGCGGCTGCCGCACTGGCATTGAGCATTGGGCCGACGCAGCAAGCCAATGCAGCTGGTTCAGGCGATGGGATATTCATCAATCCAGGCTCTACCTCGAGTTGCATAATAATCAGCATGGTTGCAGTGGTGCCTTCTACCTTGCTGAGATCGAATAGTGCTGATTGCTCACCGGCAACGAAGAGTTCGCAAACAGACCATGTATTATTCTATAATCCTGTCTCAAACTCCTCCAACTCGCTCTCGCTTGGTGGCGAGCTCTATGTCAATGGCGGTTTTATCGGGCTGAACAATCCAGCCATGTTCAGGGGTCAGATCTTGAATTCCATGGCTATTGGCAATCAGAAAACCAAGGCTGCAGGCAAGGACGCGATTGCAGTGGGCAATGGCGCACAAAGCACATCGGGCGACAATATCGCGATCGGCCGTGATTCACAGGCAGGTTACATAGCGGCAGCGGGGTCCAGTATGGAGACGGACATACCAGATGCGGATCTGCGCGCGATAGCCATTGGCGCGGGGACAAAGGCTCTCGAACAGGACACGATTGCCATTGGGTACAGGGCGCTTGCAGAAGACAATATGTTCGGAGCGGCGGCCATCGGTGCCAATGCGGAAGTACATATGCTTGGCGGTGTGGCGCTCGGCTTCAAGTCGGTCACCGGCGCCACCGCTGTTTCGACGGCAAACGTGACGATCAATGGGGCCCAATACAATTTTGCAGGCGATCAGGCCTATAGCCAGGTCAGCATCGGCAAGGCGGGTACGGAGGATACCGATGCGGTCAATGTCGGTCAGTTGAAAGGTCTGGCGGATGCCGGAACGGAGGCGGTGAAAAACCTTGGCGATGTGGCCGTGAAATATGTCTGGGATGACAAGAACGGCAATGGTGAGCTCGATGCAGGCGAAGTTGTCGATTACGGCAAGGTCAAGCTCGCCGGTGCCGGGGCAAACGGCACGGTGATCAGCAATTTGGGCAATGGTGCAGTCAATGCCACCTCCAGGGAAGCAATCAACGGCTCGCAGATATTCGGTATAGCAGCTGCTTTCGGTGGCGGAGCGGGTTGGAATGCAGACGGCATATTTACTGGCCCAACCTACAAAATCACCGTCATCAATCCGGACCGAACATTGGGCAGCAAGGATCACGACAATGTCGGTGACGCGCTCGGCGGGCTCGACAACAGTGTCAGGATCGTCAACGCGAAAACCGACAATGTCACCGATCGGCTCAATGCATTGGGTAGTGATGCGCTGATCTGGGACGAAAGCAAAAAAGCGTTCACCGCCAGCCATGCGGATGCAACGTCCAAGGCGGTGAGTGGCAATAATCGGATTACAGACCTGCACCCGCGGCCGGACAGGAGCTTTCCAATTCCGGTTACAGCATCAAGCCGTCCGAGGTGAGCGTTCCACAGGGAGCAGAACTCGGTCGCTATCGCCGCACGATCCAGCCCTTCGAAAACTGGGAACTGCGGTGCGATGAAAACCTCAAGGCCAAGAAAAAGATTTGCAATATCACCCAGACAATTCTGGACGGCGAAGGGCAGGTCGCCTTCTCCTGGTCGCTGGCGGCCACCCGGGGCGGCAAACCAATGATGATTTTGCGCGCGCGGCCAGGGCTTGGCGCTGAGAAGCCCATAAACCTGAGCTTCTCTACACGAAAAGAACCGGTCATCATCGCTACGAATGCTTGCGACGCCAATGTTTGCGTGGCGTATTTACCGGTCGGTCCCGTCTTGCGCGAGCAAATCGCTAAAGAGGCAAACGTGCAGGTATCCTACAGCGACACCGGAGAAACGACGCTTGTCTTCGAGGCGCCTTTGAAAGGCCTATCCGCAGCGCTTGCCGCCATAAAATGATCGAGCGACGCTGTCCCAGCTTCCGCAGAACCTTACAAATTTGTCATAATGCGGAAATAGCGACGTAACCTTCCTATCTGTATCACTGGAATTACAAGACGATCAAAGTCGATCAGATGTCCAAGGAGATACATTCATGCCGAACATTCGTAAGTCCTCTGTTTACCGCACCGGCATTGCCGCGGCCCTGTTGTCCTCAGCTCTCGTCGGGGGCCTTTTGGCGACCGGACCGCTTAGCGCCATTGTCCCTGCGCAGGCTGAGGCTGTACGTGTAGATGCTCCCCAGCAGCCCGGCTTCGCTGATGTTGTCGAAAAGGTCAGCCCCGCCGTCGTCAGCGTTCGTGTCAAGAGCGCCATCCATGACACAGCTGATGACGGCACGGGCTTTCCCGGGATGGACCAGCTTCCCGACGACAATCCCATGAAGCGTTTCTTCTTTGAGTTTGGCCAGGGCCAACAGGGCCAGCAGGGCAAACGCGGCATGGAACAGCGTAAGTCGCAGCGCGAGCAAAACCGCCCGGACCGCATTCGCCCGACCGCACAGGGTTCTGGTTTCTTCATCTCTGAAGACGGCTATCTCGTCACCAACAATCACGTGGTTGAAGATGGCTCGGCATATACTGTCGTCCTCAATGACGGCACCGAGCTCGATGCCAAGCTGATTGGCAAGGACAAGCGTACCGATCTTGCCGTTCTCAAAGTCGATGACAAGCGCAAATTCACCTATGTAACCTTCGGTGACGACAACCAGATCCGCGTCGGACAGTGGGTCGTTGCTGTTGGTAATCCATTCGGCCTTGGCGGCACTGTGACGGCTGGTATCGTCTCGGCCCGCGGCCGCGATATCGGCGCAGGTCCTTATGACGACTTCCTGCAGATCGACGCTGCCGTCAACCGCGGCAATTCCGGCGGCCCGGCTTTCAATTTGAATGGTGAAGTTGTCGGCATCAATACGGCGATCTTCTCGCCTTCGGGGGGCAGTGTTGGTATTGCGTTTGCCATCCCGGCGACGACCGCCAAGAATGTTGTCGATCAGCTGATCAAGACCGGCTCGGTTTCGCGTGGTTGGATCGGTGTCCAGATACAGCCCGTCAGCAAGGAAATCGCTGAATCTCTTGGCCTTTCTGAAGAAAAAGGTGCCCTTGTTGCCGAGCCGCAGGCCGATGGTCCTGCAGCCAAAGCCGGTGTCACCGCTGGCGACGTGATCACCGCAGTCAATGGTGACAAGGTCGCCGATCCGCGTGATCTCGCAAAGAAGATCGCGGCAATCGCCGCCGGCAAGGATGCCGAGCTCACTATCTGGCGCAAGGGCGAGGCCAAGTCGATCAACGTCGCGATCAAGCCATACCCGCAGGACGATCAGCAGGCCAACGCTGCGCCGCAGCAGGAAGAACAGCCGAAGCCTTCGGCTCTCGACGATTATGGCCTGACTGTCATGCCATCCGATGATGGCAAGGGCGTTGTGGTGACGGATATCGACCGCCAGGGCGATGCTGCCGACAAGGGTATCACGACGGGTGATATCATTGTCTCGGTCAACAACAAGCCGGTGAAGACCGGTGCGGAAATTGAAACTGCGATTGCAGATGCATCGAAGACCGGGCGTAAGGCCGTTCTTCTCCAGGTGCAGACCAACGACCAGTCGCGGTTTGTGGCTCTGCCTATCAACCAGGGTTGATCCACACGAGATAAGGGTTGCGGCGGCGCTGCATCCCCCACCCCGTCAGCGCCAAAGCACAACAGGGCGGCAGATCCTTCGATAACTCTGCCGCCCGCTTTTTCTTTCAGCGATGTGCGATACTTCACTCATTCACCAAAACCGGCTTAATGTACTGCCATGAAGATTCTTGTGATCGAAGATGACCGCGAAGCGGCCCGTTATCTGGAGAAGGCCTTCGCCGAGGCGGGGCATTCGGCGGATATCGCTGGCGATGGCGAAACCGGCTATACACTGGCGGAGCAGGGAACTTACGATGCCCTGGTCGTCGACCGCATGCTGCCGCGCCGCGACGGCCTATCCGTGGTCGCGGCTCTGCGTGCCCAAGGCAATGATACGCCGGCGCTGATCCTCTCTGCTCTCGGTCAGGTCGATGATCGTGTCACCGGCCTCAGGGCGGGCGGCGACGATTACCTTACCAAGCCTTACGCCTTTTCGGAGCTGTTGGCCCGCATCGAAGTCCTGCAAAGGCGATCGAGCCCGAAAGAGGCGGAAACTGTCTATCGCGTCGGCGATCTCGAACTCGACCGCCTGTCGCATACCGCCAAACGGGCAGGTCAGGTCATCATCCTCCAGCCGCGGGAATTCCGTCTGCTCGAATATCTGATGCGCCATTCCGGACAGGTCGTCACGCGAACTATGCTGCTGGAGCATGTTTGGGATTATCATTTCGATCCACAGACCAACGTCATCGATGTGCATGTCTCGCGCTTGCGCGGCAAGATCGAAAAGGGCTTCGAGACGCCCCTTCTGCACACGGTACGTGGAGCCGGCTATATGCTGAAGGCGACTGCCGGAACCAATGCATGAGCCGTTTTCGTGCCATGATGAAAATGACAGCCGTGCGGCTGTCAGCGCTGTATCTCATACTATTCACGATCTGTGCGCTGGTGCTGGTGTTCTATATCACCAGTTCTTCCGTCAAGCTTTTGACGACGCAGACCGAGACGGCCATCAACGAAGAAATCGAGAGTATCGGTCAGGTCTACCAACGGGGCGGTATTGTCGGCCTCGTGCGAACAATCGATCGCCGCGGACGTCAGCCGGGCGCTTACCTCTATCTCGTAACGGACCCCGCAGGGCGCATAGTCGCCGGCAATGTCCAGAGCATCGAGGTCGGCGTTCTGCAGACAGAGGGCTGGATAGAGCGCCCCATTACCTATGAACGCTACAATGAGAGTAGCGATCCGCAGGTCCACACCGCCATTGCCCGGGTGATCGTCATGCCGAATGGCATCAGGGTCATGGTGGGCCGCGATCTGGGCGAACCGGAACAGGTCCGGCTCGTCGTGCGCCGCGCGCTCATGGCCGCTCTCGGCATCATGGGTGTCGGTGCATTTCTGATATGGTTCTTCGTCGGGCGGCGGGCGCTACAGCGTATTGACGAGGTATCGGTCGCTTCGCAGCGCATCATGGGCGGCGATCTGGCGGGACGGCTTCCCGTGAGCGGATCCGGAGATGAGTTCGACCGCTTGTCGGAAAATCTCAACGGGATGCTAGCGCGCATTCAGGAATTGAACGAAGGCGTCAGGCACGTTTCCGACAACATCGCTCACGATCTGAAGACGCCGCTGACGCGTATGCACAATCGCGCTGAATCGGCGCTTTCAGGCGCCAAGACGACGAAGGCTTATCGTGCCGCTATGGAAGGCATGATCAGCGATTCCGATCAGCTGATCCGTACCTTCAATGCAATTCTGATGATCTCGCGCCTCGAATCTGGCTATTCGACCGAGACGATGGAGCCGATTGCGCTATCGACAATTGTCGAAGACGTTTTCGAGTTATACGAGCCGTCGGCCGAGGAGGCGGGCGTCAAGTTTGCACTCGGACCAATCGACGAAACGCCTGTCAATGCGAACCGCGAGCTGATCGGCCAGACCATTTCCAATCTCGTCGACAACGCCATAAAATATGCGAGCGTCAGCGATAATCCGGTTGAAGTAACGCTGTCGGTGGAAAAGCACGACGACAAGCTCAAGGTCATCGTTGCCGACAATGGTCCAGGAATCCCTGTTGATCAGGTGGCTCGGGCCACAGAACGCTTTGTGCGTCTGGAGGAAAGCCGCTCGCAACCGGGATCCGGGCTGGGTCTCAGTCTTGCCAAGGCCGTCATGAAATTGCACGGTGGTTCATTGGAGTTGACTGACAATGCGCCGGGGCTGCGGGCCGTCCTCGTTTTTCCGGTGGGAGAGGAGAATGCATGACTTCCGGAGCGCGAGGCGCTGACGCACCTTTCTTTGCGCAGGTCTTGCGTGAACTGGAACCATTAGACAAGCAGAATGCCGAAGCTTTGCTCCATGACCTTCTCGCGCGCGCGGCCGAAAAGGAATGTGCCGGCGTCGGTACATTGACATCCAACAAGCCTGCTGCTGCCTTTGTTGCAGCAATCCTCGACCTCTCCCCCTATCTGCGCGCCATTCTGTTGCGTCGCCCGCAAATTATCGAACCACTTTTCGAAATGTCTCTGACCAAACGCCTTGAAGCGCTGATGCTGGAAATTGCGGCAACGAGCGAGGGCGACGATGTCACTGAAGCCGGCCTGATGACCGCGCTTCGACAAGCAAAGCTCAAGGGCCATTTGCTCATCGCATTGGGCGACCTGTCCGGTCAGTTTACGACGTCCGAGTCGACATTCTGGTTATCGCGGCTGGCCGAAGAATGTCTTGACGCCGCCGTGCGGTTTCTGCTGCGCGATGCGCATGATGCGGGCAAGCTCAAACTTCCTGATCTAAAGCATCCGGACAACGACTCCGGCTGGATCATTCTGGCGATGGGGAAATTTGGCGCTTTCGAGCTGAATTATTCCTCGGATATCGACTTGATCGTCTTCATCGATGAACAGAGCCCGGCGATTACCGATCCCTACGAATGCGTCGAGACGTTTTCCCGCCTGGCGCGCCGTCTGGTGCGCATCATGCAGGACCGCACCGCCGACGGCTATGTCTTTCGCACCGATCTGCGGCTGCGGCCCGATCCGGGTTCAACACCGCTCGCCATCCCGGTTGTTGCCGCGCTCAACTATTATGAAGGCCGCGGGCAGAACTGGGAACGCGCTGCCATGATAAAGGCCCGGCCGGTAGCCGGAGACATTGAGGCGGGAAAGCGATTCGTGGCAGAGCTTGCGCCGTACGTCTGGCGCAAATATCTCGACTATGCAGCGATTGCCGACGTCCATTCGATCAAGCGGCAGATCCATGCGCACAAGGGTCACGGCGAGATCGCCGTGCGCGGTCACAATGTGAAGCTCGGGCGCGGCGGCATCCGCGAGATCGAGTTCTTCGTTCAGACCCAGCAATTGATCGCCGGAGGCCGCTTTCCGCAACTGCGCGGTTCGCGCACTGTCGATATGTTGGGTGCGCTGCATGGTCTTGGCTGGATCAGCGAGGAGGCACGCGACACGCTGGCACAGAAATATAGCTTCCTCCGTGATGTCGAGCACCGTATCCAGATGATTACGGATGAACAAACACACATGCTGCCGGAGGACGACGAGAACTTTCTACGGGTGGCCCTCATGATGGGTTACAAGGATGGCGTGACCTTTGCAGAAGATTTTCGAACAGCCCTGAAGACAGTCGAAACCCATTACGCCGCCCTGTTCGAACAGGCACAGGACCTGACGGCCGAGGCGGGCAACCTCGTTTTCACCGGTGACGTCGATGATCCCGATACGTTGAAAACGCTGGAGAAATTTGGCTTCGAGCGGCCAAGCGATATCTGCCGCGTCATCCGCACATGGCATTTTGGCCGCTATCGCGCGACGCAATCGGCGGAGGCACGCGAGCGCCTGACCGAGTTGACGCCGGTGCTGCTGAAGGCCTTCGGCGCGACCAGCCGCGCCGACGAGGCCCTGATGCGTTTCGACGGTATGATCAAGGGCCTGCCGGCGGGCATCCAGTTGTTCAGCCTGTTGCAATCCAATCCGCGCCTGCTTGACCTGTTGGTGCTGATAATGGGCGCTGCGCCGCGGCTCGCCGACATCATAACCCGCAAGCCACATATTTTCGACGGCATGCTCGATCCCGCGATCTTCGCCGATGTGCCGACACGCGCCTACTTGGCCGAACGGCTGGAGAGCTTTCTCGGTCCCTGCAAAGTTTACGAAGACATACTTGATCGCCTGCGCATTTTTGCGGCCGAACATCGCTTTCTCATCGGTATCCGGCTGTTGACCGGCGCGATCAGCGGCGGACGGGCCGGCAAGGCCTTCTCGCATCTGGCCGATCTCGTCATCGATCGGGCCCTTAAGGCCGTCATCGACGAATTTGCCAGCAAACATGGCAGGATCAGCGGCGGGCGCATTGCCATTCTCGGCATGGGGAAGCTCGGCAGCCGGGAACTGACGGCAGGGTCCGATGTCGATCTCATCCTGCTCTATGACCATGATGAGAACGCCGAGGAGTCGGATGGGGAGAAGCGGCTCGCGCCCTCGCAATATTACATGCGACTGACCCAGCGACTGATTGCGGCACTGTCTGCGCCGACGTCGGAAGGCGTGCTCTACGAGGTCGACTTCCGCCTGCGCCCATCCGGCAACAAGGGGCCGGTTGCGACACACATCGACGCCTTTCGCAAGTACCAGCTAAACGACGCTTGGACCTGGGAGCATATGGCGTTGACCCGCGCGCGGCCGGTTGCCGGCGATGAGACGTTGTTTGCCGAAATTGAAGAGGATGTCAGCGAGATACTGGTCATGCCACGCGATCCGGCAAAGATCGCCAAGGATGTCGTGGAAATGCGCGCGATGATCGAGGCGGAGAAGCCGCCGAGCGATGCGTGGGATTTGAAGCTCGTTTCCGGCGGTATCATCGATATCGAGTTCATTGCCCAGTTTGCCGTGCTGACGGGAAATGTTGACGGGCCAGCGAATGCGCAACCCACGGCAGAGGTCCTGGAGAAGTTGAAACCGAACTTCGCAGATCCGGCCGTGACCGACAACCTCGTCGAAGCGGCTCATCTCTATACCGGCATCACCCAGATCATTCGCCTGTGCCTCAACGGCGACGTGAAGCGCGAGGATTTTCCGCCCGGTCTATCCGAATTGTTATGCCGCGCCTGCGACCTGCCCGATATGGCACGTGTCGAAAGCCAGCTGGCGGAGACCGCACAAACGGTGCGAAAGACGTTCGATGGCCTGCTAAGGAGCGTGCAAAAATCATAGTTCAGTGCAGATTCGGACGGGCATATGGTGGCCGACGCTACTACTCCAACTCGGTGATCTGCAGAACAGCCATTCTCGCCGGAGCCTCGCCGGCGTTGCCGACCATTTCAGTCACACCTGCGGCAAGCAGAAAGCCTTCGCCGGGCTGCAGCGTCCGCGTGTCTCCGCTAGACTTCAGCGTCAACGGACCTTCAATCGCCGCAATGTAGGATGGGCCGTTTTCGTTCAAAACTGTGTCGCTGGCTCCCGAGGGCAGGGTCTTGATGTCCTGCTTCACCTTGAAGGGGCGTTCGGTCACCTTCTGATTTCGAAATATCACCTTGAACGGATTTGATGCAGCGACGTTGACGATCATACTTGTTGGAGCGCCCAAGGCGGTGCAGATATCGCGGAAAGGCGCGCCGGCTCGCATGACATGGGTCGAGAGATAGTGCATCTCGCCGCCATCCGTGTTTCCACCTGTATGGACGGTAAGATCGGGCACCAACAGAGTTTGGTTTGTCGGAACTTTCGTGGTGGTACCGCCTTTTTCCGCTATCCACCAGAATCCGGTGCCCTTGATCGTGGTCACGCACTCGATACCATCATGAACATGGGTCGGAAACAGACCGTTCCCTTTTACAGCGGTGATCTCCTACCACACGTCCCAATCGCCCGAGATGGGCACCTCTACGTCACAAGTTCCTTCGGTAACATTCGTTGGCGCAACCTGCTGTGCTTTCAAAGAGGCTGGCGGTGGTATGGCAGCAGCACAAGTCAACAGCAGAAGGCATGAGAATTTCTTCAACATGACAGTTCTCCCCGAGACATAAAGGAAAACTATACAGTATTTACTAGTCATTTCATAGTTAAAATTCAATAATATTTTAGGCTCGTATTAAAATTACAGTGTTTTTGTCGGTATCCGTACGGAGACAATAGTACCAACTCCTTCTGTCGAGCGTATCTTCAATGCTCCACCATGTAGCTGGGTCAACGAACGAGAAATGGCGAGGCCCAATCCAGAACCTGCATGGGATTTTGTAAATTGATTTTCAACCTGTTCGAAGGGCTGCCCGATTTTCTTCAGCGCTTCTTTGGGAATACCGCAGCCAGTATCCTCGATAGTGAAGACAAGCGCACCCGATACTTTCCGCGCGCGAACAGAGATACGCCCGCCCGTATCGGTGAACTTCACTGCATTCGACAACAGATTGATCAATATCTGTTTTATCGCACGGCGGTCGGCATTGAGTGTAACGCTTTCCGCGATCCTGGTATCGACCTTCACGTCCTTTTCCTGTGCCTGCAGCGACACGACGCGCACGGTCTCGCGGATCAGCGGGCAAAGATCGATCTCCTCGCGATCCAGCGAGAAATGCCCGGCCTCGATCTTCGACATGTCAAGTATGTCGTTGATGACGTTCAAAAGGTAGTTGCCGCTGGTATGGATGTCGTGGACATATTCCACGTAGCGGTCGGAGCCGAGCGCGCCAAACGTTCCAGAATGCATGATTTCCGAAAAGCCGATGATGGCATTGAGCGGCGTGCGCAATTCATGTGACATGTTGGCGAGAAATTCTGATTTCGCCCGGTTGGCCGCCTCGGCGCGTTCCTTCTCTACCGCATATTTGCTGTTGAGTTCGGTAAGCTCCAGCGTACGTTCGATCTCGGATTTGCGCGCAAGGCTCAGGTCATGAATTGTCGCCATCAAGCGGCGCTCACTGTCGACCAATCGTTCTTCGTGCACTTTCAACTGGGTGATATCGGTACCCACCGACACGAGGCCTCCATCCTGCGTGCGCCGCTCATTGACCTGTAGCCAACGGCCATCGGCCAGCTGCCGCTCGAACGTCAGCGCGCCGTTGCGACCGTGTTCATTGGCCATGCGCTTTTCCAGGGCGACAGCGCGGATACGTGGCTCGAGTTCCTCGCGACCGATACCTGGCAGCAGGCACTCATTGGCGAGCCCTGAGTATTCGTTGAATTTGCTGTTCGACATGACCAGGCGGTTGTCGGCATCCCATAGAACGAAGGTCTCCGAGATGCTTTCGATCGCCTCACGGATGCGCTGATCGGCCTGTGCTGTCGCCTGAACGAAACGGTGCTGTTCGCTGACATCGACGGCGACGCCGACGAGATGCAGATCGCCGACATTTGCATCTGCAACCTGCGCACGCACCCGCATCCATACCCAATGACCTTCGGCATGGCGCATGCGGAAAACGCGGTCTAATTGGCTTGTTTCGCCGGCTGCCACCTGCGCCGCAAGACTGTAGAGCTTGTCATCGTCCGGATGGATAATCGACGATATATCGCCGAGGGAAAGAATGGCGTCGTAGGCCTCGTAGCCGAGCATCTCATACATGGAGCGCGACCAGTACACGCGACCGCGCGCCATGTCCCAGTCCCACAGCCCGCAGCGGCCGCGCGCCAGTGCCGTGTCCACTCGTGCTTGCGTGTGCTGGTAAAGCTCATCGGCATCCTGCGCGCGAGCCGCCTGGCTGAAATAGGCATAGAGAACGATAAGCATGATCGTTGCCGTGCCGGCGAACATCGTGACGTTGATCGAGACGACACGACGCCAGTCGGCGAAGACGGCCTCTACAGGGTGCATGACAAAGACTGAATAGGCGCCGTTGCCCGAACGGCTGAAAGCGGCGAGGGCAGGTGTGCCTTCAACTTTTACCGGCATTGCACCGGCCCGGTCTCCAAAGAGGAAAAGCGGTTGCCCTTCGGTGACGAAGCGCTCGAGATTCTTGTTGCGCCAATAATCACCACCATCAGATGAGACGACGATGTTCGCTTCATCATTCGCGATTGCGAACCACATGCCCGATGGGATCAGATCGTTTGCGCGGATTTCCCCGATGATGTTCTGCAGGTCGCCCGCGCTCAGTTTTTGGCCGCCATTCATGCGATTGTCGATGACGCTCGCCACATGGGTTGCTGCCATGGACAAGGCTGCGCGGGCTGTGCGCTCCGTGTCGTCACGCCAGCCGAGAAGTGACATGGAGCGCGCGAGAGCAAGTGCGAGCAGGAAGACGATGATGAGCGGTGGAATCGCGCGGCGCAGATAGGGCTCGGCGGCAAGCAGCTTGCCATAGGCGGGATCGGCGAGAAGTTTTATGTGACCCGAAAGCCGGTTGCGCCCCCGCGCATCGTTCCGGCTTTTGGCATAATTCTTCCCCGTCGGCGCGCGATACGCGTCCGCATTTGCCATCGACTGGCCCCCTCATTTTACCTTTGTAATCAGTGATTTGCTTCGGCACGCCGCACATCCGAAGCACCTGTAGTGAATCAAAACTGATTCTGCGTGTCTAGTCCCTTTGTTAAATATTTATCAATACTTATGGCGGGCCAAAACTACAATCAAACGACGAGTCATAACTCCTTGAAATGACTCAAGATACCCTCGGGCGATGCCCGAGGATGATGAATAAACAGGGCAGTGGATAACCTCCGGACGGGCGTCTCAGGCCAGCGTTCGCTCGACGATATCCCGCACATCGGCCGAAAGTCCCGTCTCTCTAGCGATGGTCGCCAGCGATTCACGCGCATGTTCGCGCCGCACTGGTTCGAACGATCGCCACGAGCGCATCGCCGTCAGAAGCCGCGCGGCAAGCTGCGGGTTCTTTTTGTCGATGGTCAGGATTGTCTCGGCAAAAAACTTGTAGCCCGCACCGTCGGCGCGATTGAAGCCCGTCTGATTGCCGCTGGAAAACGCGCCGATCAAGGCCCGGGTGCGATTGGGATTGTCGAGCGAGAACAGTTGGTGGGTCATCAACTCGCGCACCTTGTCCAGCGCTCCATCTCCCGGCTGCATCGCCTGCACCACGAACCATTTGTCCATGACCAGCGGATCATTGCCGAAACGTGCCTCGAAGGCCTGCAGCGCATGGTTTGTCGCATCGCTGTCGCCAAAGCGCTGGACGAGCACACCAAGCGCAGCCGCCCGATCTGTCATATTGTCGGCATTCTTGAACTGCGCCGCAGCCCGCTTCGAACTACCCTCGGCGACGCTCAGATAATCGAGCAGCACGTTGCGCAGCGCTCTGCGGCCTGCTCCGGCCGCGTCCGGCTTGAACGAGCCCACCTGCGCGAGCTCGGCATAAGCTTGCGCGAACTTCCCGGCATGTGCTTCGGCTACGGCGCTGATCAATGCATCACGGCTGCCAAGAATAGCATCCGGGTCAATATTCGCACCAAGTTCACGCGCAATGTCGCTTTCGGACGGTATACTGAGGCATAACGCCCGAAATGCCTCGTCCAGCGTTACGTTAAAGGCGATCTCGCCGAGGAGTTTGATCGACGAGTTCTCGATCGTGGCTGGCTTGCCGCCGCGGACGCGTTTGGCATTGCTCGTCAGCTTGGCATTGAGCAGTTGGGTAAGGGCTTGCCAGCGCGTTACCTCGTCGCCGTCGTTGCGGGCGAGGAAAGCGAGATCTGTCCGCGTCAATTCGCTCGTAAGCGTCACCGGTGCCGAAAAGCCGCGTAGCAGTGAAGGGACCGGCCGTTCCGGGATACCGGAAAAGCTGAAGCGCTCCTTGCGCTTGCGCAAATGAATGACGTCGTCCTTGACCAGACCGCCCTTCGCCGAGCGCGGCTTAAGCTCACGACCTTTTGCACCGAGCAGCGCAAACTGCACGGGGATGTGCATCGGCTTTTTCGAAGTTTGGCCCGGTGTCGGCTTCAGCGACTGCTCGATCTCGATCTCGAAGGTCTTGGTTGCCTGATCATAGTCGTAGGTGATGGCGAGATTGGGCGTCCCGGCCTGGTCGTACCAGAGCGCAAACTGGCTGAGATCTTCGCCCGACGCATCCTCGAAGACCTTGATGAAATCCTCGATGGTCGCGGCGTCGCCATCATGGCGCTCGAAATAGAGGTCCATGCCCTTGCGGAAGAGTTCCGGCCCGAGAATGGTACGGATCATGCGCACCACCTCCGAACCTTTCTCGTAGACGGTCGAGGTGTAGAAATTGTTGATCTCGCGAAACTGGCGCGGACGCACCGGATGGGCGAGGGGCCCTGCATCCTCCGGGAACTGATGCGCCTTGAGGCCTTTGACTTCGGCGATGCGTTTGACGGCGCGCGAACGCATGTCGGCGGAAAACTCATGGTCGCGGTAAACGGTCAGCCCTTCCTTCAGGCAAAGCTGGAACCAGTCGCGACAAGTGATTCTGTTTCCTGTCCAATTGTGGAAATATTCGTGAGCGATCACCGCTTCGATCCCTGCGTAGTCCGTATCGGTCGCGGTGTCTGGATCGGCCAGCACGTACTTGTCGTTAAAGACGTTGAGCCCCTTGTTTTCCATAGCGCCCATGTTGAAATCCGAGACCGCGACAACATTGAACACGTCGAGATCATATTCACGGCCGAAGACATCCTCGTCCCATTTCATTGAACGCTTCAGCGCATCCATGGCATAAAGCGCGCGGGGCTCCTTGCCGTGCTCGACATAGATGCCGAGATCGACATGACGTCCCGAAGCGGTTGTGAAGGTATCAGTGATCACACCAAGATCGCCGGCGACGAGCGCGAACAGATAGGCTGGCTTCGGATGCGGGTCGTGCCAGACGGCAAAATGCCGGCCGTTGGTAAGTTTGCCCTTATCTTTGGGGTTACCATTCGACAGTAGCAATGGTGCTTCGTTGCGTTCGGCTTCGATACGCACCGTGTAGACAGAGAGCATGTCGGGCCGGTCGAGGAAATAGGTGATGCGGCGAAAACCTTCCGCCTCGCACTGGGTGCAATAAACGTCGCTCGAGCGATACAGACCGGTCAATTGCCGATTGGTGGTCGGATCGATCTCCGTGGTTATTTCGAGCGTGAAAACGCCATTTTCCGGCAAGCCGCGAATTTCGAGACGATCTGGCGTCGCTATGTAGGCGTTGTCGCCAAGAACGGCGCCGTCGAGGCGGATATCGACCAGCTTCAGGTCATCGCCGTCCAGAATGAGAGGAGCGTCGGCGGCCACACCCTCCCTGCGCTCGATCTGCAGTGTGGATTTGACGATTGTGCGCTCGGGATGGAGGCTGAAATCGAGGTGGGTTTCGGGAATGAGAAAATCGGTGGGCTTGTAATCTTCCAGATGAAAAACCTGGCCGGTATCGGTACGCATCGTCTAACTGTCCTTATTGATGGCGGGGACCCTATCGATCTTTCTTGTGGGGCACAACAAATGCCGATTTGTTTGGTTCACAAACGCAACGTGAATGATTGCCCACTGGTGTGGCCGCTTAAACCATCCTAAAGATATATCAGTTTACAATTCCATACCGCTGCTTCAACAACTCTCTCCTCGAGGAATTCCAGTCGTGTCCACTATCGTTCACCCGCGAGATGGTGAACCACTTGTCGCAGATCGTGCGCGCAGCACCAATGTCATGCTGGGAATTGGTCTCAAGGTCGCTTCAGTCTGCGTGTTCGTCTGCATGTCGAGCCTCTTGAAAGCATCGGACGGTATTCCTGCTGGTCAGCTGGTATTCTTCCGCTCCTTCTTCGCGATTTTTCCGGTCATTGCCTTCATTGCATGGCAGGGGCAGATGGCTGTGGCGTTCAAAACCAGCGAGCCCTTCGGCCATTTCTGGCGCGGCTTCGTCGGCGTCAGCGCCATGAGTCTCAGCTTTTATGGTCTGACCAAGCTTCCTTTGCCCGAGTCTATCGCAATCAGTTATGCAACGCCGCTGCTGACCGTCGTCTGCAGTGCAATTTTCCTGCGCGAAACCGTGCGGCTCTATCGCTGGTCGGCAGTGTGCTTCGGTCTCGTCGGCGTCGTCATCATCCTTTGGCCGCGCATGTCGTTCTTTACCGGGGAAACAGAGTTTGGTGCGGATCAGGCTGTCGGCGCGTTGGCGACATTGGGCGGTGCAGGACTTGCTGCTATCGCCATGCTGCTCGTGCGCAAGCTGGTGCAGACGGAGCGCACGCCTACCATCGTTGTTTACTTTTCCATCGCCTCGAGCGTTATTGCGCTGGTCAGCCTTCCGTTCGGCTGGGTCTGGCCGACTGCCTTTCAAGCGACATGTCTGATTCTCGCTGGAATTGCAGGCGGCGTCGCGCAAATTCTGCTGACCGAAAGCTACCGCCACGCCGACATGTCGGCGATCGCTCCATTCGAATATACGTCCATGTTGCTGGGCCTCGCCCTCGGCTATCTGCTCTTCGGTGACATCCCTACAGCGGAGATGATTACCGGGGCAGCAATAGTCATCAGCGCTGGCATCTTCATCATATATCGCGAGCATCGGCTCGGCCTCGCCCGGGCTCGCGCTCGCAAGGTCTCGACGCCGCAGGGATGACCCTACTCTTCCTGGGCCGCCTCGCTCAGCGGGTGCAACTGGAAAGTCTCCGGCGTCTGCGGCCGGTCATGCGGGCGAATGGCGAAATCGGGACGCTCTGAAGGAGCTTGCGACGCACGTCGAAGGCTGCGCCAGAACGCATAGGAGCCATAGGCCGCATAGCTGATTGCCATCGTGACAAAGAAACCCGAGGGGCCATTCAGGTCCATCAACCGCCCGGCGATCTGCGGGCCGATCATGCTGCCGACGCCATAAACTATGAGCAGGCCACTGGAAATCTTGACGAACTCACTGGGCTCGGCGAAGTCGTTGGCATGCGCCACATTGAGCGAATAGATCGGAAACAGCACTGTCCCGAAAACAAACATCAAAGTGTAGACCACCCACGGCGTGGTGGGCTGGACCATGATCATCGTCAGCGATATCGCGACACCTCCGATCCCGGCCACGACCATCACATAGCGCCTGTCGACGAAATCCGACATGCGGCCAATGGGATATTGGAAAATTGCTCCACCGATCATCGAACTCGCGATCATCGTCGCAATGCCGAAAGTAGACAGCCCGATCTCGCGGCCATAAATCGCCGCGAGAAAGTTCCATGCGCCGGCGATGATCCCCGCAAGCAGCGAGCCAATCAACGCAGCAGGTGACTTCCGGTAAAGTCCGGGAAGGTCCAGCGATACCTGCGTCAGCGGACGTGGAGATTGTGCATTTGAAAGACCTGTGGGCACCAGAGCGCCAGCATAAATCAACGCCCCGATCATGAACAAAGCCTGTGTTGCGGGATCGCCGAACGGCAAAATATACTGGCCAACGAGAAGTCCGAGCATGGAAACGATCATGTAGATCGAAAACACCATGCCGCGTGTCGAATTGGTGACGCGCTCGTTCAGCCAGCTTTCGATCACCATGTAACTTCCCGCCAGCGAGAAACCTGCCAGCGCCCGAAACAGCGTCCAGGCCCAGGGATCGATGATCAGACCGTGCATCAGCATCGACATGCTGAGGAGCGTCAAGAGCACGGCAAAAACACGCACATGACCGACGCGCCGCACGAGACGCGGAACGATGATGCAGCCGCCGGTGAATGCCAGTGCGTAGCCGGTTCCAAGCCAGCCCACGGTGGTTGGCGACCAGCCTTCCATGCCCGCGCGCAAGGGGAGCAGGATTCCCGCCAGGCCCCCTGCTGTCAGCATCAGAAACGTGCTGGTCAATAATGCCGCGATCGGCAAGAGCTGGCGAAACATATATGTATCCTGCGTTTCAGTTTCCGAAACTACAGGCTTGGACGGGCCCGCGAGCCTGAAATAACGACACGGCCGTTCCAGTTTTGCGCCAATCTAGTCGGTCAACGCGCGCAACCGCATTTTAACGCTGACGAAATCGCGCCAGGCGAAGCGCTTTTGGGCAGGATTTCGCAAAAGATAAGCAGGATGCAGTGTCGGCATTACCGGTATCTGGACGCCGGACGCGGTCAGATGCGCTTTCCAGTTTCCGCGCAGGCGCAAAATACCTTCCGTCGCATTGGTAAGCGCTTTGGCGGCCGGGCCACCAAGCGCGACGAGGAGCCTTGGATTGGTGAGTTCAATCTGGCGCTCGAAGAATGGCCGGCAAATCTCCGTTTCAAGCGGCGTTGGCGTGCGGTTGCCAGGCGGACGCCATGGAATGGTATTGGCGATATAAACACTCGTCCGGTCGAGGCCGATGGCCGCAAACATGCGGTCGAGGAGTTGCCCCGAACGGCCGATGAACGGCACACCTTCAAGATCCTCCTCGCGCCCCGGTGCTTCGCCTACGAACATGATGGGCGCAGCGGGGTTGCCGTCCGCAAACACCAGATTCTTCGCAGTGAATTTCAAGTTGCAGCCGTCGAACGCGGCGAGCTGCTCGCGCAATTCCTCCAGCGTAGCTGCACTTGAAGCCATCTGCCGCGCCATCGCAATTTTGGCATCGTCCGGGACAGAGGCCTTGCTGAGGATGGACGGAGCCGGTTGGCTAACTGCGGGTTGTTCAGGTCGCTGCTGCTGGGAAGGTCGCGCGGCCTGCGCCGGCGGAGCTGCAACACGCTTTGCCTCGATTTGGGAGAAGCGGTCGACCGGCGCATCTTCGAGCGGCGTATCGACGCCGGCCTCGGCATAGAAATGCAGCAGTTCGCGCAAATTGGTCAAGCGATAATCCTTTTGTCTCTGAAGTCGCAAATTGCCGGCACAATTGCAAGGTCAGGAGGAAGGAATGCGTGGCTCCTGCACCAGATAAAACACGCGTTTGGGTGTGAAATCAGCAATAGGAAAATCAAAGCTCGCACCAAAGCCGGGATCGATCTTGCCATCCCGAAACACCATACGATCATAGGGCTCGAAATCGTCGCTGAAAGTGCCGTAACCGGTCGATTTGATCATGCCCCTCTTGTCACCTGGCTGGTAGAAGGAAAGACCATCGCCATAATCGCTTGGCACGTTAAGCTGTTCCTGCAGTTCAAACTCGAACTCGACCCAGGGATGACCGCTGCTGTTAGTGGCCCGAACACGTAGATAGAATAGAATCCCGGCATCCTCGCTTGGGTTAAGCTGCGCTATTTTTTCGGTGCGAATGATGAGTGTGGTTGGCGTTACCGAGGGGAACTCTTCCGTGAGGATGATTGGATCCTGCATGGTTCCCGTGCCACTGATGGACCGAATGATGAAGCCGCCAAGCTCATCGGAAAATGAGTAAGGGCCGGCAGTCCAGAGCCGCGGATCTTCTTGTGCCGATCCTTTTGGAACGTAACCGACGAAAAGCATGCAGATGACCATCATGCCACGCAGCATCCAGTCCGTGCGGTTTCGTTTCATCAGGTCTCCCATCGGTTGGCATGCGAGACAATAAGCTGAATTATGACTGAAACCGCATCCTGTGCAAACACTCTATGAAAGTGCAAAATATTGACGTTTACGTTAAAGTAATTTAGATTCCGCCAACCGTCGTGAAATGAGGGCAATTGGCCGCATCTGGAATGCATGACTGTCTGTGTCATATGGCTATTGTTGCGCTACAAATCGGGAAAATACTGCACAAAAGTGCTTGCGGGAATGATTCTTAGGAGGATTGCATGAGCGAGGTAACCGAACTTCCAGAGCGCGAGAGCATGGAGTTTGATGTCGTCATAGTTGGAGGAGGGCCGGCTGGTCTATCCGCAGCGATCAAGCTCAAGCAGATCAATCCGGAATTGTCGGTTGTGGTCCTGGAAAAGGGCGGCGAAGTCGGTGCGCACATCCTTTCAGGCGCCGTGGTCGACCCGATCGGCGTCGACAAGCTCCTGCCGGGCTGGCGCGACGAAGAAGGGCATCCCTTCAAGACGCCGGTTACGGCCGATCATTTCCTGGTTCTCGGGCATTCCGGCTCGCTGCGTCTCCCGAATTTCGCAATGCCACCTTTGATGAACAATCATGGCAATTTCATTGTCTCGCTGGGCAATGTCTGCCGTTGGCTCGGGACCAAGGCAGAAGAACTGGGCGTAGAAATCTACCCGGGCTTTGCCGGTTCGGAAGTGCTTTACGACGGCAATGGCGCTGTTATCGGTGTTGCCACCGGTGACATGGGCATCGAGAAGGATGGCAGTCCCGGACCAGCCTATACGCGGGGCATGGCGCTGCTTGGAAAGTATATCCTGATCGCGGAAGGTGCGCGTGGTTCGCTTGCCAAGCAATTGATCAACAAATTCAAGCTCGATGAAGGTAAGGAGCCGGCCAAATTCGGTATCGGATTGAAGGAGTTGTGGCAGGTTGATCCGGCAAAGCACAAGCTCGGCCTCGTGCAGCATTCCTTTGGATGGCCACTGGACATGAAGACGGGCGGAGGGTCATTCCTCTACCATCTCGAGGACAACACGGTCGCTGTGGGCTTCGTCATGCACCTCAACTACAAGAATCCCTATCTTGCGCCATTCGAGGAGTTCCAGCGCTTCAAGACCCATCCGTCCATCCGGGGCCTCTTCGAGGGCGGCAAGCGCCTCGGCTATGGTGCGCGCGCAATCACTGAAGGCGGTTGGCAATCGGTACCGAAGCTGTCCTTCCCCGGAGGCGCGCTGCTCGGCTGTTCGGCCGGTTTCGTCAATGTGCCGCGTATCAAGGGTTCGCACAATGCCATGCTCTCCGGCATGCTGGCCGCCGAACATGTGGCGGAAGCGATCGCTGCCGGGCGGGCCAATGATGAGTTGATTGCCTATGAGAATACCTGGCGCTCAAGTGAGATCGGCAAGGATTTGAAGCGGGTGCGTAACGTCAAGCCCATGTGGTCGAAGCTTGGCACAATCGGTGGCGTCATGCTCGGCGGTCTCGATATGTGGCTCAACACGATCTTTGGCGGCTGGTCACCCTTCGGCACGTGGAAACATGGCAAGTCCGATGCGGCCTCACTCGAACCTGCAAGCAAATACACGCCAATCGCCTATCCAAAGCCCGATGGTGTCCTGACCTTCGACCGCCTGTCCTCGGTGTTCCTGTCGAACACCAATCATGAGGAAAACGAGCCGGTACACCTCATCGTCAACGACATGGGCCTGCAGAAAAGCTCCGAACTCGAAGTCTATGCCGGGCCTTCGGCACGTTACTGCCCGGCCGGTGTCTACGAGTGGGTCGAGGAGGCAAACGGTCCGAAATTCGTGATCAACGCGCAGAACTGCGTGCACTGCAAGACATGCGATATCAAGGATCCTAACCAGAACATCAACTGGGTGCCACCACAGGGCGGCGAAGGCCCGGTGTATCAGAATATGTGATTGCCTTGCCTTAACACAGTTTGCTGATCCGGACCGCTATTGTCATCAACGCCGCTGATTGAAAAGCGTAGCAGCAACGGCAAATGATCCGAGCCGGCAGGTTGCAGTGTTTCGACTCGCGTTTGGATAATTCGGTCGGAAACAAGGATATGATCGATCGGCAAGCCAACCCAGCGCGCCACATGCGCGAATGTACCGTTGACGAGCCAGCTCGGGCGTAACCCTTCGGCTGAAGATGTCTTACTTGCTTCGCTGATGGTTTTTAGTGTCTGGCTCCAGGACACTGCGTTGAAATCACCGGCGATTATCATTGGACCTTGTAGCTTCTCGAAATAGGGGGCGATCGTCTCAACGTTGCCTGCTTGGCCATAGGGCCAAGGCCAGTCGAGGTGGATGGCGGTGACAATGGCGCTGCGCCCGCCGAAATCGATGCGTGCGAGACCGATCAGACTGTCGACGCATTGCGGCGTGGTACCTAGGGCGAATGGGCGGCGGGAGAGGATTGCAACGCCGCCAATGTGACTGCGGTTGGGGCAGTAAAGATTATAGGGATAGCGTGCTTCGATCGCTTTCAGTTTTGGGCGCCACGCAGTGGATACTTCCTGCAAAGTGATGACATCGGGGGCTTCTTGCGCGATCAAGCGAAGGACGTCAGCTTGGTGACGATTGTCATAGCGCAGGTTGAGCTGCATCAGTTTGTATTCCGGCTGGGCTGTTTCAGCCTCTGCGGAAGGTGCCGGGGAGGGAACAAGCACTGTACCAAGCGCGGTCAGTGCCAACACCATTGCCATCAAACCTTCTCGCCACAGTCCAAGAACAAGGGCTGGAATGGCCGATACTGCCATCAGCACCGCAAGATGCATGCGGAAATGTGCAAAGGAATCGAACAGCGGATGCGCCGCGCCGAAAAATCCCAGCACCAGCGGTACCGAAAACATCACCGGTATCAATACGGCGGCAAGTCTTATCCACGATAGCTTGTTCTCTCTCGTCATGCTCCGCATTAAACCGGCAATTGCGACGCAATCAAGATGCCAGCGCTTGTGATCGTAGGACAACCCGCAGCGCCTTCGCCCGCACTTTATGCAACCCTGCATTCGTTGTGGTCTGTGACAATTCCAGCCATGTGTGGAGGGTTCTGTAGGCAGACGCGGCGCATATCGAGTGAACCGGTATATCGGGGAAGATTGGCTACTCCGACTCTGGCAAAGCCTTGCCTTTAAAACTTGGAGGTGAACTATGCGGTTTTTACCGTTTAGCGTCACACTGACGATGAAAAGAACCCGGATAAGCTGGTCACTCAGCATCCGGGTTCAAATCAAATAGTTCAGTGAAAAAGGGGGTGGGCGGAAGCCCGCTCCCTACTCCAATACAGAATATAGCAGCTTTCCCATTATTTCCAAGCAGCGCTGTTTTGGACTTTAGACGCATGACAGAGATGATTAGTGTGAGAGCTCGGACGAGACTCAACTTGAGGAGGGTGTCCCGTGATCGTAAAACGCATCGTTCCAAATTTCGCATGTCCTGATCCCGGCAGAGTTCGTGACTTCTATGAAAACTCGCTGGAACTGGAAGTCGTCATGGATCATGGGTGGATTCTGACATTTGCAGCCGACATTTCTGCAAAGCCGCAAATCAGCATCGCCAGCGAAGGAGGGTCAGGCACCCCTGTGCCCGACATTTCGATTGAAGTCGAGGATGTCGATATCGTCTATGAGCGAATGAAAACAGCCGGCTATGAAATCGCTTATAATATCGCAGATGAGCCCTGGGGCGTCCGGCGTTTCTACGTCCGCGACCCAACCGGGCGATTGGTCAACATCTTGGCTCATGCTGTTGATTGAGATCACAAGAGCTTTTTCAAGCCTCTTAGAAGTCCATCATGCTCGCCGTCTATGAGCAGTTCTTCAAGTTTGCCATGGGACCTCTTCCATATCGGCACGACATCGGAAAGAAGGCGCATCCCGTCGGGTGTAAGAGCCATGAGGCGGCTGCGTTTGTCAGCGGGATCGACCACGACCTTAACCAGGCCACGTCGCTCCAGCGGCTTAAGGGCGGCGGTGAGTGTGGTTCGGTCCATCGCGAGCAATGAAGCCACGGAACTCAGATTGGGTGGCGACGGCCGGTTCAGCGACATCAGCAGCGAAAACTGTCCGTTGGTGAGGTCATAGGGCCGCATAGCTTCATCGAAGCGGCGGGCTAGGGCGCGCGCGGCCCGTTGTACAGCAAGGCACAGGCACGTATCGCGAACGTGAATTGTTGTTTCGAAAGGAACTGAAATCGGCTTTGACATGGCCTATATATGTTGATATCAACGTAAATGTCAACATCCAGACACGAGCCATCTATACAATCCGGTCGATCATGAGAAGGAGGAGTTATCATGTCCAATTCCGGTAATTTTGTTTGGTACGAACTGATGACCAGCGATGCTGAATCTGCCGAGCGCTTCTATAGCAATGTCGTCGGCTGGAGTGCACAAGACGCTGGCCATCCGCAGATGAAATACACCTTGATGAAAGTCGGTGAAGCTCCGGTTGCCGGTATGATGACAATGCCGGAGGGCTGCAATACCGGCGTCGAGTCAATGTGGTCCGGCTATATTGCTGTCGATGACGTCGATCAGTTTGCCGCGCGTGTAAAGGATGCGGGAGGCAAGATAACGGTCGAACCGCAGGACATACCGGACGTCGGCAGGTTCGCGATCGCTGCCGATCCGCAGGGGGCGCCGTTCACTCTGTTCAAGCCATCGATGGAGGATCGCGGCGACAATCCCAAACCCCCTACACCGGGTACAGTCGGATGGCACGAATTGAACACCAGCGACTGGAAGAGTGCCTTTGAATTCTATTCCGGCCTGTTTGGCTGGACCAAGGGCGAAGCCATGGATATGGGCGGCATGGGCACATACCAGATCGTAGAGCGCGACGGCCAAATGTTTGGCGCCATGATGAACAATCCTGAGCCGTCAACCCGTCCAGCCTGGTGCTATTATATCTGCGTGGACGATATTAACGCCGCTGAATCGCGGATCAAAGACAAGGGCGGCAACGTGGTCTTCGGGCCGGTGGAAGTTCCCGGCGAGCAGTGGGTTTTGCAAGCGCTCGATCCACAGGGCGTGTCATTCGCTCTTCTTGGTCCTCGCAAATAGCTCCTATTGAAATGCCATTTCGTAGAAACTGCGCAACTTTCTGGAGTGCAATTTCTCGGGTGGCATTTCAGCCAGCTTTTCAAGGGCACGAATGCCGATCTGCAAATGTTGCGCCACTTGGCGTTTATAAAACTCCGTCGCCATGCCCGGCAGTTTCAGTTCACCATGCAGCGGCTTGTCCGAGACGCATAGCAGCGTTCCGTAAGGCACGCGAAAGCGAAAACCATTGGCCGCAATTGTCGCCGATTCCATGTCGAGCGCGATCGCGCGCGATTGCGACAACCGTTTAACGGGGCCGCGCTGGTCCCGTAGCTCCCAATTGCGGTTGTCGATTGTTGCCACGGTACCGGTACGCATGATGCGCTTCAGATCATATCCCTCGAGCCCGGTGATTTCCGCGACTGCCTGTTCAAGTGCGACCTGCACTTCGGCAAGTGCGGGGATCGGCACCCAGACCGGCAAATCGTCATCCAGCACATGATCTTCGCGCACGTAGGCATGGGCCAATACATAGTCGCCAAGCGCTTGCGTATTGCGCAGCCCGGCGCAGTGGCCAAGCATTAGCCAGGCGTGCGGCCTCAGCACGGCGATATGATCGGTAATCGTCTTGGCGTTGGAAGGGCCGACACCGATATTGACCATGGTGATGCCCGAACCGTCGTCACGTGCGAGGTGATAAGCCGGCATCTGCGGTAGCCGGCCAATTGGAACACCCGACGTCGGTGCATCATCACCGGCTTCGGTGATCAGGTTACCCGGCTCGATAAACCGCTGATAGCTGCCGCCGCCTTCCGCCATCTGTCCGCGCGCCAATGCGCAAAATTCGTCGATGTAGAACTGGTAGTTGGTAAACAGCACGTAGTTCTGAAAATGCATCGGTCGCGTCGCCGTGTAGTGCGACAGTCGGTGCAGGGAATAGTCGACCCGTTGTGCGGTAAATGGCGACAGAGGCATGATACTGTCGAGGTCGTCGGTTTCATATTCGCCGTTGACGATGCGATCATCCGTCGCTGCGAGATCCGGAACATCGAAGAGATCGCGAAGCGGGCGGGTGAATGCATCCGCTACAGATGATTCCACGTGGGTGCCCTCAAGAAAGGCAAAGTGGATGGGGATCGGCGTTGTGGATTCCTGCACCGTCACGGGACCGCCGTGGTTGCGGATCAACAGCCGTATCTGTTCCTCAAGATAATTGTCGAACAGGTCCGGTCGCGTGATAGTCGCCGTATATTGGCCGGGCGCCGACACATGGCCGAATGCCAGGCGGGAATCGATCTGCGCATAGCTCGATGTTGAAAGACGCACTTCCGGATAGAAAGCGCGGAAATGCATTGTGTCGCGTTCTTCGCCGCGCGCAACCCTGTCGAAGGCATCGCGCAAAAATTGCGTATTGCGTTCATAAAGCACGCTGAGCGCCTGAACAGCTGCCTTGGCATCGGTAAATTCTTGCGCTTCTACATGGCTGGGCATGCTGATGGCGGTGGGCTTCTTGGTTCCGATTCTTTTGTCCATGCCCCAATATAGTGACATAGCATGACACTTGAAAAGCGGTGTCTCAAACTCTCTGCAGACTGACGAGGAGAACCAGCCCTATACCGCCATTTGATGGGTTTCGCCCCTCATAGCTTGCGGCAAAAGCCACGACAGGACCAACAAGAATGGCGGAGAAAATCAGCGCACGCAGAAAAAGCAGCGATAAATTTGTGGTTGATTGTATCATGATCCCCTCACTCCTTGTCCCGGTGTAGCTTTGCGTTGTTGGCTTCGGGACAATGGCTCAACCGATCTGAACCAAAGCTGATGCGTTCGTTCATCGCGCGTTCAACCGGAAGCGTGATTTCTTGAATTGTACGTCGTACGCCAATAGGGCATTTGAGGCGCGGAAACCGCTGCTTGGTTTTTGCCTTGCAAACCAGCAAGCCGTTCCACCCACGGGCTGGTGAATTCAAGCCGGGCGGCGGGATTGTCCGGTGGAAACGCTTTGGGCTTCGGTCTCACCAGCCCTTGACCCCGTCCTGGATTCCAATGGCAGAACGGTTCTATGCGAGCATGAAAGACGTCTGTTCGGATGCGACTAGGGGCCAGGAAACCCTAATGGGCGCTGAGCTCTTGACAGCAAAAGGCAGCCATGGAGGGACCACCATGGCTGCCTGTCTTTGCCCATGACCAGCGAAGGATCTGTCCAGGCGGCTTGGTCTTGCATTGTTCAATCCAGGCAGGCGACATACCAACGAATAAAACACACGATGCTGTTTCTATTCTTGGCCTCCCAGAATTTCACTCAGGCTTTGTATGCAGGGAGGATGCACACAAACGACGATGGCTCAACAATACAAGATAAAAGAACTTCAATATTCGGCATTTCGAAACAACTTCACGCTGAAAGCTGATGGATAGGAGATATCGCGAATTTCCGCAATTATACCTTAGTCTAAATCGATTGAATCGTGAGAAAATGGGGGGTAATCAGAACGAACTGGTATTATGTGAACTCTTCACAAATGGCGAACGTCTTGGGGTTTGCGCTCCCAAAGGTCGTGCTTTCCATCCTGGTACTCAACGGGAGCCTTTAACAGCTCGTCAGGCGTCAAATCGTCCAGGCAAGCGACGTTTATGGCGTAGAACACACCCATATCCGCCGTTTCACCACGGCCGAAGGGTTTGACTCCGCACGTCCGGCAGAAGAAGTGGACGATGGTTCGGCTGCCAAACTGGTATTCAGTCAAATAATTTGAGCCGGAGGTTACCCGCAGGGCATTTTCGTCAACGAATGCCTTCCAAAAGCGAGTTTTTGCGCAAAACGAGCAATTGCATTTGCTCGTACCTTGGTCGAGATCGATGGCTGCCTCGAAGCAGACAACGCTGCAATGACAACTTCCGTGATACGTCTTTTTCACTCTCTCCTCCGGTGGTACATGTATAACCTTTGAGTTAAATAACCGATTGGTTAATAAAGGTTTCCATCGCAAAGGTCAAGTTTGGCCACCACTTTCGCCAGCAAGACCGGAGACAAGCGCTTGCGCGCCGGCCTGCCGAAGGACTGGAGCGTTGGTGACAAGACCGGAACCAGCGACAGCGGCATGGCCAGCAAGGATCGCAGGGCCACTCGTTCAACCCTGGGTTCGTTGTCGCTTTAGGCAAAGCAAGTCATGTGTTGCGTATCTTATGGGCGAAGCAGCAAGCACCGAGCCAGCCGGTGTGGAGGTGCGCTATGCGGTATATGCCGTTTAGGGTCACCCTAGAATTGAAAAGAACCCGGACCAGCTGGCAAGTTGTCATCCGGGTCACTCTTCAGTAGTCTAGGAAAAGGGAGGCGGGTGAAAACCTGCCTCCCGCTCCAATCACAGCATACCACTTGCGTCGTATTGCCAAGCGGCATCTGGTCCAGGCGCCTGAACTTGGTTACTGCCGGGTCAGGCTTTCACTCTTGCAGATCAGCCCACCCATCACACATCCGGAGAGCGAGAGCTTGCTTCCGCTGGCCGTTGCCTTGCCATTATAGGTCTTGCCTTCATCGAGCTTGTTGACTGTGCCCTTATAGGATCCGTCCTTGCCGGACATTGAACCAATCGATTTACCCTTGTATTCCCCCGTCAAAACTGTTCCGCAATAGGAATCCCCACCGCACGAAGAATACTGGATGATCGTTCCATTTGGCCGCTTCCATGACCCAACGATAGGCTCCTCCGCAAGGGCAGGGCCTGTCATGAGGATAAAACCGGCACAGGCCAGCACTATTTTGCGCTTCATACTTTCCTCCCGAAATGCATGGCTGCATACCATCCACGCAGTCCGGCGATATTACGCACACGTAAACGTAATTCAAGGTCATTTTCGACAGAAATTCGATCCTTGCAGCCATGCAATGGCGGGAAATTGTAATCACTCCTCGCCTCACAAAACCTGTTCTTTGGTTATCAAATGCTTGAAATCTCTTACTTGGATTTTAGGAGAATTTTCGACAAATGCCCGCAATTGCTGGCGCGTTATATTTAATAAATTCCGAAATTTACGAGTTGTTTTTGTTTTGTTTGTGCCCGGTTAATCATGCCCTTTAACAGCAATTTCAAGCCTATGCTGCATTATCAAAAGCATCAAAAGAACACGCCAAACAACAAAGCTAGCGGTTCTCAGAAGTCTAACAGGACTTTCGTCAAGTAACGGTTCGGGTTCAACGAGGAATTTGGTAAAATGGCACGCTTTGATCTTCAATATACCGATAGTGGGCACGCCGGAGGCTCGGCGCAGACAGATATTCTCTTCGAAATGGGAATTATGTACGCAACAGGCCGGGATTGCGCTATCGATCTTGTGGCAGCCCATAAATGGTTCAATATTGCCGCCATCAAGGGGTGCGACCGGGCGGCTGAACTGCGGGCGGAACTTGCTCAATCAATGTCGAAGCCCGATATCGCGGCGGCCCTGCGTGCTGCGCGCGAATGGATGACCTCCCACTAGAACCACAACCCTTCTGCAGAAAATCCCATATTGTGAACTCAATCACAACGCGATATCGTAATGTTTGCAACCGTGGGTATACAATTGCTTGCCTTGTCACGTATGGAGTGTTGCTGTGCGTATGTATGATTCTTGATAAGACGGGGAAGTGATGCTTGACGATCTTGAAGGATTGTTATCGAGATTAACGGCTGCTCAAAAGCAGCTGATATTGTTGTCTGCCAAGTCAAAAGCATTTCCGGATAACAATACATTGAACAAAGTTGCCACCTTGGCTCTCAACATTTCAGCAGTTGAAGCGCTTATCGCCGACGCCCGGGACCAGAAAGCCCGGCCGGTCAAGGCCAATGATTGAGCATCGGTAGCTCCAGCTTGGAGAGCTGGAGTTTGTTTTGTTCGCCGCTTAGATGCTGGCTGGTCCGACGCGTGTGGCTTCGAACAGGAACCAGTGCCTCCGCTCTGTCTCATCTATGAAGTTCTCTATGA
The DNA here is from genome assembly GCF_025452195.1 of Phyllobacterium zundukense. Taxonomy (NCBI): domain Bacteria; kingdom Pseudomonadati; phylum Pseudomonadota; class Alphaproteobacteria; order Hyphomicrobiales; family Phyllobacteriaceae; genus Phyllobacterium; species Phyllobacterium zundukense. The sequence continues at coordinate 3,659,059 of NZ_CP104973.1, read as the reverse complement.
TACTCGTTGTGGCGCTGTCGCCGTGTTCGCTGCACAGCTCGTGAACCTGGCGCAAATAGCCGATGAAGCTCTTATTGTCGTCGCGCAGCTCAGCCAGCATGTCTTCCGGCGTGACGAAATTGGCATCATTGTCAGGAATGCGTTGTTGGGCGCCGATCTGCCCAATGGATTTCAACGTGGTGCCGCCGATCTTCCGGACCCGTTCGGCGAGGACGTCGGTCATCGCGAAAATCTGCTCTGCCTGTTCGTCCAGCAGGAGATGGAAATCGCGAAAGTGCGGGCCGCTCATGTGCCAGTGAAAATTCTTGGTCTTCATATAAATTGCAAATGTGTCTGCGAGCAGAGCATTTACCGCTCCAGCGATATCGCGCACTGCGTTACCGCCCAGATCGCTGGGGGTAGCGGTCGGTGCACGTTTGATGGTCTGCAGGGATTTTTTAGCCACGGGTCGATCTCCTTGACGTAGGAAAACTCTTCGATTTGACGCTCGGTCGAGTGCCGCGCTCGTTCTAGCACGCGTCATCCAACATTTCTGCCTCAATTCTTGGTTGTATCGGCAGGTGCTTCCTCAAACCGCACCAAGGGGAAATTCTCTTTGACTTGCGAGTTGCCGGACACGATCTCGGCAATTTTGCCATCATGCGGCGCAGTAATCGAGTGCTCCATTTTCATGGCTTCGAGCACCAGCAATATCTGACCTTTTTTGACCAGATCACCGGCGGCAACCCGCACGGCCTTCACCAGGCCTGGCATCGGAGCGGTAAGCCGGTCTCCGGCGTTGCCTGCCTGTTCGGCGAGCAGAAAAGGATCGGCGATGCTGAATGCCGTTGCTGTCCCATTGGCGACTATGGCTACGCCATGCGGTATCGCAATGGTCTTCGCCCGCAAATTGATACTCTTGCCGGTGAGGTGCCAGCCAAGTGGTTCATGTCGCACACGCAGTTCGACTACAGCATCTGAACCGGAAATCGCGTAGCGCTCGTCTCCAAGTACGGAAACGCCATATCGCACGATCTGCCCCGCCTCTTCGAGCATGACCGGATAAGCCAGCCCGTTGTGATGACTGTAGCCTCGCAAGGCAGTCCATGGATCACCGTGGACAGGTCGTTTCAGGAGACCGCTGGCAGAAAGGATGGCCAGTTCCTTCGCACCTGCCGGCGTCGCGACGGGAACGATCAATCCTGCAAGATCGCGATCGATCAATCCCGTATCGACGTCACCGGCGGCAAATCCCTGGTGTCGGATCAGAGCTGCCAGGAACGGCGCGTTGGTGGTCGTTCCGGCAATTTCCGTCTGGTTCAGCGCGCTCTCCATTGCGGCAAGTGCAGACAGCCGATCGGGCCCGTGCACCACAAGCTTGGCGATCATCGGATCATAGTAGGGTGAGATCGTATCGCCCGTCCGAACGCCGGTTTCGACGCGAACCTCGCCGTCCTTCAACGCACTGGGAAACGACAGATGGTGCAGCGTGCCGATAGCTGGGAGGAAACTTTTCGCCGGGTCTTCGGCATAGAGCCGCGCCTCGATAGCATGGCCGTTGAGAGGGATCTGTTTTTGGGATAGTGGCAACTCTTCGTCTGCCGCCACACGCAATTGCCACTCTACCAGGTCAAGCCCGGTGATCATCTCGGTTACCGGGTGTTCTACCTGCAGCCGTGTGTTCATTTCCATGAACCAGAAACGGTCGGGCTTCAGCCCTTCCGTGGCATCGACAATAAATTCGATGGTGCCCGCGCCGGAATAGTTGATCGCTTGCGCTGCCTTGACGGCTGCACTGGTCATTGCAGAGCGCACCTCTGCAGTGATTCCCGGGGCAGGGGCTTCCTCGATGACCTTTTGATGGCGGCGCTGCAACGAGCAATCGCGCTCGTAGAGATGCACCACATTGCCGTGATTGTCGCCAAACACCTGCACTTCGATATGGCGCGGTTTGGCGATGTACTTTTCCACCAGCACGCGATCGTCGCCAAAGGCGCTCTTGGCCTCGCGCCGCGCACTCCCCAGCGCCTCGGCGAAATCGTCGGGATTATCGACCTTGCGCATGCCTTTGCCGCCGCCGCCTGCGCGCGCCTTGATCAGCACGGGATAACCGATCTCGCGTGCCTTCCCGGCAAGAACCACCAGTTCCTGCGCCTCGCCATGGTAGCCCGGAACGACGGGGACGCCGGCCTTTTCCATCAACCGCTTGGCGGCATCCTTGAGCCCCATGGCCCGGATCGAGTCTGCAGAAGGTCCGATGAAGACCAGACCAGCTTTCACCACCGCCTCTACAAAACCTGGATTTTCGGAAAGGAACCCATAGCCGGGATGAATGGCCTCGGCTCCGCTTTTCAATGCAGCGTCGATGATGTGGTCGGCCCGCAGATAACTGTCGGTGACGGGCGAGGGTCCGATATAGACCGCCTCATCGGCCATCGCCACATGCAGCGCGTGCGCATCCGCATCGGAATAGACTGCGACTGTGCCGATACCCATTCTCTGCGCCGTACGGATGACGCGGCAGGCGATCTCGCCACGATTGGCAATGAGGATTCTGGAAAAGGTTCTGGTCATGGGTTTCGCTTCTCGCTGGTTCGGCATCTGCCCTGTGCGTGGTTCGACAGGCTCACCATGAGGGAGCTTGGTGCGTTGCAAATGTAGTCGCCAACGTTCCAGATTCTGGCTCCCTGCGATTTCCCCATCTCCCTCATGGTGAGCCTGTCGAACCACGCACAGCTGAGGTGCAGGGGAAATCGGCGTTCAGGCGACAACATCTTCATCATCACATCCTGAACATGCCAAAGCGCGTTTCCTCGATAGGCGCATTAAGCGCGGCGGAGAGGGAAAGCGCCAGCACCTCGCGGCTTTTTGCCGGGTCGATGATGCCATCATCCCAAAGCCGCGCCGAGGAATAAAGCGGGTGACCCTCACGCTCATATTTTTCAAGGATCGGTGCACGGAATGCAGCTTCGTCGCTGGCTGACCACTCTCCACCCTTGCGCTCGATTCCCTCGCGTTTGACCAGTGCCAGAACGGTGGCCGCCTGTTCGCCGCCCATGACCGAAATGCGGGCATTCGGCCACATCCAGAGGAAGCGCGGCGAGAAGGCTCTGCCGCACATGCCATAATTGCCGGCGCCAAACGAACCGCCGACGATCATCGTCACCTTGGGCACCCTCGCTGTCGCGACGGCGGTAACGAGCTTGGCGCCATCCTTGGCGATTCCGCCCGCCTCGTAGGAACGTCCGACCATGAAGCCGGTGATGTTCTGCAGGAAGACCAAAGGGATACCGCGCTGCGTGCACAGTTCGATGAAATGCGTGCCCTTCAGCGCGCTTTCGGAAAACAGCACGCCATTGTTGGCGATGATACCGACCGGCATGCCGTAAAGATGCGCAAAACCGGTTATCAGCGTCGTGCCGTAGTTTTGCTTGAACTCGTCGAATTCCGAACCATCGACGATGCGGGCGATCAATTCGCGCGCATCGTATGGCTGGCGCAGATCGCTCGGTATGATGCCGTAAAGTTCATGTGGATCATAAAGCGGCGGAATCACCTTACGAAGATCGAGGCCTATCTCCTTCTTTCGATTCAGGTTTCCAACGATACGCCGGGCAATGGCAAGCGCGTGTGCATCATCCACGGCGTAATGGTCGGCAACGCCCGACTCGCGTGTATGCACTTCCGCACCGCCAAGGTCTTCTGCCGAAACCTCTTCGCCTGTCGCTGCTTTGACCAGGGGAGGACCGGCAAGAAAAATCGTTGCCTGGCCTTTCACCATGATGGTTTCTTCCGACATGGCAGGCACATAGGCGCCGCCCGCCGTGCATGATCCCATGACGACCGCAATCTGCGGGATGCCTGCCGCCGACATATTGGCCTGATTGTAGAAGATGCGACCGAAGTGCTCGCGATCCGGAAAGACCTCGTCCTGATTGGGCAGATTGGCTCCGCCGCTATCCACAAGATAGAGGCAGGGCAGATTGTTCTGCACCGCGATCTCCTGTGCCCGGAGATGCTTTTTCACCGTCAATGGATAATAGGTGCCGCCTTTCACCGTCGCATCATTGATGACGATCATCACTTCCTTGCCCGATACCCGGCCGATCCCTGCAATCAGACCGGCGGATGAAATTGTATCGTCATACATATCCCAGGCGGCAAACTGGCCAATTTCCAGAAAGGGCGAACCGGCATCCAGAAGCTGCGCCAAGCGATCACGCGGGAGGAGCTTGCCGCGCGATGTGTGGCGCTCGCGCGCCTCATCGGTACCGCCCTTGATTACCAGTTCCGCCTTGGCCTGGATATCACCGACCAGTGCCTGCATTCGCTTAGTATTGGCGGTAAAGGTTTCGGACGTGGTGCTGATCTGGGAGGTGAGGACGGTCATGCGGTCTCCTGTTATCGGCGGTAAATAGTAGCAGTGGTGGTGGTTCAAGCGCTCTCTGCAAACATTTCCCTGCCGATAAGCATGCGTCGTATCTCGCTCGTGCCAGCACCGATTTCGTAGAGCTTGGCATCGCGCAACAGCCGTCCGGTCGGATAGTCGTTGATATAGCCATTGCCACCGAGCGCCTGGATGGCCTCAAGCGCGCACCATGTTGCTTTCTCCGCTGCGTACAGAACGCACCCTGCTGCATCCTTGCGTGTGGTTTCACCGCGGTCACAGGCGGCAGCCACGGCATAAACATAGGCCCGGCAAGCATTCGTCGTCGTGTACATGTCCGCCAGCTTGCCTTGCATCAGCTGGAATTCTCCGATCGGTTGGCCGAATTGCTTGCGCTCATGCACGTAGGGCACAACCACATCCAGACAGGCGTCCATCACTCCCAAAGGTCCACCGGCAAGCACGACGCGCTCATAATCCAACCCCGACATCAGGATTTTGACGCCTTGGCCCTCTTCACCAAGTACATTTTCAAATGGCACTTCGCAGTCCTCGAAGACGAGCTCGCACGTATTGGAACCGCGCATACCAAGCTTGTCCAGCTTTTGCGCGGTGGTAAAACCCTTGAATTCCTTCTCGATGAGAAATGCTGTGATTCCGCGCGAGCCCGCGGCGGGATCGGACTTCGCGTAGACCACCAACGTGCTGGCATCCGGACCATTGGTGATCCACATCTTGTTACCGTTCAGAACATAACGGTCATTCTTCTTGTCGGCGCGCAGTTTCATCGAAACGACGTCGGAGCCCGCGCCCGGTTCTGACATGGCGAGCGCGCCGACATGTTCACCCGAGCAGAGTTTCGGCAAAAACTTTGCCTTCTGCTCCGGGGTGCCCCAGCGGTTGATCTGGTTGACGCAAAGATTGGAATGCGCACCATAAGAGAGACCGACTGACGCCGAGGCGCGGGAGATTTCTTCTACTGCAATCGTGTGTGCGAGATATCCAAGGCCGGACCCGCCAAACTCGGGGTCGGCGGTCATTCCGAGCAAGCCGAGCTCGCCCATTTTCTGCCAGAGGTGCACGGGGAATTGATTGGATCGGTCGGTCTCGGCCGCTAGCGGTGCTATTTCCGCTTGCGCAAACCGGTGCACCGTTTCCCGCAGTGCTTCGATCTCCTCAGAGACGCCGAATCTTAGGCCCGACTGGTACATTTCGTCCTCCCGTTTTAGTTGTTGCAATCTTCTTGGCGCCAACAAGGCGCAGTCCCATGTCGACATACTTTTCTGCAATCTCGTCGACACTAAGCCTGTCGCCCGGCCGGAACCAGACCATGATTCCGGTAATCATCGCGATAATGGCGCGGGTTGTCAGGGCAATATCATCGATGGCAAATTCGCGTGTATCCATCCCGTCGTCGAGTATATCGCGAAGGCTGTTCTCGTATCGTCCGCGCAATTCAACGATGATGGCCCGGTTTTCCGGGCTGAGGCTGCGTAGCTCCATGTTCGCGATGTGCACGTCCTCACGCCGCTCCACATGGTAACGGATATGGAAACGAATGAAGGCGCAAAATTTTTCAAGCGCCGTATGAGCGCTGCGGCTCTCGGCTTCCCAGGCTGCAAGCACACGATCCATGTGCCCCCGCATAACCGAAAACAGCAATTCCTGCTTGTTAGGGTAATAGCGATAGAAGGCCGCGGGCTGCACGCCCACTTCGTCCGCGAGTTGGCGCATCGACATCGCTTCATAGCCGACCCGTGCAATCAAATGCTTGGCAGCAATATCAATCGCGCTGCGTGTCCTTCCGCCATCTGATCCGGTTGTGCGTGCCATGATGAATTAATAAAACGAACGTTCAATTAATTCAAGAGGAGTGTTGCTAGACGAAGGTATGGATAGAGGAGGGGAAGGGATGCATGTACGGTCGGCCAATCGGAGTCGATTTTCATCAATCAATTTTCAGAGTGGGTTTCATGTTTGAACGACGCATTTCCCGTCTATTCGCTACCCTGATTACAGCGGTTTTCCTGCCGCTGGCATCGATCCCTTCTGCATATGCCTTGAGCATGAAAGAGTGCAGCGTCAAGTACAAGGCGGCGCAAAGTGCCGGCGAAGCAGAAGGCGTTTCGTGGAGCGAATTCCGTAAAGCACAATGCATCTCGCCCGCTGAGGCGGCTGACAAGCCAACCAAACCTGCACCGACGGAGGCCAAAACAGAGACGACTGAAGAAAAGCCGGAGACAACGCCAAAAAAAGCCGAAGTCGTAGCCAGATCTCCATCCGGAAAGACGACGTTTCCGTCGTCGATAGCCGCAAAATTTGCTGCAGAGAAACCTGCCAAGGCCCGCATGCACACATGCCTTGAGCAATACCACGCGAACAAGAAAGGCGGCACGCTCGGCGGCACGCGCTGGATCGAGAAGGGCGGCGGTTACTACAAGTTATGCAATGCCAAACTCAAAGGTGGACGTTAACGACGCGCTCCATGGCCCATAAACCTACAACGCTGGAGAGCTTGAAATCCGCCGATGGCGGTGGCACATTTGAAGATATGGAACATCGCGTCGCATTTCTGGAAAAATCTTTTGGGAAGATGGACGGCAAACTGGATGTCATCCTCAATGGCCTTGCAGGCTTGAAGGAGGATGTTTCAATCCTGAAGGGTGACGTATCAGGTCTGAAGGGAGACGTTTCGGTCCTGAAGGGCGACGTATCGGGTCTGAAGGGAGACGTTACAGGATTGAAGGGAGACATTTCGGGCTTGAAGGGAGACGTTTCAGGCTTGAAAGAAGGTCTCGCCTATCTGAAAGGGAGGATTGACCACCTTCCTACAATGTTGCAATTGCTTGGCTTCGTATTGGCCATATTCGCCATGGCGGGGTTCTTCAAATATTTCACGCCGTAAAATCTGAGTCGCTCCGGTCGACCATTCGGGCCGGTCATAAGTAATAGCGCAATATCTGAAGACCCTGCGAGCCGCTGTCGTGGGACAATGATGACGCTCCGATTATTCCAAGCGCTTGAAATCCAGCGTCTTGAATGCCGTCGCTGCAACTACAATCCAGCCCAGGATGAGCAGCGTTCCACCAAGCGGTGCCGCAAAGGCAAATAAACGGTCACCTGTAACATCGCGCGACACCAGATCGCCGATGAAGAATAGCAAACCCCAACACCAGCACCCACGCGCCGAAATAGGCTGGACGACTGACCTTTGCTAACAGCGACAACGCCAGAAATGCGGGGGCGTGGATGAACAGGATCGGCGCAATCGTGGCCATATGACCTTCCGCACTATGGGCCGCTGCGGCATAGGCCGCGATACCTGCAGCCCCGAACAGACCGCCGAGACCGGCAAAAACCCGATTAATCTCCAAGTTAATCTCCGTTTTTAAGGTTTTGTCCGGGCTCAGCGGTTACTTACAGCGGCTAAGGCCTGCGGAAGCTGTTGCTCGAAATAATCGAGTTCTTCATCAAGGCCGACGCTGACACGGATACAACGGTCCAGACCCGGCGCCATTGGTTTGCGCATGAAGACGTCGCGGTCGATAAGGGCATTGAGAACGGCGAGGGCGAATGGCCCATCGCGCCCGCAATCGATAGTGACGAAATTGGTCGCAGAGGGAATCGCCTTCAAACCATTACTTTTGGCGATCTGCATGATCCGCTCACGCCCGGCGATAATCCGTGCAATCACCGCCTTGAGATAATCTTGATCCTCTAGCGCTGCCAGGGCGGCAATCTGTGTCAGTTTGTTCATGCCGAAATGGTTGCGGATTTTGTCGAAGGCGAGGATCTGCTTTTCTGCGCCGACAGCATAGCCGCAGCGCATTCCGGCGAGCCCGTATGCCTTGGAGAACGTGCGCATGCGCAGGACATTCGGCCGCGAAACATCGATCCGCGGCAGAGTGCCCGCTGGTGCGGTTTCGCCATAGGCTTCGTCGAGGATCAGCATCGTAGTTTTCGGCAGCGCATCGATAAAGCTTTCGATCTGTGCCGCCGCCCACCACGTCCCCATTGGATTGTCAGGGTTGGAGAAATAGACGAGCGGTGCCTGTTCGCGCTTTACTGCAGCAAGCAATGCCTCGAGGTCCTCGCGATCCTCCCTGTATGGCACCGTCACCAGCCGTCCGCCAAAGCCGGCCACATGAAAATTGAATGTCGGATAGGCACCGAGCGAAGTGACGACCGGCGTGCCTTCGCGAACGTACTGGCGTACGGCGAGTCCGAGCAGTGTATCGACGCCTTCGCCAACGACAATATTGACCGGTTCAACGCCTAGATGCGCGGCAAGCGCATGCTTCAAATCGAAATTTTCTGGATCCGCGTATTTCCACGCCTCCCCGGCATGGTTTTGTATGGCCGTAATGACTGAAGGCGCTGGGCCGAAGCCGCTTTCATTGGCGCCAAGTCGCGCTTTGAAAGGCCTGGTGCGCTTGCGTTCCAGCGTTTCCGGCCCGACGAACGGGACAGTCGACGGCAGGGAGTCGATAAGGGAGATCAGCTGCGGTTCCATGTCCACAGCGATATCAGTTTTTGTGCCGGCGAAAAGCAAAATTTCGCTCTTTTGCGCCGAGCTCAAAGTTCGAAGCCGCGATGACATATCGTCTTTCAGCGGAACCAATCCATTGTTGCGGGGGTTTCCCTCCTACTGGGACAAAACAGGTTCAATTGAGAGGCAGGATAATGAAAAAGATTTTTATGGTGACTGCAGCAACGTTTTTCGCCGCCTCCGGTCTGGCGATCGCTCAGGATGGCGTTGTCGTTGAAGTACCGCAGTCCGCCCGGGACTATGTCATCGCGCATCCGGCCGATCCAGTAGTTATAGAGGGTGATTTATCCCAGGGTTACGTCGTACCCGAAACAATCGTGGTGCGGCCAATTCCGGAGAGCCCGGGCTATGGCTATATTTATGTCGATGGCCGTCCGGTGATCGTCTCCATGGAAAATCGCGAGGTCGTGTATCTGTCGGATGATGCTGGCATTGCGCCCCGAGCTGTGCCGGATGAGGTTATCTCCTACATAGAAACTAATCCGACAGATCCGGTGGTCATCGACGGAGACATAACCACGGGCACTGTCATTCCTGACGACGTGCCGCTGGTCGCTGTGCCTGATCAGCCGCGCTACTCATACGTCTACGTGCAGGATCGTCCCGCGCTTATAGAACGCGAGACACGCCGGGTCGTCTGGGTTCGGTAATCATTGCGAATGACACTTGCCCGCACTCGTGGGCGGGCGAGTGTTACCATCGGCGGTGCCGATAATATCGATAGCGATTGTCATAGATGATCAGCGGCGTGTTAAATTGCATCTGTTCGAATTGCGCCCGGCTCGCGGCGCGCCGGTCAAGGTCGAGATTGAGCAGGCAATTTGCGAACGCATCGGTTCCACGCCGGAAACCATAGGATGAACAGGTCTGATTATCGAGCGCCCGCCGCTCTTCCGGCGTCATGGAGACACAGCCGGCGACTGCCAGAATCAGCAATAGAGCGGAGGCCCGCAGCAGTTGAATATTTCTCTTCTGGCGGCTTCGCACGTCGTCGCCTTATTATACCGATTTCACGTACTTGCGTTTCCGCTGCTCGCGCTCACGTTCGTGACGTTCGACCGTGGCAATATGCTTGTTTACCGCGAAACGGCTATAAATGAGGACAACGGCGCCCATCGCTAAAGACAAGACCAGATAGATCCATTCGTCCATTTACTTGATCCCTTTTAACAACGCTCTCTTGCCGTAGATATGCAGGCAGTACGATACGGCAATCCACGAGCCACTTACAAGGCCGATGGCAAGCCAGCGATGATAGTCCAATGTCATGGTTTTTGTAGGATCATTCATGATCGTCGCCATGGGCCCAACGAATCCGACAATGATGGACCCGGTCGATAGCCGGTCCAGTGCCGCGGCAATGTATTTTGTAACCTCGTTGTCCCTTGCCTTTGTATCGCTATCGCCACTCATGAACGCTATTTCCAAATCGAACCAAACCATGGGCACTATCCCAATTGCTTGGCAGCTTTAATAGCCAGACTTTGGTTGCATGAAAGGATTGGGAGGGAGGCTTACAAAGCCGTCTCAAGTCGCGAAAAAAACACCGGCGATCATTAAAATAATCACTGCTCCTGCCAGAACCGGCAGGATTGAAAAACCTGTAGGTGTGGGTTGAGGCCTCAATACCAATTTGGCAAAGCGAGCAGAATAGTGGCTGCTACCTGGGTGCATATGACAAAAGTGACGAACGGTATAAAACCGTCGCTGATCTTTCGGTTATCGTTTGCTGCGGCAAAGCTCATAAGGACTGCTCCCGATTGGACGATCCTTTGAAAGTGCCGAAGGATCATGATCGTCAGTGCCGAATTTCGGCTTGGTCACGCAACTGTAACAGTTTGAAACCTTTTGTCACCCAAAAAGTTCTCATCGTCGTTCAACTGTGCCGTGATAGGCTCTACTCGGCGATCAAATGCTGCTGCCATAACGTAGGGAAAATCTTCAGTTTCAGTAGGTTAGCTCCGGCGGCGCAGAAACCCTAGCAAGCTCTGCGCCGTCGGAGATTTTTGTTACTCGGCTGGCGTTGCGGCAGGAGCAATCGCGCCCGAATTGTGGCTGGAATCGCCGTCGAAGGTACTTGCATGGTGGCTCTTCAGCTGCCGGTTTCCAGTCATCGCACGTATGAGCACATAGAACACTGGCGTCATGAACAAACCGAACAACGTCACGCCGATCATCCCGGCAAACACCGCGACACCCATGGCACTGCGCATTTCCGCACCGGCTCCCGTCGATGTGACGAGAGGCACCACGCCCATGATGAAGGCCAGCGACGTCATCAGGATCGGTCTCAGTCGCAGGCGGCTGGCCTCGATCACGGCCTTGAATGGCGTCGCTCCGGCAAACTCCAGTTCCCGCGCAAACTCGACGATCAGGATGGCGTTCTTGGCGGATAGCCCGACTAGCACGATCAGCCCGATCTGCGTGAAGACATTGTTGTCTCCCGCCGTCAGCCAGACGCCGGTGAGGGCGGCGAGCAATCCGAGCGGCACGATCATGATGATCGATAGTGGCAGCGAGAGGCTTTCGTATTGTGCCGAGAGGACGAGGAATACCAGGAGGATCGACAACGGGAAGATGAGGTAGGCCGAGTTGCCCGCAATGATCTCCTGATAGGTCAGTTCCGTCCATTCGAAGCCGATCCCGGGCGGCAAGGTGTCGGCGGCAATCTTTTCCACCGCAGCCCGCGCCTGACCCGACGAGTAGCCGGGCGCTGCATTGCCGTTCACGTCGGCAGCAAGGAAGCCGTTATAGCGCATCGCGCGATCCGGTCCCGCACTGGACGAGACGTTGACCAGGGCCGACAGCGGGATCATCTCGCCCGAACCGGATCGTACCTTGAGGTCGCCAATATCTTCAGACTTGGCCCGGAAATCCGACTCCGCCTGCATGCGGACGGAATAGGTGCGGCCGAACTTGTTGAAGTCGTTGACATAGACCGAGCCAAGATAGATCTGCAGCGTGTTGAAGATTTCCGGCAGCGATACGTTGAGTTGGCGTGCCTTGGCACGGTCAACGTCGGCATAGAGCTGTGGAACATTGATCTGATAGCTGGTGAACAGACCTGTCAGCTCCGGTGCAGTGGCCGCCTTGGCGAGGAACGCCTTGGTTGCGTCGTCGAGAGCCTGGTAACCAAGACCATTGCGATCCTCGATCTGCAGCTTGAACCCGCCGATCGAGCCGAGACCCTGGACGGGAGGCGGCGGGAAGACGGCGCTGAACGATTCCTGGATGCCGGCTATCTGCTGATTGAGTGCCATGGCGATCGCACCGGCACTCAAGTCTGGCGTCTTGCGCTCCTCGAAAGGTTTCAGCGAAACGAAGACAACGCCGGCATTCGAGCTATTGGTGAAACCGGCGATGGACAGGCCTGGGAAGGCAATCGTGCTTTGCACGCCGGGTATCTTCAACGCCATATCGCCGATGCGGCGGACGACCGCTTCCGTCCGGTCTAGCGTCGCACCATCCGGCAGCTGGGTGAAGCCGACCAGATACTGCTTGTCCTGCGGCGGAACGAAACCGCCGGGCACACTCTTGAACATGAAGGCCGTCGCGCCGATCAAGACGAGATAAATCCCCATCATGATCGTCTTGCGCGAGATAACGCCGCGCACGCCCTTGCTGTAGCCGTTGGCTCCACGTGTGAACACGGCATTGAACCCACGGAAAAGCCAGCCCAGCGTCAGGTCCATGAAGCGCGTCAAGCGATCTTTTGGCTGATCATGTCCCTTCAACAGAAGAGCGGCGAGGGCGGGGGACAGTGTAAGGGAGTTGAAAGCTGAAATGACCGTCGAGATGGCGATCGTCAGCGCGAACTGCCGATAGAACTGACCGGTCAGTCCGCTGATGAAGGCGAGGGGCACGAACACCGCGACCAGAACCAGCGCAATCGCGATGATTGGTCCCGAAACTTCCCGCATCGCCTGTACTGTCGCCTGCCGTGGGGCCAGACCGTTCTCGATGTTTCGCTCGACGTTTTCAACCACCACGATGGCGTCATCGACGACGATACCGATCGCGAGAACAAGACCGAACAGGCTTAGCGCATTGATCGAGAAACCGAACAGATGCATCACCGCAAACGTACCGACGATCGATATCGGCACCGCAATCAGCGGGATGATCGATGCACGCCACGTTTGCAGGAAGAGGATAACAACCAGAACGACCAGCAATACCGCTTCAAGCAGCGTATGGATGACGGCCTCGATCGAAGCGCGAACGAACTGGGTCGTATCGTAGACGATCTCGTAGTCCACGCCTTCCGGCATGGTCAGCCTCATCTCGTTCATCGCTGCACGAACTTCGTCGGCGATCTGGATCGCATTGGAGCCCGGTGCCTGGAAGATCGGGATAGCGACGGCGCTCTTGTTGTCGAGCAGCGAGCGTAGCGAATAGTCGGCTGCGCCAAGTTCGATGCGGGCAATGTCGCTCAAATGCGTGATCGCGCCATTGGCGGCAGTCTTGACGATGATCTGGCCGAATTCTTCTTCGGATTGCAACCGGCCTTGCGCGTTCACCGTCAATTGCAGATCGACACTGTTCGAGTTGGGCGACGCACCGATGGTACCGGCAGCCGCCTGCACGTTCTGCGCACGGATTTCGTTGAGAACATCGGTTGCCGAGAGGCCGAGTTCCGCGGTCTTCTGCGGATCAAGCCAGATACGCATCGAATAGTCGCCAGACCCGAACAACTGCACATCGCCGACGCCATTGATGCGGGCGAGGCGATCCTTGATGTTGATCAGGGCGTAGTTGCGCAGGTACGTAATGTCATAGCGATCATTGGGCGAAATGAGATTGACCACCAGCATCAGGTCAGGCGAACTCTTGACCGTGGTGATCCCGAGGCTGCGCACTTCCTCCGGCAAGCGCGGTTCCGCCTGCGAAACGCGGTTCTGGACCAGCTGTTGTGCCTTGTCCGGATCTGTACCGAGCGCAAAGGTCACAGTCAGCGTCATCTGGCCATCCGCCGTCGCCTGACTGCCCATGTAGAGCATGCCTTCAACGCCGTTGATCTGCTCTTCCATCGGCGTTGCGACTGTTTCGGCAATGACCTTCGGATTTGCCCCCGGATACTGCGCCCGCACCACGATCGACGGGGGCACGACGTCCGGATATTCCGAGACGGGCATCGTCGTCAGCGCAATCAAACCGCCAAGGAAGATGATGAAAGAAAGAACGCCCGCAAAGATCGGGCGGTCGATAAAGAAATTGGAGATATTCATATCAATTCCACCTGCCCGATGCGGGGCTCTGGGTATTTATTGTTTGAGCTTGGCCTGGTCCGCCAGCGCCTGCTGGTCTGGGGCTTTGTTGCCCATCGCAACCATCTCCGGTGCAACGAGCGAGCCAGGGCGAATCCGCTGCAGGCCATTGACGACGATCTTGTCATCCGCCTGTAATCCAGCCGTGACTATCCGCAAGCCATCTGCCTTGGCGCCAAGCGAGACTTCGCGATACTCGACGACGTTCTTCGAATTGACGACCATGACGAACTTCTTGTTCTGGTCGGTTCCGACAGCCTTTTCGTCGACCAGCAATTCATTGCGCTCGTTGGCCTGACCCATGCGGACCTTGGCGAACTGGCCGGGCATCAGCTTGCCATTGGCGTTGTCGAACACCGCGCGAACCTTGACGGTACCGCTCGTCGCATCGACGCTGTTGTTGATCAGCTGTAGCTTGCCGGTGATCCCGTCCTGGCCGTGAACATCCATCTGAACCGGGATGCGGTTGACGAAGTCACGGCTGTTCAAGCCCTCGGGAAGATCGGCGAGCGCATTGGCGACGACGTTTTCATCGGCCTCGAAACTTGCATAAATCGGGCTGATCGAAACCAGCGATGTCAATAGCGGCGCGCTCGGTCCCTCGGCGATGAGATTGCCGGGGGTGATCTCGATACGTCCGACACGGCCGCTGATCGGTGCACGAATATCGGTCCAGTCGAGGTTGAGCATGGCGGTCTGCAACACGGCCTTGGCCGCTTCGAGGTCCGCTTCCGCGCTGGTCTGGACGTTCAAACGCTGATCGTAGTCGCTCTGGGACGCAAAGCGCGATGTCACGAGCTGCTTGCCGCGTTGAAGTTCGCTCTTGGCATAGGCGAGCTTCGATTCGGCAGAGGCCACCTGCGCCTTTGCGCGTGCAACTTCAGCCTCATATGGCGCCGGGTCGATCTTGACCAGAAGGTCGCCCTGCTTGACGATCGCGCCTTCCTTGAAGGCCACCGACTGAATGGCGCCGGCGACACGTGAACGTACTTCAACCGCGTCGACCGCCTCGAGCCGGCCAGAGAATTCGCTCCACTGCGTTACGAGCTTTGGCTGTACGACCGCAACCGAAACGGGCGTCGCTGGCGCAGGCGCGGCCTGACTCTTTTCGCCTTCCGCGTGGCTCTGCTGCATGTCCAGAAAGTGCGAGCCGCCGACTGTGGCAAGTGTCAGAACTAAAGCGCTGGCATAGAGGCTTTTTCTTAAAGTGCTGATTGACATCGTGGTCATCCTGCTTTGAAAGTTTCCGCCATTGGGAGGGTGGCGAATCTGAATTCGATCATCGAATTGAGCATTGACGTTCTATACCGAGCGGTATAGAACGGCTGATATAAGGCGGCGATGTAACAGCTGTCAATGGAATTTTATACCGAACGGTATAATTCTTTTAGGGAGTGTTGTCCATGGGACGGCCCAGGGAATTTGATGCGGATGACGCATTGCAGACGGCTTTGGAGCTATTCTGGCGAAAAGGCTACGAAGGCACATCCATCACTGACCTGACCGACGGCATGGGTATCACCAAGCCCAGTCTTTACGGAACCTTCGGCAACAAGGAAGAGCTCTTCCGCATGGCGCTGCAGCGCTATGAGCAGAACTACATGGCCTTCTTCTGGAAGGCACTGGAGCAGCCGACCGCACGGATTGTCGCGCTGGATATATTGCATGGCTTTGCCAATGCCCAGACTGAAGAATGCAATCCGGGTGGATGCCTTGGTATCAATGCGGCCATGGGCTGCAGCGAAGCCGCGGAAGCGATCCAGAAAACAATCATCGAGCGCCGCCAGATAGGGCAGAAGGCGCTGGCGCGGCGTTTCGAACGCGCAAGGCGTGAAGGCGATCTTCCCGCCGACTGCAACGCGGAGGATCTTGCCCGCTACCTCTTGACCATCGCCCAAGGCACTGCCGTCCAGGCATCGAGCGGCGCTGGCCGGGAAGAGCTTTACCGGCTGATCGACATTGCCATGAAGTCTTTTCCGGGCTCGAACTAACCATCCCCGGCACCCGTTTGCGGCCGCGTTACGTGCGCTTGCGAACCCTGGCCACCTCAGGCCTTAGACTTTGGAATAATTGACGCGATTTTGGCTCAGCGATAAGTGTCGTCAATTCTGGAAGAAGTTGCGAAGAGGGAGGAGCCTTGAACGCACCAGCGAATAGACACCACCCCGAACTTGCATTGCAACTGCGCACACCCTGTAGCGGCATGACAAACACGTTCGATTGAGCCGTCTCGCACACAGCCTATTAATCTGAACCCTTATTTGACGAACCTAAATCAACTCGAACTCAGCCACATACTTAATCGATTGAAATATCACGTCATTCTTTTTCAAAGCATATTTTATTCATTCGGGAGGAATCCATGACAATTAAGAAGACGCTGCTCGCGACGCTGCTCGGCTGCACGATGCTCGCTAGCTGCAACGGCGACGACGGCAAGAAGAACGATACGGCCAATCTGCAGAGCACCTTTGATCAGACGGTTAGGGAGCTGAACGGACAGATCGATCAGCTCAAACAGCGGATTGCCGGCCAGGCGGCCATCGAATCGGTTACCGTCACCGAGGTCCCAGACGTGTCGGAAGATGAACAGGCGACGCCACCGGAAAATGTGAAAAAAATTCCGGCCGATGGAAAGGTCGCGCAAGTGACGGGCCGTGGAGATGATAAGGACCTGGTGCCCTTGGTCAATCCCATGGTCGGAACCGCAGGCACAACCAATGCGCATTCCGAGGACAAGGGTCAGACCTATCCCGCAGTAGGTGTTCCCTTCGGCATGACACAATGGACTCCCGCGACCAATTCGACCGAAACTAAAGGCACGGCTCCGTACTACTACGGCGATGCGTCCATCAAGGGTTTTAGAAGCAGTCACTTCCTGAGCGGGTCGGCAGTGCAGGAATATGGCAGTATCCAGCTGTTCGCCGGTCAGGATGCCAAGGAGCAATGGACACCAAATCTCCTGTCGTCGAAATTTTCCCATGAAAAAGAAAAAGCCGGCCCGGACCTTTACGAGGTCGAATTGCCTGAACGCAATATCGCAGTTTCGATGACCGGGACGGCGCGTTGCGGCCTGATCCGTTTCCGCTTCCTGAAAGGCGGTACAGGCTGGATATCAGTCCAGAATAACAATGACAGACAGATACCTGCAGGCCTGACCACCCTATGGAATGGTGCGGGTCGAACCACGATCGAGGCGGAGACGCAGGAGGTCGTGGGCAACAACAAGGTAGGCCGCTTCTATGCAGGCATGCACAAGCCGGCCGGCTTTTTCGGCCAGTTTGCTGTGACATTCGACCGCAAGTTTCGCACAGGCGGTATATGGATTGGCAAGACTTTCGTTCCTGACAGCAAACAGGCTGCCGCTGGGACCGCGCCGTCCGGAGCGGTCGTCATGTTCGATGATCTGAAAGCCGGCGAAGCCGTTACAGCACGCGCTTGTATGTCATTCGCCGATGTTAACGGTGCGCGCGCCAATGGTGCGGCGGAACTGCCCGATTTTGATTTCGACAAGGTGCAAAAGGCCAGCAGAGCAGCGTGGAACAGGGTCCTCAACACGATTCTTGTCGACGGTACCGAGACGGACCGGTGCATATTCTATACGTCGCTCTATCACATGTATCTGGCGCCGCGCATGTTCAGCGATGTCAGCGGCAAGTATCCGCGCTTCGGCGGCGGCGCATCCTATGAAGCGGCACGCGGCTTCACCTACTATGACGATTATTCCATGTGGGATACTTTCCGCGCACTACACCCGTTTCTGACGATTACAGAGCCCAAGCGCGTGACCGATCTTGTCCGGTCACTGCTGATCAAGGGTGAGCAGGGCGGCTTCCTGCCGATTTTCCCGCTGTGGAACAGCTATACGAGCGCAATGATCGGCGATCATGCCATCTCGATGATCGGCGATGCACACCTCAAAGGCATTAGAGGGTTCGACGTCGACAAGGCATACGCATTGATGGTCAAGAACGCGACGCAGATAGCAGGAAAAGCCGAATATGAGGATGGGAAGGGGCGCCGGGCGCTCGGGAATTATTTGAAGTTTGGCTATATTCCGTTGGAAGATGGAGTGCCAGATGCTTTTCATCAGAACGAACAGGTATCGCGCACGCTGGAATACGCCTATGATGATTTCGTCCTGGCGGAAGTCGCCAAGAGTCTTGGTGAGAAAACGGATGAGGCAACCTTCCGCCAACGGGCGCAGAACTACCGTAATGTGATCGATCCGGCGACCGGTTTTGCACGCGGGCGTTATGAGAACGGCACATGGTTCAGGGATGCCAAGCTCGACGCGCAATGTATTCAGGCGGAAAGTTTCTGTCCCGGCAGGCATGTCGGCTACATCACCGAGGGTAGCCCTTTCCAATATACGTTCTATGTGCCGCAGGATATTCCCGGCCTGATCAGCCTGCAGAAGGACAGAGAGGCGGGCTTCCTCAGCAAGCTCGATGCGCTCTTTGCGGGCAAGGGCAAGGGATATTACTGGCACGGCAATGAGCCAAGCCACCACATCGCCTATCTCTTCAACTATGCGGGAGCTGCAGCCAAGACCCAGAAACATGTCGAAGAGCAACGCCGCACCCAATATCTGGATGCGCCGGACGGCCTGTTCGGTAATGACGATGCCGGCCAAATGTCTGCCTGGTATGCATTCAGCGCACTTGGTTTCTATCCGGTCACGCCCGGCGTACCGGCCTATGTGATCGGCACGCCGCTCTTTTCCAGTGCGAAACTGCAGCTCGAAAACGGCAAGACGTTTGAAGTGATTGCTGAGCGGCCCGCGGGTACTACTGCCAAGGATACGCCATACATCGCATCGGCAATGCTCAACGGCAAGCCGCTGCAGCGTTACTGGATCAGGCATTCGGAGATCACCGCCGGCGGCACGCTGACGTTCAAGATGTCACCGATACCGAGTATAAACTGGCCGCAAGACGAGACTCCGCCCGGCCAGGAGCCGACAGGCCCGCAGATAGTGCAATAGAAGTGAAGGGGCAGGTGTCATCATTGCCCCTTTCCCATTCTGGTCTGCCGTCACGTCAGCCTGTTCCGGAACAGCCAGGCCGAAAACGGCAAGGTAACCGCGGCGATGGCCACCAGCGCCAGCATTTCCGGCAGCAATTGCCTCAGTCCTGCGCCCTCCAGATAAACCTGATGCGTGATACTGATCGCATAGCGCAGCGGATTGATCATTGTCAGATACTGCAGAACCTCCGGCATATTGCCGATCGGCGCCGTCAGACCCGACAACAGCATGAATGGCATCAGCAGCACGAACGAGTAGATCATTGCCTGCTGCATGTTGCCTGCGAGCGAAGAGATGAAAAGGCCGATGCCGACAGCTGCCGACAGGAAGAGCACCAGGCCAAGGTAGAGTATGAAATAGGAACCCTCGAAGGGAATCTGGAACCATAGCTGGGCGACGAGGAATATGGTGGTTGCCTGCGACAGACCGACCAGCATCGAGGGCAGGGCCTTTCCAACCATGATCTCGGACGGTCTGAATGGCGTCACCAGCAGCTGGTCGAAAGTCCCTGCCTCACGTTCGCGCGCGACCGACATGGCAGTCAGCATCAGCGTCATCATCATGGTGATCGTGCCGATCAATGACGGGATCATGTACCACCGCGTCTCGAGGCTCGGATTGTACCACGCGCGGGTCGTAACCTTGACGCCGCTGTTGGCTGCCTGGCCATTTTCCTGACGCCATTGCTCAGCGAAGTCCGTTGCGATCATGTTCACATAGCTCTGCGCGGTGCCGGCCGTGTTGGAATTGCGGCCGTCGGCGATGATCTGCAATTTGGCCGGCATTCCGGCCATCAGCCGCCTCTCGAAATCCTGGTCGATGACCACGACCAGCAAAACCCGGGCGTCATTGATGAAATTGTCGATATCGGATGTCCGCTGCAACGTCGCAACGCGGCTGAAAATGCCCGATCCGTCCAGTTTCGAAACCAGCTCGATGGATGCCGCGCTGTGATCGTGATCGAGTACCGCGTAGGGCACATTGTTGAGATCGTAACTCGCCGCATAGCCAAAGATCAGACATTGCAGGATCGGCGGCAGTACCAGCACGATGCGGCTTTTCGGGTCCTTGAACATTGCCAGCAATTCCTTGCGGATCAGCGCGATTATCCGGAAGAAGGATTCTTTCATGGCCGTCTCACCCGAGTTTCTTGCGCGTGGCGAAAAGGGAGGCGGTCATCAGAATGGTTGCCATGACGGCAAGCACCGCCGCGTTGGGCAGGATGACGGCCCAGATATCGCCCGCAAGGAACAATGTCTGCAGCACGCTGACGAAATAGCGCGCCGGGAAGATGTAGGTGATGCCCTGGATCACCAGAGGCATACTCCTGATGTCGAACATGAAGCCCGACAGCATCATCGCCGGCAGAAATGTGACGATCAACGTGATCTGGCTGGCGATGAACTGGTTCTTGGTGAGCGAGGAGATCAAAAGTCCGATACCGAGCGCCACCAGCAGATAGAGCATCGATACGATGATCAATATCCACAGCGATCCGCGCAGGGGCACGCCAAAGAGCACCTGACTGCCGATGACCGAAAGCGCCAGTCCCAGCATGCCAAGGACGAAATAGGGAACTGTCTTGCCCAGTAGAATTTCGCCGGGGCGGGCAGGGGTGACGAACAGCGCTTCGAATGTGCCGCGTTCCCATTCTCGCGCCATCACCAGCGCTGTCAGCAGCGCACCGATCAGTGTCATCACAAGAACAATCAGTCCCGGCACCAGAAAATAGGTACTGTCATTGGCTTCGTTGAACCAAAGCCGCGTCTGCAGATCGATCGATGCGCCGGAATTCAAGACCATTCCTTGGGCAGCCTCGCGCGCCAGCCAAGTGCCGACCGCGCCTTGCGCATAGCCGAGCGCGATACGGGCCGTATTGGCGTCACTGCCATTGACGACGACCTGAATTTCCGCCGTGCCGTTCTGTACGTCTCGGGCGAACTGCGGTGGTATGCGCACGATACCGCTGACGGTCTTGTCCGCGAGCAGCCGCTCCGCCTCCGCCATGGTCTTGACCGGATGTGTCTGGAAATAATCCGACAGTTCGAATCCGGAGACCGCAGCGCTCGCCTCTGCCGATGATTCCTCCATGACCAGCGCAACGGGGAGGTTTTTGAGGTCGAACGACAAGCCGTAACCGAACAGGATCAACAGCACCATTGGCATGACGATGCCGACGGCAACGCTGCTCGGGTCGCGCACCACCTGCCAGCTCTCCTTGCGCACCAGCGCGAGGATACGGCGCAAGCGTCCGTGTTGGGAGGTGGTCATGGTGTTGACCTCGAATGCCAGCCCACGAATTTTAGTTTGGGCGGTGCCTGTATACCGAAATGCGCCTCTCTCTCCGTTATCCTCGGCTCAAGCCCGAGGATGACGGCGAGGTGGGTGCTCATTGAACTAGTGAACTTTGTGGATGCCTCGGAACCAAGGAGAAACTGTCTCATCACGCGGCCTCCTTCTTGTCCCGCCGGGACTCCTCGACGATGGCAATGAAGGCGTCTTCCATGTTCGGTTCTTC
The DNA here is from genome assembly GCF_025452195.1 of Phyllobacterium zundukense. Lineage (NCBI taxonomy): Bacteria > Pseudomonadati > Pseudomonadota > Alphaproteobacteria > Hyphomicrobiales > Phyllobacteriaceae > Phyllobacterium > Phyllobacterium zundukense. The sequence continues at coordinate 3,637,330 of NZ_CP104973.1, read as the reverse complement.
GCCGTTCTTCGGCTTGGCATGGGCGCGGATTTCGGCAGGTGTTCCCTCGGCAAGGTTGCGCCCCGCATCGAGAATGATTATGCGGTCGCAATATTCCGCCTCTTCCATGAAATGCGTGGTGACGATCACCGTCACGCCTTGTTCGGAAAGCGCGGTAATGCGTCCCCAGAACTCACGCCGTGCCAGCGGATCGGCGCCGCTGGTCGCCTCGTCCAGAAACAGTATGTCCGGCTCGTGCAGAAGCGCTGCCGCCATGGCAAGACGCTGCTTGAAACCACCGGGCAGTTGTCCGCTCGGCAGCGTTGCCAGATCGCCCAGTTCGAACTGCTCTTTCGACCAGGCAACGCGGTCGCGCTTCTTCTGCCCGCGCAAACCATAGGCGCTGGCGAAGAAATCGAGATTTTCATCCACCGACAGATCGCCATAGAGCGAAAACTTCTGTGCCACGTAGCCAAGTTTCTGCCGCGCCTCCGCCCGCGAGGTACGCAAGTCCGCACCGGCAACGCGCAGCGTACCGCTGGTTGCCGGCATCAGCCCGCACAACATGCGGAACGTCGTGCTTTTCCCGGCGCCATTCGGACCGAGCAGCCCATAAATCTCGCCGCGCTTCACCTGAAAGCTGACGTGATCGACCGCAGTGAAATCGCCGAACTTGCGCACCAGATCGTGGACTTCGACCGAGATCTCATCACCTGCTGCGGTCTTCAGCCGCTCCAGTTCCACTTCGCTGGAACGGCTCTTGCTTGCTACGGCGCCGAACAGCACCATGAAACCATCTTCGAAACGGGCGGAGACCGGCTGAAGTTTGATGGCTTTGCCGTCAACCGTAATGTCGTCATTGAAGTCCGGTTGCTTCACCACGCGCACTTTGCCAGCTTCCGGCACCGCATCGACAACGCCGTCCTGCCGGAACAGCCGAGCCTGTAGCGACCGGACGTTCGTGCCTTTCCCCGGCGTTGCTATGAATACACAGTTGCTGGCTTTGTCCGTGATTTCGTCGGGTTTTCCCTGGGCCAGGACCTTGCCCTGATGCATAACGACGGAGTGGTCGCAGAGTTCGGCCTCGTCCAGATAGGACGTGCTGACGACGACCGTCAGTTTGTCCTCGCGCACGAGCTTGGTGACGATCTCCCATAATTCGCGCCGTGACAGGGGATCGACGCCGACGGTCGGTTCGTCGAGCAGAAGGAGTTCCGGCGAGCGCACCAGTGTGCAGGCGAGGCCGAGCTTCTGCTTCATGCCGCCGGAAAGCTTGCCGGCAAGGCGCTGCGTGAAACGCCCGAGATCGGTCATTTCCATCAGCCGCGGGTAAATCTCTCTGCGCTGTTCCCCGGTGATGCCGTGCAGGTCGGCGTACAGATCGAGGTTCTGCTGGACACTCAAATCCTCGTAGAGACCGAATTTCTGCGGCATGTAACCGATGCGGTTCTGTATCGTCTGCGGGTCCATTGCGACATCGATGCCGAGCACGGAGAGTTCGCCACTGTCGGCGACCATCAGCCCCGCAATCAGGCGCAGCAACGTGGTTTTGCCCGCACCGTCAGGTCCGACCAAGGCAGTTAAGGTGCCTTGCCGCGCTTCGAAGGAAACTCCCTCCAGCGCCTTGACGGTCTCGCCCGTATCGCGGCGGAAGCTCTTGTGGATGGTCCGCGCCGTGACGGGGCCAGATTCTGACCGAGCTGGCGCGGTGCCGGTCATGGTGTCGCCTTGCTGTCCGCATTCTGGGGCAGGGGCTTTGGCGCCTCGTCTGCCAAGAGCTTTACAGTAGCGGGCATGCCGAGCCGCAACATATCGTCTTTGTCCTCGACGAAAACCCGCACCTCATAGACAAGGCTCGAGCGCAGATCTTCCGTCTCGACCGTCTTGGGCGTGAATTCCGCCACCGGCGAGATAAAACCCACCCAGCCGTCAAGCGGGCGATCCGGGAAACTGTCCGTCGTCACCTTGGCGCGCATGCCGGAACGAACATGCCCAAGATTGACCTCCGAGACATAGGCCCGCACCCATTTTGTGCCGATGGTCGCCAGCGAGAAAACCGGCTTCGTCGGGGCTGCCATTTCGCCCGGCTCCATGAGGCGCGAGCGGACCACCGCGTCGAACGGCGCCACGAGTTCCGCATCGTCCAGTTCCTGGCGTATCAGTGCCAGCTGCGCTTCGCTGCCGCGAAGTTGCGCTTCTGCCTGCAGCAATTCTTCAGCGCGGGGGCCTGCAATGGCAAGTTCGAGCGCGCTTTGCGCAACGTCGACTTTAGCATCGGCCATGGCCGCAGCAGCCTTTGTCGTATCGAGCTCCTGCTTGCTGATGGTGGAGTTCACTGACAGTGCCGCCCGCCTCTCAAGTTGTATGTTGGCATTAGCCGCGTCCGCCTTGGCCGATGCAAGGTTGGCGCGCGCCTGGGCAATTTCTTCGGGGCGGCTGCCGTTGCGGAGTTTCATCACCATGGCCCGTTGCGCGGCAACAGTCGCGTCGGCCTCCCGCACCTGCGGCGACAGCCGGCTGGTATCGAGTCGCGCCAGAACCTGGCCCTTTTTGACGATATCGCCTTCCTCGACGAGAACACCGGCAATTCGCTCCGAGCCGTTGAAGGCGAGCGTTGCCTGCCGCAGGTCGACATTGCCATAAAGCGTCAGAGCATCATTGGTCGCCGGCCGATGCAGATACCACCATGCCCCGCCGCCGATCGCGGCGAGGATAAGCAGGATGATGACGATGCGAAGCGGCTTGTTCATCCCTCAACCATAACGCGAAAAACATTCATATGTCAAATTTGAATTTGAATTTCAGCTTTCAAAAATTTCAAATCTCGTATAGAATCATCGCATGGCCCGAAAAACACCGCGAAAACTGCCCGGCCGCCGCGAAGACGGCGCCACAACGAAAGCCCAGATTCTGGAAGCTGCCGGCGAGGTTTTTGCCGAAAAGGGGTTTGACCGCGCCACCGGCAAGGAGATTGCCGAGAGGGCAGGCAGCAACTCGGCTGCGGTCAACTACTACTATGGTGGGATCGAAGGTCTCTATGCCGATGTGCTTGTAGAAGCCCATCGGCGGCTTTTGACCTATGATAAGCTCCTTGCACTTGCAGAGAGTCCGGGTGAGCCCACCGAAAAACTGAAAATCCTCATCGGCCTGATCGCCCGCAGGATCACCGGACCCGAGTCGTCGTCGTGGGCGCTGCGTGTCCTCAGCCGCGAGATTCTCTCGCCGTCATCGGTGTTTCCGGTCCTTGTGAAACGGGAAATTCTGCCGAAGAAGCTTGTCGTGACCGGCATCATAGGGGAGATTTTGGACAGGCCGCATGACGACCCCGTCGTCACGCGTTGTACACTGAATATCATCGCTCCCTTCGCCATGCTGTTGGTCGGCAACAAGCAGATATTTACCCAGGTGCTGCCGGGGTTCAACTCCGGCGAGCCTGAAGTCCAGGAACAGATCGTCGAGCATTTTCAACGCTTTGCCCTTGCCGGATTGGCGGCAACGGCAGCGGCGCTGCAATCAGACGATCACTGACGAATATCTTTGGAAGTGTCTGTATGCCTGTCCTTGGGGTGTGTGTAGGCAGGCTCGTCGGCTTTCTTTTGTGCCTTGGCAATCGCCTCCCGCAGCATCTGCCATTCTCTTTCATGGCGTTGGTAAACATCCTGCGGAACAGTTTGTATCGTCATGTGGGTACTCCGAATGGTTGACGCCCCTATAACGATCACATAGGTCGCCCGTTCCGGCTTCGCCATTCAAGATTTGCAACCGGCATTTACAGATGCGAAGGGGATCCTCACACGCGGCGCATGGGACAAGATCCTGGACGCTTGGAACTTTGTCGTTCATTGCAAGTTCATCGAACTAGGCGCACCTAATGATTGCATCACGTCACAGGAGACAATCATGCACAAGATATTGAATGCCATTTCGGCAGCCATGCTCGGATTGGCAATGTTGCTGACATCCGCGGTCACGTCCCAAGCCGCGCCCGTGTCCCCCGCGACCCTTCAGCTATCATCAAATGTTGAACAGGTGCGCGACAACAGGGCAGATTGGAAGCGCCATCATTATAAGTCCCGCCGTGACTGGCGTCGCGACCGCCATGATTGGCGTCGAGACCGTTACCATCGGCGTCATTGGGCAGAGCGGCGCGATCATCGGCGTTGGAGCCATAACCGCAGGTACTATCGCTATGGTAGTGGTGGTTACATGGGTGGCAGCGGAAGAAGCCATCAGTAACGATCGGCACCGCTTTTAGCCCGGATGAAATGATAAAAGGCGGATCTTCGGAACCGCCTTTTTGTATTTACCCACCGGCTTTCAGTGTTTCATAACCAACGCGGGCCTTCTCTGCCAGCGTCAGCAATCTGTCCTTGCAGGTTTTCGCATCATAGTCGGCGGGTTGTTTCGGCGAAGCGATCACTGCCCTGAGCCAGCTGCGTACGGTACTGTCCGCCTCATCGGCCGATTTCCCGAGCCCTTTCAGAATAGTTTCGCTGCTTTCGATGGCCGAGTAATGCGGCTCGCGTCCGAGAGCGTCCTGACACTGATAGGAAACGATGACGAGATTTTTTGCGTCGGCGATTACGCCGCTCTTGCTGGTGTTGCCGCCGGTTGTCGTGCATGCCGGCAAGATCGCAGCCACCAATACAATAGCCAAAACTGAAAATCGCATCTGCTCCCCCATCACTGGAGCGCAGGCTAGTCAACCAGCGTCGTGGTGTCGAGAGGGTCGATTTGGAGAAAGATCCTGACGCCAGAGCGAGGCTCTTTATGTTGCAGACTCTGATTTCTGGACGTTTTCGGAAAATTCCAGCCTAGCCCAATTCTCAAAAGCGGTAACGTATGCCGAATTGGCATTCGAGCCTTCGCCCATATCCCCAAATGTTCCGTTTCCACCAGAACGGTGATGCAACTGCCAGGTCAATTCCGCACCAAAGACCTGGATGGCGCCACCAAATGCATTCTTGACGAAGGACCCGCCGAAAATTGTGATATCGTTGCGGTCGGTGCCTGACCTGGCTTCAGAAAAGGGTCCGCAGTAGCGAAATATATGAAGGGGGACTTTTCTGCGGCAAGGGATGAATTGATTGAGGTTCCAAAAAGAGCGATTCCAACGAGTGTTGCGATAACAGCCAAACGGCGGAATTTCATGCTTGCCCCCACGTTCCTGAGGAGAAAACGATTCGGGATATGATACAAACATTTCATCCAAAGGGAATCCTGGAAATCTCTTTGTCCGGTGCCGGACTATCGAGGGTTCGAGGAGGGGTGTGATTTCCTAAATCGAATTGATTAGAGACACTTAGTCGAACTTTATGTCGCGGAACAAGGTGCCATTTGTGTGCGTTGACCCACCATGACCAATCTCGATTTTCTGGCTGTCACGATTGAAATTGACGAGACGGGTGAGTTGCGGAACGTGAGCTCCGTCGCTGAGGCCGCCGAAATCCTTCGCCAGAATTGGCCAGTAGACCGCGGCAAGGAACTTTCCAGAGCGCGGCGCGCCTGCCTCGATGCAATGGAAGGGACGGGCAGCCTGGAAGAGGCGAGAACTGCCTTCGTCGCTGCCGCCAAGGAAGCCGGCATATTGGTCTGGAACAGCGCTTGGCAATTTTGATCTCGGCTAGATGCTCCGTAATCCGATTTTTGGGTTAGACGGAACAAAATCCTTGCAAACATGGGGTTTCATCTTTAGTCAGCGTCCTCGGAGAGGTGGCCGAGTGGTCGAAGGCGCTCCCCTGCTAAGGGAGTAGACCCGTTAAACGGTCTCGAGGGTTCGAATCCCTTCCTCTCCGCCATTAACTTGCTTAACATGTTGATTTTGTTCAATAAAAGTATTTTTCCCCGGTATCAACCCCACTTTTAGTCTCACTTTGTAGCAGTCTATGAAGGAGGATGTTTTGTCTGCCGAGTCGCGCGCCCTTTTCAAAAAAATGCTTATGGATACCCCGATTATGACGAGGGGATCGTATCTGCAGACCCAGCAATCCGCATGTTTGACAAAAGGCACGGCAATAATAGCAATGCTCGACGAGTGCATTTCTCGCGATGAAGACGGAGGCATACGAGTAAGCGCGACGTTCCAGACCATACATTCCGAATTCTGGTTTTGGGTGCTCGGTGCATATGAGGTGTCACGAAATATCTCGATGCTGCGCGCTGGGTTTCCGGCTGAATTGCACAAATTAATCGAAGGCAACCTAACTTATTTTACTTCCATTCGCGTGCCGTTTGCAAAGCTTCAGTATGCTGGGGTTAAACTCCGTGCGCAAATTGCAAGTGGTAACTATCTTTCGGTCAGTAGTATCCAAGCCGATCCACCAGAGATGGTGTTTAAAATCGATGTTGGCGCGCACCAGCGTTACGGGATTCGCTCCTCGATTGATCGCTTCGAAAAATTCAATGAAGAAGTAAACAACTCTTTGCGTCGCGATATAGAGGCTAATTGGGAAGTTTATTTAGAGGCGTTGGTTGAGGACGACGAGGTTGCTGAGGAACAATAACAGCTTGGCGTCAGCGCGACCCTCTAATGAAACCAAGCTTATTCCGCCGCTCACTTAGGCAGAAAGCCCCGCGACTCCAAGTCCGCCACGATTAGCATCTCTATATAAGCCGCGACCGTTCGCCGGTCTGCCTTTGCACTTTCTCCAGCGCAACCTTGACCGCAGGCTCCACTCTGACGGCCCACTTTGAAAGTGGGATTGGGACGAATCATAGAAGCGAGCGGGCAGCGCCGTTAGCGTGCGTCGCGCTTGGCTTGTGCTACCTGTGCAGCCGCACGCTGGCGCCCGCGTTCCATTGGCCGGATAAGACTGTTTACCTTGGTGTTAGGCTTCGCACGCATGCCTTGATGTGCATATCGCGTGTTGAACTCATTGCCTCTTGTCGGTGCCTGCTGCTTTAACGCCAGCACGTTGCGTGCGTTTTCGACCAGTGTGATGCTGGCTGCCAGGCGGCGACGTCGCTCCACTTCAGTGTTCAGCCGCCGCATTGTCATCGCGAGAACGGCGACTTTCAGCTGAGATCCATCATCCCGGGCCGAAACTGCACTGCCCTTCGGGTCGGCCTTGCCGCGCATTTCGCGGCGGCGGCGGTTAGCCTCGGTTTGCGCCTTGTCACGCTGTTGACGTGCAAGCTTCACCAGGTTGGACAGGTCCGCATCATTCATCTCCTGCAGCGCAGGATGGTGAGATTGCTCCACCAAGATACGCTCTTCCGCGTTCAGTGCGCGCAGTTCTTCCTTGCGTGAGATGGCCATGCTGTGTCCCCTCCATAGCATTGTCGCCGGACTTTCCTATGAATGACGCACGGGGTCAAGTTTGGCGCCGACACTGTCCCAGTCTCCGGCACGCAGGGCAAAGCCAAATCATCTCTGTTCGATACGCTTCAGCACGGAGTCGAGAGCAAGCGTCAGAGCCTTTGTTCCACCATTTTGCTTGAACTCTTCGAAGACCTGCTCGTTCAGACCGCCCTTTGTCGAAAACTCGGAAGCCATTGCCTCAAACGACTGTTCGTTTGAGGTGTCCGTTACATGGGACAGACCGCCAAAAAGCTGTTTTAAATAGATACGTGCCTGATCGTAGGGCATTCCCTCGGCTTCAAGCCAGCGTGCGCTTGTTTCGAGCAAGCCGAAATATGTGGCCATCAGCGCGCTCGCGGCGCCAAAAAGGTCATACTGCTTGAGGTCTTCGGCCTGCAATGCAGTCCCAAGCGAAGAGAACAAGTCAGCAATCTCATCGTTGGGCGGATAGATTGCCGTTGCTCCGCGCAGTTCCGCCACAAATGGCAGGGGAATCGTCCTGGTAATGGTTACGGGCACGCCGATCCAACTGGCAAGGGACTCGATCGGGACAGCCGCAATAAAGCTCACCACCTGCTGGTGCTCGCGAAATTTGAGCTCTTTTACCACTTTCTCTGCGATTTGCGGTCTTACCGCAAGAAAGATGATGTGGGCGCTGTCCACGACATCCTGATTGTCACGCCCCACGCGCACCACCGGAAACATTTCTGCCAATCGCGCCGCAACCTCCTGACTGCGAGGGGAGACGACGATAGTCTCGATATCGGATATTGATTTCATCAAGCCAGTGACGACAGCCTCGGTTATGGCACCCGTTCCTACAAAACCCAGTTTCATTGTTCCCCGCAAAGTTTGATGTGTCCGTGTAGCATAACTCAATCAGGTCGCCGGGCCATGCAAAGTGGATCGGGACTGTGCATGACTTACTTGTTCGCCGGGCCCTTGTTGCCCGACTCAAAGCCCGTCCATGTCGAGCCGATGTTCAACCAGGTGTTCTTCGGTTGCAGCGTCTTGAATCCGACGCTGCCCGGGCCCAATGCCGATCCTCGTTCGAAGACGTTCTTGTAGAGAATCGTGTTGTATTTGCGTGAACTGTAGAGCGGCGGCGCCTTGAAGCTTCCGGTGTAGGTCCACATGAGTTGAAAAGCGTCGATGAAGCCGAATTTCAGATTGGTGAAGCGGTTTCCTTCAAAAACCGTTCCGTTGTAATCGGCCCCGTTGTAACCCCAGGATTCAAATTCGACGCCGATATGCGCGAGCCTGTTGAATGTGTTCTTGCGGTAGACATTGCCAAGACCGCCCCAGACACCCGCAACACCTGAATCGGTAAAGGTCGTGCCGACATAAAGCCCGCTATTGCTGTCGCTGACCGTGTTGCTGGAATATTGCAGGAAATACGGGCTGAGGCCATTGGCCGAGCTCAAGGCGACAGTCATCATGCCATGGCGCATTTGCGAAATATTGTTCCGGTCGACGACCGCATCATAGACATTGCCGTAGAGCAGGACGGCGGTGGAGTCGGAATCATGCTTGAAATAGCTTGGACGGCCCTGAAAAGTGTTGTTGTAGATGGCCACCTGCGAAGCCGCCGCCGCAAGGGCGAACCGGCTGGAGCGATCTGGCACGACGTTCCAGGCTTTGTCCAATGTCGCCGTGTTGTCGTTTACCGAAACGATACGCCGATGCTGGCCCGCGCCTCTGCCGCCGACGATAACCAGATCCTGGCCCCCGGCCTTGTCGGAGGCCGCGAGTGACGAGAAGCTGACCGTGTTCGCCGTGGCCGCCTTGAATCCGTCCTTCAGGTCGCTGCCGACCATCTCGAAACATATTTGTTCACCCTTGTTGCAGTCGACCTTGTTGCAATTATGCGGGGCGGCCTGGTGCGAGACATTGTCGCCCCAATACATGTTTTCCATGCTGCCGGCGTGACCTTGGGCAACAAAGAAACGGCCGATGCCGTGTCCGTCGTCGCGTGTTTCGTCAGCATTGGCGAGATCGTTACCCACCATCGAAAACTCGCGCCCGCCCCAAAGCGCAACCACGGACTCCCCGTAACCAGTCATGCGAAAGCGATTGTTGGTCATGAATATCTGCCGGCTATTGCCGTAGAACGATCCATTCTCGATCAACTCGGAGCTGTCGATATAAAGGCCCGATGCGTCGTGCGCTTCGAGAGCCGGTGCGCCCCAGGCTTTCAACCGCATGGCTTGCAGGCGCAGGTTCTTGACGCCGGGTATCCACAGCAGCGGGGTAGAACCGGTATTGCCATTGGCATTGAGCGTCAGTTTTTCGAACTGCGCATTGCGGTTTGCGTCGACAACCATGCTGCCGGAAACCTTTTTGCCGAGTCTGATCTCGGTCGCATCCATGCCGTCGCCGAGCCAGTGCACGTTGTCGGGCGCTCTGAGCACCGAATCGATGAGATAGGTTCCGACCGGGAAGTGGATAGTGGCGGGCGCAACGCTTACCGCAGCCGTCAATGCCGCCTCGATAGCGGCGGTATCGTCGGTCACACCATCGCCCTTTGCGCCAAAACTCCTTACGTCGATCATCTTCTGGTCTTGCCGGGCCCATGGAGATTGATCGGCGATGGCCAGGTTCAACGGACCGCTCCAGCCGAAACGACCTCCATGGCCATTGTGGACCCAAACTTCGTAACTCCCGGCCGTGAGGTTGGGCACCTTGAAGTCGACCTTGAAGGGATTGACTGAATCCGGCGTCACAAACTTCCCGGCGCCGTTTGTGGGCTTGATGTAAATGAACGATGCCGATGTGCCGTTGGACTTCGCCAGATTGCGCCCGTAGACCGAAATCGTCGCTCCTGGAACAGCATTGTCGGGTCCGAGCCACCAGCTTTCCGTGCGGTTGATCGCGAAAGCCTTGCCGCCCGCCTCATCACGTTTCGGCCGGATCAGATACATCGACCAGGCGGGGAGGGATGCCGGCAGCAGCACGGTGGCCGCCGTGTCATCGGCCCGCAGCGGCGGGATTGAAATAACCGATCCTTCCTGCCCGGACGGCACCTGCGAAAAGATATCGAAGCTGGTCGCTCCATCCAGCTCGACGCCAGTCATCGAGACGATTTCGTCGTGGTCTGTCGTTCTCGATATTTCGGCGATAGCTGGCGCGGACTGACTTACAGTGAAGGCAGGCGGATCGAAGGCGTCTATACCTTGTGGCAGATCTGGCTCGGGGTTGGGTAGGGGAAAGCCGAAATCGCTTGGCCGAGCTTTCTCATCCGCTCTCGATACCTCCGGCAAAAGTACCGTGCCGACCCACGCTACTACAATCAGGGCGAGACATTTCGTAAATCGGCTCATGGCTCACCCTGAAGGAGGGCATATCGAGATTCAAGTCATGGCGAGGCGAAAATGGTGGGTTTCGAGAACCGGAGCGCAGCGTACTTAAGGTACGTGAGCACCGGAAGCGCAGAAAACCATCATTTGCAGCCCGTCAGGACTTTAATATGGATGTGTCTAGGCCAATCCGATCCGTTTTGCGCCCTGCCTGAACACAGCCTCGGTGTCGGGTGTGAACTGGAACGTCGCAAGAAAATCATCGACGCAGTACTGGGGTAGTGTCTTGCGTATGGACACGGCAAAGGCATTGGCTTCGTCGATCCGCCCGGCCAGTGCCAGGCAGTGCGCGGCTATGGAGAGAATGATGGCGTGCGCGTTGGGCCGCGCCGCTGCTCTCAGTGCCCATTCCGCCGCTTCCTCGAATTGACCGAGACGAACATGGGCCATGGCGCGGGCGCCCAGCATGCCGAACAACAGCGGATCGACCGGGCTCAAATGACGCGAGTGGTCGGACGATCCGATCGCGGCCGTAGGATCGCCTGACTGGGACTGGACGAACGACAGCGCATAATGGCCGAGCGCGAAATTCGGGCTGAGCTCGACAGCTCTTTCAAGCTCGACAAGCGATTCATCCTGCCGATGCCGCAGCCACAGGGCCCGGCCCATGGCCCAGTGCGCTGCCGGATTGTTATCGTCGACGATAAGGCTCTGGCCAGCCGCAGCGTAGGCCTGGTCACTTTCCCTTGCATAATCGCCCCACCGTTGAAAGGCGTTCTGCCAATGGGTGAACGAGAGGCCCGCATGCGCTCTGGCAAAAGTTGGATCGAGCCGCACAGCCACCCCGAAAAAGTGTTGCGCAAGCTCGTTCTCCTGCCGCGTAAACCTGTACATGTGCCAGAGGCCACGGTGGTAGGCCTCCCAGGCATTCAATGAGCTTGGCGATTTGAGCATCGCGCGGTTGCGCTCGACCAGTTCGATTTCGCTGGAGATTGACGAAACGATCCTGTCGCCGATTTCGTCGAGAATAAGGAATGTGTCATCGAGTTTGTGATCGAAGACCTCCGCCCACACGATGCGTGCGGTTCGCACCTCGACAAGCTCCGCCCGCACGAGAATGCGGTTTTGCTGATACCGCACGCTGCCGCTGGCAACGTAATCCACGTTCAGGCGACGGCCAGCATCCTCGGGGCCGATGTTTCGCTCCGCCAGGGCAAAAACCGAACCGCGTGCGATCACAAAGAAGCTTTTCAGCCGGGCAAGGCGGGTGATGATGTCGTGGGTCAGGCCGTCTGCAAGGCCGCCTCGTATCAGCTCGCTGCTTGTCTCCAGCACAAAGGGCATGACGGCAAGTGACGCGTGATGATCCGCACCGGCAATCGGCGTCGTTGGTGAAATCAAATCGATGCGCGGAGCGGCGGGAATGTAGATGTGTCCTGCAGCCGTCGATTGTCGCCCGTTCTTGATTGCGGGCCATGCCTCCCGTACCGGCGTGAAATCCAGTCCTTCCGCCTCGAACAACCGCGCGGCGGTTGCAAGGTGTTCTTCGCATTCCACTATCTGACCGCGCTCCGCAAGCGTTGCCAGCAACGCCAGATGCGCGCGCTTGTCGAATGGCGCGAGCCCGACCCATGCGTTCAGGATGGATGAAATCTCGTCCGAATCAGCCGGCAGTTTCCTGGCCAGATGTTCAAGCACGGCAGCGTGGCAGGAGCGGAACCGGCGCCGTTGGGCGATCAGCCAATGATTGAAATGCGGGCTGCGATCGATCTCCAGTCCTTCAAGAAAATCACCGGCGAAGTGCCGGGAAAGCTCGCGCAACCGCGGTAGGTCGAGGGTCTCGATACCTTCGTTCGCAGCCGAAGCAATATGAAGGACATCGACGAAACAGCCATCGAGATCGAGCCGGATCGTGTCGTCGGTGGTTTCAATTCTTTGGTGGCCCGGTTCGTTGAGGACGCCGCGCAGCTTGCTGAGACACCAGCGCAGTTCGCCGCGTGGATCGTTCGGTACATCCCACAACAGATCGCAGAGGCGGCTGCGTCCGACCGCATGCGGTGTCAGCGCCAGATAGGCGAAAAGAGCGCGCACCTTGCGCGACGCGGGAAGGTCCAGCGGAACCCCGTTGTGGACGATTGTCAGCGGACCAAGCATCCGTACGGAAACCCCGGCATCTGGGCCCGCTAGCTCCAACAATGCAGATTCCACGTGCGTTTCCACGCTTGTTCCCACGATGCGCCCCACGTTTTTCTTCTATCATGGAAATCGAAAAGTTGCATCCTGCGCCAGACGTGCAGGGTGCGGCTGGCATAATTTTCGTAAAAACAAACAACCATAGGGGAACAGGAACATGACAACGCAAGCGACAATCAGAACGACGAACGGGCGGGGACGCCTCTTCGACAGCATTCTTGATACGGTCGGCGATACGCCGGTGATCAGGATCAACAATCTCGCTCCCGACCATGCCAAAATCTACGTGAAGGCCGAGTTCTTCAATCCGGCCTCGTCGGTGAAGGACAGGCTTGCGCTCAACATCATCGAAGCGGCCGAGCGCAATGGCACGCTGAAGCCGGGTCAAACCGTCGTGGAGGCCACCAGCGGCAACACCGGGATCGGCCTTGCCATGGTCTGCGCGCAGAAAGGCTACCCGCTGGTCGTGACCATGGCCGACAGTTTTTCCATCGAGCGGCGCAAGCTCATGCGCATGCTGGGAGCCAAGGTCGTGCTGACGCCCCGCGCACAAAAGGGGTTCGGCATGTACCGGAAGGCCGTTGAACTCGCGGAGATGAACGGCTGGTTCCTCGCCCGTCAATTCGAAACGGAAGCCAATGCCGATATCCATGAGTCGACCACTGCCCGCGAGATCATCAATGATTTTGCCGGATCGCGGCTCGATTACTTCGTGACCGGGTACGGGACCGGCGGCACTGTCGCTGGCGTTGGCCGTGTCTTGCGCCGGGAGCGGCCGGAAACGCGGATCGTTCTCAGTGAACCGGCCAATGCTCAACTGCTCGGCAGTGGCAAGGCGCAGGAACGCGGCGCGGGAAACGCGCCCGCTGCCAGTCATCCGGCCTTCGAACCGCATCCTATCCAGGGTTGGACGCCGGATTTCATTCCATATGTGTTGCAAGAAGCCATCGACGACAGCTTCTATGATCAGGTCGTGCCGATCGCCGGGCCGGAAGGCATCAAATGGGCGCGGGCGCTGGCGCAAAAGGAGGGCATATTCACCGGCATTTCCGGTGGCGCGACTTTTGCCGTGGCGCATCGCATCGCCGAAACGGCGCCTGCTGGTTCGGTGATCCTGTGCATGCTTCCAGATACGGGCGAACGCTACATGACAACCCCGCTGTTCGAAGGCATCGAGGCAGAAATGGATGAAGAGGAAACGGCGCTTTCGCGCTCGACCCCCGGCTACCAGTTCGCTGCGGAATGACCGGAGATCCGAAATGGACACATCGCTCAAGCCGGTAGCAAGGAACGTCGAAGAAACGCTCGATCCGGAGGACTGGACGGGCGTCCAGACGCTGTCGCATCAGGTCATCGACGATGCCGTGGGTTACCTGCGCAATGTTCGCGAGCGCCCGGTCTGGCAGGACATGCCAGACCGGGTCAGGGCTTCCTTCGCCGCTCCCCTGCCGCAATCGCCGGCACCGCTTGCCGACGTCTATCGCGAGGTAACGGATACGGTCATGTCCTATCCCATGGGCAACATCCACCCGCGTTTCTGGTCGTGGTACATGGGATCGAGCAACTTCACCGGGGCACTCGGAGATTTTCTGGCGGCCATTCAGGGTTCCAACCTTGGCGGCGGCAACCATGCGGCGGCGCTCATGGATCAACAGGTCGTCAACTGGTGCAAGGAGATGCTGGGCTTTCCGGCCTCGGCCAGCGGCACGCTGGTCAGCGGTGGCTCGATGGCCAATATCATCGGCCTGACCGTAGCGCGGAACGCCAAGGCTGGTATTGACGTGCGCGAGCAGGGGGTCGCCGCGATCGAAAAGCCACTGCGATTCTATGGGTCGGATCAGGTCCACAGTTGCCACCGCAAGGCGATGGAGGCGCTTGGCCTCGGGAACCGTGCGCTCCGGCGTATCGGCACTGACGATGAGTTGCGCATAGACCTTTCCGCATTGCGCGCGGCAATCGCGGAAGATCGTGCGGCAGGTTTTCAGCCCGCCTGCGTGATCGGAACCGCCGGCACCGTCAACACCGGCGCCTTCGACGATCTGCAAGGGCTGGCGACGCTGGCAGCGGAGGAGGGGCTCTGGTTCCATGTCGATGGTTGCATCGGAGCGCTCATCGCCATCGCGCCAGAAAACAGATGGCGCGTTGCCGGCATAGAGCGCGCGGACTCCGTTGCGCTCGATCCGCACAAGTGGCTCCATGCTCCCTTCGAAGTCGGTTGTGCGCTGGTCCGCGATGCGACTGCGCATCGTGAGACATTTGCAGTGACGCCGGAATTTCTGGAGATGACGTCGCGCGGGCTTGCATCTGCCAACTGGCTGCATGACTACGGGCTGCAAACCTCACGCGGGTTCCGCGCGTTGAAAGTATGGATGTCGCTGAAGGAACATGGTGTTCTGAAATTTGGCCGTCTCATCGACCAGAACATCCGGCAGGGCCACTACCTCAATAGTTTGGTCGAAGCCGAGCCGCTTCTCGAACTGGTCGCAACCACCAACATCAACATCGTCTGCTATCGCTATCGTCCTGAAGGATTTTCCGGCGAACGGCTCAAGGCACTCAACACCGAGATCATGCTCAGATTGCAGGAGGAAGGGACAGCCTCCATTTCGGACACGACTGTTCATGGCGAGCATTGCCTGCGTGTCGCAATCAACAATCATCGCACCCGCCAGGGCGATCTCGACCTGTTGATACGCGAAACCTTGCGCCTGGGAGCCGAGATCGCCAGCAGAAGCCAGAGCATCTGAGGTTTCGAGGGGGCATGAAACACTCCCACCCGCAGCTTCGCTGCCCCATCAAGGGGGAGGTGGGCGCTTGGTCCTGTCGGCTCTTTACCCTCCCCTTGATGGGGAGGGTCGGACCGAAGGTTCGGGGTGGGGTGGCAGAGTAGCGTCCACCGAAACCCGAAATTCTCCAGCGCAACTTACGACGGGCAGGCGGCGCCGGTCGCGACCCAGGCCTTGATCAGTTCGCCGAAGGCTTCCTGCGTTCCGGGTACAGGCTCCCGGCCGTCGCCCGGATGCCAACCCCAGCCAACGAGATCGTCATGCGCCATGTGCTCGACGATCTCGTCCAGGTTCTTGCCGCCATTGCGCTGCGGATCCTTGATCTGGTTGCAGATGGCGCCGAGAGACTTGCCCTCCCAGGCCATTTCGATGGGGGCGAGATGCCAGTTCGGATTGCCGGGAATGCTCTTGATCGTCTCGGCTTGCCCGATGACTTTCACATTCTCGGCTCCGTGGCAGGTGTTGCACTGCATTCCGGGCATGCCCATGCCGCCTTCACCGCGGGATACCGGCGGCTGGTGCGGATGCATGGAAATATCCTGCAGCGGCCTGTCAGTTGCCGGATGGCAATTGACACAGCGCGGATGCTCGATGACCTTGCCGGCCTCCTCGAAAAGCGCAACTGATCGCTGCTTTTCGTCAGTGATTGATTGGAAGGACGATGCGGGCTTGAGCTCCTCTTTTGCCACCGCGGGCTTGTCCTGGGCGAGCGAAATACTCGAGACGGCAAGCCCGCCATTGACCGCAAGACACATTGCGAGCGAGATGTAAGCGATGTTGCGTTTCATCCTGCGTCCCCTCAAGCTGAAAGCACGTTGACGATCGGCAGCTGCCGGACAGGATTATTGGTCAGTCGCCGCCATGCATTGGCAACCGCGGGGCCGACCGGGGGTACACCCGGTTCGCCGACACCGGTCGGTTTTTCGGTAGATGGGATGATCGCGACTTCGACCGCCGGCATCTCGTTGATGCGCAATGACCGGTAGTCGTGGAAGTTGGACTGGACGATCTTGCCGCCATCTCCAAGCGTGATAGCATCGAACAGCACCGCGCCGAGACCGTAGCCAATGCCGCCTTCCATCTGTGCCGCGATGACATTGGGATTGACCGCAACACCGCAATCGACGGCACACCACACCTTGTGCACGCGGGGCGCGCCATCTTCACCGAGCGAAATCTCGACGATCTGCGCGACATAGCTGTCGAAGCTCTTGACGATTGCGACGCCGCGCTGGCGTCCCTCAGGCACTGGCGAACCCCAATCGGCCATTTCGGCGACCTTCTTGAGTGTTCCCACATGACGGGGCTCTTTGCTCAAAAGCGCCAGCCGGCCGTCGACAGGATCCTTGCCGACCTTCTGCAGCAATTCATCGACAAAGGTCTCGACCGCGAAGCCCGTATGCGTATGCCCGACCGAGCGCCACCACAATGGCGGTACCTCCAGCTTGGTATTGTGCGAAATCACGCGCAGGTTTGGAATTGTGTAGGGCAGGTTCGAAGCGCCTTCGACCGAACTTTCGTCGAGGTCAGCCTTGCCCATGATCGACTGGCCGACGATTGTCTGGTCCCAGCCGACGATCTGGCCATCGGCATCCATCGCGCCGCGCATCTTGTGCACATACATAGGCCGGTAGTAGCCGCCGCGAATGTCGTCCTCGCGCGTCCACATGTGCTTCAACGGGCGCCTGCCGTCGGTTGCGCCGAAAACAGCCGCGGCCTCCTGCATATATGGCGAGCCGAACTGCGCCTTGCGCCCAAAGCTGCCGCCGGTGATTTGCGTGTTCAGCCGGACTTTCGCAGGATCGAGGTTCAAGACCTTTGCAGCGGTTTTCTGGTCCATCCCGGGGAATTGCGCGCCGTTATAGACATCGACCGATCCATCGGCTCTCTTGATGAACACCGCGTCGAGCGGCTCCATGGGCGCATGCGCGAGGAACGGAAAAACCATCGTTGCTTCGAGCGATTGCACGCCCTGGCCGCTGAATGCCTTGTCGACATCGCCGTTATTCGTGGCCTCAAGGCCCTTTTCCGCGAACATCTTGGTGTAGTCCGCCGTCAACTGGTCGCTTGATCGGGTTTCGGCCTTGGAAAGATCCCATTCGACCTTCACGGCGGCGCGGCCCTTCAATGCGGCAAAGGTGTTGTCGGCGTAAACCGCGACACCTTGCGGTACCTGTTTGACATCGACGACGCCCGGCACCTTGCGCGCCTCGCTGTCGTCAAAGGATTTGACCGTCGCACCAAAATGCGCGGGATGCTCGACGACTGCATAGAGCATGTTGTCGGCAGTTATATCGAGCGTATAAACGGCGGTGCCGTTGGTCTTGCCGAGCGTATCGAGCTTTGGAAGCTCCTGCCCGATGAGCACGAAATCCTTCGGGTCTTTCAGTGCGGGTTCGGCAGGCGGGGTCTGCGTCGCTGCCTTGGCAGCCAGCGCGCCGAAGCCGCTTTCCTTGCCGGAGGCGACATGTTTGATGCGGCCTTTCGAAACCGTGATCTCGCTTGCCGGAACGTTCCATTCCGCTGCCGCAGCGGATACCAGCATGGCGCGGGCTGTGGCGCCCGCCTTGCGAAGCTGCTCGTAGGAATTGGCAATGGAGGTCGAGCCGCCGGTGCCCTGGAGCCCAAAGGCAAGGTTGGCGTATATCTTGTCATCCGCCGGCGAATGCACCGCACGCATCTGGCTCCAGTCCGCATCGAGCTCTTCAGCGACGATCGTTGCCAATCCGGTGAAGGGACCCTGGCCAAATTCGATATGCTTCGACAGCACGGTGACCGTATCGTCAGCGCCGATCTTGACGAAGGCGTTCATTGGCGAAAGCGTTTCCGCGCCGCCAGCCTGGACACCTTCGAGTGCTTGA
This sequence comes from Phyllobacterium zundukense, assembly GCF_025452195.1. Classification (NCBI taxonomy): domain Bacteria; kingdom Pseudomonadati; phylum Pseudomonadota; class Alphaproteobacteria; order Hyphomicrobiales; family Phyllobacteriaceae; genus Phyllobacterium; species Phyllobacterium zundukense. The sequence continues at coordinate 3,618,915 of NZ_CP104973.1, read as the reverse complement.
GCAGAAAACACTTTTGGCGCGAGCGTGAAGCCGATGACGAGCCCCGCACCTGCGAGGAAGGACCGGCGTGTCGTTTTGATGGTGTGAATGGTCATCGCTTAGCCCTCCATCGTGTCGGCGGCGTTATGGATCGCCTGCCGGATACGGTGATAGGTAGCGCAGCGGCAGATATTGCCCGCCATCGCGCCGTCGATATCATCATCGGTCGGTTTCGGCGTCGTTTGCAGAAGCGCTACGGCCGACATGATTTGTCCGGATTGACAGTACCCGCATTGCGGCACGTCGATCGCAACCCAGGCTTTGTGAATGGCCTCGGCTTCCTTGCCTTCGATGCCTTCGATGGTCACGACGTCCGATCCTTCGACCGTTGATATCGGCGTGATGCAACTGCGGCGCGAGGTGCCGTCCATATGGACCGTGCAGGCGCCGCACTGGGCAATGCCGCATCCATATTTCGTGCCGGTGAGCTTTTCGAAATCGCGTATGACCCAAAGCAACGGGGTCTCGGGATCCCCGTCGAAGGTCCGTTCTTGTCCATTGAGTTTGAAGGTGATCATGTTCGTGTCCCGCATCTGGCTGCGCACGTGGGGCGTGCTGGCTTGAGTTGGTCTGTCCTGAGCGTCCAGGCTGCATCGAACATGGTAGGTGTCCGGCGAGGGGTCAAGACACGTTTCTGCTACCAGAACCAGAAAGCAGCTCGCCAGCCCGAAAAAATTTTCGAGAGGCTGTCGGGTGCTCTGGTTGCTGTTCGTCTTAACTGCATTGGCTCACATAAGTTCCATTGTCCGAGGAGACGAACATGAAAATTCTTTCAAGCCTCATTGCAGTTGCGGCGGTTGCATTGACCATCACATCGGCTCACGCCGCGCCCGCGGTAAAAAGCGGGCACGTCGAAGCAGGTGGCATCAACTACTACTATGAAATACAGGGAGAAGGTGCAGGCAAGCCGCTGCTTCTGCTGCATGGTGGGCTTGGATCCACCGATATGTTCCAGCCGATCATGCCGCGCCTCATCGAAGGTCGGCAGGTTATCGCTGTCGACCTGCAGGGCCATGGCCGCACCGAGCTCGGCAATCGTCCGATGAGCCTTGAAGCGATGGGTGACGACATGGCGGCGATCCTGAAGTCGCTTGGCCACGACAAGGCCGACGTTCTTGGCTATTCGTTCGGCGGCGGTGTAGCGTTCCGGCTGGCCGTACAGCACCCCGAAATTGTCGATCGCGTGGCGCTGGTTTCGGCAGGCTATGCGCAGGACGGGTTCTATCCTGAAATGATCAAGATGCAGGCGGCTGTGGGTGCAGGCATGGCCGACATGATGAAGGAGACGCCCATGTACAAATCCTATGTCGCCGTCGCTCCGAAACCCGAGGACTTCCCCCGGCTCCTTGGCGCGATGGGTGATTTCATGCGCAAGCCCTACGATTATTCCGCCGACGTCGCGAAACTGAAGATGCCGGTAATGTTGGTGTTTGCCGATAGCGACATGTACCGTCCCGAACATGTGGTCAAATTCTACCAGCTGCTCGGCGGCGGGCTCAGAGATGCGGGCTGGATGCGCGAGACCATGTCGCAGAACCGCCTCGCCATCATCCCCAACCGCACGCATTACGACATTTTCTTTGCGCCGGAGCTGGCAGAGACCGTCATGCCGTTTCTTGACGGGCAGGATAAGGTGAAGACCTGGGACGATTTGGTGAATGCGGCCAACTAGGTCGTGAACCCATAAACCGGGACTGACCGGGATTGAGTGGATTTCGGTCAGACAGCTTTCGAGAGTTGGTTTCGGGATGGAAAGCTGACGGTCATGCTCAGAGAGAGTTGAAGCTTCGAACCGCAGACAATTTCATTCGCTTGGAACCGGCGTGTTGCATAGCCGTTGCATGCAAACAGGCAACACTTCAGCGGAGGAGAATATGGCTCGACAAGAAGGTCCCGGACTCCTGGCTCCGTCGATGCGCGAACCCGTTGGCGACCTCGATGTGGTTTCAGAAGATGAATGGAACGTTGCCCGCGAGAAGCTGCTCGTGGAGGAAAAGGCCTTGATGAAGGCCAAGGACCGCCTGGCCGCCAAGCGCAGGCTCCTGCCGGTGACCGAAGTAGACCGCAATTACAAATTCACAGGCCCAGATGGCGATATGGATCTGCTGGGGCTGTTCGAAGGACGACGACAGCTAATCGTCTATCGTTTCTTCTATGCGCCCGATGTCGAGAATTGGCCGGATGGGGCGTGCAGCGGTTGCTCGCTGTTTGCTGACACTGTCGTTCATCCTGCCCATCTTGCAGCACGCGACACGACCCTCGCCTTCGTCACTGCTGCTCCTGTCGACAAGATCAAGAGCCTGCGCCAACGGATGGGATGGAACCATATTCCTTTCTATTCGCTGCCCGACGAGCGGTTCTCTCAGGATTTCAATGTTGAAGAAATGTTTGGCATCAATGTCTTCATCCGGCGCGGTGAACGTATTTTCCGCACGTATTTCCTGAACGGACGCGGCATTGAAGAAATAGGTCCCGTCTGGTCATTTCTCGACATGACGCCGTTGGGCCGGCAGGAGACCTGGCAGGACGTGCCGCCCGGGCGTCCTCAGGGCGATCCCTACACGTGGTGGCGTCTTCACGACAATTATGGCCCTGCCGCCAACCCTCCGCAACCGAAGGGAGACGGATAAGTCGGGCGAGCCTCTGAACGCTTTGCAAAACGTCAGCGGGATCGCGGTCTCCGTCCAGTCAATTTCTCGCCGTCAGTTCATCCAGCGCGGCGCTTCCGCAGTGGCTCTCGGGAGCGTATGATATTCAGCCGTGTCGAACGGCGGGAGACAGCCAATGGTAGCGACAGACAAAATTTTCGCGGGGGCAATTCCGGAAATTTACGACCGGCTCGTTGTGCCGATGATCTTTGAGCCCTATGCGCAGGATCTTGCCGACCGGGTGGCTCAATTCAAGCCGCAAAACGTGCTGGAGATCGCCGCCGGCACCGGTGTCCTCACGCGGGCCATGGCTTCCCGGCTCGATGCAGACACACGGATCGTTGCATCGGATCTCAACCAGCCGATGCTTGATCGGGCAAGTTCGAGGCAGTCCGACGATAGTCGCATCGTCTGGCTGCAAGCGGATGCCCTCGCGCTCCCCTTCGAGCCGCAAATGTTCGATGTCGTAGCGTGTCAATTCGGGGTCATGTTCTACCCGAACAAGGTCCAGGGGCATAAGGAAGCCTACCGCGTCCTGAAGCCCGGTGGACATTATTTTTTCAATGTCTGGGACAAGCTGACCACCAGTGATTTCACCCAAGTGGTGACAAACGCGCTGGAAGAGATGTTTCCGGACGACCCGCCTCGTTTCATGGCAAGGACGCCACACGGTTACTGGGATCAGAAGACGATCCGCGACGAATTGTCGGCCGCGGGTTTCAGGTCGATCAGCATTGAAACGCTCGACAAGACCAGCCGTGCGAAGTCTGCGCGCGATGCGGCGACCGCACTTTGCCAGGGAACGCCGTTGCGAATGGAGATCGAAGGCCGCTCGCCGGCCGGTCTCGAGGCCGCCACCGAACATGCAGAACAGGCCTTGATGCAACGGTTTGGAAACGGCGTCATCGAGGGCGGGATGAGGGCCCACATTGTCGCCGCCGTGCGGTAGCACGTCTCAGGTTTTGACTGAACCGCGCCTCCCTCTCCGTCATCCTCGGGCTTGACCCGAGGACCCATTCTCGCGCTCAAATCACACACCGCATTTCTTGTTGCCACAGGAAAGTGTGGGTCCTCGGGTCAAGCCCGAGGATGACGGAGCGGTCGGGCATGAGATGAAGCAGAGGTGGCGGACGCCGGTATGTTCAGTCAAAAACCGAAACTCGCTAGACTAGCGCGCAACGACCGGCTGAACCTCGAAATTATGCCGGGTGTTTCCGATAGTCAGAACAGTTCCCCACAACACAAACAAGACGGCTGCCAGCAACACAGCCATGATCAGGAAGTCCCGAAGTTCCAAAGGTTCAATGTCGCGATTCCGCATATCACTGGTCCCCGATTCGTTTGTCTGTATTGTGCGGAAACCGTTATTTCTCCTCAATAAACCGTGGCCTCACTAAAATTAATTAGGGGCGTGTACTCAATCCAGACGCCACAAATTGGCGATGTCCGCTTCACTACCGGTCAGCGACGGATTGCCCTCAACAGTCTGCTTGCGCCAATTGCGGTCATTGCGACGCTTCGCTAACTCGATATTCTGCGACTCGACGAATGGAGCAGGAATAATGAAGACAGCAATCGTGTTCGACTGTGAGTTTCTGTGCATTCAGGGGTCGCAAAGCCGGTTTTGGTGCGCAGCCATCGATCCCGATCCTGTCATTGCGCAAATCGGAGCCGTCAAACTTGGCCTTGAAGGCGATTTTCCAATCCTGGATACGCTTAAATCGTACGTTCGACCCATCGATCGTTTTGGTAAAAGATACCCGCTTGGTCCCTACTTCACCAACCTGACGGGCATCACCGAGGGCAACATGGATTCCGAGGGCGTAACGCTGCAGGATGGCCTCGCCGCCTTGGACAGCTTCTCGGATGGTGCGCGGTTTTGGTCTTGGGGCAAGGACGAACTAAATATGATCGCTATCAGTTGCTATGTAGCAGGACTACAGCCGCCAATTCCCGCCCAGCGGTTTGACAACGCTGTCAAGCTTCTTGTCGCAGCGGGGATGCCGATAGAAGATTTGGCGAAGACGCCTAGCAACAAGCTGGCCGACTACTACGGTGTCGAACATCCTCCATTGCAGGGGCATGACGCGCTCGATGACGCGCTATCAATCTCGTACACGTTGCGACATCTAATGAAGGCGGGGAAACTTCAGCCCGAAGTTTTCGATCTACCGCAAATGGCGCCAATCGCGGACATTGCAGGTTAGCCCGTGACCTGCCCCGCCACGAGAAAGGCCTGATCCCAGACGATCGTGCCGCCGACAGCACGATGTTCATCCTCGATACGTTGTGCGAGAGTATCGGGTTGAACCTCTTCCGCCGAGGCAACACGATGTTCGATCAAGCGTGGCAGCATGATCCGCATGAGGGTCGGGAGGAAGGAAGGTTCACCGAGCTGGATCAGAACGCCTTCGTTGCGTGCCTGAGCGATCGAAAGCCCCTGCGAGCGCATCTGTTCAACGAGGCGCAGACCAAGTGTCACGTCGCCGCCCTCGGCCGCAACTGTGTCCCATATCCAGTCGTAAAGACGTTGATGCAGAGGAAGGGCTGCAAGACCGAAGGGAAGACTGGCGCGCGCGTGTTCCTGAAAGGCCAGTATCGCCCCAGGTTTCGCAAGTCCGACCAGCCGAACGAGCGTGGCGGAAGCGTCTGGGAGATACATCAGAACACGGCGTCCGACGATCACATCGAAGCGACCGAGATCGTGCAGATCGTCCGCCAGATCGACCGCGTGATAAGTGATCGGCGCCGCATCGGGTTCACCTCCTGCGGCACGTGCCAGTGCCAGCGCCGCTTCGCTACTGTCAACTGCAACAACCTCGCCCTGCGGCCCGGCCAGCCTCGCGACGAACCGGCTAAGATCACCGTTCCCACAGCCGATATCGAGGACGCGCGATCCCGTTCTGATGCCGGCGCTCTCAAAAAATCGAGGGCTTGCTGAATTGGCCGGATTGGCCGGCGCTCCACTGACTGATTGTAACATTGTTACATCGTAAGAGAGGAGTGCTCTTCCGACAAGGGGTACTGGCAGCCAATCCGCACGATCGTCTCATGGCCCACCAAGGGCCATCGTACAGTGCGCAAGGCTTCTGAGTTAACGATATGCTTAGTCCGCTTGGGGCCAACAGCGGTCAATATCCTCGAGGAGCTTGACCCTTCGAAGCACAGAACTGGACATGACGGTTTAGTGCTCAAAGTTTGCGACTAATGTGCGCTTGCTGGTGTAGCACTTCATTTGAGAGTACTTTCGTTGGATTGGTCTATATCGCGCTCGGGAGGAGCTCTGCGATGGAGTGCCGTGCCCATATTGCCTTTCTCGCCTTCATCGTTTTGGGACTGTTGCCTGGAATTGCACTGGCCGCCGAGCCTTTCGTACCGAGCTGGATCAAGAACGTACCCGGAGCAAAAACCGTGGCGATAGAGATTGTTGCCGACTGGAATCAGGTCGAACGGTATCGCAGGGACGACATCCGGACCGACATTATCGATTTCAACGGATACTGGGGCGGCAATCTTACCATAATCGTCCCAACGGATTGGTCAGTAGAGATCACGTTCATCAATGGCTCCTTGTCTTTCCCGCATAGCCTGATGGTGACCAGGGTCTATGCTCAGTCAGAAATGCCGGTGAAGTTGACGGCCAAGGATGCTGTCTGGGGGGCGTATACCGATCCGCCAGAGGGAATCAAATACAATGAGCGAAGGCAAATCAACTTTGTCGCTATGCAGTCCGGAGAATATTTCCTGGCCTGTGCGAGGCAAACACATCTGATGGACGGTCACTGGATCGGTTTCGAGGTGAGAGACGACCTCGACCAAGCCGCAGCAATCGTCCATGACGACAAGTTTCCGCAGGATCAGCCTGCGGGGCGTCCGTAGATCTGCGCCACCCTTCGCTGCCTTCTGGCTTGTCGACATATGGACCGGGCGGCCAGCCTGGTTTCGCGTAGTGGCAAGGCTGACTGCTTCAATTATCGCCAGCTAGCTGCATCTTCGATGTTGAACACACAATATATGGGCAACATACTGGAGAACCCGCCCATCGTGTAACTTTCACTTATAGCTCTCCGAGGATTGCGGTCATGATCAGGGTAAGTGCTTTTTTCGTCGTGTTGAGCTTCGCGTCATTTTTCGGCACAGCCACATTCGCTTTGGAGAACACACTCGAAATCCAATCCCGCACCTTGTCGGACGAGGATTTCCTTAAAGGCAACCAGAAAGCAGGGATACCTGTCGTGCTTAAGGGTGTTCTGAGCGGCCCGGACGACAAAGGCAAACTTACTGTCGTCATCTTGCTCCACGGCACCGATGGTCCTGGGAGTGGAGCCGTGTGGGGATGGTCAAGGTTTCTCAACAGTATAGGTATAGCTACACTGAGCCTGGACAGCTACACGGCCCGGGGTCTCACCCAAGCGTCAACCGATCAATCTCAGTTCGGCCAGTTTACGCAGATCTACGATGCATACCGGGCTGCGGATGCACTGGCCGAACACCCGGATATTGACGCATCCCGTGTTGCACTGATGGGATTCTCCCGCGGCGGCAACACGGCTTTGTATTCGGCAATGATACGGTTTCAGCGATCATTCGGCCCTTCCAGGGCTCAAATCGTAGCGCATCTGCCCTTTTACCCTGCCTGCAATTTCCAGCTTGTCGACGAATTGAAGGTTGCGGCCGTACCAATTCGCGAATTCCACGGCGCTGACGACGACTGGACACCACCTGCTCCTTGTCGTTCCTATATAGAGCGTCTGGCCAAGGCAGGTAACGATGCAACGATGACCGAGTACGATGGCGCACTGCATGGGTTCGACAGTCCGCGCAATCCCGCACGCTTTGCTGATCCAGACAATCAGACGTCGCGAAATTGCTGGCGCAACGAAGAGGATGGAAAATTGTTGAATGCAGCGACGGGCCGTCCCTTCAGCTATGCCGACGCCTGCGTCGAATATGGCCCGAGCTCTCAGTACAATGACACGGCAACCACGGCGGCTCAGGCAGCGGTGAAGGTGATTTTGTCCGAGGTGTTTGGTCGAAAGTAAGTGGCATGACGTCAACCTGCCGACGCGCCACGTGTTGCCATGTCGGGCAGTCTCTCTTCAAAGGATGAGCGCCCGCTTTGCGCCGATATCGTTGAAAAACTCGGCCAGGTAGCTGTTCATCGGGCTGTTGCAGCATCCTTCCGGTAGGGATGATGGGCTATCTGCCCCGCACTTTCGCGTAGGGTATCCTTTCTGGCCGCTTTTATGCAGCAATGACGCCGTGTGGTGGCCTTTGTGGTCTGAGTTTCGCCAGTCTTCTGAGGTTCTGGGCGGTTGCTGCAAGCAGGAATTCGTCTCGCGCACCACATGGACCTCGCAGCCTCAAACGCGCCATCCGGAGAATGCGTTTGAGGTGAGCGAAGAGCATCTCGACCTTCTTGCGGCGATGCCGGGACCGCTCGTAAGCGGGTGTGGCGGCAATAGCTCTGGCGACATCGCGGGCATCTTCGTTGAGATCACGCGGCACCTTGCGAGCAGGCGCATTCGGGCAGCAGCGCTGTTTGAATTCGCAGGCGTCGCAGTTCTTTTTGCTGGCGCGATAGAGCCGCGTCCCTTCACTCGTTATCCCCGATCTGGGCGATGCATAGGTTCGGTGAAACTGCTTGAGCTCTTCGCCTGCCGGGCAGATGTAGCGATCATTCTCGCCATCCCAGGTGAAGTCCGAACGCGAGAAGGTCCCGTCGGTCCTGTTGGATTTATCAAACACCGGAATGTGCGGCGCGATGTCCTTTTCCTTGACTAGCCAGGCAAGATTGTCAGCAGAACCGTAAGCGCTGTCGGCTGCCAGATAGCCTGGCTTCAAGCCGAAGCGGTTCTCGGTTCTGTCGATCATCGTGCGGGATGCTCCGACCTCCGCCTGACGGATCGCTCGCGTAGCCTCGACGTCAAGGATGACACCGTGATCAGTATCGATCAGATAATTGGTGGCGTAGGCGAAGAAGGCATGCCCCTTATGAGCACCTGTCCACTGAGCTGCCGGGTCGGATTGCGAAATGAACTTCGGCGTCACCGGCGAGGCAGCGCCAAAAGCCGCGTCATCCAGAACCGCCAGATATTCCTGAACCGAGCGGCCAGCATCGTCTTCGGCTTTCCATTCAGTGCCGGGCACCGAACGCTGCTTATTGGCGTCCGCCGCGATCAGGCTGGCATCAACCGCAAAGCCTTCTGCTCCCACCAGCCCTTGGGCAAGGCACCGTTCCACCACAGTCTCAAACATGTGCCGGAGGATATCACTTTGCCGGAACCGGCCATGACGGTTCTTCGAAAAGCTGGAATGATCCGGTACCTTTCCGTCCAGGCCAAGGCGGCAAAACCACCGATATGCGAGATTGAGATGGACCTCCTCGCAAAGTCGCCGTTCCGACCGGATACCCATGCTGTAGCCGATAATCAGCATTCGCATCATCAGCTCAGGATCAACTGAGGGCCGCCCAGTGTTGCTATAAAAAGGCTTCAACTGTGCTCGAACGCTATCGAGATCGAGGTGACGATCGATCCCGCGCAGCAGATGGTCCGCAGGGACATAATCATCGAGGCAGAAGTCGTAGAAGAGCTGCGCCGAAACCGCCTGACATCCCATCATTCGCCTGATCCCCTGCAAATCACTCAGAGGATTGAATCACGCGTCCCAAGCATCGGCAATGCCGAGTTTTTCAACAATATCCGCCACAAGCGGTCATTGGGCAGCTTCTTCGATGTCCTACTACAGGCTAGGCTCTCGCCGGAAGCCGAATAACAGCGGCACCCAAGAGGCAGATAGCTGTCCCTGTCACGTCCCATAGATCCAGGCTTGCTGTTTTCGACCAGCCACAGCCACAAGATCGAGGCGACGATGTAAACCCCGCCATAAGCCGCATTAACGCGTCCCGCCGTGGTGGCGTCAACTAAAGTAAGCAGGTAGGCAAACAGCGCCAGTGAGGCCATGCCGGGCATGATCCAAAGCGCCGACTTGTCGAGCCTGAGCCACGCCCAGAAGGAGAAGCAACCAGCGATTTCCGCGAGGGCGGCGCCGGCATGAACGAGAATCGTCAACATGGCTCACCTATACAGATGGTCCGCAGCGCGAGCTAGACGCATCGACATGTACGCAACTGCGTCTGCCAATGCGGACAATCACCATGCGATCAGTTCTCAGCCAAGCGACCATGCCGATGGCTGCTATTGGCCAAGGTCTCGATTACGCGGCATTCAGCCACCCGGCCACAGGCGCATTCCTCGATCATCCGTTGCAATTCCGTTCGCAGGGCGCTGAGGCTGGCAATGCGTTCCTCGACTTCAGCGAGGCGCGCTGAAGCTATCCTGTCGGCAACGCTGCAAGATTGATCCGGATTGTCCTGCAGCGAGAGAAGCGCACGGATTGCCTCGATGTTGAAGCCGAGTTCGCGCGCATGCCTGATAAAGGCGAGCCGCGCCATGCTGGTCTTATCGTAGCGCCTTTGCTGCCCTTCGGTGCGAGCCGGCAGCGGCAAGAGGCCAATCAGTTCATAATAGCGTATGGTTGGCACCTTGACTTGGGTACGTCGCGCGAGTTCACCAATCGAAAAATCCATGAAAAACCCCTTGAACCTCTAGTCACTATAGGGACTAGAGTGCCAATATAAAAGGAGGCACCGCATGGCTGATTACTGCTGTAACCACGAAACGGGCACATCGTGCGCCCCGGCCCCGTTGGTCTTTCCCGTGGACAAGCCAGCCGCTCTCCACAAGGTTCAAGACACTTGCTGTTCCGGTGGAGTGCCACTCTTTGATGGCGTGGACCCGCGCTACAAACGGATACTCTGGACTGTGATCGCCATAAACGGGGCGATGTTCCTGACGGAGATGGTAGCTGGTCAACTGGCGGGTTCGCAGGCGCTCAAGGCGGATGCCCTGGATTTCCTTGCCGATACCGTCACCTACGGGTTGAGCCTCGCCGTGATCGGGGCAAGCCTGCGCACGCGAGCGACAGCCGCCCTGTTCAAGGGTCTCTCGCTTTCCGTCATGGCTGTCTGGGTTTTTGGTTCGACCGTCTATCAAGTCTTTGTCCTCGGACTTCCGAGCGCCGAGGTGATGGGTGTGATCGGCTTCTTGGCGCTCGCTGCAAACCTTGGCTCCGTTCTTTTGCTGCGCCCCTATAAAGATGGTGACGCGAATGTTCGATCTGTCTGGCTCTGCTCTCGCAATGATGCGATCGGCAACGTCGTGGTTATGGCTGCGGCTTTTGGAGTGTGGGGCACATCGACCGCATGGCCTGACTTGGCGGTTGCGGCACTCATGGCAGGTATCTTCCTTACATCTTCGGTGCAAATCCTCCGACAGGCGTGGAGCGAGTATCACGAGGGAAGACGCCACGCTCCTCCGGTTGCCGTGGGGTGACAGGTAAATCCGCCATTTCGCCAGCCGGACCACAGGTCCCTTTATAAGATTTTGATATTTTCGGACCGAACCTCCAATCGATTTCATATGACGTTCCGGCTATTCTGCGAATGTCTACGCAAGTGGGCTCGTTGCCGCTGAACCGGCCGGGAAACGACAATCAGATAAAAGTGGCCCGCGCGGGCCATTCGAATTTGGACGTTACGGTTATGCGTGATCTGTCTATTCTGCTCGCTGTTGCAGTCGTCCTGATCCTGGTGTTCCAGACGCAGCGCAAACACCGCTAGACGGCTGCCAAAGCTTGACAGTTTCTGCCATGCCCATGCGGGCATCGAGGTCCGGCGCGGCCCTGTTCCCCCAAGTTTATGAGGGTCGGGCCGCGTTTATTTTAACGTGCGGGCAGAACGTTATGAACAGAGTTGACAGATACCGACAGCGATCGAGACAGCAAAGCCGAAGATGAGCAAATGGCACCACATCGGGGTGGTGTAATGCATGATATTGTCGTCTTCATCATCGTCGTGCATGAATGCTCCTCTTGACGCTGAGCCGTCCCCTATCAATTCAATGTGAACGTTGGATGTCAAGAGGCAAGGGAAAGTTGCCGGCCGCCACATTGCCGTCAGATTGGACATCGTTGCAGTTTCAACTATCCTTCTCCCGTGTCCTCCGGGGGAGCGGGAAAGGATGATGAAATGACTGTCCATGCCTCGTTTGCGGCGGTGGTGCTCGGTGCCGTGATGGCTGTTCTGCCGGCGCGTGCCGAGTCCACAGTGCCGGTTGCAGTCGCAAATTTTGACTTTCTCGACACCTCCGGTGAACCGGTCGATCAGAGCGATGCGCACAAGCGGAGACTGAAGGCGCTCTCTGATTTTCTGCGCGATCGGTTGGCAGCCAGCGGCAAGCTACGACTCGTCACGCTGCCTTGCGAGGCGTCGCAGTGCACGGCAGCGGACCCGGGCTTCGAACCGCTTGCCCGGCAAGCCAGGCAGGCCGGTGCGCGGTTTGTCGTTATCGGCGCCGTCGAAAAGACCAGCACATTGATCGGCTGGGTCAAATATTCTGTGCTCAATGTCGAGGACCAGCGCGCGATTTGCGGGGAATTGATCACCTACCGCGGCGATACGGACGAGATCCTGGCGCCGCGCAGCGAAGTTTTCGGCGGGACAGATCGTCAACCGCTGCCAATTCGGCGGGTGATTACTGCCCGCTCGCTTTAACTGTAGGCGAGTTTCGGGGCGGGCGGCGCGTTGACATAGGCCTCTTTCTGGCGAAGCTCCGCAACCTTCAGCTCGGCCGCCGCCGCAAGGTCAGAGAATATCCTTTCCAGCGCATCGGCGGCTTCATGCAATGCCTCGACAAGGTCGACCGCGCCGATCTCCCTGGCCAGGTTTCGCATTTCTTCCGCGTGATTTTCCAGAAAGATGTGCAGCCGCGTTGCCTGATCCAGTGTCAGGCGCTCATAGGCGAGGAACCTTGGTATCTTTTCGCTCAGCTGCCCCGCAAGATCGTTTTTCTCGCGAAGTATATCCAACCATAGTGCCATGCAAGGTCTCCGATGTGCCGGATGAAATCCTTGCAGATGAGTGACGCAACGTCAATTAATCGTCAAGGTTAGATGCCTGTAATGCAGATGTATTATGAGGCTAAATCGGAAAGACGTTTATATGGCACAGTTTTTCTTGGATAGTGACACCATCGCATGAAAGTACTTTGCCTATTAACAAGTCCCGGCCCCATGGGCCGGCCTTTGCGGTCCGGACACGCCAATGCCACTTTTTCTCACGCGCAAAAACGGATATGTCTCGGACCCTGGGTGCGACTACAATATCGGAAGGCTTGATGAACAATGACTTTCAGGCCGACATCGATGCGATCGGCCGGATTGCTGCGGTACCGATGATCCTCGATGTCGTTTGCCGCAGTACCGGCATGGGCTTTGCCGCCGTAGCGCGGGTAACCGAAGATCGCTGGATCGCCTGCCAGGTTCTCGATGCGATCGAATTTGGCCTCAAGCCTGGCGATGAACTGAAGCTGAAAACCACCATCTGCGATAGCCGCGAGGCGGTGGTCATCGACGAAGTCGCGAACGATCCAGTTTATTCCAATCATCACATGCCGGCGATCTACGGCTTCCAGAGCTATATTTCGATGCCTGTCATCCTCCCGGACGGTTCGTTTTTCGGCACGCTTTGCGCCATCGGTCCACGGCCGGCGCGCCTCAACAATCCCGAAACGATTGGCATGTTCAAACTGTTTGCCGAATTGATCGCCTTTCATCTGCACGCGAATGAGCGTCTGGCGAGAACGGAAGCCGCGCTTCTCGACGAGCGCAAGATTTCCGAATTCCGCGAGCAATTCGTCGCCGTACTTGGCCATGATCTGCGCAATCCGGTAGCGTCGATCGATTCTGGAACGCGCATGCTGCTTCGCTCGCCGCTGGATGAGAAAGCGACGGACATCGTCAAGCTGATCCGCGGCAGCGTCGTTCGCATGTCGGGCCTGATCGACAATGTGCTCGATCTGGCGCGCGCCCGGCTGGGGGAAGGCGTTGTGCTGGAACTCGACGATGCGGAACCGTTGAAGCCGACACTGGTTCAGGTCATCGATGAATTGGCTTCCGTTCGGACCGGCCACGTTGTCGAGGCGAATCTCGATTTCGAAGATCCATTGAAATGCGACCGGGTCAGGATCGGCCAGCTCCTGTCGAATCTCCTCGGCAATGCCCTGATGCATGGTTCCGAAGATGGTCCCATTCGCGTCAACGCATCGATCGATAATGGCGTCTTTGAGTTGTGGGTCTCCAACACAGGAGAACCTATCCCGCCGGAAACAATGGCGCAATTATTCCTGCCGTTCTTCCGGCGTGAAGCGCGGGCCGGCCAGCAGGGACTGGGGCTCGGGCTTTATATTGCCTCGGAAATTGCGCGCGTGCATGGCGGGACGCTGGAGGTTTCCTCGACCCCGGAAGAAACGCGGTTCACCTTCCGCATGCCGCTGGTCCAATAGGTAATCCAAATCTTCTCATTCAGAGCCAGTTCTGTTCGCAGATGGCAAAACGGAACTGTGCTTTAGGGGCGGTTGAGATTCATGTCGGTCGAAAGGTGGTTTTTCGAGCACCCGAGCGCAGCGCACATTGTGGTACGTGAACACCGGAGCACAGAACAACGCCGTTTGCAGGCTGCCTTGCCATGAGCCTGCAGACCCTAGTGGCGTTCGAGCACAGCCACGCAGCTGTCGAGATCATTGGTCGCAAGGTGGGCGTAGCGCATCGTCATCGACAGCGTCTGATGGCCGAGCCAGATCTGTACGCGCCTGATATCGATGCCGCCGCGCACCAGCCGCGAGGCGCAGGTGTGGCGCAGAATATGCGGGACCACCTGATCGTCTGTCCCAAGCCCGACTTCCGCCTTGGCTTCGTTCCAGATCGCGCGAAAACGCACTTGCGTGTGCATGGCGAAAGGGCCTTTCAACCGGCCATGCGGGATCTGGACGACCTCCTTCACCCGGCTGGTCAAAGGAACCGTGCGGCTGCGGCCAGACTTCGTCAGCCAGAAGGTCGATCGTGAATCCTGCAGATCGTTCCAGTTGAGGCCGATTGCTTCGCCAAGCCGGCAACCCGTATCCACCAGAAACACGCTCAACCTGTAGCTGTCTTCGCAGCGCATGCGGATCGCCGAGAAAAGCCGCAGTTCCTCTTCGGCTTCAAGGAAGCGGATACGTCCCTGCCGTTCCTTTTGGCGCCGGAACTCCGGCAAATTGTAAATGTCGCCCATTTTGCACGCCTTCCGCAGCAGCTTGCTCAAGGCAGCCATCTTTCGATTGATGGTTGCATTGCTATTGCCGCGCTCGCGTAGCGTGCCGATCACAGAATCAAGCATTTCCTGCGTGAAAACGCTGAAACGCTCGCCGCTCAATATTTCGCAGATTTCTCCAAGGAAGGACCGGACATTGGTTTTATGCGAACCTTCGTCCCAGAGAATACTGATATATTGCGCCGTCAGATTGTTGAGAGAATGCTCCTTGACCAATCGTTTGATCCCATGATCCGCCGAAGCATAGCTGAGATCGTACTGGAACCGGACCGGAAACGCCGTTTCGGGCGGGGAGGGGGCGACACCCAAGGCAGAAATCGTCATAGTGATTGCGCTCTAATCGATGAAACAAACATCGGAAAAATATTCGGTACAATATCCGACGAGTTGTACCCGTCTTTTCCGAAAGCGCAATCCGGAAACCCATGCCACTTTAGGCTAATAGACTTCCGTCTGATAAAACCGTCACCGGCTTCATCAACGTCCAACCTTGCGGGTTGTTGTCCAAACATGTCACCATCTCCTCGGTCCACGACCGGTTTGAAAATCCTCTCGCTAAATGTCTGTGCGTTGCTCTACGAACGCTGAAAATTGAATGGTGAATATTGTTTGAGGGGAAGGCCAACGCCGGAAAAAGCCCGGCGTTGGTAGTGTGAGATCAAGGGATCAGAAGTTGCGCTGGAAGCGGATGATGCCCTGGAAGGCATCATCCTTGGCACCGCGCGTACGGGCCTGGCGAGCATCGTCAAACTTGGTGTAGTTGACTTCCGGCGTGATAACGAAACCTGGAACCAGCGTGTAAGCTACGTTCAAAGCAGCAGCGATTGTGCCTTCGTCTTCATAGCCAACCTGTGCATTGACAGTTGCCTTGTCTGTAACCTTGGCAGCAATACCGCCCCAGACGGCGTAATCGCCATTCCAGGTACCGTAGAAGTCCTTGACGTCATTGGACTTGTATCCGCCCATGACCCACGCCGAGATAGCCTCTGTGACCGTTACGTCCAGACGAACCTTGCCGGCCCATTCTTCAGCCTTGGAGTCGTAACCGACAACACCGGTAACCGAACCCCAGCCCTGCTTGAACTTCGCGCCACCAAGAATATGCGGAAGATAGTCATCGACCAGGTAGTCGCCTTTACCCTGTTCCGTACCTACGAATGCCGAGAAACCATTGTCGGCGGAATAGGTGTAGCTGATCTGGTTGGTGACGTAATTGCCTTCGGCGATAACGTCATCGGAGATGATGGCACCGAGATAGCCGGTCCAGCTTGTGAACTGCGAGTCGGCAGCGCCAACACGGAAGCCGCCAAGCTCGATGGTTGCCTGGTTCAGATCGACCGTTTCTTTGTCTGCTCCATTGTTGAAATTGTAGCGAAGTTCAGCATAGGAGCGCAATGTGCCGAGCTCGGTTTCCGAACGGGCATCGAAGCGGGTAACGGCACGGGCACGCCAGTCATAGGTGTCGCGTTCGATGCCTTTGTAAACATCGTCACCGCCACGGATTTCCGCACGGACATAGCCGCTGACTTTCAGGCAGGTTTCGGTCCCGGGGATATAGAAGAAGCCGGCGCCAAATGCGTCGCAGATGCGCACATATTCAACAGGCTCTGGTTCAGCCACAACGACCGCATCTGCGGCACGCGCGCCGGATACTGCAACGAGAGCTGCAGCGGAGCCGAGAAACAGGCTCTTGATGTTCATTTCTAATCTCCAATCAACAGAAAATGGATTTGGGCGTTTCAAATTCGGGTAGGGGCGGATGCCCTGGGGCGGTACCTGCAATGCGAACAACGAGCTTCGAATTGGCTGTCGAGGACGACAAACCAATGCCGGGAAAAAAACCCGGCATTGGTTTGGCTTAGCCAATCAAAGGATTAGAAGTTGCGCTGGAAGCGGAGGATCCCGCCGAAAGCATTTTTATTGCCGCCCTGTGCTTCAACCACGTCACCGCGACCGCCGCTGAACGACGTGTAGTTGATTTCTGGTGTGATTTTGAAGCCGGGAACCAGCTCGTAGCCGACGTTCAAGGCAGCAGCAACTGTGCCGTCAGCTTCGTAGCCAACCTGGGCATTGACGGTTGCGGTATCGGTAACCTTGGCGGCCACACCACCCCAAACAGCGTAGTCACCGTTCCAGGGGGCATAGTAATTTTTGGTGTGCACGTAGAAGTCGTTGCCAGCGTCGTCGACGCCGTAGGCATCATCCCAACCGGACTGATAGCCACCCATGACCCAGGCAGAAATTGTGTCGTTGAATTTCACATCGACACGAACCTTGCCGCCAAATTCTTCGATGACCGAATCATAACCGGCAACGGCAGCAACAGAGCCCCAACCCTGCTCAAATTTAACACCGGCCACGACATGGGGCGTATAGTCCTGGATCGTGTTAGTGACAGAACCCGCAATAACTTCGCCGGTAATGGCACTTTGAACGAATACAACGTCAGCCCGTCCGCCGCCCTGTTCAAGACCGGCAAAGGCAGAGAAACCATTGCCGCCAGTGAACGTATAGCTGATCTGGTTGGTAACGTAGTTGCCTTCGGCGATCACGTCGTCGTTGATGATGTCGCCGAGATAGTTTGTCCAGCTTGTGAACTGCGAGTCGGCTGCACCGACGCGGAAGCCGCCAAGCTCGATGGTTGCCTGGTTCAGGTCGACGGTTTCGGCGTCCGCACCATTCTTGAAGTTGTAACGAAGCTCGGCGAAGGACTTCAATGTACCGAGTTCGGTTTCCGAACGGGCATCGAAGCGGAGAAGAGCACGCGCACGCCAGTCATAGGTATCGCGTTCTGCGCCCGAATACGCGTCGTCGCCAGCCGAGATGTCCGCACGCACATAGCCGTCGATCTTCAGGCAGGTCTCGGTTCCAGGAATATAATAAAATCCCGCACCGTAAGCATCGCACACTTTGACGTATTCGACAGGTTCGGGTTCGGCAACAACGACTGCGTCTGCAGCGCGGGCGCCGGTTACTGCAACGAGGGCTGCAGCGGAGCCGAGAAGTAGGCTCTTGATGTTCATTTCTGACCTCCAGTCAAGATTCGACGGGAGGCTCCTGGAAAATGCGTAGCTGGCGCACCAATTTGGCCAGCAAAACCTGTTCTAGTGCCCGACCGAGCTGGAGAAGAGATTGACGATGAGCACGCCGGCGACAATCAGGATCAGCCCGATGATCGCAGCAATATCCAGCGATTGCTTGAACCAGAACCAGCCGACGGCTGCGATCAGCACGATTCCCGCGCCGGACCAGATCGCATAGACAACGCCGACGGGCATGGTCTTCACCAGAATCGATAGCAGGTAAAACGCCGCTCCATAGCCGGCAATGCAAACCAGCGATGGCCAAAGCCTGGTGAATCCATCGGCCTGTTTAAGGGCGGAGGTTGCCACCACTTCGCAGACTATGGCGATAAGGAGGTAGAGATATGTCATGTCAAATCACCATTCGGAGAGAGCAGGAAATCATTGATTCGATTCAGCGATTGGCCGGCAACACCGCTGTAATGGCCGATTCCCGGGGTGTTCGCCGTTCCAATCCCGCCACGTTCCGGCAAGATTTTATTAAAAACCGGGTTACCAATATTAATGAGTGGTAAAGATATTGCAGGACCCGAGGCGATTTCGTGGCTTTTGTGCAACAGCGGCTTGGCATAGAGCCCTCGCAAGGTGCCGATGCGGACATTCGTGGTTGAAACCCCGGCGCTGGCGAGTATGGTCTGTCGGGAGGAAGGGCGTTCATCGCATTTCTTCTTGGACTTAGGGGATGGGGACAGGTTGTCCTTCAGCCAAATTGGAATGCCCAGACCCATTTTTAACTTTGACTGGAGGTCAGAAATGAACATCAAGAGCCTTCTCATCGGCTCCGCTGCAGCTCTCGTTGCAGTATCAGGGGCACGCGCTGCAGATGCAGTCGTCGTCGCTGAACCAGAGCCCGTCGAATACGTTCGCGTTTGCGACGCTTACGGCGCTGGCTTCTTTTATATTCCGGGGACCGAAACCTGCCTGAAGATCAGCGGCTATGTCCGTTATGATGCTGCTGGTGGCGACAATGTTTACACAGGCGGCAACGTCGGTGCAGACGGTGAAGAAACCTGGTACAAGCGCACTCGTGCAGAAATTCGTTTCGACGCTCGTTCGGAAACCGAACTCGGCACTCTGCGTTCCTACATCCAGGGCCGTTTCCAGTTCACCAATGGTGAAGATGACAACGGTTCGCTGCCGCAGGCATGGATTGAACTCGGTGGTTTCCGCATCGGTACTGCTGACGAACTCTTCGGTTCGTGGACAGATTATGCTGGCGCGATCATCAACGACGACGTGATCAACTACCAGTCCGGCCAGAGCAACCAGGTCAGCTACACCTTCACTGGCGGCAACGGTTTCTCCGCTATGATCGGTGCTGAGCAAGGCCAGGACGGCTTTACTGTCTTTGACAACGATTATGTCATCGAAGATTACATGCCACACGTTCTTGCTGGTGCGAAGTTTGAACAGGGCTGGGGTGGTATCTCCGGTGTTGTTGGCTACGACTCCAACGTTGAAGAGTTCGCTGGCAAGCTGCGTTTGGACGTGAAGTTCAACGAAATGTTCTCCGCATGGATCATGGGTGGCTATCAGTCCAACTACGACGAAAGCTTGGTCGAGCGTAACTGGTTCGGCTCTTGGGAAGGTGATTGGGCAGCTTGGGGCGGATTGTCCGTCAAGGCTACCGACAAGGCAACCATCAACGCACAGGCTGCTTACGAAGAAGAAGGCACCTATGCCCTCGCTCTTAACGTAGCTTACGAGCTGGTTCCTGGCTTCACCATCACGCCAGAAATCAACTACACCAAGTTCGATGGCGCTCGTGCTGATCTTGCTGATTTCAACAGCGGTGGTGATGACGACGCATTCGGCGGTATCATCCGCTTCCAGCGCAACTTCTAATCCTTCACGGATTGGTTGATTTGGACCCGGCAGCGCAAGCTGCCGGGTTTTCTTTTGCCGAAAATCCGGTGCTTGGACGATGTTTGTGGCACGCGGACACACCCCTGTGTTGAAATGGCCATAAATAGCGGGCAGAGATGGTCCGGGTTAAGACGAGAGAGTATTGAATATATGCACATAATCAAAAGCTGGTTCTGGCCTGGCGTAGTCACCGTTGCGCTGCTGACGTCCTTGGCCATGTGGTTTTTGACAGATCCGATCGACCGTGAGCTCACCGATGCAGCCAACAATGCGCTGGATACCGGCAATCCGTGGGCGAGTGCTGAAATCGATGGTCGCGATCTGGTCCTCAAGGGGATTGCACCATCCGAGGAAGCGCTCGCGGAGGCGTTAAAAATTGTGAGCGAGACGAGGGGCGTTCGCGTCGTCGACAATCAGGCGACACTTTTGCCCTTGGCTGTGCCTTTTTCCTTCGCGGTCACCAAATCCGATGAAGGCATCCTGCTTTCGGGCAATGTTCCCTATGGCGACGCCCGTGCCAGCATCCTCGCCGCCGCGGAACGTGCCATGCCCGGCATCGAAATTCTGGATGAAATGGCTGTGGCGCGCGGCGCACCGCCGGGTTTCTTCGATCTTGTCGATTTCGCGCTGGCCCAAGCTGCGCAATTGACCAATGGTGAAGTCGAAATTTCCGGTGAAACCTACAACATCAGGGGTACCGCTGCCAATTCGAATGGTTATGATAGCTTGAATGCTGCCTTGCATACGGCGTTGCCGGGCAATGGCAAGCCGGGCGAGGTGAAACTGGAGGTGCCGGCCAGCGCCAGCAGCAATTAAAGCAATTCCAGGAAAAGTGGGAACCGGTTTTCCGTCCGGAATTGCGTAAGAACAAGAGCTGGAATCCGCTCTTGCCGGCAGCCATTGGGAGGACGACGGCATGTGGTACCTGATCAGCGAGCTCTGGCTCTTTCTTCTGATTGCTGTTCTTGTCGGTTTCTATGTCGGCTGGTCGACCCAGGCCTGACTTGTGCGGGAAGTGGGATAATTATCATGGTGATGTTCATTTTATCGTCGCTGTTCCTTATTGCCGCCGCGTTTATCATCGGGGCGATTTTAGGCAATGTTTCCAAGAGGTTCTCGGCAAAAAGAGATTCTGTTTCTGAAAGCTCGACCAGAGCGGCAGATGTGCGGCTTGCGTCTCTGTCGCTGCTCGGTACGCCTGCAAATGATGATGTGAAGAAATCCGCGAGGGAAGCCGCCGCCATGATTCCGCCGGCAGAGCCGGTTCCCGCACTCAGCCCTGCAGGTGTGGATCGCAACCGGTCAACGCGCAAGACGGCCGCGCCAAGGAAAAGCCAGGCAAAGGCCGAGGTAAAAGTCGTGCGGAGCCCCCGGCAGGATGACAAGCACCGCCCGGCGCTGCTCAAGTCTGCACGCCGCGGCAAGCCCGACAAGCTGACCGACATCAATGGCATTGGTGCCGTGATCGAGTCGAAACTCTTCGCGGCCGGTATTTTTCACTTCGACCAGATCGCCGGCTGGACTTCCGATGAAGCCGCCTGGGTCAGCGAGGAAATCGGCTTTCCCGGCCGCGCGCATCGCGAGGGCTGGATCAAGCAGGCCACGGGCCTGGTCAAGCCTGCGGCGAAGCCTAGGGCCGCGCCGAAAAAGGCTGCACCGAAGCCAGCGAGAACTGGCAAAAGCGGTTGAGCGTTTTCCGTTTGGCAATGCTGCTGTGCGTGGTTCGACAAGCTCACCATGAGGGAAGTAGAGTGTTGCAACGACAATCGCCAACGTGGCAGAATTTCTGCAGTCAACCACCTCCCTGCAGATTAGCCCACTCCCTGCAGTTGACCCCATCCCCTGCAATTGCCCCCCTGCAGTCAACTCACCTCCCTCATGGTGAGCTTGTCGAACCACGCACAGCAGTATCGCCAGGCTAGAAGAGCTCCAAGGCCCGGAAACCTAAACCGCGCGTAGATCCACACCGGCCACAAATGCTGCGATCAGTTCGGGCAAACGTCCGGTTTCCAGCATTGGCGCATGCCCCTGACCGGCCACGTTGATCACCTGCAGCGCTGGATGCCTGCGTGTCATTTCCTCGACCGTTTCCGGTGCCAGCAGCGGCGTGTTTTCCCCGCGGATGACCAGCAGCGGCAACTCCGCCAATAGATCGAACTGCGCCCACAGATCCGGCAATTTCTGCGTGAAATCCACGCCTTCCAGCGTTTTCACGAGGTTCGGGTCGTAATCCGGGCGAATAGCTCCATCGATCTCGCGATAAATCGCATGGGCGAAGCGCTCCCAGTCCGCATCCCTCAGCGCCGGGAACGCGGCCCCGTGCACGGCCCGCTGGATCTCCGCCGCTTCAGTCCAGTTCTTCGGCAACCGCGGATTGTTCAGATACTGGCTGATTTGCAGCAATCCCGCCGGTGCGATCTCCGGGCCGATATCGTTGAAGATCACGCCTGCCAAGAGCTGCGGCGCAATCGCCGCGAGGATGTGGATGATCAGCCCGCCACGCGACGCGCCGAGAAACACCGCGCGATCGATTTCGAGCATCTTGAGCCCGGCAATCACATCGCCCGCCTCGATGCCTATATTATAATGCGTGAAATCGGGATCATAGGCCGACAGCCCGCGCCCGCGATAGTCGAAGCTGATCACGCGCCGCGGTGTTTCCGGATGTTCCGAAAGCACCAGCGCCAGTTCATGGAAATCCCTGGCGTTGCGCGTCAGGCCGGGCAGGCACACGAGCGGTAGGCTATCCACTTCACGCGCCGGTTCATACACCCGCGCGTAAAGCTTCAACCCATCCGGCGCATCGTAAAACATGTCACGGAAGGCCAAGCGATCAGCCGCGCCGTCCGGCGGTCAGATCGCTTTCGATCTGCGCCTTGCCGGTAAGCCGCGCCTTGTAGACCTCGTAGTTTTCCATCACCCGCTGCACGTAATTGCGTGTCTCGGTATAGGGGATGCGCTCGATCCAGTCGACCACCTCGTCGAGCGGCTTGCCGCGCGGATCGCCATATTTCGCGATCCACTGGTTGGCCCGCGTCGGGCCGGCATTGTAGCCGGCAAAGGTAAGCACATACGAACCATCGAACTTCGAGATCTGCTCGCCGAGGAATTTCGCGCCGAGCGTCGCATTATAGGCCGCGTCAGTGGTCAGGCGGTCCGCCGAATAGCTCATGCCGGCGCGGGTGGCGACGCCCTTCGCCGTCCCGGGCAAAAGCTGCAGCAGACCGCGCGCCCCGGCGCTCGATACGGCGGCAGGGTTGAACTCGCTCTCCTGCCGGGCGATGGCATAGGCGAGGGCGGTGCCGGAGCCGGAAATGTTCGCATTACCGGGGATCGCGCCGATCGGATGCGACAGGGCGCCCACATCGATGCCGCGCTGCGCCGCAGCCTTGCCGACGCGCAGGGCGACGTAGTGATTGCCCTTGCGCTCGGCCATCACCGCCAGCAGCGCGAGTTCGCCCGGACTGTCGAGTTCCTGCGCAAGGCTCGTATAAAGCATCGCCGCACGGGAATCGTAGCCCGTATCCTCGAGCCGCTGGATCGCCCGCACGGCCTCGCGCTGCGCAAAGCGCGTGCGCTCCGCTTCGCTCGGCTTGGGATAGGGCAGTTGCAACCCGGATTGCCCGAGCTTGGCCGCCGCGAGCTGCCCGTAGAATGTGGTGCCATAGCGGGAAGCCCGCGTGTAATATTCGCTGGCGCTGCCCGCGCTGCCGGCCTCCGCCGCGCGTCCGAGCCAGTAATAGGCGCGGGAAGCCGACATTGGCTTCGATGAAATCTCGGCGATCCGGGCAAAATGCTTCTGCGCCGTTTTCGCATCGTTCAGCGCCCTGAGTGCCACCCAGCCCGCGTGAAACTCCGCGTCCGCCGCAACGGCCGGTGTCTCGGCGCTGTGCGAGGCGGCAACGCGGTAGGCGCGCTTGGCATCGCCGATATCCAGCAATTCGCGCGAAAGCACCCGGCGCTCGGTCCACCACGCATCCGGATCGACCAGCGAAGCCGCATCGCGCGGCGCCGCAGCCATTGTGTCCGCCGCTTCCTTGTATTTCTCCTGCCGCCGCAAATATTGCGCCTTGGCGAAGATATAGGCGGCGTTCTGCGCCCAGGATCCATCCACTTGGCCCAGCTTCTTGCCGGCATCGGGCGCCTTTTGCAGCACGGCGGCAAAGGCCTGATACAGCGATGTCGCCCCGGCAAGCTTGGCCACGCGCCCGGCGGATTTCACCTTGCCCTCATAGAGCATGGTCAGCATGCGTGTCAGGTGATCCTCGCGCGAAATGACCCCGGAAAACTCCTTGAGGATCATGCTCTCCTGATTGTCATCGAGCTTCTTCGTGCGCCAGAACGGCCCGAGGATTTGCCGCGCGGCCCGCGGGTTGCCGCTGGCCACATAGGCGCGGGCGAGGATCAGCGTGCCCTCGAAGGTCTGCGGCGCGGTATTGCCAAAGGCGCTGATCACCACCGAAGGCGCCGGATTTTCCTTGTAAAGCGCCCGTTCGGAATTGCTGCGGAAAGTCGCCATGCCCGGCCAGCCCGGCAGTTCTGCGGCGGCCTGCGCGATCTCGGAACTTGGCACGCCCGGCGCATTGGAAAGGCCGATAGCCCAGGTCAATATATGCCGGTCGAGCGCCTGCGCGGGCAGGCCGTTGCGAATGCCGATCGCCCGCCGCACGTCACCCGAAGCGATGGCATCGAGCCCGCTCTTCAGGCTCCCGGCGATGGCCGTAGGCTTGGAGGGCTGGGCAATGCCCGCCGTCGTCACCGGGTCCGGATGCATCGCCGCCTGGATGGCCGGGCTGACGCGCGTTTGCGTCGGGGCGAAAGGCTTCAACGTGGGGACAGGGACCGCCGCCGAAGGCACAGGATTTTGGGCGTGCGAAGCCGTCGCACTCAACGCGAGCGTGAGGCCAAGAAGAACATGACGCAAAACAGAAGTTCTCAGCATAAAACTACCGGTTATGTTGAAGCGGATCGTGAAAAGCCCCTCGATCCAAAAGACCATAACATAATAATGGCGGACGTATGAAAGCACTCTTAACAAAGCGTTAGCCGGAAGGGCCGGATTTTAAAGGTAACGGGTTCGTGACCCAGCAGCCTTAGCTAGCTACTCTCCGTCATTCTGCCGTCATCCACCACCTTTCCGTCATCCTCGGGCTTGACTCCAACCTCTCCGTCATCCTCGGGTTTAACCCGAGGACCCATCTTTCTTTGAAGAGATCATTTCCTCCCCAAAGATTCGAGATTTTGATGAGTAGAATGGGTCCTCGGGTCAAGCCCGAGGATGACGGAGAGGTGGCGCGTTAGCCTTTCGTCCAATTTACACGAACGATGTTAGCGAAGCAGACTGAGCACTGGCGAACTTTTCGGACTTACGCTGCATGAGTGGCTATGTCTACATCCTTGGCAACCGCAAGAATGGAACATTTTATATCGGCGTGACGTCCGATCTTCCGGGTCGCATCTATGAACACAAAGAAGGGCATACACCCGGATTTGCCTGGAAATATGGCTGTACACGACTGGTCTGGTACGAGGAACATGCTCTTATCGTAGAGGCCATTCAGCGAGAGAAATCTTTAAAGCACTGGTACCGGCAGTGGAAGATTGATCTGATTGAACGGATGAATCCGGATTGGGAAGATCTCTACGACACACTTTACTAGACGCTGTCCTGTGGCACCTCGATGCTCGTTCCTCTCCAGCATCTAAGCACCAACCTTTCCGTCATCCAAGCATCAACCTTTCCGTCATCCTCGGGCTTGACCCGAGGACCCCATCTGTCTTTGCGGAGATCATTTCCTCCTCAAGGAGTCGAGATTTTGAATGGGTAGAATGGGTCCTCGGGTCATCCTCGGGTTTAACCCGAGGACTTAGGATGACGGAGAGGGAAGCGCGTTTCACCGACCCCTCCCACGCTTAACGGCCTTGATTTAATGAATCAGAAGATGAAATTGTAGGCTTCCAGTCCTAGCGTGTTTCGGATCATTACATTGATGCCGCCGCTTTCACCGGTGACGTGTATTGTGGGGGACAGCCCGCTGGAGTACTCGATTTGTCCGACACCCGGACCGAAATGAAACGGTTGTCGCCCGGCGGTATTTGGATCTGCATCTGCCATTGAAAGGTCTATGAAATCGTCTTTAAAAAAGGCCTTGATTACATCATTGGACAGTATTTCAGCCAATGACCTGTATTGGAATTTATCGGAACCACCCGAGTCGGAGCCACGGAAACCGTCGCCCCCGGTTAACATGTCGCTACCGAGACCGCCAATGAGAATATCATTCCCCTCGTTTCCACGTAGCCAGTCGTTGCCGCCTCCGCCATCCAGTCGATTGGCATCGTCGTTGCCATCGAGGGTGTCATTGGCAGAACCACCAACGGCATTCTCTACCGCCTGGTAAATATCGCCGACGGCATCCTCTGAACCACTACTTCCATAAAGGTCTACGTCAACGTTGAGTATTGAACCGCTGTAGTCCACCGTATCGATGCCATCGCCGCCATTGAGCCTATCCGCCCCATCACCGCCAATCAGTGTGTCATCACCACCACCGCCATTCAGCGTGTCGTCGCCGTCCAACCCGGCAAGCACATTGGCAAGGTTGTCGCCAGTGATGGTATCGGCGAAACCCGAACCAACGACATTTTCAAATCCCGTGGCGACGTCGCCGAGCGCTGCACCACCGACGAGGGCGGCTAGGCCGTTGGCGACAAGGGTCACGTTGACCGCGCTGCCCGCCGTAGCATAGCCAAGCGTATCCTGCGTATTCGCGGCGCTCCCACCAACTAAAACGTCGGCTCCCATACCGCCTTCGAGATAGTCATTGCCGCCGCCACCATTCAGGGTGTCGATGCCGCCCAGGCCAAGCATGTAATCGCTGCCGCTGGTCCCGTTGAGTATTTCTGGAAGTAAATTACCGTCTATGCCGGTTATCTGATTTGGACTTGTTGTGATGCCAAGCACTGAGAACAGTGCTTGTACTTGAGGATTGATCGCCATGATCGTGCACTCCCCGTTCGGGCTGCATGGGCCGGTATCCTCCTCGGGGGCCAGTTACTCAGCAGCCAACGGTATCAAACATACGCCTTTGGTATGAGATAGCAATGAGACCATGCGAAATAAGGCTTAGATAAAACGAGCTAGGTACTTCCCCGAATACAATTCCGCTTAAGTCATGAGCGCCTTTCGTCAATCAATATAACTATGCACGCACAGAAGAAGGGTGTATAAACAGGTTTATATTTGTTGCCCGTTCATGAGCCTCCGGGTGGTGGCGTTTGATCGAAAGTGCAAGGCAACATATATTCATAAGCTCGCCGGCTCCTGAAGTAATTCCGGGAAAATTATCAAGCCGTTTTCCCGATCGGAATTGCGAAAACTGAGGGGCCGAACCCTGTGGGAGAGGGTAATCGCGAATGTGCCGGAAGCGCGCAGTCATGCGGAGCCTTGGGCATCCCTTGGAAGGCCTCATTCCAGTTCGCTTCGGCCAATTCGCTTGGCCAGTTCATTTGGCAATACCGAAGCGTGGTTAAGCATGCCCGTTCGCACGGCGGCTGTTCCATGGCAAATCTTCGCGCGTGCGGGAAACTTCGCCCACAATCCTGCACAGGCGGATCTGCCCAAAACAGTTGGCGCAACCGGCTTCATCCTCGCAAGTGCGTGAAGCAGGTGAAATGGACGGGGAGCACGTCCTCGGGGAGGGACGCGCACGGAGGAGGCGGCGCGGACAAGTCTGCGCTGCCTCTTTCTGAGTTCACGCGCGGTGGGTCGCAATTCGGCAGAAGTGCTCAAGTAACTTGTTGGCATAAGGTGGTTACCCTTCGACAGGTTCAGCGATGTGCGTGGTTCGTCGTTCGACAAGCTCACGATGAAGAAGCTCACCATGAGGGAAGTGGGTTGATTGCAGGGAGCCAAAACTGCAAACGATGATCCATGCGCCGACGCTACCGATGTTAAGGCAGTCCACTACCTCCCTCATGGTGAGCTTCTTCATCGTGAGCTTGTCGAACGACGAACCACGCACATGGTGACCCTCATCCAGAGCCTACCAAAGTCGAACACCCGTCGATAAAGTCCGGACTTATCCACGGTAAGGCGTTTCCGGTGCAAAAAGCTGTTACTTGAACCCACCACACGCTGTTCTTGAGGTGGCGAAATTATTACTGGGGCATATTGCGCGCGCGAAAAAAGCCCGCCTCAACCTGACACGTACACCTAGTTGCATAAATTGGCGCAGAGTGCTTTCATATGAACCAACGCTTAATTGAACGATCGTTTCTTTAATTTCCGCCTTTCATCCCGTTTGGCGGCCCAAATTGGCATGTTTGCGGCGCTCGGACCCCGATCTGGATGCGCAAATGCTACGAATTCGCGCCGAACGCAGACAAAAATTGGCGATTCCTATGCAAGAAAGCTCGATTCTGCTGCAAGAATTTCAACCGGGGCGGGAATTTTAGTTGTCTCAAGTTGATGATTTCCATCACCAAAAGGAACTTGTAACCAAAAGCCCGCGCGACTATGGTGCGCCACCTCATGACCGGGTAGGGTCGCGGGGCTGATCATTATTATCTGGAGTTTCCCATGCTGAAAGGCTCAATCACCGCTCTCGTCACGCCCTTCTATCAGGACGGCGCGTTCGACGAGAAAGCCTTTCGTGGCTTCGTTTCCTGGCAAATAGACAATGGAACCAATGGGTTGGTCCCTGTCGGCACCACCGGCGAATCGCCGACGCTCTCCCATGCGGAGCACAAGCGCGTCGTCGAGGTTTGCATCGAGGAAGCCGCCGGGCGCGTGCCGGTGATTGCGGGCGCGGGCTCCAACAATACGCGTGAAGCCATTGAATTGGCTGAGTTTTCCGAAAAAGCCGGTGCCGATGCCATTCTCGTCGTCACGCCCTATTACAACAAGCCGAGCCAGCGCGGCCTCTACGCCCATTACAAGGCGATCGCCGAAGCCGTGTCGCTGCCGATCATCATCTATAACATTCCGGGGCGGTCGATCATCGATATGACGCCGGAGACGATGGGTCAACTTGCCAATGATTTCAAGAACATAGCTGGCGTCAAGGACGCGACTGGCAAGATCGAGCGTGTCTCGGAACAGCGCATCACCTGCGGCACGGATTTCATCCAGCTCTCCGGCGAGGATGCGACGGCGCTCGGCTTCAACGCCCATGGCGGCCATGGTTGTATTTCGGTGACGTCGAACGTCGCGCCGCGGCTTTGCGCGGAATTCCAGGCGGCGACGCTGGCCGGTGAATACGACAAGGCATTGGTATTGCAAGATAAATTGATGCCGTTGCACAAGGCGCTGTTCCTTGAACCGAACCCCTCCGGGCCGAAATATGCGCTGGCGAAACTTGGCAAGATGCAGAATGCGCTCCGTTCGCCGATGGTACAGGTCGAGGCCCAAACCGCCGATCGTATCGATCAGGCGATGCGGCACGCCGGTCTGGTGAATTAGAGCAATTCCAGGAAAAGTGTGAAACGGTTTTTCGTCCGGAATTGCGAAAGAACATCAGGAATCCCATATAAATTGCATGAACAAGCCAAAAACTGCCTCAAAACCGATAACGGTTCGCAAAATCATCGCGGAAAACCGTAAAGCGCGCTTCAATTTCGAGATTCTCGACACGCTGGAGGCTGGCATTGTTTTGCAGGGCACCGAGGTCAAGTCGCTGCGCCGCAACCAGTCGAATATTGCCGAGAGCTATGCGAGTTTCGAGAATGGCGAGTTCTGGCTGATCAACTCGTATATTCCGGAATATCTGCAGGCCAATCGCTTCAACCACGAACCTCGCCGCCATCGTAAATTGTTGATTTCCAAACGGGAAATGTCGCGGCTGGCGCAATCCGTGGATCGCGAGGGCATGACGGTCGTGCCGCTGAAACTCTACTTCAACGACCAGGGCCGGGCCAAGCTTGAGATCGCCGTCGCGCGCGGCAAGAAGCTGCATGACAAGCGCGAAACCGAAAAGCAGCGCGACTGGAACCGCGAAAAATCACGGCTGATGAAAGAGCGCGGCTGAGATATTTGCCATCAACCCACCTCCCTCATGGTGAGCTTGTCGAACCACGCATAGCAGCAGTGCGTGGTTCGACAAGCTCACCATGAGGGGGTACGTGACAGCAAATTACGTAGCAATATCATCAAGATAGCCTCTGACCTCTGCGAACACACCCTTGAACATCCCTGTCGTCAAGCGGCCGGTATTGGTGTTGTAGCGCGAGCAATGATAGCTCGAAAAGATCCGGATACTGCCGACGTCGGATTGCCCGCCATGGCTGAAGGGAAACTTCGCCACGGGCTGGGCAAAGGCCCGGACCGTCGATTGGTGCGCGATGGTTCCGAGGGTGACAATGGCGCGCAAATTGACGAACTGTTCGATGGTCGGGGTCAAAAACCGCCGGCAATTGCTGATTTCGCCGCCAACCGGCTTGTTTTCCGGCGGAACGCAGCGAACCGCATTGGTGATGGCCGTATCGATCAGTTGCAGGCCATCATCGGGGCGCGCTGCGAATGTACCGCGCGAAAAACCGTATTCATTCAATGTGTTATAGAGAAGATCGCCGGCATAGTCGCCGGTGAAGGGCCGTCCTGTACGGTTGGCGCCGCGCAGGCCGGGCGCCAGACCAACGATGAGCAGCCTGACCGATTGAACGCCATTGACGGGCAGGAAGGTTGGTACGGGCGCATTGTGCCAGCCCGGCTCCTTCACCCGCCATTCGGCGATGAAATCATGCAGGCGGACGCATATGGGGCAATCGGGAGAGGGTTCGACGCTCAAAACCCGTCGCGATCAATAATCGACCTGTTCTTCTTCGATCCGCGGCCTCGGCGCCCGTTCGGATGGCTCACGGCCGATCTCGGCCCGGAGCGATGTCAGATCGATGAAATGATCGGCCTGGCGGCGCAACTCGTCCGAAATCATCGGCGGCTGCGTCGATAGCGTCGAAACGACGCTGACCTTGCGGCCTTTGCGCTGCAGTGCCTCGACCAGTGAGCGGAAATCGCCGTCGCCGGAAAAGATAACGAAATGATCAACCGTATCAGTGAGTTGCATGGCATCGACAGCAAGCTCGATATCCATATTGCCCTTGATCTTGCGGCGGCCTGCAGAATCCGTGAATTCTTTTGCAGGCTTGGTCACGACCTTATAACCATTGTAGTCGAGCCAGTCGATCAGCGGCCGAATTGAAGAATACTCTTGGTCTTCGACCAGTGCGGTGTAATAATACGCACGCAACAGATAGCCGCGTTTCTGGAAAGCTGAGAGCAGTTTGCGGTAATCTATATCAAATCCGAGTACCTTGGACGCTGCGTAGAGATTTGCACCATCGATAAACAGGACGATCTTTTCGCGGGGATCAAACATAATAACGTTCCATTTCAAAAATCTGAGCTTCAATTTCAAATCAGCTGGAGAATAACAAAGCCCGATCTGATCTTATACGAAAGTTGAATATTTAATTACGTCGGGTTGCGCCAAAAGCCAAGACCTCGATTGAAGATTTGTATATGTTTTTGGACATAAGTGCTCAACATTCGGTGAGGTACCATACGGTATTCGTTCCGTGTAGCGCGAACTTTCGGCGCTTTTGCTTGTTTTTTGCGTGCAAGCACGTTATGTCCCCATTAATCCGCTAATTCAGTTAAAAATGAAAGGGGCAGTTTATGGCCCGTGTCACTGTTGAAGATTGCGTTGACAAGGTTGAGAACCGTTTTGAGCTGGTTCTGCTGGCTAGTCACCGCGCGCGCCTGATTTCGCAAGGTGCATCGATTACCATCGATCGCGATAATGATAAGAACCCGGTCGTTGCCCTGCGCGAAATCGCAGAAGAAACGCTTTCGCCCGGTGACCTGAAGGAAGATCTCATTCATTCGCTGCAGAAGCATGTGGAAGTCGATGAGCCCGAAGCAGCCGCTGTGCCGCAGGTTACTGCAGACAGCGATGTGACAGAGACTGTCGAGACCGATGCTGACGACAATGTTTCCTTCGATTCGATGTCGGAAGAAGAATTGTTGGCCGGTATCGAAGGGCTGGTAGCCCCCGAGAAGAGCGACGACTACTAAGAGACTGTTAAACGTCTCTACATCAAATCTCTTTTTGATGCGTCGCAGTCTCTGCGGCGCATTATTTTTGCGTGTTGGTAACGCAATTACCATATAGGCGGCATAACAATTCTATCTTCGACCAAATTCTGTTTGTGTGTAACTCCGGAGACCCCCATCCATGATGCGTCAGTATGAGCTTGTCGAGCGTGTGCAGCGTTACAAGCCTGACGTCAACGAGGCGTTGCTTAACAAGGCCTATGTTTATGCCATGCAGAAGCATGGTCACCAGAAACGCGCATCGGGCGATCCGTATTTTTCCCATCCGCTGGAAGTCGCTGCCATCCTGACAGACATGCACCTCGACGAAGCGACAATCGCCATCGCCTTGCTGCATGACACTATCGAGGATACCTCAGCGACACGACAGGAAATCGACACGTTATTCGGCCCGGATATAGGCAAGCTTGTCGAGGGGCTGACCAAGCTGAAGAAGCTGGATCTTGTCTCGAAAAAGGCCGTTCAGGCTGAAAATCTGCGTAAATTGCTGTTGGCGATCTCTGATGATGTGCGCGTCTTGCTCGTCAAGCTCGCCGACCGCCTGCACAATATGCGCACACTTCATCACGTTCCCGAAGACAAGCGCCTGCGCATCTCAGAGGAGACGATGGATATCTATGCGCCGCTGGCTGGCCGCATGGGTATGCAGGACATGCGCGAGGAGCTGGAGCAGCTCGCATTCCGCTACATCAACCCTGAGGCCTTCAACGCCGTCACAAATCGGCTTGCCGAGTTAATGGAGAAGAACAAGGCGACGCTGAAGCAGATCGAAACCGATCTTTCCAGCCTGTTCGAAAAACACGGCGTCAAGGCCAGCGTCAAAAGCCGGCAGAAGAAAGCATGGTCGGTGTTCCGCAAGATGGAGAGCAAGGGCCTTTCCTTCGAGCAGCTATCGGACATTTTCGGGTTTCGGGTCGTCGTCGATACGGTTGCCGATTGCTACAACGCCCTCGGTATCATTCACACGACCTGGTCGATGGTTCCGGGCCGGTTCAAGGACTACATTTCGACACCGAAGCAGAACGATTACCGTTCAATTCATACGACCATCGTTGGTCCATCCCGCCAGCGCGTCGAACTGCAGATCCGCACCCGCGAGATGAACGACATCGCCGAATATGGCGTCGCGGCGCATTCGATCTACAAGGATCGCGGCAGTGCACAGAATCCCCACGTCATTTCGACAGAAACCAATGCCTATGCATGGTTGCGCCAGACTATCGAGGCGCTGGCGGAGGGCGACAATCCAGAAGAGTTTCTTGAGCATACGAAGCTCGAATTGTTTCAGGATCAGGTCTTCTGCTTCACGCCGAAGGGCCGCCTGATTGCACTGCCGCGCGGCGCTACTCCCATTGATTTCGCTTACGCTGTGCACACGAATATCGGTGACAGCTGCGTGGGCGCCAAGGTCAATGGCCGCATCATGCCGCTGATGACCGTTCTGCATAACGGCGACGAAGTGGAGATCATCCGCTCCAAGGCACAAACACCGCCTGCCGCCTGGGAATCGATCGTTGTCACAGGCAAGGCGCGCGCTGCCATTCGCCGCGCCACGCGGCTGGCTGTGCGCAAGCAATATTCCGGCCTCGGCATGCAGATACTTGAGAGGGCGTTCGAGCGGGCAGGGAAGGTCTATTCGCGCGACGAATTGAAAAAGGGCCTGCCTCGTCTGGCGCGCAAGGAGATCGATGATGTTCTGGCTGCAGTCGGGCGCGGTGAATTGCCATCATCCGACGTGATGAAGGCGGTCTATCCGGAGTATCAGGACGCCAAGCCGAAGCCGAGCGCGCCCGACCGCGAGGAGGGCTGGGTGAATTTCCGCAACACTTCCGGGATGATCTTCAAAATGCCGGAAGGTGCCGAGGCTGCTGGTCTGGAACCGGGTGGACCGAACGCCCTGCCGATCCGTGGCGCTAGCCCGGATATGCCTGTGCACTTCTCGCCTGAAGGTGCGGTTCCAGGCGATCGGATCGTCGGCATTCTTCAACCGGGCGCAGGAATGACAATCTATCCGATCCAGTCCTCGGCGTTGATGGCCTATGACGATCAGCCGGAGCGCTGGATCGATGTTCGATGGGATATAGATGAGAGCCGCCGCGATCGTTTCCCGGCTCGCATCAACATTTCGGCGATCAATGCCCCGGGATCGTTAGCGGAAATTGCGCAGATCATTGCTGAGAACGAGACAAACATTCACAATCTTTCAATGGTCCGTACAGCCCCGGATTTCACACAAATGATCGTTGATCTGGAAGTGTGGAATCTCAAACATCTCAATCGGATATTGACAAAACTTAAAGAGAGCAAATGCGTCAGCGATGCGCAGCGCGTTAGCGGATAGAGAGGCGGAATGAATACAAACGAGGTTCTGGAAGTGTTTCGCGAGGCGGGGGCGGTCTTGGAAGGCCATTTCATCCTGACATCAGGTTTGCGCAGCCCGATCTTCTTGCAGAAAGCCCGCGTCTTCATGCATGCTGACAAGACCGAGCGTGTCTGCCGCGGCCTCGCGGAAAAAATTAACGTCGCCGGACTCGGCCAGATTGATTATGTGGTTGGTCCC
Organism: Phyllobacterium zundukense; assembly: GCF_025452195.1. Classification (NCBI taxonomy): domain Bacteria; kingdom Pseudomonadati; phylum Pseudomonadota; class Alphaproteobacteria; order Hyphomicrobiales; family Phyllobacteriaceae; genus Phyllobacterium; species Phyllobacterium zundukense. Next base: position 3,584,396 of record NZ_CP104973.1, on the reverse strand, counting down.
GCCATCGGTGGTATCATTCCGGCCTACGAGACATCACGGCATCTGGGCGTTCCGGCGATCTGGGTCGAGCGTGAAAATGGTGTTTTCAAGCTTCGTCGCTTTGACATTGCCAAGGGTGCGCGTGTCGTCATTGTTGAAGATATCGTGACGACAGGGCTTTCCATTCGTGAAACAGTCACCTGCCTGCAGGAATTGGGCGCGAATGTGCTGGCAGCAGCGTGTATCATCGACCGGTCTGCTGGAAAAAGTGATGTTGGAGTGCCGTTGATAGCGCTGGCAGAATATGAAGTGCCGGCCTATCCTGCTGACGACCTTCCGCCTGAACTTGCCGCAATTCCGCCTGTTAAGCCCGGTAGTCGCAACATCTGAATGAACTAAATGAACCAAAGCGCATTTGACACATTCAAAGTATACGTTGCTTTGGTGCAGAAGGACTTGAATAGAAATGCTTTTCAAGAGGCGTAAAGAACCTTGCCTGCGGGAACGGCTGCGCGTGGCGCTTTGGCCTCGCCGTTCCGTCGGTCGGTCTTTACGCTATTTCGGCAAACGTGTGCTGAGACTGAGAGCGTCTCCCCACGCGATCGCGGCGGGATTTGCATGTGGAATTTTCGCCGCATTCATTCCGCTTCTCGGCATCCATATTGCTGTTGCCCTGACCATAGCCTGGTTGATCGGAGGCAACGTCGCCGCGGCAGTTATCGGGACAACTCTGGGCAATCCTCTGATACTGCCTTTCATCTGGGCCGCAACGCTGGAGGTCGGCCGCTTTGTCTTGAGCGGCAGCTTGAGTGGAGAACCCTTGCCGCCGCATCTCGGATCTATGCTCAGGCATCTGGATTTTCTCGTTCTGTGGCAACCGCTGATCAAGCCCATGCTGATCGGAGCCGTTCCGCTCGGTCTCATCGCAGCGCTTCTCATCTATTTTCCTGTGCGCTGGACAGTGGCTAGCTTCCAGCATCGGCGGCAAAAGGCCTCGTTCAGACTTGAGAAGGCAATCGAGCCGACATGATCATTGGAATCGGCAGCGATTTGATCGATATCAGGCGTATTGAAAAGACGCTTGAACGCCACGGTCGCCGTTTTGTCGAGCGGGTATATACCCCGGTCGAACAAGCCAAGTCTGACCGCCGCAAAGAGCGTGCCGCGTCCTATGCCAAGCGTTTTGCCGCGAAGGAGGCCTGCGCCAAGGCTCTCGGCACAGGTCTGTCACGCGGTGTGTTCTGGCGCGACATGGGCGTCGTCAACCTGCCCAGCGGTGCACCCACCATGCAACTCACAAATGGAGCGGCGCAACGGCTCTCGGCAATAACTCCTGCCGGCTGTTCCGCACGAATTCATTTGACCATCACCGATGATTTTCCCCTTGCACAAGCATTTGTGATTATCGAGGCGCAGAGAATCGAAGAATAGCCTTAATCAAACAGCATTGAGCGGCATTGCCCCCCGCGCGTTCAGCGGTTAAGAGGGGGCACATTGATTTTTGGAGATATGAGGCACGTGAGCGACAAAGCTGTTGTGAAGAATTCTGGTGGTCTTGGTGAGACGATCAGCGTCATCGTGCAGGCGCTGCTGCTCGCACTGGTCATCCGGACGTTGCTGTTTCAGCCCTTCAACATCCCATCGGGCTCGATGAGGCCGACCCTGCTTGAAGGCGACTATCTGTTCGTCTCGAAATTCTCCTACGGTTATTCCAAATATTCGATTCCCTTTGCGCCCGATCTGTTTTCGGGCCGCATCTGGAGCGGAGAGCCGAAACGTGGTGATATCGCCGTCTTCCGCAAGCCCAATGACACGTCTTTGGATTTCATCAAGCGCGTTATCGGACTGCCGGGTGACAAAATCCAGATGCGCGGTGGTGTACTCTACATCAATGATGTGGCCGTACCGCGCGAGAAGGTTGGCCAGATCGACAATCCCGACGTTACCGAAGTCAACCGACCCGTCGACGTCTATCGTGAAACGCTGCCGAACGGCGTCACCTACGATACGCTTGATCTGACGCCGAATGGCCTCGGCGACGACACGCGGGAGTTTATCGTTCCAGCAGGAAACTACTTCATGATGGGCGACAACCGGGACAATTCGAGCGATAGCCGTTTTGACGTGGGCTATGTTCCGCTTGAGAATTTCGTTGGCCGCGCCAACCTCATCTTCTTCTCGATCGCCGACAAAGCAAGCCCGTTAGAAATTTGGCGCTGGCCCTCGGACGTTCGCTTCGGTCGCCTGCTGCATAGCGTCAACGGCACTCCAAACTCCGTCCAGAATAATTGATGATCCAATGAGCCTGTCCGCCGACGCCGTTCGCAGACTGGAGGAAAAAACCAGGCACACTTTTCGCGATCTAGGTCGTCTGGAGCGTGCGCTGACACATGCAAGCGCACGCCCGTCAGCCGGGTCCGACTATGAACGCCTTGAGTTCCTGGGCGATCGCGTTCTTGGCTTGGTGATCGCCGAACTGTTGTTCCGGGCCTATCCAACCGCGACGGAAGGAGAACTGTCGTTGCGGCTGAATTCCCTCGTCAATGCCGATACCTGTGCGTCAGTTGCTGACGAGATCGGTCTGCACGAGTTTATTCGTACTGGCTCCGATGTGAAGGGCCTTGCCGACAAACGGCTCAAAAGCCTGCGTGCCGACGTGGTTGAATCGCTGATCGCCACGATTTATTTGGACGGCGGACTGGAAGCGGCGCAACCTTTTATCGAGCACTATTGGGATGCCCGCTCGCGCGAAATCAACTCGGCGCAGCGCGATCCGAAAACGGAATTGCAGGAATGGGCGCACCAGCAGAATGGCGCTCAGCCGATTTACAGCGTGGTCGACCGCACAGGCCCCGATCACGATCCACAGTTTACGGTGAAGGTCGATGTCAAAGGCTTCGATCCCGCGACCGGCATGGGCCGTTCGAAGCGCATTGCCGAACAGGAAGCCGCAGTTGCGTTGCTTTATCGTCAAGGCGTTCGTAAGAAGACGCAGGAAGAAGAGCCATAATGACCGAACAAGAACAGACAACAGAAGTCGACGCAAAGCCCGATGTTCCAACCCGCTCGGGCTTTATCGCTTTGATTGGCGCGCCGAATGCCGGCAAGTCAACTCTGGTCAACCAGCTCGTTGGAAGCAAGGTGTCGATCGTTACCCATAAGGTGCAGACGACGCGCGCGCTGGTGCGCGGCATCGTCATTCACGAGCAGACGCAGATGGTACTGGTCGATACGCCGGGCATTTTCAAGCCGAAACGCCGTCTGGACCGCGCAATGGTCACGACTGCCTGGGGTGGAGCCAAGGACGCCGATCTCATTCTGGTACTCATCGATGTCGAGCAAGGGATCGACGAAGAGGCCGAAGCGATACTCGGCAGTCTCCATGAGAAGAAGCGAAAGGTGATCCTCGTCCTTAACAAGGTGGATCGTATCGAAGCGCCAAAGCTGCTGGAACTGGCGCAAAAAGCCAATGAAATGGTCAGTTTCGACAAGACCTTCATGATTTCCGCGCTGAAGGGTTATGGGTGCAAGGATCTGTTGAAATACCTTGCCGACAATTTGCCGGAAGGTCCGTGGTATTATCCGGAGGATCAGATTTCCGACATGCCCATGCGTATGCTTGCAGCGGAAATCACCCGCGAAAAGCTCTATCTGCGACTGCACAACGAGTTGCCCTATTCCTCACACATCGAAACTGAGAGCTGGGAAGAAAAGAAAGACGGCTCTGTTCGCATTCAGCAGGTGATCTACGTCGAGCGCGACAGCCAGAAGAAAATTGTTCTCGGACACGAGGGGCAAGCAATCAAAGCCATCGGCCAGGCCGCGCGCAAGGAATTGATGGAAATCCTCGAGCAGAAGGTGCATCTCTTCCTTTTCGTCAAGGTTCGTGACAACTGGGGCAATGACCCCGAGCGTTACCGCGAAATGGGCCTTGAATTCCCAAACTCATAGCGCCAGTCTCGTTATATGGAATGGCATGACGAGGGCATAATCCTTGGAACAAGGCGACACGGGGAAACCAGTGCCATCCTTGAGTTGATGACGCGCGAACACGGCCGCCACATGGGACTGGTACGCGGCGGGCGTTCTCGTCGCATGCAGCCGTTGTTGCAGGCGGGTAATCGCGTCGACGTCATCTGGCGGGCGCGTATAGATGAACATCTCGGCATGATGCAGGTCGAGCCCGTCAGCTTTTCTGCTGCGCGATTGATAGAGCAGCCGGTGGCGCTTTACGGGCTGCAACTTGCGGCCGCGCATCTGCGGTTGCTTCCCGAGCGCGATCCGCATCAGAATTTGTTCGAAACGCTGGCGATCATCCTCGAACATTGCGAAGATACACTGATCGCCGGCGAACTCCTTGTACGTTTCGAAGTGATGATGCTCGAGGAACTGGGTTTCGGTCTGGACCTGAAACGCTGCGCCTCCACGGGCTCGGATCAGAACCTGACCTATGTATCGCCGAAATCCGGACGCGCAGTCTCGCGCGATGCCGGAGCGCCATGGGCAGACAAGCTGCTTGCCATGCCGCCGTTCATGGTCAATTCAAGCGTGCGCGCTGCATCGCTTGCCGAGATCATCGCTGGGTTCCGGTTGACCAGTTTTTTCTTCACCCGGCATGTCTGGGAACCCAGAGCACAAAAGCCGCCTGAAGCACGCGACGGCTTCCTGAATGCTGTTGCCAGATCATTGTCGAATTCGGTGATTTCTTCGTCCGAGACCAGCCAACTCCTTTAAAACTTGTTGAAAAACTGCAACTTTGCGATCTGAATTTTGCCAAACCGTGTCCTGGCGGAAGTCATGCGTTGACTTACCAAATTGCATATGAGTACACATTGATGCATTGCAGAATACAAATGTTCTGCGATGTGCGGTCGAGGAGGACTGCGGGGGAGGAATGAATGGATAATATCTTGACGGGCTTGAAAGCCGCCGTCGACGCAATGGGACCGACTGTCCTTTTGCCAATTGTAATTTTCATCATTGCGCTGGTTTTGGGGGCAAGACCGGGCAGGGCGTTCCGGGCCGCCGTCACAATCGGCGTTGCCTTCATCGGTATCAATCTGGTTCTCGGGCTGATGCTCACGTCGATTGGTGATGTCGCCAAGGCGATCGTCACCAATACCGGCATCCATCGCGACATTGTGGATGTGGGTTGGCCATCGGCCGCAGCGATCGCTTTTGGATCGTCCGTCGGTCTGTGGGTCATCCCGATCGCCATTGTGGTCAATATAGCGCTGCTGTTGACGCGGCTTACCCGCACGTTGAACGTCGATGTTTGGAACTTCTGGCACTTTGCCTTCATCGGCTCGCTCGCCGTCGCGGCTACCAACAGCCTCACTTACGGCTTGATCGTTGCGGCGCTGATGGTTGCATTGTGCCTGCTGTTCGCGGATTGGTCCGCGAGGGCAGTACAAAAATTCTATGGAATCCCCGGTATTTCCGTGCCGCATCTGGCATCGGCGCAAATCCTTCCGATTGCGATCATACTCAATTGGATCATTGATCGTATCCCCGGGATCAACAAAATCGAGCTCAACACCGAAACCTTCGAACGGCGTTTTGGTGTTTTCGGTGAGCCGGTCATTCTCGGTCTCATCATTGGACTGGTGCTTGGCATCATCGCCTACTACAACGCCGGTGATTTCGGGGTAGTGCTCACGAAGGTGCTCCAGACCGGCATGACACTGGCAGCTGTCATGCTGCTGCTTCCACGCATGGTGAAGATCCTGATGGAGGGCCTTTTGCCTGTTTCCGATGCTGCGCAGGAATTCGTGCGTAAACGTACCGGCGATCGCGAACTGCTGGTGGGGCTCGATTCCGCCATCCTCATCGGTCACCCCGCGGCAATATCGTCGTCGCTCATTCTTGTGCCGATCGCGATCATCCTGTCGATCATCCTGCCCGGAAACCGCGTTATCCTGTTTGCTGATCTCGCGGTCATTCCGTTCCTTGTCGCCATGACTGCGCCACTTCTCAAGGGCAACGTCTTCCGCATGGTGATCGTCGGTATTGTCACTCTGGCTGTCGGCTTTTACGTTGCCAATGCCCTTGCTCCGCTCTTCACGGCTGCAGCGCAATCATCCGGCTTCCAGATGCCTGCAAATGCAGTGCAGATCACAAGCGTTGTCGATGGCTTCCTGTGGATACCCTATGTCGTCATTGCCCTGATCCAGAATTTGGGCGCAGCTGGGCTTGCGGTGCTGGCAATTGTCATCGCCGGGGCCTTCTGGGCCTATCGACGCAATACAGCCGCGTGGGAGCGCGCAGCAGGTGCCGACGATCTCGGGACAGATGAAACCGTTTAACAGCACCAGTGGAGTAGATGAATGGCGCAAGCCTTGATGAACTATCTTGATCCCGGGGCGATTGTCCTCGGGGTCAAGGCCGCGACAGACCAGGATGTCATCCGCATCTTGGCAGATCGATTGTTAGCGCTGGGATATGTCAAACCAAGCTTCGCCGATGCCGTGATCGCCCGTGAGGTTATGTTGCCTACGGGCCTGCCGCTTGGCTGTGATAACAACGTAGCTGTTCCCCACACGGATCCCGAACATGTGCTGAGGCCCGGTTTGGCACTTGCAACGTTGGTTGAACCAGTGTCGTTTTCCAATATGGAAGATCCGGACGAGAAGCTGCAGGTCAGCGTGGTTTTCCTGATGGCCCTCAATGACAAGGACAAGCAAATCGAAATGTTGCAGCAGATCGCAGGCACAATTCAGTCACCCGAAATTATTTCGGCGCTGATTCAATCCGAATCGGTGGAAGACGTGTCCCGCATTCTGCGATAAGTCTGCATTAAAGATTAGGGAGGAACCTTATGGCCAGGCAGAAGACTGTGCTTTTTGCATGCGGAACGGGTATCGCCACGTCGACAGTGGTAGCGCATGCGGTCGAAGATGCAATGAAGGAGCGTGGCATCCGCTTCAATTCAAGGCAGTGCAAGACGACGGAAGTCGCAGGACAGATCGATGATGTCGATCTCGTCGTCACAACAGCACAGCTGCCAAAGGATCTTGGCAAGCCTGTCATCACCACACTGGCGTTTCTGACAGGCATCGGTAATGCGGAAGCGCTCGACAAGATTGAAGCTGTTCTGAGAGACTGAGGCCGGAAACTGCACAAACAAATCTGCCGTTCGCTAGCTTGAACGGCGTATTTCTCTATTCCGCCGGCTGTAGGGCAGGGCGTGCCGCGGCAGTCTCTTCAATCGGCCAATGCACGATCGCCGCAAATATGCCCAGCGCGACTCCAAGCCACCAGACCGGATCGTAACTGCCGAAGTGGTCATAGAGGTAGCCGCCGAGCCAGACACCCAGGAACGAGCCAATCTGGTGCGAGAAAAACACAATGCCGCCGAGCATGCCGAGATAGCGGGTGCCGAACATTATGGCCACGAGTGAGTTTGTCGGTGGCACGGTCGAAAGCCACATCAGTCCCATGAGGATCGCGAACACAATGACGGAAGTTCCTGTTTGCGGAAGGAGTAAAAAGGCCGTGACCAATATCGAACGACCAATGTAGAGGAACGCCAGAAATTTCGGCTTGGAATAGCGCTGGCTGATGACGCCTGATGCGAGCGAGCCGATGATGTTGAAAAATCCGATGAGTGCCAGCGCCAGTACCGCATAGGTAGCATCGATGCCAATGTCGCCCAGATACGCAGGAAAATGTGCCGTGATAAATGCCACCTGAAATCCGCAGACGAAGAAGCCCGTCGTCAGTAGCAGATAGCTCTTGTGTGCCAATGCTTCCTTCAATGCCTGGCCAATCGACTGCTTGTATTGAGCTTCCTTGGTTCTTCCGCTTGAGGAATTGCCGCGCAGAGGTATGGCAAGGATCGGAACAATCAACATTGCCAGCCCGAGATAAACCAGACCATCCGACCAGCCGAACCGATCGATGAGGCCTTGACTGATCGGTGCAAAGACGAACATGCCTGCGGAGCCCGCCGCAGTGCCGATACCGAAGACGAAGGTCCGGCTGGCGGCCGAAACGTTACGCGCAAAGGCCGATAGAATGACGCCAAAGGAACCTGCGGCAATGCCAAGGCCCACGAGGACCCCGCCGCCGAGATAGAGAATGCCCGGCGATGTGGCCCAAGCCATCATGACCAGGCCGCTCGAATAGAATAGCGCCGACAGAAGCAGCACGCGCCACGTGCCATACTTGTCGGCGATCGCGCCAAAGAATGGCTGTCCGGCACCCCAGAACAGATTCTGCAGTGCCATGGCCATGCCAAACGTAGTTCTATCCCAGCCCTTCTCGGCAAGCATCGGCAGTTGGAAGAATCCCATCGCGGAGCGCGGCCCAAATGTCAAAAGCGCAATAAGACAGCCGGCAATGATAATGAGCCACGGTACGCCGGACTTTTGGACGACATTTGCTTCGTTCTGCGGCATGGCCGTCTCCTTTTATGGAAGGAGCAGGATTATCCTATTTGTCATCCCAATCAATTGAATAGAGTTGATTGGTACTTAAATGAGTTTGATGGGTAGTTCGGGAATTGCTGAATTGCGTTGCGTCTCGTGAGTAAGGATTGATTTCATGCGAAGATTTCTGCCGATTGTGGTGCTGGGCGCTATGACACTCAGCGGTTGCGCCAACTCGGGCAATGTCAGTCCACTTGTCTGGTGCGATCGACCAAGCGATCGCGATGCGAAGGTGTTTACCGATTGCACACCGCGTATCGGTGGCGACAGCCCGCAGCGACGCTATTTGCAGGAACGCCGTTACAACGATTACCGTCAGTCCAGGGGCTGGTAATTACGGGGACGGAAAGGTCGTCAAGGCCGCATCTGGCGCGTCCTTCCCGCCAGCGCGTATCAAAAAGCTCGATTATCAACCTTGAAGCCAGCAAAATAATCCCCTATGTATTTCGCGACGGCCCTGCCGTTTTTCTTTTGGTCATAAATATGCTCAAAGTGAGTATAAATGGCCAGTGACCAAGACTTGGCGACTTGCCGGGTGAAAGAATGTCCAGGAGGAAGTGGATATGACCAGCGCTGCCCGCATCAAGACCGACCGCGTGTCCGGTCAAACTGCAGCGAAACGTTTTGGCGTTCTCAAGATGCCGGATCTTGCCTACACAGTGGAGATCGCTGCTGAAACCGAACATTTGTACGAGCGCGTCGCTCACCATATCCCGCGGATCGAATGGCCGGTCTACGCACCTTATGTAGCTGCGATAAACCGGCTGAAGAAACAGCGCAACGCTGTCATCCTCGCCCACAACTATCAGACCCCGGAGATTTTTCACTGCGTGGCCGACATCGTCGGTGACTCCCTGCAGCTTGCCAAGGAGGCGACACGTGTGGACGCTGAAATCATCGTCCAATGCGGCGTGCACTTCATGGCGGAGACGTCCAAGTTACTCAATCCGCATAAGACCGTATTGATCCCGGATATGCGTGCTGGCTGCTCGCTGGCCGAGTCAATCACCGGGGCTGATGTCCGCCTGTTGCGCGAGACCTATCCGGGGGTGCCGATTGTCACCTACGTAAATACTTCCGCTGAAGTGAAGGCGGAAAGCGATATATGCTGCACATCGGCCAATGCGGTCCAAGTTGTCGAGAGCTTCGGGGTCGATCGGGTTTTGTGCATTCCGGACGAATTCCTGGCGCAGAATGTTGCTGCGCAGACGAACGTGAAGATCTTGACGTGGAAAGGTCATTGCGAGGTGCACGAGCGATTCACCGCGGATGAGTTGCTCGCATATCGGGCAGCCGATCCGGATATCCAGATCATTGCTCATCCTGAATGTCCGCCTGAAGTGGTGGCGATCGCCGATTATACCGGATCGACGCGAGGCATGATCGACTATGTGAAGGACAATCGTCCGGCCAAGGTATTGCTCGTCACGGAATGCTCCATGGCCTCCAATATCGAATCTGAAGTGCCGGATGTAAAGTTCATCAAGCCGTGCAATCTCTGCCCGCACATGAAGCGCATCACATTGCCGAACATTCTCGAAAGCCTGGTCTACATGCGTGAAGAAATTCACGTCGATCCACTGATCGCCGAAAGGGCGCGGCTCGCTGTAGAGCGTATGGTCAACCTGAAGAACTGAGACGAGAAAAGCTGATGTCCATTCATTCCGATCCTGTCATCATCATCGGTGGCGGACTTGCCGGACTTTTTTGTGCACTGAAACTCGCTCCCCGGCCAGTCACCGTGCTTGCGGCGGCACCCATCGGGCGAGGTGCATCCTCGGCCTGGGCGCAAGCGGGCATTGCTGCTGCCGTCTCGGAAGGCGACACGAAGGAAAAGCACGTCGCTGATACGGTCGCCGCTGGTGACGGTATCGTCGATGAGAGCATCGCGCGGTTGATGGCGAGCGAGGCGGCGTCTCGCGTCCACGATCTTCTCGGCTACGGCGTTCCCTTTGACCGGGATCTCGAAGGCAGGCTGCAGGTATCGCGCGAGGCGGCGCATTCTGAAAGTCGTATCGTCAGGGTACGCGGCGATATGGCGGGTCGTGCGATCATGCAGGCCCTGGTGAAAACGGTTGAAAACACGCCATCTATCAGGGTGATGGAAGGGTATGTGGTCGAAGATCTGATGATCGACAAAGGCGCGGTAACCGGTGTCATCGCACGAACAGAAGCAGGGCGCGGCACGCAGGTAAAACTGGCTTCACAGGCGGTTGTGATCGCCACCGGCGGCATCGGCCATCTCTATGCGGTGACCACCAATCCTTCCGAGGCACGCGGCGAGGGTATCGGCATGGCGGCACGGGCCGGTGCAATGATGGCGGATATGGAGTTCGTGCAGTTTCACCCGACAGCGCTGGATGTGAACAAAGACCCGGCACCCCTGGCGACGGAGGCCCTCCGCGGTCACGGTGCGACATTGATCAATCGCGCCGGTGAACGTTTTATGCTCAAGCTGGATCCCGATGCAGAACTGGGTCCCCGTGATGTCGTGGCGCGCGGGATTTATGCTGAAGTCATGGCTGGTCGCGGTGCCTGGCTCGACTGCACCAAGGCCGTGGGTGCGTCATTCGCCGAGGAGTTTCCGACGGTCTACAAGTATTGCCGCGATGCCGGCATCGATCCTGTTATTGATCCCATTCCTGTCATTCCTGCCGCGCACTACTTCATGGGCGGTATTTTGACAGACGCCGATGGGCGCACCTCGATCAACGGGTTGTGGGCTTGTGGCGAATGCACTTCGACCGGAGCGCATGGGGCAAACCGGCTGGCGTCCAATTCCCTGCTCGAAGCCGTCGTGTTTTCCGCGCGCATTGCCGCCAAGATCGGCAAGGGTAACGCAAATTATACTGAAGATTGGTCGAAGGGCTCGGTAGACAGGGACGATCTGGCCGCCGAAGCGGATACGGCGGCGATGACCACGCTGCGCAAGACGATGAGTGCCAGTTTTGGAGTTATCCGCGACCGCAAAGGCATGCTTCAAGGGTTGAAGACCATTCTGGAGCTGGACCAAGCCAATCGTGATGCTGCCTTTCGCAATGTACTGGCGACGGCAAAGCTGGTCGCCGTCAGTGCGCTGCGACGCGAGGAAAGCCGCGGTGGCCATTTCCGCACTGACTATCCAGAGAAGCGTGCTGAGTGGCAGCACAGGACATTTTTGACACTGTCCGATGCTGACGCTTCTGTGAGTGAAATGATGGAGTTGGCCTGATGGGTGAAGACATGTGCAAAGCCTTCCCGCCATCTCTTCCGCAATTATTGATCGAGGATGCCGTACGTGCTGCGCTGCTCGAAGACCTCGGCCGAGCAGGGGATATCACGACAAACGCGACCCTGCCGGAGGATGCAATCGCCAACGCAGGCCTTTCGAGCCGTGAAGCCGGTACGATCTGTGGCATAGATTTTGCCCGCACCGCCTTTGCGTTGATGGACCCGAAGCTGAAAATCACTGCGCTGGTGAGGGATGGTGCTAGGGTCGAGCCGGGTGAGGACATTGCACGTATCGAAGGCAATGCCCGTGCCATTCTCTCCGCCGAACGCGTCGCGCTCAATTTCCTCATGCACCTGAGTGGCATCGCAAGCTATACCGCAAAATTCGCTGATCTGATTGCCCACACCAACGCCAGGGTCTGCGACACACGCAAGACCATTCCCGGCATGCGCGCCTTTGCCAAATATGCGGTGAAATGCGGTGGCGGCTCCAATCATCGTTTCGGTCTCGATGATGCGATCCTGATCAAGGATAATCACATCGCAGTGGCAGGTGGTGTCGCAAAGGCCATTCTCGCCGCACGCGCCTATGCCGGGCATCTTGTCAAGATCGAGGTCGAGGTGGACAGCCTCAAGCAGTTTGAAGAGGCGCTTTCTGTCGGCGCGGACGTGATTCTTCTTGATAATATGACGCCGGAACTGCTTGAAAAGGCGGTGAAAATCAATGCTGGTCGGGCGAAACTGGAAGCATCCGGCAATATAGCGTTTGACACGATCAAGGCGATTGCAGAAACCGGTGTCGATTATATCTCGTCATCGAAAATTACCATGGCGGCGCCAACGCTGGACATTGGACTGGACATCGAAATCAAATGAAGGTCATCGCCACCATTGCAGAACTGCGCGCTGCCCTCAAATCCGAACGCTTCAAAGGCAAATCCATCGGTCTCGTGCCGACCATGGGCTATTTGCACATTGGGCATCTGACACTGGTCCACAATTCCAAAACTGCCTGCGACGTGACCGTCGTTTCGATATTCGTCAACCCGACGCAGTTTGGACCGAATGAGGACCTGTCCTCCTATCCGCGCGACATGGCAGGAGATCTTGCCAAGCTCGATGCAGAGGGCGTCGACTACGCGTTTACGCCGGACATTGCGGAAATCTACCGCCAAGGTGCCAATACGATCGTTGATAACCCGGTCCTGTCGCGGATACTGATCGGCAAGATACGCCCTGGGCATTTTCGCGGCGTTACAACTGTCGTCACCAAACTGTTTAATATAGTTCAGCCGGACCAAGCGTTTTTCGGCGAGAAGGATTACCAGCAATTGACGATCGTCCGCCGGATGGTGGCCGATCTCGACATGCCAATTGAGATAACGGGGGTGGCCACAGTGCGCGAAGATGATGGCCTTGCGTGTTCGTCACGCAATGCCATGCTGACCCCTGCCGATCGAAAGGCTGCTGTGATCCTGGCGAAATCACTGGTGCAGGCGGAGGAATTGGTCGGCTGCGGTCAGCGCTCCGTATCGGCCATTCGCAACGCCGTTCGCGCAGTTCTGGAAACCGAGAAGCGCGGCAAGATCGAATCCGTCGATATTCGCGATGCGCGGACGCTTGATCCGGTTTCGGGCAAATTCAAACAGCCAGTCGTCATTTTGTTGACAGTCCGCTTCGGCAAGGTGCGTCTGATCGACCAGCGCGTTGTCGGCTGAACGGGAAAGAGGGAGCAGGAGCAATGAGCCAGGAAATTGTCACTCGCCGGGTCACCGCACCTGAAATACGGATCCGCAAGGGTGGTGAGCCGATCGTTGCTCTGACCTCGTACCACGCCAACACTGCGCGTATCGTCGACCAGCATGCTGATATTCTCCTCGTTGGCGACAGTCTCGCCATGGTTCTTTACGCCATGGATTCAACGCTCGGCGTGTCGCTCGATCTTATGATCGCCCATGGCCGTGCCGTGGTGCGTGGTTCAAAGCGGGCGATGGTCGTGGTCGATATGCCCTTTGGCTCTTACGAGGAGAACCCCGAGATTGCGTTCCGCAATGCTGCTCGCGTCATGCAGGAGACCGGTTGCGGTGCCGTCAAGCTGGAGGGTGGCGTGCGCATGGCTGACACCATCCGCTTCCTGATCGAGCGCGGCATACCGGTGATGGCGCATATCGGACTGACGCCGCAATCCGTCAACACGCTCGGTGGCTTCAAGACACAAGGTCGCGACACGGCACTATGGCCGCTGATCAAGGCCGATGCAAAGGCGGTCAGCGACGCTGGAGCCTTTTCCGTGGTGCTTGAGGGAATTGTCGAGCCGCTAGCGGCTGAGATTTCGCGCGAGATCGCTATCCCCACGATTGGAATTGGCGGGTCAGTCGAATGTGACGGTCAGATCCTCGTGCTTGAGGACATGCTCGGCTACAACCCGAAGCCGCCCAAATTCGTCAAGGTTTACGGTGCTGTCGGCACAGCTATCGAAGAAGCAGTCAAAGCTTACGCGGATGACGTTCGTTCGCGAAAGTTCCCCGGCGATGAGCACATCTATCTGCTGAAGTAGAACTAGCTGCGCGGCTTATGCTCTATATCAGCACCTTGCCAATATTCCATGGTGGCCGAACTATCGTAGCCTTCACGCATCAAGCGGACGCCGACACGCCCGGTTTCGGGATAGACAACCACTTCGTTCGGATTTTTCTCTCCGATCATGATGAAGCGGCAGGGCGTGTCGCTGTGGTTGTAGAACGAATGTCCGACTTTCTGACCGGCCGGAAAGCAGACGTGATCCCCCGCCTTCATCAGATATGTCTTGTCGCCTAGCCGCAGCGTCATCTCACCTTCGAGGATGAAGGCCTGCTCCTCCTCGAGCATGTGATAATGGTTCATGTTGGATTCCTTGCCCGGCGCGAGTTCTTCCAGGGCAACACCGACGTGGTTCGCTCCGCCGTATCCGGAAAGATAGCGAAATCTGCTGCCATAGCGCGTACCTTTCGACCATTCCTCCAACGGAACATTTTCCGATGCGAATGGTTCGGATATTCCTTCGGCATTGAGCGATGTCGGCTTGTCGTTCATCATTTCCTCCTATCCCCTGCCACCAACGCGCAATCCCGCCACGCTGCGCTCTTCAAGGACATTGTGCCGGAATCGATAAAGCGCTGCAGGCCTGCCTCGCGCCTGCGTTTGTTCTGCGCCGGTTGGCTCGACCAGTTCCGTTGTCTCGACCAATCTGCGGAAATTCTGCTTGTGCAGATGGCGGCCAGAAATTGCCTCCACAGTCTCCTGCAATGCGGTCAAGGTGAAGGTAGGAGGCATTAATTCGAATACCACGGGCCTGTATTTCAGCTTGGCCCGCAGTCGCGAGATTGCGGTCGCGAGAATACGCCGGTGGTCAAAACTCATCGGAAGTCCCAGGATGCGCGAAAGATGCGTGCCTTCCGCCCGTCCATCCCGCGCTGCCTCCTCTATCAGTCCCGCCTCATACAAGAGTTCATAACGTTCAAGCACCCGCTCTTCATCCCACATAATTCCATCGTCTCCGAAGGCGAGCCGGAAACGGCTTAGCCGCGCGGGAAGCCCGCTTTTCTCCGCCCACGCATGGAGAGCCGGTCGGATCGTTTCATCGATCATAGCGGGCTTGCCGAGGCGCCAGTCTTCCCAAGGCAAGAACGAGTACCAGCTGCGCCAGCGAGCACCGGATTTGCGAAGCGCATCTCCGTCATCGGTTATACGCGTGAGCGCAAGATAGCCGACTGAGACAATGTGCAGATCGCGATCTTCGGCGGTTTTGTGACGGCCGCGATCACCGAAGGTATAGAGTTGTTCGACATAGCCAAGACGTAGAGGCGTCTGTTCCGCCACCCACTCACGCAGTCCGGTCTCGAAGGTTCGATGCAACAGCGGGTTGAACGGGCCGAAGGGCAACTCGTCGCGCTCGTTGTCATCGCTGGAAGGTGTGGTCAAGATCAGCGGATCATTGTTTGCGACGGCTACGATGGCAGCGCTAAGATTGATCTCGACGGCATTGGGTGTGCCCGTCACGTCTACACCGTCAGCGGAAGAATGAACGGCGTGCCTTCGAAGGCTTCTTCACCGCGACCGATCGCGTTGATGGCATCCACCATTCTACCGTTGCGAACGAGGATATCATCGGCGAGCGCTACCAGCCTGCCGTTGGGTGTGGCAGAGGGTGCATTCTGGCGCAATTTCTGCGCCAGGAGCTCTTCATCAAGCTCCGGATTAAGCGCAATCGCGGTGATGTAGGCGGCAGCGGTTGAGCGTGAGATACCGGCGTAGCAGTGGATGAGCAAGGGTGCCTTGCGGTCCCAACGTTGGCCAAACGCGATCAGCTGGGTGATATGTTCGGACGCGGGGTGTATCATGCCTTCCGCAGGCTCGAGAATATCGTTGAATCCCAGAAAAAGATGACGCGTCTCTAGAATCTCTACGGGGCGGGGCACGACCGTATCGGTATTGATAAGCGTGATCATATCACGCGCGCCAAAACGGGTTGCAGACTCAGCGAGACGCGACAAGGGAGAGACAACGATATGCGGCATGTTCTTATCCCTGGTTCTTTGCCCGTGACTCATTAAGTATAGCAAAACGCAGCAGAAAAGCATTTTGTGCATTCTGGGTTGCGAGTGCCGTCAAGTCGAGACCTTCTGGATCAATTCCGCGGGGACGCCCGAAAAACTGCACCGCTTCCTTGTCCGCAAACCCTGCAAGGCGCGTCGCTTCATAATAGGCGGCAATCGCATCCGCGCGCTTGATCAGGGCACGTAAACTTTGGTGAACTATGGGCGCGAGCGAAAAGCGCAGATGAATAGCATGTTGCAATCTCAATTCGACGCTTTTGTAATCTCCACCGACAACGGCTTTGAACGGTGAAATCATGTCGCCGATCACATATTCCGGTGCGTCATGCAGGAGAGTTATAAGGCGTTGCTCCGTCGTGGCCTCGGGGGCGATCTTCCCGAAGATTTCTTCGACCAACAGCGAATGCTGCGCCACCGAGAATGCGTGCTCACCAACCGTCTGACCATTCCAGCGCGCAACACGCGACAGGCCCTGTGCAATGTCCTCGATTTCAATATCGAGCGGTGAGGGGTCAAGCAAATCCAGTCGTCGCCCTGAAAGCATGCGCTGCCAGGCGCGAAATTCTGTTTTCTTCAAATTGCTCGGTTGCGGCTTTGCCGGTCGCAGCATCCTATTCCCCGATCAGGCCTCTTGCTTCGCGTCGGGAAATGTAAACCGGTGTTCGGGCGGAATGGCAAGGTGGATCGGAATATCTCCTGCCAGAATGGGAATGCCGCTATCCATCGCGTCCTTCGCCCGGTCGATGCGAACGAGAGCAAGGCCAGATGATCCTGCAACACTGCCGAGCGCGCCAATATCGCGTTCGTTGGCCGTTATGGATGTCCCGGTAGCCGGCAGGTCCGACGCTCCCGTCACAATCAGGATACGTCTTCGCGCGGTTCCACGATGCTGCATGCGCGAGACAACTTCCTGACCGACAAAACAGCCCTTTCTGAAAGAAACGCCGCCAGTCTGGTCCAGATTGACATCATGGGGAAAGGCATCGCCGAGGGTATAATCCATCGGCGCTTCCGCCACCCCGTGGGCGATGCGCAGAGCAGTCCACATTGTTTCTGGAACGTCTGATGAAGGCTCACCCTTATAACATCGCACAACGTTGAGCGCTTGGGGAAAACGCCGGTCATGCACTGTTGAATCGGTTTCTGAAGCGCCGGACTCATTTTCCCAGGAAACCTCGACAAGCAATTCTGAATCCACGGCTAATTGCACTTTGGCGCGCAGTTTATAGAGCGTCAGCCTCTTCAACAGATCATCTGCGGAGGTCTGCAGTGTATCAAGCCGTAGGCCATCGCCGTTCCGTGAAACGAGAAACTCGAACAGGATCTTGCCTTGCGGATTCAGCAAGGCACCAGGTTTTAGATCGTCGTGCTCCAGCGTGTCGAGATCGGTGGTAATGAGGTTTTGCAGGAAATCTTCGGCATCCTCACCCGTAACGTTCAGGATTGCTCTTCCACTTAAACTTAGCCGCGGCATTCGATCACCCTTGCCTTTCCTGTCCCTGTTACGTAATCCGCAAGGGACGCGTTCGCAAGGCTGGAGTGGAAAGCAAATGGCTCAGACATTCGATACAATTTTCAGAAGCGGGATTGTCGTCAACCAGGACGGTGTTGGCTTGCGCGATATTGGCATCGCCAACGGCCGCATTGCTGCCATCGGCAATCTTGGCAGCGCTTCAGCCGCCGAGATCATTGACGCCACGGGCTTGCATATCCTTCCGGGCGTCGTCGACAGCCAGGTGCATTTTCGCGAGCCGGGTCTTGAGCACAAGGAAGATCTGGAGAGCGGGTCGCGCTCTGCAGTGCTGGGCGGGGTCACAGCAGTCTTTGAAATGCCGAACACCAAGCCTTTGACGACATCGGCCGAAACGCTGGAAGATAAAGTTCGGCGTGGCCACCATCGCATGCACTGCGACTTTGCGTTCTGGGTCGGCGGTACGCGCGACAATGCAAATGATGTCGCCGAACTCGAACGTTTGCCCGGCGCTGCTGGCATCAAGGTATTCATGGGTTCGTCTACTGGCGATCTGCTTGTCGAGGACGATGACGGGGTGCGTTCTATCCTGAAAAACACCCGCCGCCGTGCGGCGTTTCATTCGGAGGACGAATTCCGCCTGCGCGAACGCGAGGGTTTGCGCGTTCCGGGAGATCCGTCTTCACACCCAATCTGGCGCGACGAGATCGCGGCGCTGCAATGTACCCAGCGTCTCATACGTATCGCCCGCGAAACCGGCGCGCGCATCCATGTTCTACACATTTCGACCGCAGAGGAGATCGACTTTCTCGGCGGTCACAAAGATGTAGCGAGCTGCGAGGCAACGCCGCACCATTTGACCCTCGATGCCAGCCAATACGCGACGCTTGGAACGTTGCTGCAGATGAACCCGCCGGTACGCGACGCACGTCATCGCGATGGCGTCTGGAAGGGCATCGGGCAGGGGATTGTCGACGTGCTCGGGTCCGACCATGCGCCGCACACACTCGAAGAAAAATCAAAGCCCTATCCGGCGTCGCCATCCGGTATGACCGGCGTGCAGACACTGGTGCCGATCATGCTAGACCACGTAAACGCTGGCCGTATGTCGATCGAGCGTTTTGTTGATCTGAGCTCGCATGGTCCCAACCGCTTATTCGGCATGGCTCGCAAGGGACGTATTGCGGTCGCCTACGATGCCGATTTGACCATCGTCGACATGAAACGGCGCGAAACCATTACCAATGCGCAGGTCGGGTCAAAGGCCGGCTGGACGCCCTATGACGGCAAGACGGTAACCGGCTGGCCGGTCGGCACGATCATCCGTGGTCACAAGGTCATGTGGGAAGGGGAGATTGTGACGCCAAGCCAAGGCGAGCCGGTGTTGTTCGGCGAGGCGCTTCAGGGCAAATAAATCTGAGCCTTCATAAAGGTAACGGCTGAACCTGTAATCAGCACGCGGTCACCCTCGAGCTCACAAAGCAGATGTCCACCGCGCTTCGAGCGTTGAAACGCTGAAAGCCTGGGTTTGCCCAGTTCTTCCGCCCAATAGGGCACAAGCGTGGCATGGATTGAGCCTGTCACCGGATCTTCCGGAATGCCCGCATGCGGAACAAAATAACGCGAAACAAAGTCATGTTCGTCGCCTCTTGCCGTAATCACGAACCCAAATGGGTCGAGCTGTGTGATCTTCGGCAAATGCGGAATGAAGTCGAGGACCGCCTGCTCATTCTTCAACACAACAAAGATGTTTTCGAAGTTCTGGAATGCCGATAAATGTTCGCCTCTAGTAATTTCGTTGAGCAGCGTAGGAAGTTCGCCAATCGGCTTTGGCGGAAAGCTTGGGAAATCAAGCTGATATGCCGAGTTCCTCCTATTGACGCGCAAAGCGCCGACGCGGGTCTGAAACACCAGCTCATGCTCCACGCCAAGCTCGTTTGCAAGCACATGCGCCGTTGCGAGCGTCGCATGTCCGCAGAAATTGACCTCGTGCACTGGCGTGAACCAGCGTAGATCCCAGCAACTCGCGTTGGGCTTCACGAAGGCGGTCTCGGCCAGATTGTTCTCGCTGGCGATCGCCTGCATTGTCTCTACTGGCAACCAATCATCAAGGACAAGCACTGCGGCAGGATTGCCGCTAAAGAGTTCGGTGGTAAATGCGTCCACCTGATACATCGTCAATTGTTGCATAGATAAGATCCTTGGAGGGCGCGTTGCTCGCCAAGCTAACGAACACCAGCCGAGGGTCAATGCGCAAAGTCGAGATGACGAAGTTTTTCAGGATTCCGCACGACGTAGATCGCCTTGATCTTGCCGTCCTCGATTTCAAGTGCAGTGGTTTGCGGAATCCCGTCACTTTCCGCTGTCACAAAGCCGGGCAGGCCATCGATGAGTCCTTCGTGCACTAATGGCGGTACACTATAGGCTGCCCGGCGCGAAACGTCTCCGAAGAATAGGCAGACATTTGCCATTGAATGGATCGGATCGATTGCAGCGAAGCGAATGCCGCCGCCATCGGCATAGAGCACGACGTCGTCCGCCAATAGAGACTGCAGGGCCTGCATGTCGCCACTGCGGGATGCCTTGAAAAAGGCAGTGGCGATATTTTTGCCTTGCTCGTCTGAAACCGGAAAGCGCGGTTTTGCTTTCTGAACGTGGCTGCGGGCTCGACTCGCGAGCTGCCGGCACGTTGCTGGATCTCGACTGATCGCCTCGGAAATCTGATTGAAATCCTGGCCGAATACGTCATGCAGAAGAAACGCTGCGCGCTCCAAGGGCGACAATCGTTCCAGCGCCATCATCAGCGTCAGGGTAATATCGCTGTCGGACTCGTCTTCGCTCGGGTCGAAAATGGGCTCCGGGAGCCAGTTCCCGACATAAGTCTCTCTCCGAACGCGTGCGGATTTGAGATGGTCCAGACAAAGCCGCGTGATAGTACGCACGAGGAAAGCTTCGTCGCTGCGGACATCAGACCGGTCAGCCTGATGCCAGCGAATGAAGCCCTCCTGGACGATATCCTCCGCCTCCGCGACTGACCCGAGCATGCGGTAGGCAATGCGGGTCAGGCGCGGTCTGAGGCGATTGAACGTTTCGGCGCTATTGTCAGGCTGCGGCACTGTTTTTTTCCACCGGATGGACAGAGCGGAAGCCGATAGCCAGGCGGTTCCACCCATTGATGGTTACGATCAATATGGACAGCTTGACGATCTCCTCCTCGGTGAACTGTTCCTTCAGCACGTCATAGACGTTGTCCGGAGCATGGGTCTTGGATATCAGCGTCAATGCCTCCGTCCAGGCCAATGCCGCGCGTTCGCGATCACTATAGAGCGGCGATTCCCGCCATGCGTTCAGCAAATACAGGCGCTGCTCAGTCTCGCCCTTCTTTCGAGCATCCTTCGAATGCATGTCGAGGCAGAAGGCGCAGCCGTTGATCTGTGAAGCCCGCATCTTGACGAGCTCGATAAGGCTCATTTCCAGCCCGCTGCCGACGACGCTCTCTTCCATCTTGAGCATTGGCTTGATGAGTTCTTGGAAATTGTAGAGGTTCAATCTTGGTTTCATTCTGTATCTCCTTATGTGGCACTCAGTTGCCTGTACACAAGACGAGACAGCTTTGCCGAACGTGACATCCGAGCAAACTTTTTTATGAATCTTTTTATAAGATCAGTCTCCGGTGACGAAAAACCGCCAGCGCCCCTTTGGCGTGATGCCAAGGCGATAGAATACATAAGTGCCGAATTGCTTCATCTCGTCGTAATCGCCCGCGGTGACGATCTGGAAGAGTTCGACTTTTTGCTTGGCGTCGAGCTTGTCTAGCGGGTAGGCGAAGAAATAGGGCCAGACATAGAGTTCGTCTGCCGTGCCGGCATCGAGGTGCACATAACCGGACTCAAGCACATCGACCAGAATAGCGAGAATTTCCTGGCCATCTGGATCGCCGGCGAGGCTTTTCAGATAGGCCAATGGATCGCCATCGATATCCGTCAGCGAAAGCATCGTGACATCATCGCCTGAACCGATCAGCGGACGGAGCGCTTCAATTGATCCGGACTTGGCTGCAGTCAGAATGAGTTCGCGCATTTTCTGCACCGGAAAAGGCAGTTTAGCGACGTCGTATTCGACCTGCGGTGTCGGTGCGCCTTCCTTGGCGTTCGGCATGGCAGGATTGTTGCTCTGCGCAGCAGCACCGCCATCATCATCCGTTGCTGCCGGTGCCTGCGCAGGCTGTTCCGGCGTTGCGTCGGGCTTTTCGGGTGAGGAGGGTTGGTTCTGGGTTTCGTCAGCTGGTTTCTGTTCGGCACCGGGCGTCGCAGGCTCGGTGGCTTTGGGCAGCTCTTCTTTTTTGATCTCGCTCAACGCGAGTTGCATCCGCGTATCGACGCCGGCAGCAAAAGCCGGAATGGAGAAAGCACAAACCGCTGCCGCTAGGAAAAAGGTTCCGGCGATCGCGGAAGCGGAAAAGTGCTTTTCAGGCATGCAGGATCACCAATTATTGCAGAATGCGATCTCGATGAAAATTCACCCGCAGAAATACGTTCGCGCAAGCCATCGAGCAAGGCCAATGCCGACCCTTCACCGTTATCACGGATCAATTCGGTCAATGCGGTGGCAAAAGCAGCTTCAGCCATAATTTCAGGCTCGATACCTTCAAGCGTGCCATCAGCCCAGACTTCATTCTGATATTCGATTGCAACCAGCTTTTTTTCTTCTGCAACCAACCTATCAAGGTCTGTTGATGTCATGTTCATGATATACCATCCTTGGCCGAAGCCAATTCTTAAACTACCGCTAAACAATACCATACGTTTTGTTTAAAATGCGGTTCATTGGCTTCAACAGTTAAAGCCTGGTTAATTTCCATAGCCCGATACGATCTCCGAAGAAAGCCTTGTTCCTTCGATTTGGTAGCGGTCAATCGCCGCAATCGCCTGGCTCGTGCAGGTTGAATAAGTTTCGTTGAATGTACGGTATCCGCGGTTGAAACTGGCAATCAACTTGGCCCGGCGTGCTGGGTCCGGATTCTCCGCCAGGAGCAGCGAATCCATGCGATCCCGCCACTGGTCGCTCCTTTCGCCGCAAAGATTACGCAGTGAATGTATCGATCCGAGAACTTCGGCCAGACGCAGGAGCTTTGCCTCATACAGAGGGTCGACCGCGTAAGCTGGCACAGCCGTGGCGATTGCCGTCAAAAATGCTGTGATGACTATTGTACGCCGCACGCAACAACCCCGAGACTAGTTCCCCGAAAAGGTTGTTGCCCGAAAGCTTGGCATCTTCAAGGCGTCTGTGGTCAATACCCTCAGCTTTTAAATCTGAGAGCCAATTCGTTTACGACATCGAGAACACTCTCGGTCACGTCGAATTCGGCCATTTCCTCCACCCTGAGCCAATGCACGGCCGCCGCATCGTCCGCAGCGATTGCTTCTCCCATTGGATCAAGCGCCAAAAATACAGCCAAGCGGAAAGGCTTCGGCGCTGGAAATTCCGGTGTCGAGTAATCGAACGTAACGGTCGTGAGATACGTCACCTCGGTTGCTGTTATACCGGTCTCTTCGTGCAGTTCCCGTATTGCTGCTTCTTGCGGTGTCTCGCCCTCCTCGCGTCGCCCGCCGGGAAACGCCAGCCAGCCCTTTGACGGCTCGTGTGCTCTCTCGACAAGCAAGAATGCCTGATCGCGTATGCAAACGGCCGAGACGCCATCGACAGTGACGGAGAGGGGAATTTGGTCCATACGTCAGGGGTAGGCGGTAAGAGAAGTTTTGACAAGGCCACCTTGACCGTGCATCGCAAATGCGGATGATCGCCACTCCCAAAACAAATCAGGCATTGACTGCATGTGTGGACGTTTTTCACTCCTCGAAACGCCGGAAGAGGTCGCGGCTTATCTCGCGCTCATGGAGCTCGAGGCGTTTCCTCCGCGCTACAATATCGCGCCGACACAGCCGATCCTCATGGTCATCGCCGGTGAAACACCGCCGCCGGGCAGCAACCGGCCTGATCGCAGGGCGCTGCTGGTCCGGTGGGGCTTTATTCCTGGCTGGGTAAAGGATACGGCAAATTACCCACTGATGATCAATGCCCGTTCGGAAACGGCAATCGAGAAGGCATCCTTCAAGGCTGCAATGCGCCATCGGCGGGCTCTCGTTCCGGCCTCGGGGTTCTACGAGTGGCGGCGGGACGGCAACAGGAAATCGCAAGCCTACTGGGTTCGCCCGCGTAACGGCGCAACTATCGCATTCGCCGGGATATATGAACCGTGGGCGAATGCAGAGGGCTCCGAAATGGACACCGGCGCGATCCTGACGACAAGCGCCAGCGAGGATCTGCGTTTCATCCACGACCGCATGCCTGTTGTCATAGAGCAGAAAGATTTTGCACGTTGGCTCGATTGCAAGACGCAGGAACCGCGTCACGTCGCCGATCTCTTGAGGCCTGCTCAGGCGGATTTCTTCGAAGCGATCCGTGTATCGAACAGGGTCAACAAGGTCGACAACACAGGTCCGGAAATCCAGGAGCGGTTCGTCGAGACTTTAGCCGAAGCGAAGAAGCCAGGAAGCGTCAAACCGCCGGAGCCTGACAACCAGATGAAACTGTTCTAACACCCCGATCCAACTATTCTCTCAGGATATCTACCCGATGTTTCCAGCCGCTCTCTCCGGTTTCCTTCTTGGTGCGTCCCTTATTATCGCCATCGGCGCGCAGAACGCTTTCATATTGCGGCAAGGACTGCTGCGAGAACATGTCTTCGTCTTGAGCTTTATTTGCGCTCTGTCCGACGCCCTGTTGATCACGGCAGGCGTTGCAGGTCTTGGGACGCTGATCGCGCAATCGCCCACACTCATCTCGGTCGTGACGCTCGGCGGTGCCGCATTCTTGTTCTGGTATGCTTCGATTGCCTTTCGGCGCGCGCTCCACCCCGAGGTACTGAAAGCTGCGAACACCGGCAACGGCAATTTGAAGGTGGCGATCGGCACCGTTCTGGCGCTGACCTTCCTCAACCCGCATGTCTATCTTGATACTGTCGTTCTGCTTGGCGGCCTGTCGGCTCGCTTTGAAGGCGTGAACCGTGCGGCCTATGGCGCAGGCGCCGCACTTGCGTCCTTCATATGGTTCTTCGGCCTCGGCTATGGCGCGAGGCTATTGCAGCCGATTTTTGCGAAGCCGACCGCGTGGCGCGTACTTGACGTTTTGATCGGCCTCGTCATGGCCGGTATTGGTTTAAGCCTGTTAGTCCGTTTCCTGAACAATTGAAGCAAACTTCAATTGCGGGCGTTGGCGAACGGTGCTGAGCACGGCTGCAAGGATCGCAGCTGGCCCGATCGCGCGGTATTGCGAGGTGAGATGGTCGGCGCGGGCACTTTCGCGCGGCTTTGCCGTTTGCTGGGCATCGGTCATGGGTTTGGTCCTTTTATTCCCCTAAAGTCTAAGGCATCAGGATTCCCGTTCAAATTGGCCGGAAAGAAGGCACTTTCCAGGAGGATTTTAGGCTATTCGGTTAATTTGGATTAACCATCGCAAAGTCGGCAAAAATGCAACACCGCGTCTTTGGCGCGAGCGCTTGACGATTTGCCCGCACTCGATCATAAATGCCCGCATGAAAACGTCGCCCGTAACGATTATTATTACCTGTCGGATTATTATCAGCTAGCGCTCGCTGGCCCGGCCGTTTTCGTCTCAAAAATCCTGATAAAGATGCGAAACGCACCGGTCGCCAGACCAGCGCGATGATATGCGTTTTGACGATGAACCCCGAATTTTGAGATCCAGGACATGCCGCAGGAACTGAAGCTGTACAACACGCTCACGCGCACGAAGGAGACCTTTGTGCCGATCGATCCGAATAATGTGCGCATGTATGTCTGCGGTCCGACCGTCTATGACTATGCGCACATCGGCAATGCGCGGCCGGTTATCGTCTTCGACGTGTTGTTTCGGTTGCTTCGTCATATCTACGGCGAAAGCCATGTGAACTACGTTCGCAACATCACCGACGTCGACGACAAGATCAACGCTCGCGCCGCCCGCGATTATCCGGACCTGCCTTTGAATGAAGCGATCCGCAAGGTCACCGAAGCAACGAACGAGCAATTCCAGGCGGATGTGGCAGCACTCGGTAATCTGCAGCCTTCGTCTCAACCACGCGCGACCGAATATATTGCTGAAATGGTGGCGATGATTGATCGCCTTGTCGAGCGTGGCGTTGCTTATGTCGCGGACGGTCACGTCTTGTTTTCGCCATCGGCGATGGATGCCGCCAAGGGCCCGCGCTACGGGTTGCTCTCCCGCCGCTCGTCTGACGACATGATTGCCGGTGCGCGCATCGATGTTGCCTCCTACAAACGAGACGAGATGGATTTCGTTCTGTGGAAGCCCTCCAAGGAAGGGGAACCGGGCTGGCCGTCGCCCGCGGGCATCGATGGTCTCGGTCGCCCGGGCTGGCATATCGAGTGCTCGGCCATGTCGATGGCGAAGCTGCTTGAACCATTTGGCGGCGGACTGCAATGCGATGATCCGGTGAAGAACATTTTCGACATCCACGCCGGTGGCATCGATCTGGTGTTCCCTCACCATGAAAACGAGCTTGCCCAGTCCTGCTGCGCCTTTGGCACCGACCGCATGGCCAATATCTGGATGCACAACGGCTTCCTGCAGGTCGAGGGTCAGAAAATGGCCAAAAGCACCGGTAATTTCGTGACCATCCATGAACTGCTGGAGACAGACACGTTCGATGGCCGTAAGTGGCCGGGCGAAGTGCTGCGCCTTGCCATGCTCATGACCAACTATCGCGAGCCGATCGATTTCAGTGTCAGAAAGCTGGAGGAGGCAGAAAATATCCTCGCCAAAGCTCGCGAATATGTGGGCGACGCCGGCATCGGAGTAGTTCCGGATGAGGCGATCGATATCCTGTCGGACGACCTCGCAACCCCAAGCCTGATCAATTGGCTGGCATCGATCAGGAAGTCACGCGGCGTCGATCGTGAGGACTATCGT
Organism: Phyllobacterium zundukense; assembly: GCF_025452195.1. Classification (NCBI taxonomy): domain Bacteria; kingdom Pseudomonadati; phylum Pseudomonadota; class Alphaproteobacteria; order Hyphomicrobiales; family Phyllobacteriaceae; genus Phyllobacterium; species Phyllobacterium zundukense. Next base: position 3,557,721 of record NZ_CP104973.1, on the reverse strand, counting down.
GCAGTGTTCGCACTACTGGGTATTGATCTGAGCGTGGAAAGCGTCTCACCCGAGCTCGAGAGTGAAATCGAAGCCAAGATCCACAATCGCCTGTCTTTGCTTGCAGCCAAGAGTTTCGCCGAAGCTGACCGCATCCGCGATGAGCTGCTGGAAAAAGGCATTCAATTGAAGGACGGAAAAGATCCCGCAACCGGCGAACGCGTCACGACCTGGGAGATGAAGCGATGAGTCTGGATAACAAACCCATCTACACCGGCGGTTGCCAATGCGGCGCGATCCGTTTTCGCGTGGAGGGTACACTGGGTGATGCATCGATCTGTCATTGCCGCATGTGTCAAAAAGCCTTCGGCAACTTTTTCGCGCCCCTGACATCAGTGCGCGGCACCGATTTTGAGTGGACACGGGGTGAGCCCAAGAGGTTCCAATCGTCTAATCACGTCAAGCGCGGCTTTTGCGCGAACTGCGGAACGCCGCTGACATATGAAGCACCGGACGGCATTGCACTTGCTATCGGTGCATTCGATGAACCTGAAGAATTGGCGCCCACCGTGCAGTGGGGCATCGAAGATAAATTGCCTTACATTGACGATCTGTCGAAACTGCCCGGATACACATCCGACAGTGACGCGGAATCGATAGAGTTCCTGAAAACGATGATATCCTATCAACACCCCGACCATGACACGGAACAGTGGCCGCCATCGGGGCCGCGAGGGGAGGCGGGCGAGTGACAAAAGAACGGATCTATCTCTTCGACACGACACTGCGCGATGGCCAGCAGACGCCCGGCATCGACTTTTCGGTTGAGGACAAGAAAGTCATCGCATCAATGCTGGATGAGTTCGGCTTCGACTATGTCGAGGGCGGCTATCCGGGAGCCAATCCCACCGACACTGCTTTTTTTGCCGAAAAGCGTACGAAGCATGCCAAATTCGCAGCTTTCGGCATGACCAAGCGCGCCGGCGTCTCGGCCTCCAATGATCCCGGACTTACAGCGCTCATCCGTTCGTCGGCCGACACCATATGCTTTGTCGCCAAAAGCTGGGACTATCATGTCCGCGTAGCGCTCGGCTGCACGAATGAGGAAAACCTCGAGTCTATCGATGCCTCCGTTCGCGCCGCCGTTAAGGCAGGCAAGGAAGCCATCGTCGATTGCGAGCATTTCTTCGATGGGTATAAAGCCAATCCGGAATATGCGGTAGCCTGCGCCAAAACCGCCTACGAGGCGGGAGCCCGCTGGGTCGTGCTGTGCGATACCAATGGCGGCACCCAGCCCGTGGAAGTCGCCGAAATCGTCCGTGCCGTCACAAAATTGATCCCCGGCGATCATCTTGGCATTCACGCGCACAATGATACGGAGCAGGCAGTCGCCAATTCGCTTGCTGCGATCGATGCGGGTGTCCGCCATGTGCAAGGCACACTCAACGGTATCGGTGAGCGTTGCGGAAATGCCAATCTGGTGACGATCATCCCGACGCTCATGCTGAAACCCAATTGGTCGAAGCGTTTCGAAACCGGCATCAGCCTCGAGAAACTCAAAGGGCTTTCCCGCCTGTCACGCAGTTTCGACGAATTGCTCAACCGCGCACCCAATATGCAAGGCGCGTTCGTAGGCGCGTCGGCATTTGCAACGAAAGCGGGCATTCACGCGTCGGCCTTGATCAAGGAACCGTCGACGTATGAACATGTACCGCCGGAAACTGTTGGCAATCGTCGCAAGGTCATGGTTTCGGATCAAGGCGGGAAATCCAATTTCATCAATGAACTTGAACGTCGCGGCATTCCCGTGGCCAAGTCGGATCCGAGGCTCGATACGCTGATTGCGCTGGTCAAGGAACATGAGTCCGAGGGCTACGCCTATGAAGGCGCTGATGCCAGTTTTGAGCTCCTGGCGCGGCGGACGCTCGGCACTGTCCCCGAGTTCTTCAAAGTCGACTCGTTCCGCTGCATGGTCGAGCGGCGCTTTGATGCAAATGGCAATATCAAGACCGTCTCGGAAGCCGTTGTCCGTATGGAGGTCGATGGTGAGACGCGGATGTCCGTCGCTGAAGGGCATGGACCGGTCAATGCGCTCGATCTGGCGTTGCGGAAGGACATGGGCCGCTATCAGGAGGAGATCGCTGATCTGGTGCTTGCGGATTTCAAGGTACGCATATTGAACGGCGGTACCGAGGCCATCACGCGCGTGCTCGTCGAGTCGACCGATTCCAGCAATGTGCGCTGGTGGACGGTCGGTGTTTCGGACAATATCATCGACGCATCCTTCCAGGCGCTAATGGACTCCATTGTCTATAAACTGATGAAAAATCGGGATTTGGCAGGAAAAATAGCAGCTGAATAGGGGATTTTCTGCCATTTTGAGCAAGTCACATCCCAAATTTTGAGCGAAAACATCAAACGACTTGATCGATTGATCAGTCGAATTCAATAGACGGCGTGCAGTGCGCGGACTAGGACTTCGCACCATGACCGAACAAATTGATAGCAATCGAGCCGTCGCCGGCAACCATTCGACATCCAGTGGTTTCATTGGAATGTCGGATGGAAAGAAGGGCTTTATTTTCGCCCTCTGTGCTTATCTGTTGTGGGGCATACTGCCCTTTTATTTGAAATCGGTCGCGCATATACCAGCGCTGGAGGTGGTGGCTCATCGCATTGTCTGGTCGGTTCCCATTGCCGTCGTACTGCTTTGGTGGCTTAGGTTGCTTGGCGACCTGAGGGCCGCCTTCACGACCCCGCGCATGCTGGCCATGGCCATATTGACCGCCAGTCTTATCACCGTGAACTGGGGCAGCTATGTCTGGGCCATCGGCAACAATCACACTGTGGATACAGCGCTGGGCTATTACATCAATCCGCTGGTGAACGTCGTCCTTGGCAGCATCTTCCTGTCTGAACGCCTTTCGAAGGCGCAAATGGTTGCCGTAGCTTTGGCCACATGCGCGGTCATTTTGTTGACGGTGTCGTCCGGGGGTCTTCCATGGATTTCACTGGTCCTCGCATTCAGCTTTGGTTTCTATGGTTTCTTTCGCAAAACCTTGCCAATCGGCGCCATCCAGGGTTTCACTCTCGAGGTTCTGATACTTTCCATTCCCTCGCTCGGTTTCATAGCCTGGACCCTGACGCAGAACACAAGTCACTTCATCAATGGCGCACCGCACGACACGGGTCTGTTGCTGTTTGCAGGGCTTGCAACCGCTGTGCCGCTTATCTTCTATGCCCTCGGCGCTAAGCTCCTGCGCTATACGACCATTGGTTTGATGCAATATATCGCGCCGACGATTGTGTTCTTCATTGCAATCTTTGTCTTCGATGAGCCGTTCTCGCATGTACAGCTCATTGCATTCGGCCTGATCTGGTCAGCCCTTGCGATCTACACCTGGTCGATGGTCCATGAAGCGCGAAAGCTGCGGTTGGAACCGGCGCACTAGTTCCGCGATCCGCCGATCTTTCTCACCACGAGAAAGACCATTCCAGAGATTCCCAATGCCAATGCGGTGATAAACCAAAAGCCATGCGCACTCTCGGCCAGCGGCAGCCCACCGGTGTTCATCCCGAACAGGCCACTGATCACGGTGCTCGGCAAAAGGACCGCGGTCATCACCGACAGGACATACAGAAACCGGTTTGACTGATCCGTCAGTTTCGCCAGGAGCTCGTCCTGAAGCAGGCGTGCACGCTGCTGTAATTGTTCACCTTCCGCGTGCAACGTTTCGGCGCGGCGCGACAATCCTTCAATCAGATCATCCAAGTCTTCGGGAAAGACCCGGCGATCGGCATGATCGATATGACGGAACAGACCCGTCGCCGCTGTGAGGTAGCGGTGAAAGACAACGATCTGACGCCGGACGGGCACGAGACGTTCCCGCTCGCCCTGCCAGTTCTCGCCGACGATATGATCCTCGATGGAATCCAGGGTTTCCGAGAGTTTGGTGATCTCTATTTTAAGAAGATCGAGAAAACGCCGGAAGATGGCATTGAACAGCGCGATCGGCGATTTCGGCTTTACCTTGCCGCCGAGAATAGCCTGACGCACATCATCCACGGATTGGAGTGGGTGACGGCGTCCGCTGATGAAGAATCGCTCATTGAAAGCGAAGCGAAAGTAACCAAGCTCCCGCGGATCACCATAATGCTTGTGCTGCAGATCCGGCAATTCACCGTAAAGCCAGCCTTCTTCATAGGTGATCTGATATTGATCACCGGGGGAGAGCAATGCTTCCCGCACAACTTCCGGCAGGCTTTCGTCAGTTTCGAGATTTCGCCTTGCCCGCGCATCGGCGAGACCGTAGCTTTTCCAAATCCACGCGCTTTCTGCTGCTCTGGCATGTGCGGATGGTAATAATGTGCCGTCATCGCGGAAGCTGTGGGCGATGACAAACTCATCACTTTGGATGAGGGGTGCGTAGCTCGGGGGATCCGGGGTAATATTATCCGCCATGAGATCCCCTTCGCTGCTACAGCCGCTCTATGATTGCTTCATTGCCTTCCCGGTCACCTCGAGCAGCGGAATTGAGGATCGCGGGTACGATATCTTCCGGCTTCTCTACCACAAGCGGATTGACCAAATGTGACGTGTGCACGAAACCCTCGGCTTTCATGTGCTCGATGAGGGCAAGCATCGGATTCCAAAATCCGTTGACGTTGGCGAAGACCATAGGCTTCCGATGACGGCCGAGTTGCGCCCACGTCATGATCTCGACGATCTCTTCGACAGTGCCGATACCGCCGGGTAAGGTAACGAACGCATCCGAACGCTCGAACATCTTATGCTTGCGCTCATGCATGTCTTCGGTAACAATAAGCTCTGAAAGCTGGCCAAGCGCGTGTTCGGTGGCCTCTTTGTTCATCAGGAATTTTGGAATAATTCCTGTGACTTTGCCACCCGCAGACATGACTCCGTCTGCGACTGCGCCCATAATGCCTTTGGTGCCGCCGCCATAGACGAGCTCAAGCCCATGCTCAGCGATCGCTTGACCAAGAAGCTTGCCGCTTTGTTTGTAAATCGGGTCGCGACCCGGTGAGGAGCCACAATAGACACAAATTGATCGAATCTTGCTCATACAATGAGTGGTGCCTTGCACATCACAAAACGTCAAGTCGGTACACCTGCGAGACAAAAGTTTCATACGCCGGCTTTTATGTATACGTCGAAAGAATGGGTCTGAATCTAAAGGGTTTTCTTGTAGCTTGACAGAAAAGGCGGTAGAGCAAAAGGAACAATAGGATCAGGGAACGATGTTCGAGAATAAATTTGCGCTTTTGGGATTTGGTACTGTCGTTGCTGCCGGTCTTGTTGCGGCCTATGTTGGCCTGATGCCGGGTAAGCTGGTTGTAGAGCAACCAGCTCCCGTGATGAATGGAACGATGCAGACACAGCCTGCAGCGCCCCAGGCAAATTCCGAACCTCAAATTCAATCCCTGACGACCGTACCGGATACAAACGTTGCTTCCGGACAAGTGTCGGCTCCGCCGCCAGCAACGGCAAATAATGGCGCGCCTACTTTCGATGTTCTACGCGTCGATCCCTCAGGCACCATCGTCATCGCCGGCAATGCCACAAAAAATGCGACGGTTGACCTTTTGTCGCGCTCCAGTGTCATCGGCACGACCAAATCGACTGAGAATGGTGATTTCGTTATCGCGCTGGATAATCCGCTGAAGCCGGGCGACTACCAGCTTGTCTTGCGCTCGACAACACAAGACGGCAGCGCCATGACTTCGCTTGAGACGGCGATAGTTTCCATTCCAGAGTCAAAGACTGGTCAGGTATTGGCTCTTGTTGAGCAGTCCGGCCAGCCGAGCCGCATGATCACAAAGCCCCAGCCGGTGGAACCCGCGCCTTCACCCACCCAGCCAACAACTGTTGCTGCACCCAAGGGTGACAAGCCGGGCATCGCTCCTGCAGAGAAAGCGTTGATCACGGTCGAGGCTGTCGAGCTTGAAGGCAGCAAGATTTTCGTCGCCGGTAATGCCCAAGCGGGCTCCGCGGTAAAGGTCTACGCAAATTCCACTCTGCTTGGAACGACAAAGACAGCACCCAATGGCCGGTTTTTGGTCCAGACTGTTCAGCAGCTGGCTGTAGGCGATTATATCATCCGTGCTGATATGCTGGGCAAGGATGGCGTGACGGTCGTGGCCAGAGCCGCGGTTCCATTCAAGCGCGAGGCCGGCGAGCGTGTCTCGGCCGTCGCACCGGCAACTCCGGGTGCCGATTCGCAAACCGAGACCGGTGCCATTGCACCGAAAACCGACGGACAGGCGCCTCAAGTCGCCGATGCGGGCACTCCTCTCCAGAATGTCGATGGATCGGTGATCATCCGCCGCGGTGACAGTCTTTGGCAGATTTCACGCCGCACCTATGGTGCTGGCATGCGCTACACGACTATCTATTTGGCTAACAAGGAACAGATCCGCAATCCGGACATGATTTACCCCGGGCAGATCTTCGCATTGCCAGAAAAAGATAAGCCTGTAGTTCAATAGAAAAGACGGGCTGTTAACACCTGTTTTCGAAAAAAAGAATCGCAATTTCTCCTTGCATCAGAAAATTATATCGTTTATCGCCGATGAACGATGAAATGCACGGGCTCGTTCCAACATCATTCTGATGCCAATACAGCGCGCATACTTGCCGCGTTGGCACATCCAGCGCGCTTGCGCATTGTCCGCCAGCTCGCGTGCCTTGATGCTTCGTGTTGCAAAGATATCGTCGCCGGGCTTGATCTGGCGCAGTCTACCGTATCGCAGCATTTGAAGGTTCTCGTCGATGCCGGTCTTGTGCGCTACAAGCAGTCCGGCCAGAGCTCTCATTACAGCATCGATCCGGTAGCGTTTGCCAGTATAGCCGCACTTGTGAACGACATGGCCCGCCTTTGCTGTGCGCCAGAAACAATGATCGAGGAAACGCAAGCGTTGCCCGAACTCGAAATTGCCTTCAAGGATTGACAGTGGCCAATAAAACCGTCTCAGACGAGTCTGGAAAAACCCTTCAGACCATTCGTAATCTCTGGCCCTATATGTGGCCGATGGAACGCCCTGATTTAAGAATGCGGGTCGTCTGGGCTTCTGTGTATCTGATCATCTCCAAGGTGGTCCTGATCCTCGTTCCCTATTTTTTCAAATGGGCGACAAATGCCTTGAACGGGAAATTCGAGGCCTCTGATCTGGTACCGGCACTCCTCGTCGGTCCGCTCATGCTGGTGGCAGCGTACAATGCTGCACGTATCGTTCAGGCGGGTTTAAACCAGTTACGCGATGCACTCTTCGCCAGTGTTGGCCAATATGCCGTACGAAAGCTTGCCTATAAGACCTTCGTACACATGCATGAATTGTCGCTGCGCTTCCACGTGGAGCGCCGTACGGGTGGTCTTTCGCGCATCATCGAACGCGGAACGAAGGGCATCGAGACCATCGTTCGCTTCACCATCCTGAATACGGCGCCGACGATCATCGAGTTTCTGATGACCGCAGTCATTTTCGCCGTGACCTACGGAATGTCCTATTTGGCAGTCGTGGTGGCAACCGTGTGGCTCTACACATGGTTCACGGTAAGAGCCAGTGACTGGCGCATCGGCATTCGCCGGGACATGAACGCCTCTGACACGGACGCCAACTCCAAGGCAATCGACTCGCTGCTCAACTATGAAACTGTCAAATATTTCGGCAATGAGAATATGGAGGCCGGTCGTTTCGATGCTGCCATGGCGCGCTACGAGATTTCGGCGACACGCATCTGGACTTCGCTTGGCTGGCTTAACTTTGGACAGGCGGTTATTTTCGGCATCGGCATGGCGGTCATGATGATCATGTCGGGCAGGGAGGTGCTTGCGGGTACGCAGACATTGGGCGATTTCGTCTTCATCAATGCAATGTTGATGCAGTTGTCCGTCCCGCTCAACTTTATCGGCTTTATTTATCGCGAAGTGCGTCAGGGTCTGACGGATATCGAGCAGATGTTCGACCTGCTCGATGTCGAGCAGGAAGTGATGGACAGGCCCGATGCCAAGCCGCTGGTGATCGAACGGGGGGCTGTGCGTTTCGACAACGTCCAGTTTGCCTACGATCCGAAGCGCCCGATCCTGAAAGGCGTCAGCTTTGAGGTTCCCGCAGGCAAGACAGTAGCGATTGTCGGGCCTTCCGGTGCGGGCAAATCAACCCTGTCGCGCCTGCTGTTCCGCTTTTACGACATCCAGAACGGCTCGATCACCATCGATGGCCATGATATCCGCGACGTGACGCAGGACAGCTTGCGATCCGCTATCGGCATGGTTCCGCAGGATACTGTCCTCTTCAACGACACCATCGCCTATAATATCCGCTACGGGCGCATCACTGCGACGGAGGCCGAGATGCGCAATGCGGCGGAGCTTGCACAGATAGGACCTTTCATTGAAACGTTGCCCGAAGGCTACGACGCCATGGTGGGGGAGCGCGGACTTAAGCTTTCCGGCGGCGAAAAGCAGCGCGTGGCGATTGCAAGAACGATTTTGAAAGCTCCGCCTATCCTGATCCTGGATGAGGCGACTTCGGCTCTCGATAGCGCCACCGAGCATGAGATCCAGTCCGCGCTTGACCTTGTCAGTCGCAATCGCACGACACTGGTTATCGCCCATCGGCTTTCAACCATCATCGGGGCTGATGACATTATTGTCCTGAAGGATGGAGTGATCGCCGAGCGCGGCACCCATGCAAAGCTTCTGGCCAAGAGGGGGCTTTATGCCTCCATGTGGAACCGTCAGCGCGAGGCTACGGAAGCTGAGGAGCGTTTGCGCCGGGTACAGGAGGAAGACGACCTTGGCGTCATCGTGCGTGGAAAGCCCGCAATGCCCGCTTGAATGGTTTGCTCCTGCTGCCAATCTCCGATAAGTAACGCGCGACTTGCCGTGGAGCGCTCGCCGTTTCAGGGAATTTGAGCTGCCGGTACAACCAGGAATACATTGATGAGTCTTGTCGATTCCATACGCAACACCTTGGTACCAATCCACCGGGAGGGGTACCCGTTCATCGCCGGTTTTGCCGGAGCGACGATCATCCTCGGCTATTTTTGGGAGCCGCTGTTCTGGATTGGTCTCATTCTCACTGCTTGGTGCATCTATTTCTATCGTGACCCGCAGCGTGTTACCCCGACGGATGACAAGCTGGTGATCAGTCCGGCAGATGGCATCGTTTCAGCTGTTGGGCCCGCTATCCCGCCGCGCGAGCTTGGCCTTGGGGATAAGGAGATGACCCGGATATCCGTGTTCATGAACGTCTTTTCCTGCCACATCAACCGCTCTCCGGTCCGCGGCCGGATAACTACGATTGTCCACAAGCCGGGCAAGTTTCTCAATGCCGACCTCGACAAGGCCAGCACTGAGAATGAGCGTAATGGCCTTTTGATTGACAGTCCAAATGGTGAGATCGCCGTCGTGCAGATTGCCGGGCTTGTGGCGCGCCGCATTGTCTGCTGGGCGGACGAAAACACTGCCATTTCGATCGGCGAGCGGTTCGGTCTCATTCGCTTTGGTTCGCGCGTCGATGTTTATCTGCCGGAGGGCTTTACGCCGCGCGTCGCGATCGGCCAGACTGCGGTCGGCGGCGAATCCGTCATCGCCGAATTCGGTGGCGCGGCAAGCGCTCCGTTAGTGCGGATCAGTTGAGGCAGGGCGCATGACCGAGACCGAAGTCGATCCATTGTTTGACGAGAAGCCGCAGACGACCGGCCCTGTTGGTCGGCGAATCCCGTTGCGCTATCTCGCGCCTAATGTGATTACAGTTCTTGCCATCTGCGCCGGGCTGACGGGTATCAGGCTGGCCTTCGAGAATCGTTACGAACTGGCAGTGTCCATGGTGCTCCTGGCGGCATTTCTCGACGGAATCGACGGACGCCTCGCCCGTATGATGAAGGGCTCCACGAAATTCGGTGCACAGATGGATCTCGCTGGCCGACATCGTCAATTTTGGTGTCGCCCCGGCTCTGGTCCTCTACGCCTATATGCTGGATCAGGCGCGTTCGTTTGGGTGGATCGCCGCGTTGTTATACTGCATAGCCTGCTGTCTTCGCCTTGCCCGTTTCAATGTTATGCTCGATGTGGTTGGGAAACCGCTCTGGCAGAACCATTTTTTCACGGGCGTACCAGCCCCGGCGGGCGCGATGCTTGTGATGCTGCCGGTTTATCTCGGCTTCCTCGGTCTTGCGCCCACACGTGCAATCGCCTTCGCCGCCGCCGCCTATACCGTTGGTGTAGCAGTGCTGATGATCAGCCGCCTGCCGGTCTATAGCGGCAAGGCCCTAGGAACGAGGCTGCGTTCGGACTGGGTCATGCCCTCGTTTCTGTTCATTGTTCTCTATGTCGCCTTTCTGATGAGCTACACTTGGGAAACGTTGACGCTGACCACGATCTGCTTCTTCCTCACACTGCCGTTCAGTGCGCGTGCTTGGAAGCGCTACGAAGCGGCAGATCGCGCCGCATTGGCAAATGCTGAAAGTGCTGGTTCCGAAATTATATCCTGATTTCGGAACCACACCGGTTTCACTGCTCGGCTTCGATCAGATTTTTGCGGAAGAAGGCCAGGATATCTGCGTTGAACTGCTTGTGGAAAGCCACGCGATCAAAGCCTGCCGTGTCGGTGCATAGCTCAGGCTCACCGGAGTTGGCCACGAGTTTCGCAAATTCCTGGCTGCAAGGTGGGAGAAAAGAGAAATGGCCAGAGTTCGGCACGATACGGTAATCTGGCTTGGCGGGCAGGTTATGAGCAACCGTTGCGGCATCTTTGGGTGATAGACCGTCTCCACCATATTCGGATGCCCATAACTGGACTGGAACCGTCACTTTGCCCAGGCCCTCGGCGGTGAATAGGCTACCGCCCGCAGGATCAACCAACACTGCAGTTTTGATCCGTGGATCACCGGCCAAAGGAGCAATTGCGGAGCTACGAATTTGCTCGCAAAAGCGGTTTCCCGGATAGGTCGGGCAATTATCTAGCAGCAATTTCCAGTCGGGGTTGCCGCCAATCATGGCGAGGCCAGTGAAGCCGCCTCTTGAAAAGCCGAAAACGCCAATTCGTGCCGGATCGACCTGTGGTGCACCTGACCAGCGGTCCAGCATGAAATCGACCAGCCTTGTCATGTCGACAGGGCGCTGGGTCATGGAGGCTATATCGTTCGGATCTCTCGTTTTCGATTGGCCGCTATCCCGTGGATGATTGATAGCAGCGACTACAAATCCTGCATCGGCAAGCATTTCAGCAAGTGCATGATAATTGCCGAACCATCCACCTACACCATGCGAGATCATGATGAGCGGAAGTTTTTCACCTGTGAGTGGGCAGTCCCGCACAGCTGTCGAATAGTCGAAGCCGATTTCTACCCGTATCGGCTTGCCAACACACGGATACCAGACGGCGGCCGTCAGAACGGGTCCACGATTGTTGGCAGGCACCTCGAGGAATTTGAGACCTGCGGCCTGAGAGGGGAGGATACTCAAGGCAAGAGCAGAAACGAAGGTCGAGAGTGTAACTATTTTCCGGAATTTCATTGCAATCTCCATCGCTTAGACACTTCGTCCGAAGAGCCTTTTGAGGTAGCTATTTTTTGTAGGTTCGATGCGCAGGCTATTTGGCGCGGGAGGCCTTTAGCGTCCGTTCAAAGGCTTTGCTTATCATGTCGATCAGCTGCGCATGAATTGCGGCGCGTGACGGCCCGCCACCGTCATCGCAAAGTGGATCACCTATCTTTTCAGACACAATGATGTCGGCGGCGCCGGGTTTGCATTCGGCAAACATGCTATAATGGCTGGCATTTTCAACGACTGTGTACCTCGCATTGGAAATCGTTTTTGCGATCCCGGAGGCTTGAGCGCTCAGCGGGATTTTTCCTGGTTTACCGAGATTAATGATATCAACCGGGATTTTGATCTTGGAAAAGCTGTTGAATTCAAAGATATCAGATGGGGCAGGATCAATTGCCATGGCAAACCGGACGCGTTCATCTCTATTGTCACGATTTGCAGATTCCAAATTCATCGCATGAAGGTCAACGCCGCTCTGTCTGACCCACCCGCAAAGGGAAGGATTGAGCAAGTCCGTATCGCAATAGCCTGCCAAAAGTTGGGGATCTATGCGAGCACCCGCTAATGCCAAAGCGGTATTACCACCCATGGAAAGACCAAGAACACCAATTTTGTCTTGATCAAGGTGATTTTGGAAGAGTTCATCCTTCTCAATTGTATTCAAGGCTTCCGTGAGATCGGAAGGTCGCAACCATATCTTCATTGTCTCAGCGGCGGATTTATTACTGCCCGTATTCCTCGGATGCGTAGGCGCGACAACAACGAAGCCCTGTTCAGCTAAGGGTGTTGCAACCCAGCTCAAAGCTTGCGCGTTCCCGGCCAACCCGGCACCATGTGAAAGCAGGATAAGCGGAAACTTCCCCTGGGACATCGGCGCGTCGCGCGTGGCGGGCGTTCCAATGAAAAACGCGGTCTCGCCCAGCACGACCGTCTCGCCACCGGCTTGCGCCGGATACCAGACGGTTACATCAAGATCGACGCCACGCTCTTTCGACGGTGCAAGGATTTGGCGAACGCCGACTGTATCATCAGCCTTGGCCGTCTGCATCACGGTGAGGGACAGGATGGCTGCGGCACAAATTTTGGTCGAAAATTTCATCGGTTCTCCTTGATTTGGCACTTGATCGGCGCTGGGCCAAGGGAGCGGTATCGAGGCGCTATTTTCGACCTCAAACACAATTTCGGTCGTCCTCAATCGCAATTGAGGTCATAGTGATTCATAAACTGTTGGTATTTGACTCATGCTCTTTGTCCCGCTGCCATTTGTCGTTGCCTTTCTGCTTCTCATCCTGCTGATCCAGATGATCAGGCGGAATGACGGCAACGCTCCGAATCCGTTCTTTGCCGCACTGATCGCTGTCTATATTTTGCAGTCGGTCGTGATTGGTGTGCGCTGGGGTTACGGGATTACCCTGATCCTGCCGGTGCAGGCCTTTCTGGCGGCGATCGTTCCCGCACTCGCCTGGCTGAGTTTCGAAGGGCTGAGGGATGGTCGGTCGCCGTTGAACCGGCCAGTCCTCCTGTTGCACGCGCTTCCGGCCTTGGTAATCCTTGGCTTCATCGCGTTCTGGCCAGCCCCTATTTCGCTTGCTCTCATTCTTATTTTTCTCGGCTACGGCACTGCGCTCACTGCGCTCGCATGGGCGGGACCCAATGCGCTCGGCTCATCGAGGCTCGATGGCGTGATCAGCGCCTACCGGGCTTTGCAGGTTACAGCCTTTGCCGTATTGGCTTCAGGCTTGATGGATATCGTGATCAGCTTTGATTTCGCGGAAACTGGCGGCGTCTATTCCGGCAGCATCGTTGCATTCGGCAACGTATTGGCTTTGTTCATTTTGGGAACAGCAGCGACGGTTGCAGGGACGAGCCAGCCGCCCACCGAGTCAGCGGGTGATGACAGGTTTGCACCGGTCATAACGCCAAGTGCTGAGGATGCGCAAATAGCAGCCTCGCTCGACGATCTGATGCAATCGCGCACGCTCTATCGTGATGTCGATCTCAATCTCAACCGGCTTGCCCGGAAAATGGGGCTCTCGGTCCGGCAAGTGTCGAGCGCGGTCAATCGCGTCAAGTCGATGAGCGTCTCGCAATATGTGAATGATTACAGGGTGAGGGAAGCTTGCCGCTCGCTGGCTGACACGGACGAACCGATCACACGGATCATGTTCGATGCCGGCTTTCAAACCAAGTCGAATTTCAATCGCGAGTTCCTGCGTGTGACCGGCATGAGCCCGAAGGCATGGCGTGGCCGGACTTCAGTCGCAAACGAGAAGGCGGAAAAGATCATGCGCCTCGTTGGTTAGCTCGGGTCGTTGTAGCTCAGCAATTTGTCGGCGCGCACGTCGTAGAGCTTGCCGGTCGCGTTCAGCGCCGGGTCACACAGCAGGGCGATCTTTGCGGCGACCTCCGCTGGCGTGGGTAAGATCTCAGGATCTTCGCCTGGCATAGCCTGCGCACGCATGGCGGTGCGGGTAGCCCCAGGGTCGACGGAATTGATGCACAAGCGCGTCTGTTGCGATTCCTCGGCCCAGGCGCGCGCCATCACTTCCACAGCAGCCTTGGAAGCGGCGTAGGGTCCCCAATAGGCGCGAGCAGTATGTGCGACGCTCGATGATAGCAGGATGGCGCGCCCGGCGTCAGACAGCTTCAACAGGGGATCAACGGTGCGGATCAGACGCCAGACACTCGTGACATTGATTGCCATCAACCGATCGAAGACTTTCGCCTCCACATGTCCGATTGGCGAAATCGTTCCGAGAATGCCCGCATTGGCGACCATGATATCAAGCTTGCCCCAGCGCTCATGGATGGAACCGCCAAGCCTGTCGATGGCGGGCATGTCAGTCAAGTCCAAGGGAACGAGCGTTGCGGTCCCGCCTGCTGCCTTGATTTCGTCGTCGAGTTCCTCAAGCCCGCCCACTGTGCGGGCAACGGCAATGACGTGAGCGCCGCGGGCTGCAAGTTCTTTGGAGAGAGAATAGCCAATGCCACGGGATGCGCCGGTGACGAGCGCAAGCTTGCCGTCCAGCCGAAAACTGCCGTCAGAAATCATAGAGTGAACTCAACCGTTATTTGCGAGAAGCGAGAACTGGCGAACGTTACTCGCCCCATCCTTGTCGAGAAGCCGCGTCGGATAATCGCCAGTGAAGTAGTGATCGGTGAAAAGCGGCGAGCGCGGATCGCGGGGAGCCCCGCTGACAGCCTTGTAAAGCCCGTCGATCGACAGGAATGCCAGGGAATCCGCTCCGATGTAGTCGCACATCGCATCGAGGTCCGCATACTGGTTGGCCAGCAGCTTGTCGGCGTCGGGTGTGTCGATGCCGTAGAAATCCGGATGAAAGATCATCGGGCTGGCAACGCGGATGTGTACCTCGAGCGCACCGGCGTCACGGATCATTTGCACGATCTTGACCGAAGTCGTACCGCGAACGATGGAATCATCCACAAGCACAACGCGCTTGCCTTCAATGACGGCACGGTTGGCCGAATGCTTCAGCTTCACACCAAAGGCACGGATCGATTGCGTTGGCTCAATGAAGGTGCGTCCGACATAATGGTTACGGATGATGCCGAGCTCGAAGGGAATGCCGCTTGCCTGGGCAAAACCAATGGCTGCCGGGGTGCCGCCATCCGGAACTGGAACCACCACATCTGCCTCGAGTGGCGCTTCCTTGGCGAGATTGATGCCCATGTTCTTGCGGGCAGTGTAGACATTGCGTCCGCCAACGACCGAGTCCGGACGGGCGAAGTAAACGTATTCAAACAGGCAAAGCCGTTCGCGCTTTGGATTCTGCGGCTTGTAAGTATCGATGCTGATCGACCCATCAGCCTGGATTTCGCAGACCACCACTTCGCCATTCTCGATATCGCGGACGAATTTCGCACCGATAATGTCGAGCGCGCAGGTCTCGGAAGCAAAAATCGGCTTGCCGTCGAGTTCGCCCATCACGAGCGGGCGAATGCCGATCGGGTCACGCGCAGCGATGAGCTTGGTGCGGGTGAGTGCGAGCATCGCATAACCGCCTTCCATCTGGCGGATCGCGTCGATGAAGCGATCGCTGGATGACGCGTGGCGTGAACGGGCGATGAGGTGCAGTACGACTTCAGTATCGGAATTGGACTGGCAAATTGCGCCATCAGCGATCAGCTGGCGGCGCAGGGTGAGGCCGTTGGTGAAATTGCCATTATGGGCAATGGCGATGCCGCCGACCTCAAGTTCGGCCAGAAGCGGCTGCACGTTGCGTAGAACCGTGTCGCCGGTGGTTGAATAGCGTACGTGGCCGATTGCCCGGTCGCCGGGCAATTGTGCAAGGGTTGCCGGATTGGTGTAGTGGTCCCCGACGAGACCCATGCGGCGTTCCGAACAAAACTGCTTCCCGTCATAGGAGACGATACCGGCGGCTTCCTGGCCGCGATGCTGCAGTGCGTGCAGCCCGAGCGCGGTCAGGGTCGCGGCGTCGGGATGCCCCAAAATGCCAAACACACCGCACTCTTCATGCAGTGTGTCGTCATCCAGGGACATCAATTGATTATCGTTACGAGAAATGTCGGTCATTGCCGCCAGCCCTTCCGCCCCAAGATTACCTTGGCCAAGGTAATCGGGATCGAGTCAATTGTGCCTATTTCGCATTATGCCACGTATATGGAGCATTACCAAGTAAACGCCAAGGCCTGATAAATGCCAATATTGACGCAGTTGTGTTCTTCGACTGCATCAAGGCTGGTTTGTCGACCCTTCCGGCGGAATGTCTTCCTTCGGCTCCGGTGTTGTGGTGGTGCCGTCGGGTGCCGCATCCGGAGCCGCTGTCGTACCGGGCTTCAGGCGATTAAGGATGGTCGATTCCGGGTCTTCCGGCAACAGGCCGATCAGCTTTGTACTCAGTTGATCGATCATTGGCTTGGATTTTGCCTGGCCCACCCATGCCGGCTGGTTCTCGGGAACCAGCCAGTTGAAGAACAGCATGGCGACAACGACGAGAAGGATGCCCCGTGCTGCGCCAAAGAGAAAACCCAGCGTACGATCGAGTGCGCCGATACGGCTGTCGATGATGAAATCGGCAATCTTCATTGTAATGATCGACACGACAATCAACGTAACGACGAAGACGAGGCCAGCCGCTGCGATCTGCGCAATCGTATCATTGCTGATATACGGCGTAAGAAACGGAATGACCGGCTTGTAGAAGAGATATGCGGCTGCGGCCGCGGCTGCCCAGGAAACCACCGACAAGACTTCGCGCGAAAAGCCGCGCACCATGGCCAAAACCGCCGAAACGAGAGTGATGCCCAATAGAATTCCGTCAAGCAACGTTATTGGCATTTAAGTTCGTCCCCATATTCAGTCTGGCCAATACTATCTGGTCAGTCGTCGCGTTGTCTCTTGTCAGGTCCCGATGCCGCAATCCGGGCCACTAGGTCCGGCAGCGAAGCGGTTTCTGTCAGACGAGCATTGCCGTTCTTTGCCACATCGTTGCTTCCCTTGGGAAGAACAGCCTGCTTGAACCCAAGCTTATCTGCCTCCTTCAGCCTCTGCACAGCATGCGCCACCGGGCGAACCGCACCAGATAAACTGACTTCGCCGAAATAGACGCAATCTGCGGGAAGGGCAATACCGGCAATTGAGGAAACCAGTGCAGATGCAACTGCAAGGTCCGCTGCGGGCTCGGTTATTCGATATCCGCCGGCCACATTCAAATAAACGTCGTGCTGACCGAACCTTACGCCGCAATGCGCTTCGAGTACGGCGAGAATCATTGACAGCCGGTTTCCATCCCATCCGACAACCGCACGGCGCGGCGTGCCAAGTGTCGAGGGCGCAACCAGCGCCTGGATTTCGACCAGTATCGGACGCGTGCCCTCCATGCCTGCAAAAACCGCAGCTCCCGGCGACTTTTCGTTGCGTTCACCCAGGAAAAGCTCGGAAGGATTGGCGACTTCGCGCAATCCCTTGTCTGACATTTCGAACACGCCGATCTCGTCCGTCGGGCCAAAACGGTTCTTTACAGTCCTCAAGATGCGGTAATGATGGCCGCCTTCGCCTTCGAAATAGAGCACCGCATCGACCATATGCTCGATCACGCGAGGCCCGGCGATCTGACCCTCCTTTGTCACGTGCCCCACCAGAACAACTGCCGCGCCAGTCTGCTTGGCATAGCGGATCATGGCTTGGGCGCCGGCACGCACCTGCGTCACTGTTCCGGGGGCAGAATCGGCGGCGTCTGTCCACAATGTCTGGATCGAATCAATTATGATCAAATCTGGCCGCTTCGAATCGGAGATGGTGGCCAGGATGTCTTCGACATTGGTTTCGGCCGCGAGCAGCACGTCGGTGTCGGCAGCATGCAATCGCTGCGCGCGTAGCCTGATTTGCGCCACTGCCTCTTCACCTGAAACGTAAACGACGCGGTGACCCTGGCGGGCGAGGGCAGCCGCAGCCTGCGTCAGCAATGTCGATTTGCCGATTCCGGGATCGCCGCCGATGAGGATCGCCGAACCGCGGACGAATCCCCCGCCGGTCACACGATCCAGTTCGCCGATTCCTGACTGGATGCGCGGTGCATCCTCGATTTCGCCGGAAAGTGTGGTCAGCGCTACTGCGCGGCCTTTTCGCGACGATAGCTTGCCAGGTCCGCTGCCGATGCCGCCAGCCGTGCCTTCCTCAACGAGCGTGTTCCACTCGCCGCACTCATCGCACTTGCCGGCCCAACGGGTATGCACCGCACCGCAGTTCTGACAGATAAATTGAATTCTTGGCTTTGCCATCAATTACTTTCGGATTTGAGATAGCGCCGGTGATAGCGATTCCCAAGGCTGGTAAGCAACTCATATCCGATCGTTCCAGCGGCGCGGGCAGCGTCGTCCAACGCAATGTTGTGGCCGAAGAGTTCGATGAAGTCTCCCGGGCTAACGGTATCCACTGGAAGATCAGTGATATCGAATGACGTCAGATCCATGGTGACACGACCAATAATTGGAACTTTGCTCCCGGCAACAAAGCCAACGCCGCCATTGGGTACGGCGGCGCGCAACGGCACACCGCTGCCCGATGCAGAACGAAGATAACCATCCGCATAGCCTGCCGAGCAAACCGCAATACGCGTGTCGCGTTCAAGCGTCGTGGTAGCGCCATAACCCACGGTCTCGCCCTTTAGTCCGGTGCGGATCTGTACAACGCGTGCTTCCAGCGTCACCACACGGCGCATGGGATTGGCGGCGGACGAAAGTGGTTCACCGCCATACATGGCAACGCCGGGTCGGCTGAGTTCATATTCACCTATACGCGCGTGAAAAATGCCGGGGGAATTTGCGATGCTGGATTCAATTCCTGCAAAAGCCCCGCGAAGTTTTTGAAATGATTCAATTTGCTTTAGGTTTAACGCATGCGCCTGCTCGTCAGCCGTAGCGAGATGCGTCATCAGTAGAACCGGTTTTTGGTCCCGCATATCGGCCGCAAAGGCCAAGGCTTCAGTCAGGCTAAGGCCGAGACGGTTCATACCGGTGTCCACATGCAGCGCAAAGGGAAGCTTGTCCTTTCGACGGGCATTCAGGCTCTTCCACAAATCGAGTTCATGGATCGAGCCAAGAACGGGAATGAGATCCGATTGGCCATAAGTTTCGAATGCCTCGGCAAAAAACCCGTTGAGCACAAGCACCCGCGCATCGGGTGCGACAGCTTTTACCCGTAGACCTTCCTCGGCCAGTGCGACAAAGAATGTGCGGCATCCAGCCTGCCATAACGCCGGAACGACATGGACAATGCCGAGGCCGTACGCGTCGGCCTTGACGACGGCACTGGTCTCTGCGGGTTTCGACTTTTTAGCGAGAAATAGCCAATTGGCGGCGAGCGCATCGAGATCGATGGTCAACCGCCCCCCGGCTAACCGGGGATCTGCGCCGGCCGTAGTGATCTGGGGCTTTTTGGCAGTCAAAGGTTCACTCGAACCGTTCAGGAAGATGCGGATCTTCGGCAAGATCGGTAAAGCGGGTAAATTCCGCCTGGAACGCCAGTCTTACCGTGCCTGTCGGGCCGTGACGTTGCTTGGCGACGATGACTTCCGCCTTGCCCGTAGCCTCGTTGAGATCGGCCTGCCACT
Source organism: Phyllobacterium zundukense (assembly GCF_025452195.1). NCBI lineage: Bacteria > Pseudomonadati > Pseudomonadota > Alphaproteobacteria > Hyphomicrobiales > Phyllobacteriaceae > Phyllobacterium > Phyllobacterium zundukense. Next base: position 3,538,076 of record NZ_CP104973.1, on the reverse strand, counting down.
TGAAATGCTCTTCCGTCCCGACCTTGGGTTCCTTGTTCTTGATGTAATATTCGTCGCGATAGACGAAAAGCACAACGTCCGCGTCCTGCTCGATCGAACCGGATTCACGCAAGTCGGAAAGTTGCGGATGCTTGTCTTCACGGCTTTCCACCTGACGCGACAGCTGGGAGAGGGCGATGATCGGCGTGTTCAATTCCTTGCCAAGCGCTTTCAGGCCGGTGGTGATTTCGGTAATTTCCTGCACACGGTTTTCCGATGCGCGCTTTGACGACCCTTGCATGAGCTGAATATAATCGATGACCAGGACGTCCAGCCCGCGCTGGCGCTTCAGGCGCCGCGCTCGCGCTGCAAGCTGGGCGATAGAAATACCGCCGGTCTGATCGATATAAAGCGGCACTTTCTGCATGTGCTGTGAACAGGCGACAAGCTTTTCGAAATCGGCTTCGCTGATCTCGCCGCGACGGATTTTCGAGGAACTGATCTCCGATTGCTCGGAAATGATACGGGTTGCCAGCTGTTCCGACGACATTTCGAGCGAGAAAAAGCCGACCACGCCGCCGTTCTTGGCTTTGAACGTGCCATCAGCGAGCTGTTCGGGCTCATAGGCGGCGGCAATGTTGAATGCGATATTCGTCGCAAGCGAGGTCTTGCCCATACCGGGGCGTCCTGCGAGGACAATCAGGTCAGATGGTTGGAGGCCGCCCATGCGCGCATCGAGCGCACGAATGCCTGTCGAAATGCCGGACAAGTGACCGTCACGCATGAACGCCGCGTTGGCCATGTCGACGGCAGTCTTGACTGCATCGGTGAATGTCTGAAATCCGCCATCGTAGCGGCCGGTTTCGGCGAGTTCGAACAGGCGTCGCTCCGCATCTTCGATCTGGCCCTGCGGCGCCACATCAACCGGGGCGTCGTAGGCTATGTTGACCATGTCTTCGCCGATAGTGATCAAAGCCCGGCGCGTGGCAAGATCGTAGATCGCCCGGCCATAGTCCTCGGCATTGATGATCGTTACCGCCTCTGCAGCGAGGCGGGCGAGATATTGCATCACCGTCATTTCGCCGATTTTGGCGTCAGCGGGCATGAATGTCTTCAGCGTCACCGGATTCGCCATCTTTCCCATGCGAATCATATCGGAAGCGACTTCGAAGATCTTGCGATGTAGCGGTTCGTTGAAATGGGTCGGTTTCAGAAAGTCGGAAACCCGGTAAAACGCGTCATTGTTGACGAGAATGGCACCCAACAGGGCCTGTTCAGCCTCTATATTGTTAGGGGCCTCGCGGTAAAGCGCTCCTTGAGCCTCGTTGATCTTGCGTACCGTAGCTTCAGCCATTTCAAATTTTCCTGTTCCTCGATCAACATGGCCACGGCGTTTTTAACGACGCAATGCGGAGGCGGACTATACATTTCCGTCCACAGCAAGAAGTACAAAACAGGATGTTACAGCTTGACTCAGAGCCACCGATTTGGCGCGTGATTCGCAGATGACAGTGTATACCCGCAACGCTCAATGTCGCAATTTGGGCGCAGTGGAAAACACAAAAAATCCATCCGCAAATCGCCCTGCGGATGGTTTTTGATGTTAGGGGGTAGTCTGTCGTCGGACTTACCGCCCGGCGACTGATTCCTTGGTCTCCACCTGGCTATTGGCGGAGCTCCGTTCGCATTCAAGCCGCTTCAGCCGCTTTTCTTCCTTCTCGATATAGTTCCGGGTTAGGGGCACGGCTTCCTGCCGGTGTGCGAGCTGGATCTGGAACACGACCAGGTTTTGCCAGCGGAACGCCGCTTCCGAAGCCGCAAGATAGAACTCCCACATGCGGCAGAACCGTTCATCGTAGATCGCCTTGGCCTTCTCGCGATCTCGCCATGAATCGTTCGCGCCAGATACGCAGGGTGTCCGCGTAGTGCAGCCGGAGAATCTCGATATCGGTGACAACGAGACCAGCCTTTTCGATGTGCGGCAGCACTTCCGAGAGTGCCGGAATATAACCGCCCGGGAATATGTATTTCTGGATGAAGGCGTTCGTATAGGAGGGGCCATCCGAGCGGCCGATGGAATGCAGGAGGAATACACCGTCCTTCTTCAAAAGCCGTGCGGTATGCTGGAAATATTCCGGGAAGTGCCCGATACCGACATGTTCGAACATGCCGACCGACACGATGCGGTCGAAGCTCTCTTCGATCGTTCTATAGTCCTGAAGGGTGAATTGCGCTTTTCCCGTCAGGCCTTCTTCGAATGCGCGCTTGTTGGCGATACCGAATTGCTCTTGCGACAGCGTTACACCGGTCACATTGGCTTCGAGGTGCTTGGCGAGGTAGATTCCGAGTCCGCCCCAGCCGCAACCAATATCGAGCGTCTTGTGCCCCTTTTTCAACAGCAGTTTCGCTGCGATGTGACGCTTCTTCGCCAGTTGTGCTTCTTCCAGCGTTGCATCCGGCCGTTCGAAGTAGGCACAGGAATATTGCATGTCCGTATCGAGGAACAACCTGTAGAGGTCTTCAGACAGGTCATAGTGGCGCTGGACGTTGCTGGAAGCGCGAGTCAGCGTATTCATCTGATGCAGGCGGCGGGTGGCACGGCGTATGCCTTCGATCGCCAACATCCAGGGTTCCTTGGCGACAGTCGCCCCGGTATTCTCGAAAATGATCTTCAGGACGTCATAAATATCGCCTTCGAGAACGTCGATATCGCCGTTCATATAGGCTTCCGGGAAGTGTAGCGATGGGTCGAAAGCGATCTTTCGTTCGGCCGCTGCGCTGTTGATGCGAAAGGCGAATTGCTCTCCGGTTCCATCACCGAAGGTTTGAGATTTACCGGAAGAGTCTGTGATAACCAAAGTGCCAGTGTAGATCATCCGCGAGAGCGCGGCTTTTAGTATGGCATTCATGAACAATCTCCATCATTGACGATAGAGCTCGGCCATTAGCAGGCTCGAGGTGAGCCGTGGTCGGGCGTGGTAAGACAAACAAATCTAATCGTTTTTTTGTTCCTGAAAAGCAAAAAAATACCCGGCACTGCTGCCGGGTACTTTCAAAATGTTGATGAGATCATTCGAAAGAATGATCTATCGAAGAAAGATCAGGCGTTTTCTTCGCCTTCTTCGTCCTCGTCGAAGAATTCGTCCGCAAGCGGAACTTCTTCGATACCGTAGATCGCCTCGGCGGAGGTAAGATCTTCGCCCTTTACCTGACGCTCGGCTTCATCTGCAGTACGAGCAATGTTGATCGTGACCGTTGCTTCAACTTCCGGATGAAGTGTCAGCACGATCTTGTGCAGGCCAATGGTCTTGATCGGCGTGTTCAGTTCAACCTGGTTGCGGTTGATCGAGAAGCCTTCAGCGGTGATCAGATCAGCGATATCGCGTGTCGAAACTGAACCGTAGAGCTGACCGGTTTCACCTGCCGAACGAACGGCGATGAACGACTTGCCGTCGAGCTTTTCGGAGATCGCCTGTGCTTCAGTCTTGCGTTCGAGATTGCGTGCTTCGAGCTGCGCGCGCTGACCTTCGAACTTCTTCTTGTTGGCTTCGTTGGCACGAAGAGCCTTGCCCTGTGGCAACAGGAAATTACGGGCAAAGCCGTCCTTTACCTTGACTGTTTCGCCCATCTGGCCGAGGCGGCTGATACGTTCGAGAAGAATGACTTCCATTTGAATTATCCTTGTCTGTTCTAATGTTAGTTGTCGTTGTTAGGTGGTGTTGTATTCGCAGCCTTCGAAACCGGGGCGTTGCGCGACGTGTCGAACAAACCGGCAAGAAGGAAGAGGAAAAGCACAAAGGCGAAAAGCACAACCGCGAGGTAAGCGAACCATAGTGCCACTGGGCGCCACGCTGCGCCGCGCGTCCTTGCATGCAGTATGGCGAAACCCGCCATCGTGAAACCGGCACCGAGTGCGCCGGCAATCGCGGTTGCGGCATAGCCGATGCCGCCCGGCAGGAAGCAGGCAGCGCAAGCGATGGCGAAGACGATAAGCGCGGCGCGGGGCATGCGCAGCGCCCGCGGCCAATCGTCATGCGGTCGGCGTAGTTTGCCGGAAGCGGCCGTCAACCGCAGCGCCAGATAAAGATTGGCGACGATTATCGTCACCCATATGGCAGGCTGCAGAGCGGGCAGTACACGCACGACAAACAGTGCCATGCTCTGCGCAACGTCGGCATTTGCGGCAAGTTCAGGGTTGCTCGCGGCAAGCTGCTGCCCCAGTGATTTCGCCAGTTCGGCCGCGAGTTCATCGCCAAAACCGACGAGCATGCCGATTGCGATGAAACTGGCTGCCACAATCAGCGCTAGGCGCAGCAGAGTATCGGCGAGCGGATACCAGACCATGACGTCCTTCGGTCCACCGATTTCATCGGCAGGGCGCGCTAGGCCGGTAAAGTACGATGCAGCGGCAGCAGGGAGCGCAGTGATCAGGACAACGATAAGGGCCGCCATTGGCGCGGCAAGCACGGAGACGGCGACAGCCATGGAAAGTGCGGCAATCAATCCGGCGGCCGTACCCCAGCCGAGAGCGGCCACAAAAATAGGCAGCGGTGAAAACAGCAGGAGCGCCATGGCGAGGGTCGATTGCGTGATAACGCCAACCGAAAGCAGTGCAGCGGCAAAGCCCGCTAGCACACCTACGCCAATATCTTTTGCAGTCAGTTTCATTTCACTCGCTGTCCTGCTTGTTTCAGCAGTTAGAGGCGGTCCTTAGACCACTACCTCAACTCGGGTTTTCTGAATCACCAGACCCGCGCCCATCGCGGATGGTGGAATGAGGCGGAGGGTCGAAACCCACCGCCTCAGTTTATTATTTTACAACGTATGGCAGCAGGCCGAGGAAACGGGCACGCTTGATCGCCTGTGCGAGTTCGCGCTGCTTCTTCTGGCTGACAGCCGTGATACGGGAAGGAACGATCTTGCCACGCTCAGAAATGTAGCGCGACAGGAGTTTTACGTCCTTGTAGTCGATCTTCGGCGCATTGGCACCCGAGAACGGGCAGGTCTTGCGGCGGCGATGGAACGGACGGCGGGTCGGGATCTGATTGATATCAACCATTATTCTGCTCCTTCACCGGCTTCGTCACGCGGACGGCGTGGACGGCGCGGACGGTCGTCGTCGCGGCCACCGAACTTGTTGTCGTCGCGGTCGCGGCGATCGTCACGGCGAGCGAGCATGGCCGACTGGCCTTCCTCGTGTTCGTCAACGCGGATCGTCATGAAACGCAGGACATCTTCGTTGATGCGCTGCTGACGCTCGAGCTCAGCAACAGCTGCTGCAGGAGCAGTGATGTTGAGCAGCGAATAGTACGCCTTGCGGTTCTTGTTGATACGATAGGTGAGAGCACGGAGCCCCCAGCTTTCAATACGCCCGACTGTGCCGCCATTGGTCTCGATGATACCCTTGTATTGTTCTACAAGCGCATCGACCTGCTGCTGCGAAATGTCCTGTCGAGCAAGGAACACATGTTCATAAAGAGCCATTGTCTTTGCCTTTCTTCGTTAATATTGCCCGGAACCAACGGTAAACCTCTGCGAATCTCTCTGCCGGATGACCGGGGAAGAAAGGACGCTGATGGAGACGATCGAGAGCGGAGACACGGGAGGCTGAAGCTCTTATGCTTCGACGGATCGAAATCCGGCCCTCCGTTCAGCCCCCAGCTGACGCCGAGCAATGAACGGGCGCTCTATACGGGCAAATGGCCCAATAAGCAACCCGCCTGGCAGATTTTCTAAGTGGGCGTAAATTGCGTATAATCAGGCAAGTGTCAGTTTCTGAGAGGGTGCTGGAATATCGCGGCCCAACTCACTGGCGGCCTCGATCCAGGCTTCGATTGCATCATAAGCGTTATGTACGGCCTCTTCGGGTGTATCGCCGTCACTCATGCAACCTGGAAGATCGGGTACATAAGCACCAAATCCTCCGCCTTCCTCATCGGCAAGGGCAGAAACAACGACCGGATATTTATGATAGGTCACGTGAATTCCTCACAGCTTCAACAAACTCGATGAGTTTCCGTATATATACAGGCTTAATCGGTCTTTTAAAAGGGATCGTTAAAATCTCGTACTGTGATGCGTGCGAGACCTTATAATGAGAACTGCCGGAGCGGGACCTCTTGCAGATAATTTCAAACTCCTTGCAAACGGTCTGAACATCTTCAATGCGCCAGTCCGCCTTTGGATTCCAGCGCATCTGCTCAAGACGTTTGCTCATTAACTCTCCCGGTTCGTAGCCTGAGCAACTATGAGGAGGGTGGTCGACGTCAGTCAATCTATCACTTAGCCTAAAGCCGAGCATGCCTAGCGTTAGTCGTTTTGGCTGCATCAAAGCTTGACTTCGTCCTTGCCTGTAGGCACATCGCGCGTCAGATTCACAATATAAGCAACCTTTGGAGGCGCAGCTTATGTCCATTGCATTCACCTTTCCAGGTCAAGGAAGCCAGGTTGTCGGCATGGGCAAGGCTTTGGCCGAGAATTTCCCGGAGGCCCGTGCTGTTCTCGACGAGGTGGACGAAGCTCTGGGTGAGAAGCTGTCTTCAATCATCTGGGAAGGTCCTGAAGAAACATTGACGCTGACTGCCAATGCCCAGCCCGCATTGATGGCCGTATCCATCGCCGTATTTCGGGTGCTGGAGTCCAAGGGCGTATCCTTGAAGGATAAAATTGCCTATGTCGCCGGCCATTCTCTCGGCGAGTATTCGGCGCTTTGTGCAGCCGGCACATTCTCGCTATCCGATACGGCGCGCCTCTTGCGCATTCGCGGCAACGCCATGCAGAAGGCGGTTCCAGCGGGTGAGGGCGCCATGGCCGCCATTATCGGCCTTGAGCATGAAGATGTTGAGGCGATTTGCGCCGAAACCTCAAATCAGGGACCTGTTCAGATCGCCAATGATAATGGCGGCGGTCAGTTGGTGATTTCCGGCGCGAAGGGCCCTGTCGAGGCAGCGGCTGCGCTGGCCTCCACCAAAGGGGCCAAACGCGCGATTATGCTGCCGGTTTCCGCTCCTTTTCACTCTTCTTTGATGGAGCCCGCTGCGGAAGCCATGCGCATCGCATTGGCCAACGTTTCCAAGAACGATCCGGTCGTGCCGCTTATTGCCAATGTCCGCGCTGCGCCCGTCAAGTCTGCGGCCGAAATCGCCGCATTGCTGGTTGAGCAAGTGACCGGACAGGTGCGCTGGCGCGAGACGGTAGAATGGTTTGGTAATAATGGCGTCACAACGCTCTACGAAATCGGTGCTGGCAAAGTGCTGACTGGTCTTGCCCGCCGTATTAATAAAGACATATCCGGTATTGCTGTCGGCACACCAGAAGACATCGATGCGGCTGTCGCTGCCCTCAACGCTTAAAAAGGAACGCGCAATGTTTGATCTCACAGGCCGCAAGGCTCTTATCACGGGTGCGACGGGTGGTATTGGCGAGGCAATCGCTCGTGCGCTCCATGCACGGGGCGCAACCGTGGGGCTCCATGGCACACGTGTAGAGAAGCTCGAAGCTCTGGCGTCTGATTTTAGTGATCGGGCGATGATCTTCCCGGCTAATCTTTCCGATCGCGACGAGGTCAAGGCGCTTGGCGAAAAGGCCGAAGCCGATCTTGGGGGCGTTGATATTCTCGTCAACAACGCGGGCATCACCAAAGACGGCCTCTTCGTGCGCATGAGCGATGCGGACTGGGACAATGTGCTTGAAGTCAATCTGACTGCAGTTTTCCGTCTGACCCGCGAACTCACGCATCCGATGATGCGCCGCCGTTATGGCCGCGTCATCAACATAACTTCGGTCGTGGGCGTCACAGGAAATCCGGGTCAAACCAATTATGTCGCTTCCAAAGCTGGACTCATCGGCTTCTCCAAATCTTTGGCGCAGGAAATCGCCAGCCGCAACGTCACGGTCAACTGCGTTGCACCGGGTTTCATCGAATCGGCAATGACTGACAAGCTCAACGACAAACAGAAAGAAAGCATCATGTCGGCAATTCCGATGCGCCGCATGGGTACGGGCGCCGAAGTTGCTTCGTCGGTTGTCTATCTTGCCAGCACTGAAGCATCTTATGTCACCGGTCAGACCATTCACGTCAACGGTGGCATGGCGATGATCTGAGCCAGAACGTACCGCGGTATCGGTGGGTATTGGTCTCAATCACATTTATGAGATTGAGGCAGTGAATAAAGCGTGATAAGTCGCGCACCAGTCTGGGCAGTCAAATCGATTTGATGTCCTTTCAGTTCCGCAAGGAAAGAGCCGCAAGGACGGGTGTTTTAGCTGTTAAACAGGGCGGAACAACCATCTTATTGCTTGATTAGAGTCATCCGTGCCGCTAACCAAGGCATAGGGAAAAACAAACAGGTTGAGGTTTCCACATGAGTGATACTGCAGAACGCGTCAAGAAAATCGTTATTGAACATCTGGGCGTTGATGCCGAGAAAGTCACCGATGGTGCGAGCTTCATCGACGATCTGGGCGCCGACAGCCTTGATACTGTCGAGCTCGTGATGGCTTTTGAAGAAGAGTTTGGCGTCGAAATCCCGGACGATGCTGCCGAGACGATTCTGACAGTCGGCGATGCCGTCAAGTTCATCGACAAAGCATCTGCCTGATTTTTGTTCGGCCCCGCAGCGATCGTGATATAAGGTGCTTAACCTTGCTCGTTCATGCGTTGGGCCGGAAACAATCATGTTGCATTGGATAGTTAAGGATCTGCCATGAGGCGTGTTGTCATAACCGGCCTTGGGCTGGTTTCTCCTCTCGCATCCGGGGTTGAACTAACCTGGTCACGGCTTCTTGCCGGCCAGAGTGGTGCCCGGCGTGTGACGGAATTTGAAGTTGAAGATCTTCCTTGCAAGATCGCCTGCCGTATTCCGGTGGGTGATGGCTCTGATGGTACGTTTAATCCCGACGATTGGATGGAACCCAAAGAGCAGCGCAAGGTCGATCCTTTCATTGTTTACGCCGTTGCGGCTGCAGACCAGGCCCTTGCGGATGCCAAATGGGCGCCGGAAAGCGATGAAGATCAGATCCGTACAGGTGTTTTGATCGGGTCCGGCATTGGTGGCCTCGAGGGCATTGTCGAAGCAGGCTATACACTGCGCGACAAGGGCCCCCGCCGCATCTCGCCCTTCTTCATTCCCGGCCGTCTGATAAACCTGGCTTCCGGTCAGGTATCGATCAAACACAAGCTGCGCGGTCCAAATCATGCAGTCGTTACCGCTTGCTCCACCGGTGCACACGCTATCGGCGATGCCTCGCGTTTGATCGCCTTTGGAGATGCCGATGTGATGGTGGCCGGTGGCACGGAGTCGCCAGTCAGCCGCATTTCGCTAGCCGGCTTTGCTGCATGCAAGGCATTGTCCACTGCCAGAAACGACGATCCGACAACCGCGTCGAGACCCTATGATGAAGACCGCGATGGTTTCGTGATGGGTGAAGGCGCTGGCGTTGTCGTCCTTGAAGAGCTGGAACATGCCCTGGCTCGCGGCGCCAGGATTTATGCCGAGATCATCGGCTATGGCCTATCCGGCGATGCTTACCACATCACCGCACCATCAGAGAGTGGTGAGGGCGCACAGCGCTCTATGGAAATGGCTTTGAAGCGCGCAGGTATAACGCCGGGCGATGTGGATTACATCAACTCACACGGCACTTCGACCATGGCCGATACGATTGAACTCGGTGCGGTCGAACGCGTTGTCGGCGATGCCGCTTCGAAAATATCGATGTCATCCACCAAATCTTCCATCGGTCATCTTCTTGGTGCCGCTGGCTCGACAGAAGCTATTTTCTGCGTGCTGGCGATCCGCGATAATATCGCCCCTGCAACGATCAATCTGGATAAGCCGTCCAAGGAAACGAAGATCGATCTGGTTCCGCACAAGCCGCGCGAACGCAAGATCGATATCGCGCTTTCCAATTCCTTTGGGTTTGGCGGTACCAATGCCTCGCTCGTGATGCGGCGTTATCAACAGTGATTGATTTTATGGCGGGGCGCTCTCGCGTTTTTGCCATAATCACAATCGATTCTACCGGCGTCAGCCGGTATCATGTCCCGAGGTGCTTGCGTGAGCTCAGATCAGCAGTCTGAAGAGACAAACGGTTCAGCGGCCAACACGCCGGATCGTAAGCCGATTGTCCCGCAATCGGCTTCTGAAGCATTGCGTCCGGAACCAGGTACACCGCCACCTCTGCCGAAGCGACGCTCTCGTCGCGCTCGCAGCCAGATCGTTGTTTTTGCCAATTTCATGCTGTCGCTCGTCGTGCTGGTGGTTCTTGCGGCCGCGGCCGCGGTATACTTTGGCAAGCTGGCCTTCAATGAGCCTGGACCTAGCGATGTTACAACCAACTACGTTGTGAAGAGCGGTACCGGGATTGTCGAGATAGCCGATGGACTGGAAAGGCGGGGCATTATCAGTGATGCCCGGGTCTTTAAATATGGCGTTCAGGCCTATGGCCATCAGGGAGACATGAAAGCCGGCGAATATGAAATCAAGGCGCATGCGTCCATGCGAGAGATCATGGATCTGTTGCGCAGCGGAAAATCCGTACTTCGTTCGCTGACGATTCCGGAGGGTCTTACCGTTGAGCAGATTTTCCAGCGGGTGCGCGAGGATGACGTGCTTGTTGGCGATTTGCCGGCAATCATGCCCAGTGAAGGCTCGCTTTTCGCTAATACAATGCGTTTTTCTCGCGGCACAACGCGCGAGGAACTTATCAAGAAGATGCAGGCCGATCAGAAAAAGCTGGTTGAAGACATTTGGGAGCGCCGCGATCCCAAGATTCCATTGAAAACCATCGAAGAGTTCGTGACGCTCGCCTCCATCGTCGAAAAAGAGACTGGTAAGGCGGACGAGCGTCCACGCGTTGCCGCCGTCTTCATCAACCGGTTGAACAAGCGCATGCGCCTCCAATCCGATCCAACGATCATTTATGGCTTGTTTGGTGGCAAGGGCAAGCCTTCGGACCGCCCGATCCTGAAGTCAGATCTTGAGAAGCCGACGCCTTACAACACTTATACGATCAATGGCCTGCCACCCGGGCCGATCGCAAATCCTGGTCGTGATGCGCTGGAAGCCGTCGCTCATCCGTCGCAGACCAAGGACCTTTACTTCGTTGCCGACGGCACTGGCGGACATGTATTTGCCGAGACGCTTGAAGAACACAATGATAATGTGAAACGCTGGCGCGATGTCGAGAAGAATCGCCTCGATGAGGCCGCCAAGGCGGCAACCGGTGACAAGAATGCATTGCCGGATGCAACTGGCGGAAATTGATACTGGAGGCCCGAAGGAGTGGCCTTCCGTTCCAGGGGGTAGACATGTCATTGCAAAGCATGACGGGATTTGCCCGTCACCTCCGGAACAGCGCCGGGGTGCAAATCTCGTGGGAAATCAAGTCGGTTAACGGCAAAGGTCTCGACGTGCGGTTTCGCCTGCCAGCTGGTCTTGAAACGATCGAGCAGAAAGCCCGCGTCCTTTTCAGCCAGCATTTCAAGCGCGGAAATTTTCAGGCGGCCCTTACCGTCGATCGCAGCGCGGGTGTTGCCAAGGCGATCATCAACGAACCACTTCTGAAGGAATTGGCAGCGATCGCTGCACGTCTGCGCGAAGATTACGGTCTGGCAGCGTCCACGCCGGAGGGCCTCATAGCGCTCCGTGGCGTCCTGGAGGCGCCGCAGGAGACGGCCGATCCGGAAGAACAGCGCAAGATAGAAGAGGCAGTGCTGGCGGTTCTGGACGAAACACTGGTTCAACTGGTGCACAATCGCCAAGCCGAGGGCAAGGCGTTGGGCGAGATTTTGACTGTACAGATCGCGGCGATCGAGATGCTGGTGGAACAGGCGAGGCTTGATCCAAGCCGCTCGTTCGATGCTATTCGCTCGCGTCTGGCTGCACAGGTCTCGCTGCTGCTCGATGCCGCTCCCGCATTGGATGAGTCGCGGCTGTATATGGAGGCGGCATTCCTGGCGACGAAAGCCGACATCCAGGAAGAGCTTGACCGGCTGGAAATGCATGTCACCGCAGCTCGTGATCTTCTGAAGCAAGGCAACGGTGTTGGCCGCAAGCTTGATTTCCTGACCCAGGAATTCAACCGCGAGGCGAACACGCTTTGTTCGAAGGCCAATGCCGCTTCAATTACATCGATCGGACTTGACCTGAAGGCTGTTGTGGATCAATTGCGCGAGCAGATACAGAATCTGGAGTAATCATGCTAGAGCGAGATCGGGCCATATTGATGCGTTCTGCCGGACGGATTTCGCGGACAAGGTCGAGGGTTTTGGCGAGGCCGATGCCTTTCCATCGGACGACGCCGAAGCCCGATGGATTTGGCCCGAATTCACCCGGCCCACTGATCGAACCGCGTTTCTGCGAAATGCGGATAATTCGATCAGCGGGTTTAACAGCGTGTTGGTTTGCCAGAGCAAACCAACGGCTGGGTTTCCGGCTGGCGGACACCCACTTTGTCAGGCGGCATGGGACGATGGAAAGGCATCGGCCTTGCCACCTTCCGCGTGGATTGTCTCGCCATCCGGGAAACAGAACGGTATCAATATGACACGATCTCGCTCGCACAGCATTAAAAGACGCGGTCTTATGCTCGTCCTGTCATCGCCGTCCGGGGCGGGTAAGTCGACGCTTGCCCGAATGCTGCTTACTGACAAGGAAAAGCTTGAGCTCGCGCTGTCGATCAGCGTGACGACACGGCCCCGCCGCGCCAGCGAAATCGAGGGCGTCCACTATCATTTCATCTCGACACGCGAGTTTGAGCGGCTGCGCGACAGCGACGCGTTGATCGAATGGGCAGAGGTTCACGGCAATTTTTATGGTACCCCGCGGGAGGCTGCGGAAAATGCGCTCGCAGATGGTCAGGATATGCTTTTCGATATCGACTGGCAGGGCGCGTTGCAGTTGCAGGAGAAGATGAAAGGCGATGTCGTCAGTATCTTCATCCTTCCTCCATCCATGGCCGCTTTAAAAGAGCGGCTGCATCGGCGTGCCGAAGACGCTGAAGAGGTGATCAATATGCGTTTGGACAATGCGCGTAACGAGATCGAGCGTTGGCGCTCCTACGACTATGTCATAGTCAACGAAGATCTCGACCGCGCCTATCAGCAGGTTCAGTCGATCGTCACCGCCGAACGCTTGCGCCGTGACCGTTGTCCGGGCCTGTTCGATTTCGTCAGCAGTCTTCTTGATGAAAAGCTGGACTAAAGCGCATTCGCTAGCGCTACGAACTCTTCGATTGACAGCGTTTCCGCCCGGCGTGTCGGGTCGATCCCGACCTTGGCAAGCAACGCTTCACCGCCAAGCGATTTGATGCTTTGACGCAGCATCTTGCGCCTCTGGCCAAAGGCAGCCTGAGTGACACGTCCAAGCACTGCCGCATCGCAGGCGATCGGGGCCACACGCGGTACCAGATGGACGACCGAGGACGTAACCTTTGGCGGCGGTGTGAATGCCTGTGGCGGTACGTCGAAAGTAATCTTCGCCTCTGTTCGCCAGCCTGCCAGCACGCCGAGACGGCCATAGGCGTCCGAGCCCGGGCGCGCAACGATCCGTTCAGCCACTTCTCGCTGAAACATCAGCGTCAGTGACGCATAGAACGGCGGCCATGGTTCACTAAGCAGCCAACTGATCAGCAGTTGCGTGCCGACATTATAGGGCAGATTGGCGACGATCTTCACCTTGCTGCCGTCTGCTAGCGCAGAGAAATCCGTATCCAGGGCATCGCCGGCGATGACTCGAAGCCGGCCCTGGTAGTGATCGGATATTTCCTGTAAAGCGGCCAGGCAGCGTTCATCGCGCTCGATGGCGATAACGTTGGCACCTTGGGCGAGGAGGGCACGCGTAAGGCCGCCAGGGCCGGGTCCCACCTCGATGACAGTCTGATCCTTGAGATCGCCTGCCTGGCGTGCAACTTTTCCTGTCAGGTTCAGATCGAGCAGAAAATTCTGCCCGAGCGACTTCTTCGCCATCAGCTCATGGCGTTGGATGACTTCGCGCAGCGGTGGAAGGCTATCTATGCTCATGTGCCTGGTGTGCGGTTTGGCGCCAGTTCATCGGCAAGCCGTAATGCTGCAATGAGGCTGTCAGGCTTGGCCCTGCCGGATCCTGCGATATCGAAAGCTGTGCCGTGGTCCGGCGAGGTACGCACGAAGGGCAGGCCGAGCGTAACATTGACACTGTCATCGAAACCCAGCGTCTTGGCGGGGATCAGTGCCTGGTCGTGATACATGCAGATCGCGGCGTCATAGGTGGCTCGTGCAGCGGCATGGAACATTGTGTCCGCCGGGAGAGGCCCGCGCGCATCGATACCTTCAGCACGCAGCGTTTCCACCGCCGGACGCACGATGAGTTCGTCTTCCATACCCATACTGCCGCCTTCGCCCGCATGCGGGTTCAACCCGGCAATGGCAAGCCGTGGGTTGGCTATGCCGAATTGATGTTTGAGTGCCAGTGCAGTGATACGGCAGACAGTCAGGATCGTCACCGTGTCGAGAACAGCAGGAACCTTGTTCAAGGCGATGTGAATTGTTACGGGAACTGCCCGTAGCAAGGGTCCAGCCAGCATCATCACCGGCGTTACCTCATATCCCAGATGCTCGCCGGCAAGATGCGCCAGAAACTCCGTATGACCCGGAAATTTGAAACCGGCCTCATAGAGCGGCTTCTTGGCGATGGGGCAGGTGACAACAGCACGAGCGCGGCCCGCAAGCGTCAATGCTACCGCTTCTTCTATTGCCTCGATCGTTCCTGCCGCATTTTCGGCCAGTGGAACGCCTGGTTGATCCGACTGCCGGTGCTTCAGCGGCACGATCGGTAGCGCCTCGCCGAATATAGTCGCTGCGTTCTCGGGTGTTGCGATTTCCAGTTGAATATTCACGCCCAGCTTTACAGCGCGCGACGCGATTAACTTCGTGTCTGCAAGCAGAAAAAACGCGGGAAGCCGCATGTGCTCGCGCAACATCCATGCAGCGATTGCTATGTCGGGTCCGATACCTGAAGGATCACCGGAACTGACGGCGAGAGCGGCTTCCATGCTAGATCGTGAACTCATACCATTTCCATCAGATTTATGAGTTTACGACCTGATGCAATCCCATCATTCAGTGACGATTTTCGCCTTGCTGCGCAGTTCCTCGAGATATTTCTTGTCGACGGCATCTGCCGATGCATCCGGCTTGCCGTCGCCCGCGGCGGCTGTCGCTTCCTGGGAAAAGACGAGGCGGGCCACGCGATCGTCAGAGACTTGACGGGTGGCGCAAACGCCGAGAAATTCGACGCCCTTATCCGTATCCAGGATCGTCGTCGCCTGACCCACCGGCGTGGCTATGACCAGCTTCGACCATTCCGGTGGCAGTTCCTGCTCTACGAATTTGCCGAGATCGCGCACTGTGACATCCAGTGTGCCCTTGGCGATATCGCGCGTTGCCTGGCAGCCGCTAAAACGGCCACGCATGGCATTGGCTTCTCCCCGACGCTTGGCGAGAATGCCGCGATTATTGGCCGGTACGACGAAGATCACCTGCTGCAGTTGATATTCGGTAGAGACGGGCTTCTTGCCGCCATCCTTGAGCATGCGTTGCACGGCATCCTGCTCGGAAACCCTGGTTCCACCCTGATTACGGTTGCGGGTGGCGAGCGCGCGGCCCCAACTCATCTGCATGCGGATGTATTCTTTGAAGTGCTGCGGTGTCACGCCGGACTTGTCCAGCACGCCGTTAAGCTGATTGAGCGTCATCTTGTTATTGGTGGCAAAGCGTATATAGGCATCGTTCACTTCACTATCCGAAACAAGCAAATTGAGACGTTTCAATTCCTGACGTTTGAGCGCCTCGTCGGTCAACTCATCCCGCGCCTGCTGGGTAAGGTTGCCCTTTTTATGCTGAAGTTTCAGGAAGGCAGCACGCTTTGAAATATCGTAGTCGGTGATGGCGGCTCCGTTGACGACAATCTTGATCTCGCTTGCTGCAACAGGCAATGTCACGCCAACCGTCAGAACCGAGCTCAATGCAGTGATCATCGCCGCTGCAAGAATATGCTTCCTCACCATCATTTCTCAACTTGTCCGATCATGGACCATTTTCGCGAAATGGACCCTGGTTTTTGTTCTTGTGATTTTCATTTCCTCTTTATTGTCGCTTTACTAAGGCAAAAGCATGACTGGCCGCAAGTGCGGCCAGCTTAGACAATACGATTAGATGCCGCCGATATCGACCGGTTTGCCGATTCCCCACAAGGTCCGGAAAGAGATGTTGAAGCCGAACGTTGACGTCTTCTCCCCCTCGACATTGTTCACGGTAACAGGTTGCTCCTGAGTGTAGTACATACTGTACGTGAAACACTCGTCATCATAGGCAAGCGCAGCAGTGCGCTTTACGAGGGTACTTGACACAAGATCATACGTTCCGGAGCCGAGGAGCCGCCAATTCGGCGTCAACTTGGCCTGTCCACCGACAGTGACTTCCTGTCGGTCGTCGGGAAAGCCATAGGTTTCCTGTGCGGCGATGAAAGCGTATTTCACATAAACGGAGCCATATTTACCAGACGTCGTGGTTGCCACTGTTGCACGCTTGACTTCAAAATCGTCCTTGTCGAATCTTCCGCCAGTCGTGATATTGAACGCGCCTTTGTTTGCACCGATCATTGCAACATAGTCGGAACGAGCCGATTCCAGCCCGGATTCGGCACCAGCATTGACAAAATCTGGCGATGCAAAGGAATTGAGCCCGCCCAGCTGGAACGATTGGCCTGCAATACCATTCAAGCCCCAGCCATTATTGAAGGTACCGGAATAGCGGAGACCGAGATTGGCACGGGTACCACCCTCCACCCGATCATATCCCGAGAATTTGTCACGTTCGAACAGGTTTGAGGCATCGAATACGAAACTCTGTGCATCTTCATTCGGCAAGTCACCCGCATAGGATTCGTTGTTGCGAACAAAAAGTTGGGCCGTCGGCTCGAGCACGTGAGACGAGTTGGCGGCTGTAAACAGGATCGGCCATTTCGTTTCAAGACCGGCGGTAGCCATGCCGCGGAAGACGTCGGAACGCACATCACCGATACTTTTGTCGGCATTGACAAACGTGCCATCTGCATAAACACCATCGCCCCGTAGGGCGAGAAGTGGGGTAATGACCAGTCCGCTAGGCGTGATAAAAGACCGTTTCCATTCGGCTTCCCCGGTAATGCGGCCATCGTCGCCTTCTATGCCGGCTATGTAGCCAGTCCGATCAACACCGCTGAAATTGCCGTCAAATTTGTCACGATGCAGGGCCTGCAAATTCAAATTGAAATTAAGTTCGCCGCCCGCAACCGACTGCGTAGGCGTGTAGGCATAGTCGAGGCTGGGCAGCACCCAGGGCTGCTTTTCCTCGGAAGATCTCGAATCGGAGTCTTCAAAGCCCTCTTGAACGTGGAACCGGTAGAGACTGAGATCGAAATAGTTGCGGTCATGCAGGCCACGCAGATAGACTTGGTCGGTAATGTTATAGTTGTCATAGTCTGCGATGCCGTAGCGATAGGCAAAAGCCTTGTCCGACTGAGCCAGGACACTCCAGCCATACGTCCAGCGCGGGTTTATGTTGAACGCTCCGGTCGTTCCGATCATGCCGCGTGTCGTAGCATTTGCGTCGACCTCGTCGCCGTTGTCAATGCTGTCAAACGCACCAGGATCCTGCTGGTCGATGCCAGCAAGCTTGATCGTATATTGACCATTCGCCAGCCGGTGACGCCACTCCGCCTCGCCCAGGAAGCCTTGCTGCGTATAGTAAGTTCCCTGCAGCGTCAGGTCGTAGTTGGGAGCCAGCGCCCAGAAATAGGGCACCGTGACGCCGGAACCGAGTTCCGTTTCGTGGCGGTAGCTCGGAATCAGGAAGCCACTCTTGCGCTTGACCGTAGGGTCGGCAATTTCGAACGCCGGCAGGAATGCCAGCGGCATGCCAAACATCTCGAATCGGCCACGCTCAAAGCGAATGGTTTTCTTCTTGCCATTCCAGACAATTTTCTGGGCGCGAACTTGCCACAGCGGCGCCCGATCAGGCTTGGCCCGGCAGGGCTCGCACGCCGTGTAGATACCATTGTTGAATGTCGTCAGCTCGCCGCCGATGCGCTCGGCGGTCTCGGCTGCAAAGCGGGTATTGTCGGCCGCCTCGACGCGCAATGCGTTGACGAAGCCTTCCTTGAAATCATCGGTAACATCGAGATTTTCCGCGTAGATGCGGTTGCCGTCTTTCTCGACGATCTCGACCTTGCCTTCCGCTTTGAGGCGGCCGGTGTTCTGATCATAGGTGACCTTGCGCGCCACGAGGCGGTTTCCGTCATAATCGATCTGCACGCCGCCGACCGCCGAAATGGTTTTGGCGTTGATGTCATAGACAAGCTCATCCGACTCCAGCAGCAATTGTGCGTTTGGATCCGTTTGTACATTTCCAACAAGTGCATCGCCCGTCTGGGCGTAGGCTGGGAGCGAAATCCCGCCCGCAAGGCATAGCAAGGCCGTGCTGCACGCAAGGTGTGCAAGCCACGCCGGCAACACCGAGCGCGTTACATTCAATCCCACTCTAACCATCCTCCTTGTGCAACAGAAAGGAGACCCCAAAAAATGTTGCAATCAACACGGGTGTCCATGCGGCAACGAAAGGCGGAACGAATCCCGCATTACCAAATGCCTTGACCACAACAGTGACGACATAAAGCACGAAGCCTGCGAGGACGCCACCCAGAATCATCGTCCCCGATTGTCCAAACCGAACAAATTTCAACGAAACGGTTGCAGCGATTAAAGTCATCGCCATCAGCAGAGCCGGCAAAGCCAATAAAGACTGGAAATGCATGTCAAAAGCGTTGGCTGGATAGCCAAAAGAGCGAGCTGCGGCAATTTTGTTACGCAGCTCAAAAAAAGGAATGGTCTCGGGCCGCGCGAGGCTTTCTTCAACGAATTCAGGGCGCAGATGGGTTGGAATGCGCACGGTGTCCAAGGAAACCGGCGTCTCTCCCAAGACAAATTTCGTCACCTGATTCAGCTGCCAGAAACCGTCATCCAGATCGGCGCTCTTGGCGTCCAGCCGCTCGGTAACGTCCTGATTCTTGTCAAGCCGAATGAAGACCGCGTCGATCAAACGCAACCCACGGTTGACGATCGACTTGGAGCCGATGATCGTTTCGCCCTCTTCGGTTTTCTGCCGCAACCAAGGGACGCGATCTGCCGATACATCATTGGCTTTTCCGGCGCGCCAGTTAGCAGTTATCTGTTCGCTTCGCTCAAAACCATAGGCAGCAAGCGGATTGACGACCAGCACAGCCGCCAGGCCGAAAAGAAACGCTCCTGTACAGGCCGGCAGAAGAAACTGCCAGGCCGAAACGCCGACAGAACGGGCGACGACCAGTTCATATTTACGATTGAGCGAAATAAGCGTCGCCATCGCTGCAAACAGCGCGATGAACGGAAATACCTGCTGCATGATGTAGGGAATGCGCATCACCGACAGCCCAAAAGCACGGATCGCAGAATAATCGGGCAGCGCAGACAGTTTTCCCGATAATTCGGTGAAGTCGAGGATCAGGGCCAACGCAAAGCTGCCCATCAGGAAATAGCATGTGATCGTCACATAGCGGAGGAAGAAGTAGCGCCCGAGCGTCCAGCCGATCATTACCGGTGTCCTCCGCGCTTGCGACCGAACAATCTTGCTCCGGCGCTGGCGAACGCTGCCTGTCTGGTTTCAAAGATACTCTTGAACCAGTTGCTCCACGTTGTCGGGATACCGATCTGGCGATTGGTTGCGAGCGCATAGATCGCGGAAAGCGCCGCGAGAATTGGAATTGCGAACAGCATTGGCAGCAGCGACGCATTCTTGTCCGTGCTCTGCCCGGTCGAATATCCCAGCCAGAACACAATGAGACTGATCGTTATGGCCGTAAATGAAGCGGATATGCGCGCTTCGCGGTGAGACCGTGAGTCGGCGGCTGCTGCGAGAGAGATCAGCGCAAACACGATTGGATACATCCAGTCCGTCAAGCGCTTGTAAAGCTCGGAAGTGTAGCGAAGCGGACGCTGTTGATATTGTTTGTCGTTGGGATCCGGATTCATGAGGTAATCGAGAGGCCGGTCCTTCGGAAAAATCGTGGCTTCCTTGTCGTCCGACGAAAGAAATGCCGCGAGATCAAGAGCATAGGTATTGAACTTGATGATGGACACATTGCCAGTCTGCACATCGCGTCGATGAACCTCGCCATCCTTCATGATCAGCAGGCCCTGATCGGCGGTTTGGACGACAAGGCCTTCCTTGGCATAATAAATGAGATCCGTCGTCTTGTCGCGCGAATCAGAAACGAACAGGCCCTGTATCGTACCGTTGGAATCACGGTTCTCGATCTGGAGGTAAAGATCCGTATCGATTTCCCGGAACGAACCTTGTTGAACCACGAGATTGATCACATCGCCACGCGCCTCGGCCACCATCTGACGCATGTTCATCTGCGAATACGGCACGACGAAGTTGGAAATGAGGAAGGATGCAGCCGCAATGACGATCGCAAAAAGCATGACAGGGCGAGATCACGGCGGAGCGTGGCGCGCCAGCCGCATTGATGACCACCAGTTCCGAATCCTGGTTCATCGTCGAAAGTGTTTGCGTCACGGCAATCACCAGAGCAAACGGCATCACCACGGGAAATGCGGATGGAAGCAAGTTGGAACTGAATTTCAGGATATAGTAGAAGCTTTGTCCGCTGGTCGTCAGAAAATTGATGCGACCGAGCACCTGGACGATCCATGTGATTCCGACCGCTGAAAGCAGAACGGCAAAAAACATGACGACGATCCGTCGCAAGATGTATATCTCAATCAGGCGCATGTCATGTTTCGCAAAAAGAGTTCCGCCACCTTGTTGGACCAGCCGTTCATTAAAGCCCGACCGTTCAATCCATGCCATGGGAGCCAAGGCATTATTTTGAGCTTTATGGGACGAACCCGTTACATGTTCAATAAACCCGACATATGTTCAATCTAGTCAGGCTTGGCTAAAAATAGGCGAAGAAAGCTAGTTAACAAGGTCTTAGTCAATCCCTTCACGATCACCCCCTTCATTCATCAAGATCGATGATCATGAAAGTCACATTTTTGTTCAAACCGGAGATATCATGTCCAAACGCCCATCCATCAGTTTCGCAAAATATGCAGCTGTCGAAAGCGGCACCGCAATCTTGCTTGTTCCCGCTGAAGGCAAAGCAGCTGCAGAAGCCGAATCTGTCGTCGGACAAGCATTGCTGTCGCGTATCATCGGTGTCTCGGATTTCAAGGGAAAACTTGCAACGAGCCTCTCGACCCTCGCTCCAAATGGCACTGAACTGGAACGGTTGGTACTGGTGGGTGGCGCCGATCCGGCCAAGCTCAAGGGCGATGATTGGTTGAAAATCGGTGGCGCGGCATTCTCAAAAATCGGAAAATCAAAAAATGTGTCGGTGATCCTCGCTTTGCCCGGCACGGAGATTTCAGCCGAAAACGCTGCGGATTTTGCACTCGGCATGCTGCTTCGCTCCTACACATTCGACAAGTACAAGACAAAAAAAGGCAAAGACGAGAGCGAGAAGGAAGATAAATTCGTCGCCAGCATTACTATCCAGGTAGCGGATCCTCACGCCGCGAAAAAGGCATTTGCAAGCGCCGAAGCGGTGGCGGATGGCGTTATTCTTGCCCGCAATCTTGTCAACGAACCTGCGAATATTCTCGGTCCAGTCGAATTCGCCGAACGCATCGAAGAGCTGAAGAAGCTCGACGTCAAGGTCGAGATTTTGACAGAGAAGGACATGAAGAAGCTCGGCATGGGCTCGCTCCTCGGCGTCGCACAGGGGTCCACGCGCCCCGCGCGCATCGCGATCATGGAATGGCATGGCGGCAAAGGCAAAGACAAGCCGATCGCCTTTGTCGGCAAGGGCGTGACCTTTGACTCTGGCGGTCTCTCCATCAAACCCGCTGGCGGCATGGAGGAAATGAAGGGCGACATGGGCGGTGCGGCCGCAGTCACCGGCCTTATGCATGCAATTGCCTCACGCAAGGCCAAGGTCAATGTCGTTGGTGTCATCGGCATCGTTGAAAACATGATCAATGGTGATGCGCAGCGCCCCGGCGATATCGTCACGTCCATGTCGGGCCAGACGATCGAAGTGCTCAACACCGATGCGGAAGGACGGCTCGTCCTCGCCGATGCGCTCTACTATTGCAATGATCGCTTCCAGCCCAAATTCATGGTCAATCTCGCGACTCTGACAGGTGCAATCATGGTGGCTCTCGGCGTTTATCAGGCAGGGCTGTTTTCCAATGACGACGCGCTCGCCGCACAGCTCTTCGATGCCGGCCAGGCAACCGGCGAAAGGCTCTGGCGGATGCCACTCGGCGCCGAATACGACAAACTTATCGACACCAAGAATGCCGACATGAAGAACATTGGCGGGCGTCACGGTGGCGCAATCATCGCCGCACAGTTCCTGAAGCGCTTCGTGGGCGATACGCCTTGGGCCCACCTCGACATTGCCGGAACGGCAATAGGCGCGCCGACCAATGAATATAGCCAGTCCTGGGCCTCGGGCTACGGCGTTCGCCTTCTCGACAGGCTGGTTCGCGACAATTTCGAAGGGTAGGTCGGGTGGAGGTCAAACTCTACGGAACCGAAGAAAGCGTCTACACGCGCATAGTGCGGCTCGTCCTCCTGGCAAAGAAGGTCGAGTTTGCATTGATCGAGGCTGACCCATTTGAAGGTGGAATCCTGCCGGAAGACTACGATCTCCGGCATCCTTTCAAGCGTATCCCGGCGTTGGAGATGGACGGCGTGCGTCTTTATGAGACGGACGTCATTGTCCATTACATCGATGCAGTCATCGAACATCCCAGGCTTGTGCCGTCCAGAGCCGAGGATAGTGCACGGATGCGTCAGATTATGCGGATCGTCGATAACTATGCCTATCGCCCGCTGGTTTGGGGTCTGTACGTTCCGGTTTATTGGCGCGAGGGGCTTGATCCGGCTGACGAGGACATCGAGAAATCTCGGCACGTCCTTGGGGTGCTTGAAGGCTTTGTGAATTCTTCGCCCGAGGCCGGGTTGAATGATCGGACTTTGGCGACATGCTATCTCGCCAGCGTACTGGCGGCAGCGGATAGTGTGGCACCCGGCTCTCGACTGATTGACGAACGGCCACGCTTGCGGGGATGGTGGAACCATATCAAAACTGAGCCAATCATGGTGAAGACCAGATCGAAACACACGAAATTCTGAATTCTTGGGTAATATGACCGAAATCCTCTTCTACCATCTGACTGAATCGACGCTGGAGAACGCACTGCCGGGTCTGGTCGAGCGTTCGCTTGATCGCAAATGGAAAGTCGTCATCCAGACAGGTTCCGAAGAGCGGCGAGACAGTCTCGACAATCATCTATGGACCTGGTCCGATGCTTCGTTTCTTGCGCATGCGACTGACCAGGAGCCTCATCCGGAAGAGCAGCCCATCATTCTGACGACGGGCCACGGCAACCCCAACAGCGCGACGGTACGCTTTCTCGTCGATGGCGCGGAACCGCAGAACGTCGAAGCCTATGAGCGGCTGGTTCTCATGTTTGATGGCCACGACCAGCAACAGCTGGAACAGGCGAGGGCGCAATGGAAACTGTTGAAAGAACAGGGGCACAAATTGACCTACTGGCAGCAGAACGCCGAAGGGCGTTGGGAAAAGAAAGCTTGAGAAACTGTTGATGCGTCCGCTTTTGCTACTCCTCTTGATCGCTGGAATTGGGCTCGGGATTGGATATCCTTGGGTGGTCGGCAATTTCTCGGGAGAAGAAATCGGCTCGTGGCGCGTCTATGATCGTCCCGGCCCCTACAAGCCCGTCACCGTCACCTTGACTGCTGACGACGCTCCGGTGCGCGCCTTCGTCGATATGCAGCCTTTGCGGAATTTTATCCCTTCCGTAGGGCGCTCGGCGCTGACAGCCGTCGTGACGCGGCAAGGCAAGGACGTTCTTGTCACGACGTTGAATTACGAGAACAGCAAGGCGGCCAACAGGGGCTCACCGCAGGGTCCGCAGGTCTACCGCGACACCATCGGTGATATCGATCCGGTGGAAGGTGGCGACTATGTCTTCACCATCGGACCTGGCGATTTCGACGGTCTCGAGGTGGCGGAGGTTGATCTTGTCTTGCGCAAGGGCGCGACCGCTGTCGACTGGCGAGCCATGCCAGTTGGCATTGCGCTGATTGTGATCAGTCTTTTTGGGCTCGTTCGCCTGAGACGCAGTCGCAAGGCAGCAGCAAGCAAGGTGCCACCTTCGCCCAAATGGGGCAGATGATGGCGGATCAGGCAGGGACCTTTCCGAAGATCCTTACCGAAAGACTTCGGCTGCGCCAATTCGAGCCGAAGGATGACGCCGGGCTCCACGCCTGTATTGGAGATGCAAATCTCGTGCGCTACTGGGATTTTTCTGCCTGCAAGAATATTCAGGAAACGCGGAGCTGGGTGCGGATGCTCGCCAAGACCACGTTGCCTGATCAATCCATCGCTTGGGCAGTTGCCGAAAAGGACAGCGATAATTGTATCGGCATGGTCAACTATCATCACCGTGAGCCGCTCAATCGCCGGTTGGAGATCGGCTACATTCTTCGGTCGGAATGGCATGGCCGGGGTCTTATGAGCGAAGCGGTCCGAGCGGTGATGTCCCATTGCCTCGGCAAGCTGAACACCCACCGCATCGCAGCAGTGATTCATCCTGACAATGCGCCGTCTATCAGGCTGGTGACACGACTTGGTTTTCGCTGCGAGGGCGGGCCGTTGCGCGATTACTGGCGTGTCGGCAACAATTATATGAGCCCCATGCTTTACAGCTTCATCGCCAACTGATGGTCCTCATTGTGCTTTTCGACAATGCGGTAGGCACAGCGCCGCGCACCTTTCAATATATGCTCAAAGCGTTTGACCTCGACATTCGGCCCAAGCGCCGCCTGAAATACCTCGAGCTCTGACCGGCATAATTTCTGGCAGGCTTTGGCTGCAACGCAGATAGGGCAGTGATTCTCGATCAGTATAAGTTCGCCGCCTGAGTCCCGGCTGACTTCGGCCATATAGCCCTCTGCCGAACGAATTTCTGCGAGGTGTTGGACTTTCTCTTTTAGCGAAATAATCGGTTCCAACGCCGTGCGGTACTGGTTCAGTGTTATTTTCTCACGATGGGAGATCAGCTGGTCCAGCCCGGCATCACCAAAGACGGCTGATACCGACGCCAGAAGTTCAGCCGTCAATCCGGCGTGGTTGTCGGGAAATCGGGCGTTTCCGGCGTCGGTCAGATGCCAGAAGCGCTTGGGCCTGCCAACGCTCTCCCGGCTATCTTCGAAAGCCACAAGACCATCTTCATGCAGCCGTCCCAACATCTGGCGGACTGCTACTGCGGTAACGCCGAGCCTGTCACC
This sequence comes from Phyllobacterium zundukense, assembly GCF_025452195.1. Taxonomy (NCBI): domain Bacteria; kingdom Pseudomonadati; phylum Pseudomonadota; class Alphaproteobacteria; order Hyphomicrobiales; family Phyllobacteriaceae; genus Phyllobacterium; species Phyllobacterium zundukense. Next base: position 3,512,650 of record NZ_CP104973.1, on the reverse strand, counting down.
AAGCGCTGACGCCGTTTGCGCTCCGGCCACTTTCAGCGAATAAAGCATGCGATTTGTCGTGCGATCCTGCATGGACATAAGATAGCAAGAAAAATTTAAAAAGCTATTGCTTGTTTTATCTGAGGGAATATAAAAATGCTAGACTTGTTAAATTGAGGAAATGCCATGCACGAGACGACAGAAGACGAAGCCCGCAGTACCAGCTGGTCGGAGCTCCTGAGCCCTTCATATTCGGCGGCGACCCTGACGCTGTGCCTCGGTGTCGCGCTGTTCGCCTTCAATGGTTTCCTGGTTTCTACATCTCTTCCGACGGCAGTGCGTGAAATCGGCGGACTCGAGCTGATTTCCTGGGCTTTCACCCTCTATCTCGTCCTCTCCATCGTCGGCGGCGCCAGTGGCGCATTGCTGAAGGCCAGAGTAGGCGCAAGGATGGCGCTGGTGGGGGCCGCGCTGGTGTTTCTCGCGGGCACGCTTATCGCAGCCTTCGCTTCGTCGATGACTGAGGTACTGATCGGGCGTGCGTTTCAAGGACTTGGGGAGGGCATCATCGCCGCGATTTGCTACGCACTCATTCCCGAACTTTTCCCCTCGCGGCTCGTCGCTAAGGTTTTCGGTGCCGAGGCCGTCGTTTGGGCCGTTGCCGCCTTCGGCGGACCACTTGTATCCGGATTGCTCACGGAACATCTGTCATGGCGCGCCGCGTTCCTTGTCAATGTGCCTTTGGCCTTGATATTCATCGCACTGGTTTTTTATATTGTGCCCAGGTTTTCCGGTGAGATCGCACGCCTGGCCGTACCGTTCCTTCGGTTGGCGGCCATCGGTTTCGGTATCATGCTGGTCGCCTTTGCCAGCATCATGCAGACGGTTGCGACGGAAGTGCTGTTTGTCCTGGGCGCCGCAGTGGTCCTCGCTTCGGTAGTCGTCATCGACCGGCGCAGCCGCACACCCCTCTTTCCATCCGATGCCTTCGCTCTGAATTCCACTGTCGGCATTGGCCTATGGATTGTCCTGCTCATGCCGGTTGCACAAGCCTCCACGTCCGTTTACCTGGTCATGACCCTGCAGAACCTCTGGGGTTACGGCCCGACAAAGGCAGGTGCCTTCAATGCTACGTTCGCCATTGCATGGAGTACCGTTGCCATCCTCGTTGCCAACATACAGGACCAGCGTCGCCGTGCATGGTTGATACGGCTCGGACCGACACTGCTCGTCGCGGGCCTCGCTACAATCGTCTTCGGCTTCTTCGTCGATATGCCGCTGGTCGTAATGCTGGGTCAGATCGCCATTGGCACTGGCTTCGGCGTCAGCTGGGGTTTTCTCAGCCAGTCGGTCATGGAATCAGCGCGAAGCGGCGAACGGGACCGTGCCTCGGCCCTGTTGCCGACCCTGCAATCCGTTGGTTATGCGATCGGCGCCGCTCTCGCTGGTCTCGTTGCCAATGCCGTGGGCTATCCTGAAGCCGCGACACCGGCGGCCCTGCGCGACGCCACGATAATCGTCTTTGCCGTTTCGACCGTCATCGGCGTTGGTGCGTTCGTGGCCGGGTTCGCCTTGCCAACGCGCAAGAAAAATCTGCTGGCGATTGAGTTGCGGAAGCAGCTATAGAATCTGCATGTCAGCAAATGAGAAAAATTTGAAAGCGGATCCTGCAATAGTCAGAATCTGGGTGGAAGGGTGGGCGCTAACCCGTCAGGTAGCGCCACCCGTTTTCGAGAACGGGGGCTATCGTGTCGAAGTCGGTCTTCCGGATCAGTTGAGGCGTTATGTTTTCTCAGGATATTCCGATTGTGTCCGTCAGCATGCCGAGGCCATTTCCGAGCCCGCGATCTTTCTGAAGGTCTGTGCGCCGCCGGAGTTTGTCCAGCCGAATCTGCCGGCACGTTGGCATATCCAATCTCCCGCATTCATGATGTTGCTGTCCGGGCGCATGCAAGGCGAAACCACCTCTTTGCCGGATGGCTATGTATGTGACCATCAGGTGTATGATGGCGTAACCATCGTGAATATCCTTGACAGGGACGGGGAGATCGCAGCCACGGGACGGATCGGATTTCCTGGGGATTTGGCCGTCTATGACCGGATAAGTACCCATGAGAACCATCGCCGCAAGGGGCTCGGTCGGTCTGTCATGAAGCGGCTCGAAATGCTTTCTCGAGAAAAAGGCATGCAACGCGCGGCACTCGTGGCAACGCCCGATGGCCGTGCACTCTATGAACCGCTCGGCTGGCAGTTACATTGCCTCTATACAACCGCTGTTATTCCAAATGCCGGTGCTTGAAACTGGCGCTACTGCGCCAGCTCGGTCATCGCCTCTTCATATTCGCCGGAAAGTGTCAGCCACTCTTCTTCCGCGCGGGCGAGCGAAGACTTGGCGTAGCCAATTTCCTTGCCGATCTGCGTCGCCTTTGCGGGTTCGCGCGTATAGATGACCGGATCAGCAAGCTGAATCTGCAGCGAGTCGATCTTTTTCTGAAAGCGATGCACCTGTGCCTCCGCTTCCTGGATTTTCTTTTGCAAAGGCTTCAAGGCTTCACGCTTCTGCGCGGCAAGTTTGCGTTGCTCGGCCTTGCTCAGTTTCTGGCCTTCTTCCACCACGATCTTGTTACCTGACCGCTCGGCTTTCGCATCGGCCAAGACCAGCGAGCGATAGGCATCGAGATCGCCATCATAGGGCGCAACGCCGCCATCACGCACCAGCCAAAGCCGGTCCATGGTCGCTTCGATCAAATGTCTGTCATGAGCGATCAGGATGACAGCGCCGTCGAAATCATTGAGCGCGTGCATCAGTGCTTCACGGCTGTCGATGTCGAGATGGTTCGTCGGCTCGTCGAGGATGAGCAGGTTCGGACCCTGGAAGGTGGCAAGACCCATCAAAAGCCGGGCTTTCTCACCGCCGGAAAGGTCTTTTGCCGCCGTGTTCATCTTCACAGTGGCCAGGCCCATGCGTGAAACGCGGGCACGCACCTTCGATTCCGGCGCATCCGGCATCAATTTGCGCACATGCTCGATCGCGTTGTCCTCAGGGATCAGATCATCGAGCTGATGCTGGGCAAAGAACGAGATTTTCAGGTTCGGCGCCACGGTCATCTTGCCTTTTTGCAAGGGCAGGCGACCGCCGATCAGCTTGGCCAGTGTCGATTTACCATTGCCGTTCGAGCCGAGCAGGGCAATACGGTCATCCGCATCGATACGCAAATTGAGATGCTTGAGAATGGGTCTACCCGGCGTGTAGCCGACCTCACCGCTTTCAATCGCGATGATCGGCGAGGCCACCACTTTTTCCGGTTCCGGAAAATGAAACGGCATCACGTGGTCTTCGATATGGGCCGAAATCGGCTTCAGTTTCTGCAGTGCCTTCAGCCGGGACTGCGCCTGTTTGGCCTTGGATGCCTTGGCACGGAAACGCTCGACGAAAGCCTCCATGTGGCTCCGTTGTGCTTCCTGCTTCACGCGCTGCTTCTGCTGCAATTCGAGTGCTTCGCTGCGAAGCTTCTCGAATTGATCGTAGTTGCCCTGCCAAAGCGTCAGCTTGGTCTGGTCGAGATGGATGATCGAGTTCACCGCGGAGTTCAGAAGATCGCGGTCATGGCTGATCAGGATCACAGTGTGCGGGTAACGGCGCACATAATCCTCGAGCCACAAAGTGCCTTCAAGGTCGAGATAGTTGGTCGGCTCGTCGAGAAGCAAAAGGTCCGGCTCGGCGAAAAGAACAGCGGCGAGGGCGACACGCATGCGCCACCCGCCCGAGAATGATGAAGCCGGACGTTTCTGCGCTTCCGCGTCGAAGCCAAGTCCTGACAGGATCGCACCGGCGCGCGCCTCGGCGGAATGCGCATCGATATCGGCAAGCCGAATATGGATATCGGCGATACGATGCGGGTCGGTGGCTGTCTCGGCCTCTGCAAGCAAGTCAGTGCGCTCGGTATCGGCGGCAAGCACGATCTCGATCAAGGAATCCTCGGTGCCCGGTGCTTCCTGCGCCACCTGACCGATCTTGATGTTCTTCGGCAGGAAGAAATCCCCGGTTTCCGCGTGAAGTTCACCGGTAATCACCTTGAACAGCGTTGATTTGCCCGCGCCATTGCGCCCGACCAGTCCAGCCTTGGTGCCAGATGGCAGATTCAGGCTGGCGTGGTCGATGAGCAGGCGGCCGGCCATACGCACGGATATATCGTCGAGAATAAGCATGGCCGCGCTTTTGCACGGGAAATGGCTTTTCCGCAAGACTGTACTGTTGCATATCTGCCGTGCGCTTGAGGTAAAGAGACTTCACAACACCTTATGAATAAGGTCTGCCTTCTTCTGTCCGCTGGAACTGGATGAGATCAAAGGATGGAGCAGCTTTGCCGAGTGCTGTCAAAATGGCGTGGGCCTGACCACGATGGTGCGTTTGGTGGTTAAAGAGATGTGAGAGCGCCGGCGCAAGACGCTGACTGATCGTCCGCATGTCGCTGACCGTCGTATAGGTAAAGCGCCCGGCAATATCCGAGCTGTCCAGGCCGTCGATCCAGCTGATGATACGCGCGTCCTCTGTTTCTCGTGCAGCCTTCAACGCCTCCAGTTTTTCGAACAGGATCGCATCCAATGTTTTCGGGGCATCTCCTTGGCCAGTAAAACGGTAGAGCCAGATACGATCGGTCACCAGCAGATGGTTCAGGGTGCCGTGCAACGAAGTGAAGAATGCGCGCATGTCGCGCCGGTATTCTTCGTCATTGAGCTCGGCTGCCGCGGCATAGAGCCGTTGGTTTACCCAGCGGTTATATGCGGCAAGCATCCTGAAATGCTGTTCCATTACATTGGCTCTCTATAAATAAGGTTGCGTTATTGACATAATGATATCTGAAGGAGGAGTTGTTTCCATGAAATCATTTTGCCGCGAGAATTGAAATGACGGGCCCGCAACTCCTCCCCTGCGAAACGCCTGATGCGAGACAGCCGAAAGGGACGAATGGCAAGACCCAGTGGGTTCTGCCCGCCACAATTCTCGGCTCGAGCTTGAGCTTCATCGATGGTTCCGTGGTGAACGTCGCGCTCCCTGCGATTCAGGGGAGCTTCGGGTCAAGCCTTGCCACCATGCAATGGGTGGTCAATGGTTATATGCTGATGCTTGCAAGTCTCATTCTGCTTGGCGGGTCGGTTGGTGATCGCTTCGGCCGGCGGCGTATTTTCATCGCCGGTCTCATCGGCTTTGCCGTTGCCTCGATGGGATGTGGTTTGGCACCATCGGCCGGATGGCTGATAGCGATGCGGCTGTTGCAGGGTGCGAGCGCTGCGATGCTGGTGCCTGCCAGCCTTGCCATTATCAGTGCCGCATTCAGGGGGGAGGCACGCGGGCGGGCGATCGGAACATGGGCGGGGGCTGGCGCGCTCACGATGGCTCTGGGACCTCCGTTTGGCGGGTGGCTGGTCGATACGGTGGGCTGGCGCTCCATCTTCTACATCAATCCACCAATTGCCGCCGTCGCATTGTTCCTCGCGTGGAAGTTGCCGGCCGACGACCGCAGCAAAGGCGCATCCGAGCCCCTCGATCTGCGCGGCTCAGCGCTCGCGGTGCTGGCTCTCGGATTACTCAGCTACGGATTAATTGCTTCTGGCGAGGGTAGCGGTCTGATTGGCGGGCTCGCCATTGCTGCAGCCGTTCCCGCGGGCGTGCTGTTCATCATTGCAGAATCTCGGTCTGTCGCGCCGGTTATGGCGCTGTCGCTATTCCGCGATCGAGATTTTGCAGGCGCCAACGGCATTACCGTTCTGCTGTATGCCGCGCTTAGCGGAGCCTTGTTCCTGCTGCCATTCCTGTTGATCGAGGTCCATAAGTACAGCGCGACCGCGGCAGGGGCGGCCCTCTTGCCTTTCTCGCTGATCATGGGGTTGGGATCGCGCTGGATCGGAGGGCTGGTCGAACGGATCGGGTCGCGAATACTGCTGATTATCGGCCCCTTGGCGACGGCAGTTGGCTTTGTGATCCTGGCAGTGTCTGGCGAATATCCAGGCTATTGGATCGGCTTCCTGCCTGGGCTGATCGTAGTTGGCATCGGCATGACAGTCAGCATTCCGCCGCTGACGACCACCGTCTTCGATTCCGCCCCGGATGAAAAAAGCGGCACGGCATCCGGTGTCAACAATGCGGCGGCACGGGGCGGGGGACTTGTAGCGGTGGCGGCTTTGGGGCTTGCCGTCGGCGGATCGGAACTTTCCTCGATGGACGTCAATGCTCTGACCAATGCCTATCGGCTCATCATGTTTGGAGCTGCGGGCCTTGCTGTCTTGAGTGCGCTTGTTGCAGCACTGACAATCAGCAAGCGTAGCGTAGCACCCGCGAGGGAACCAGTGCCCAAACGACCTTGAAATGGTCTGCCACCGCAATGGATTGGCAAATGGTCTATTGGCAAATGGGCCTGCTCCCGCTATAGAGCCGCCACCATTCCCCCAAATGACAAGGTTTCATTCCATGGCAATTGAACGTACTTTTTCGATGATCAAGCCCGACGCGACCCGCCGCAATCTGACCGGTGCCATCACCCAGAAGTTTGAAGAAGCTGGCCTTCGCGTTGTAGCTTCCAAGCGCGTGTGGATGAGCCGCCGCGAAGCCGAAGGCTTCTACGCTGTGCACAAGGAACGTCCATTCTTCGGCGAGCTGGTTGAGTCCATGTCCTCAGGCCCGACTATCGTTCAGGTTCTCGAAGGCGAGAATGCCATTGCCCGTAACCGTGAAATCATGGGCGCGACCAACCCGGCCAATGCCGACGAAGGCACGATCCGCAAGATTTTTGCCCTCTCGATCGGCGAGAACTCGGTTCATGGTTCCGATGCCCCCGAGACTGCCGCAGAAGAAATTGCCTACTGGTTTTCCGGTACTGAAATCGTCGGCTGATACTCGGCTGCGCGAATAAAAAAAGCCGGGTGAAATGCCCGGCTTTTTTTGTTTTGGATCAATCAATTCTGCTTTGCCAACTGGACGATGGTTTTTCCGGCGTCGTCGTGCAGCAGCAGTTTGCCGGTGTCGGCATCGATTGCGTAGGACCGCGTCCGTTCAAGTGCGGAGAAGAACTTTTGTTCTTGATCCATCAGGGCGGGCGGACACATCATGCGTGTTGCAGCCGCCGGTTTGAAAGACAGATTGGATCCATCGATCGTGGCGCTGGTCATGAAGCGATTGCAGCCGCCCGATCCGTTCGCAGATCCGTCGGCATTGATCGTCAGAGCCGTTTGCGCATTATCAATGACACCGCGCCCGTCGATGTCTTCGGCAAGCCAGGTAACATCCCTGATCTCACCTCCGGGTTCGTCACTGCGAGCGGACAATGACAAAACCAGCAGTACCAGGACGGCCAGAAAGCCGATGATGAGTGAACCAACTGCGACACGGTTCATTTGGTTTTTCCCCAGCGCTTGAGTGCTTCCTCGTCGGTTGCCTTCGCCTCGACCCAGTCGCTGACCTCACCACTGACGAGGTGCTGCTTCTTCCAGAAAGGCGCGGCATTCTTCAGATAGTCCATCAGGAACGATGCGGCCTCGAAAGCTGCCTGCCGGTGAGCGGAGGCAGCGACGACAAGGACGATGTTCTCACCAGGTTTGATAAAACCGTAGCGGTGGACGACGGTCAGGCCCGTTAAACTCCAGCGGTCCAGAGTTTCTTCGGCGATACGGCCAATTTCGACCTCCGCCATGCCGGGATAGTGTTCGATTTCAAGTGCTGCCAGCGTCCCGGCCTCATCCCGGCAAAGCCCGCTGAATGTCACCACCGCGCCGATGCCGCGGCGGTCCCTGGTCATCCGGTCAATTTCGGCGGCTGTATCGAAATCCTCAGCCTGGATGCGGATGAGTGGTTCGACCGTGCTCATGCTTCATCCCCCGGTCATTGGCGGGAAAAGCGCAATCTCGTGTGCGCCCTTGATCGGCGCATCGTGCTCGACATGTTCCTGATTGATCGCGACGCGGATCACATCCTGGTATTCAAGCGCTGATTCATATTCCTCACCGCGGGACTTTAGATGGGTCAAGAGGTCGTTGACCGTGATGATCGAGGGCTCAAGATCGAGATATTCCTCGCCCTTGCCGATCCGTTCACGCACCCATGCGAAATAGACGAGTTTGGTCATTGGTCAGTCCACCACGTGTTTCAGCCCGGCCCGGAAATAATCCCAGCCAGTGTACAGCGTTATCAGTGCGGCAATCCACAATAGAATAATACCCGATATGGTGATCACCGGCACAAGTTCGTCGCCGGCAGGTCCCGCTAGCAGAAATGCGATGGCAACCATCTGAATAGTGGTCTTCCATTTGGCAAGCTGGCTTACCGGCACGCTGACCTTGAGTTCCGCCAGATATTCACGCAGGCCTGACACAAGAATTTCGCGACAAAGGATGATGATGGCAGCCCAGAGCGACCAGCCGGCGATTGTTCCATCCGCCGCCAACAGCAGCAGACAGGCCGAAACCAGCAGCTTGTCTGCAATCGGATCGAGCATGCGGCCGATGGTCGAGGTCTGCTTCCAGATGCGCGCTAGATAGCCGTCGAGGAAATCGGTTATGCTGGCAATAGCGAAGATCGCCAGAGCGCCCCAGCGCGCCGCATCGCTGGATTGCAGGCGTCCTTCCAGAAAAAAGCATACCACGACAAGGGGGACGGCAATTATTCGGGCATAGGTAAGAATATTCGGCAGAGAGTAGGCGTTGTTTTTGGGCATATTTCCAACCAATCCAAATCAGCGCCGATCAAAAGGGTTCGACCGCCAAACGTCAAGCTCATCAATGGAGAGTCGGGCGCATTTATGTCCCGATTTCAAGAGTTAAGACCTTATGTACGGAAATGATCGCGAATTGTAATGGCCATGGCTTCAGATATACCGTCGACCTTCATCAAATCTTCGACAGCCGCCCGCGAAACCGACTTTGCCGTGCCGAATTGATGCAACAGAGCGCGTTTGCGTGAAGGACCGATTCCCGCGATTTCATCCAGCGGATTCTTTACCATCTCTTTCTTACGCTTGGCCCGGTGCGTGCCGATAGCAAAGCGGTGTGCCTCGTCGCGCAGACGCTGCAGGAAATACAGCACCGGATCGCGCGGGGGAAGCGTAAAGGAGGGCTTACCCTCCATGAAAAACCGTTCGCGCCCCGCATCGCGATCGACGCCCTTGGCGACACCGATGGCGGTGACCTTGTCGGCAATGCCCATCTCCTGCAGGATACCGCGCACCGCGCTCATCTGACCTTGTCCGCCGTCGATGAGGATTATGTCAGGCCAGGCCGGGAAAGCATCGGAATCATCGTCGAATTCATCGATCTCCACATCCTCCGCCGGCGCATCCTTCGTTTCCGGCGTACCGTGCTCTTTGACCAGTCGGCTGAAACGCCGCTCGATCACCTCGCGCATCATGCCGAAATCGTCGCCAGGCGTGATCTCGGTCGAGCGGATATTGAACTTGCGATACTGGTTTTTGACGAAACCCTCCGGGCCGGCGACGATCATCGCGCCGATGGCGTTGGTTCCCATGATATGAGAGTTGTCGTAAACCTCGATGCGGCGCGGTGTTTTCTCCAGCCCGAAGGTCTCGGCCACGCCCTTGAGCAGGCGCGATTGCGATGACGTCTCCGCCAACTGGCGACCAAGGGCTTCGCGCGCATTGCTGAGGGCGTGCTCGACCAGATCGCGTTTCTCGCCGCGTTGCGGAACTGTGATTGTGACCTTGCGATCCGATTTCGCCGTCAGTGCAACGCCAAGCAATTCCTGATCTTCGACGGTTTCCGAAAGCATGATCAACGCGGGGCAAGGCTTGTCATCATAGAACTGCGACAGGAATGCGCCGAGAACTTCGGCGCCCGAGAGCGACGAATCCGCCTTGGGATAATAGGCGCGGTTGCCCCAGTTCTGGCCGGTTCGAAAGAAAAACACCTGGATGCAGGTCACGCCGCCATTTTGATAGATCGCGAAAACGTCGGCTTCCTCCACCGATTGCGGATTGATGCCCGAATGTGCCTGAACGTGCGACAGCGCCGACAGGCGATCGCGATATACAGCTGCCCGCTCGAAATCGAGATCTGCCGAAGCCTCGCGCATCGCATCTGACAAATGCGTCTTCACCGCCTGGCTTTTGCCCGAAAGAAACGCCTTGGTTTCGCTGACGAGTTCGTCATAGTCCGCTTCGCTGATCTCTCCGGTGCAAGGACCGGAACAGCGCTTGATCTGGTAGAGCAGGCAAGGGCGTGTGCGGTTTTCGTAGAACGAATCCGTGCAGGTGCGCAGAAGGAATGCACGCTGCAGAGCATTGATGGTGCGCCCGACTGCCCCCGCCGATGCGAAGGGTCCGAAATAATCACCTTTGCTCGAGCGTGCACCGCGATGTTTGAAAATTCCAGGCGCAAGCCGCCGGTCAGTCTGCTTGGGTGCTGTGAGAAGGATATACGGAAACGACTTGTCGTCCCGCATCAGCACATTAAAGCGCGGCCGCAACCGTTTGATCAGATTGGCTTCCAGAAGCAGTGCTTCCGTCTCCGTGCGGGTGACGACGAATTCCATTTTCATGGTTTCGCGGATCATCCGCGCGATGCGGTTGTTGTGGCCCTGACCGCGGGCATAATTGGAAACACGCTTCTTCAGGCTGTGCGCTTTGCCGACATAGAGCACGTCGCCAGCCTCGTTGAACATGCGATAGACGCCCGGCTTGTTTGGCAAGCGCTTTACCAGCGCAGCGATTACATCGGCGCCGCTGGTTCCATCGCTGACGATCGTCGAATCCCACTCGATTGCACTGATCAGAGCCGCTACGTCGCGAACAGGTTCGTTGCTTTCCTCGATTGGTTCTTCCAGATCCTCATCGACGGGCAAATCGATATCGTTTTCTTTCACATCGTTGGAAAGAAACTGTTTTGGACTGGATTGATTTGCCGGGTCGTTCATTCATCAATTCCTGAAACATCCGGCGTCTGCCATGCCAGATGCTGCCCTCCGTCGAGAGCAATCATTTGCCCTGTAATGGAGCGTGCTTCCCACAAATAGCGGATTGTACGGCCGAATTCTGACAGATCGGGCCCATGCTTCAAAACGAGCATATTCACCTGCCGATCGAAATCAGCCTGGCTCTGCCTGTCACTCGGCATGGTTGGGCCAGGTGCGATGCCATTGACACGGACCCGTGGTGCGAGAGCTTGGGCAAGCGTCTGCGTGGCAGTCCACAACGCTGATTTGGACAGGGTGTAGGATATGAATTTCGGCGTGAGCTTCCAGACACGCTGGTCGATCATATTGACGACCAGACCATCCTTACCTGCCGGCAGCGCCGTTGCCATCGCATCCGCAAGCAGCACGGGTGCCTTGACGTGGACGGCGAAGTGCCGGTCCCAGATGCTGTCATCGGCAAAGTCACCTACGCCGTCTTCCTGAAAAATCGACGCATTATTGACCAGCAGTTGCACAGGCCCGAGTTGATCCTGTGCGTCGCGAACAAGGCGGCGCACTGCATTGCTGTCGGCGAGATCGGCCCGCACCACGCAAGCCGTGCCACCTGCCGCATAGATGTCCGTCAAAAGCTCTTCGCCCTCGTCGCGCGAATGATTGCAATGGATCGCCACGGCAAAGCCATGTGCGGCCAGATCCTGGACAATCGCCTTGCCGATCCGCTTTGCGCCACCGGTTACAAGAACAACGGGCTGATCAGTCTTCAAGTGATGGCTCCTTCATGCCGCGATTCAGTCACGAATATAGGGATCACGGCATGAAAGCGCGAGAGTGAAAGGCCGCAACAGTGTCAGTAGTGAACAGATGCGATTGATCATCGAAGTTCATCTGCGCCAAGGCGGACGCAGTTCGAATAGCGTCACAACATCCTCCTGGACTTTAAGACGAACGCAAATTTTAAGCGCTGATTAAGTTTACTATATTGCGCTGCAATATCGAGAGACTGCCGGCCAAATTCTCGTCTAGTATCGATTAGCTTCTATTTTATTGGCTTACTATATTAGCATTGAAATCATTGAAGAATTCGCGATGTTGCATAAAAAACACATCGCATTTCCGCCATTTTCTCGACAGTTTCTTTTCACAGTGCCGCGCAAGTGCCGCCACAATGCAAAGCGAATGTCTGCCCCGTCAAGCGGATGCAATTCTTGGTTCTTCCCCCCAACCAGTGCCCGCTCCGTGTAAAAGAGTTTAAAAAAGGAGATTGCCTATGCGCACTCTTAAAACAACGATCCTCGCTACCGTGGCAGTGTTCACGCTCTCCGCTCCGGTAATCGCCGCCGACGCCATCCAGGAACAGCCACCTGCACCGGCTCCCATCGAAGCACCAGCTGCTGCTGATTGGTCCGGCGCTTACCTCGGCGCTTATGGCGGTTACGGTTGGAACAAGCACAAGACCGACGATTCTGGCAACATCAACGCCGATGGCTTCCAGGGCGGCGCTTACGGTGGTTACAATTTCCAGAACGGCCAGTTCGTCTATGGTGGTGAAGCAGACCTCGGCTACTCCGGTGGAGACGAGACCAGTGGCGGCATCAAAGCGAAGCAGGGCGTAGAAGGCTCGGTTCGTGCTCGCGCCGGTATCGCGCTTGATCCGATTCTGTTGTACGGCACAGGCGGTCTCGCCGTGGCGAACAGCAAACTGTCTTCCGATACGGGTAGTGACTCAAACACCCGCGTCGGCTGGACAGTTGGTGCCGGTGCCGAAGCCAAGTTCACGCAGAATATCGTAGGCCGCGTCGAATATCGCTATAGCGATTACGGCAAGAAGGACTTCGACCTCGGCGGTCTGGATGACGTTTCCAGCAAGCTGACAACGAACGAGATTCGTGTCGGTGTTGGTTACAAGTTCTAAACGACGATTTATTTGAAAAGAGCCGGGCAGGAAACTGCCCGGCTCTTTTTTTGCGCTTATTTTGGCAGCAGCGCCGCCAAGTCAGGATGCAATTCCTCGAAACGCTTCTGCCAGCGCTTGAGCTTCGAGCGGCCTTTTTCCCATTTGCCTTCAAAACGCAGGCTCGCATAGGCGAGGGCGGCCGCAAGTGCGATATGTCCGCCATGAATTTTCTTGCCGAGACGCGGCGGTGCGGCGTTGAGGTGGTCAAGCACGCGGATAGCCTTGCCCCATTGGCGGTCGAGCCAAGGCTGGTGGATCTTTTCCTCCGGATGGAAGCGGCGCTCATAAACGTGTGCGAGCAGCACATCGCAAAGTCCGTCGGCAACCGATTCCAGTTGTTCGGCCTCAAGCCGCTTTTCTGCATTGCGCGGGAAAATCTTGTTGCCCGACATACGGTTTAGATATTGCGTGATGACGCGGCTGTCGAAGATTGCCTTGCCGTCATCCAGAATAAGCGTTGGAATCTTGCCGAGCGGATTGGCGCTGATCAGTTCCATCGGTTCGGCGTTGCTGTCCACCAGCACATTCTCGACAGGGACCCCCGCATAAAGCGCCGCCATGCGGACTTTGGTACTGTAGGGTGAGGCGGGGGAATAGAGAATTTTCGGCACTGTGGACTCCCATTGATCACGATTCGGTGCCGGAACCGTAAACCCGCCATTGGTTTTCGCAAAGAGCGGCATTTTCGCCTTACTACTGCGCTGCAGGCATATCCACGGAGCGCCGCCTGCAAGAGGAGCGCTCGACTTCGGGGCAGGTGCGGAAGTTCAGATCCTTTGTCAGGCAAACGCGCACCTCCCGCAGATAGTCGCTGTCGCAGGTAACGGCGATGCCTTCTTTGGCAAGTCCGGGATTGGCGGAAACAAAGGCCTGTTCTAGTACCTGCGGATTGATCGGCGCGCGCGATGTAGGCTGGCGGTAAGGGGCTGGAATCGCAACACGCTTTACAGCTTGGCGCATAACGGAGAAATAGTCCTGCTGCGTCAAGCCGGTGCAGGAGCCATGTTTACGCCACTCATGGGTAACGAGACCGGGTGATGGCATGATATCGGATAATTGTCTGGCTTGGGCGTAGGGAACGTTGCGCGGCTGCGACGTATCGCAATCCTGCGGATAGCCCCGTTCATATTGCGGCCAGAGCCCATGCACGACGAACCCGTACGGCCGCCCTGACGAACATTGTTGCCGATTGGCGTTCGGTCCTTCTGCCGCGCAATAGCTGGGTGACCAGGAAAGCGCGAGCACATAGAAGTCGAAACCTGTGCCGGAGGGCAGTGACGGGGGCTGCCCGGCCTGCCGTTCCATCGGCGTATCAGAAGAAGGTTCGATCGGACCGTTCGTTACCGGCGCGTTCTCTTCGCGCAGATAGGAAAGTATTGAAATGCCGATCAGAGCCGCAAACAGCACATAGCGAGCCAGCTTGGCGATCGGCATGCCTTGGCTTGACTAGTAAAGCGTGCGGCAGTTGCCGTTGTACACGTGCCAGCGATCAAATCCGGAAACGCAGAATTCAACGTTATTGCCGATACCGACGAAACCTTGGCCTTCTTCGACCAGATACCAAACCGGACGTTGAACTCCATCCGAAAGATGTGCTGTCGCGCGGCAATAATGGCGCGCCACGGCATCCATTTCCGGATCGCGGCTAGGCTCAAAGTGCGTCAAGCGCACATCGCTGAAGTCCTGGATGGCAACCTGCGGTAGATTGGGTACGTGGCGAACCTGATAGGAAAACCTGTTGATGATGCGATTGAGGACGCGTGCCTGCCCGCATGTATCGTCGTAACCGGGCCCGCTTTCCACGTAATCTGCGGCCCGCGCCGGAGCGGCAGCCGATGCCAGCGCTACGCCAACGGCGAAGCTTGCAGCAAGAAACGATGATACGCGCGTCATAGGATCACTCTCCGTGAAATCTCGTTGGTCGCAATCTCAACCAGCCGTTGCCTTCGGTCAAGCGTCAACTTGCTCGCCGCGTATCCATTCGAGCGTGAAACCCGCATTCTGTTCTTCACTGAGGATTTTCGACAACGCTGGCAGCAGGATGCGCAGTTCGTCATCGAGCGTATAGGGTGGGTTGACGATGATCATGCCGGTGCCATCCAGACGCGGTTCCGGCGAAGGAGCGCGAATCATGAGTTCGGTCCGCAATATCTTGGGGATGCCGGTATCGTGCAGCGCGGCCACAAACCGCCGCACTTCCTGCCGGTCCTTGACTGGATACCACAAGGCGAAGGTTCCGCCGGAAAAGCGCTTGTGTGCCCGCACCAGCCCATCGACGAGACGGTCGAATTCACCCGCCACCTCGAACGGCGGATCGACCAGGACCAGCCCGCGTTTTTCCTTCGGCGGTACGTGCGCGCCGAGGGCCAGCCAGCCGTCCAGCTTGGTCACGCGGACCTGAATGTCGCCCTCGAATATCTCGGCCAACAGCTCTGCATCTTCCGGATGCAATTCCAGCGCGGAAAGCCGGTCCTGCCGGCGCAAGAGATGCCGCACGATCAGCGGCGATCCCGGATAGTGCCGCATCTCGCCACCCGCATTTTCGGCGCGTACGATATCGAGATAGGGCTGGATCAATTCCGCAACCTTGGCATCGATCTTGGCATCGAGCAGCCGTCCAACGCCGTTCTGCCACTCGCCGGTCTTGCCAGCTTCGACGCCGCCGAGATCGTACCGGCCTATGCCCGCATGGGTATCGATAACGCGAAAGGCTTGTTCCTTGCGTTGGAGATAGAGCACAATTCGCGTCAGGATGAGGTGTTTGACCACATCGGCGAAATTGCCGGCATGATAGGCGTGTCGGTAGTTCATGCTGGGCTTCTCTCATGCCGCGAGCCTGGTCGCAAGCGGGCTTGGTACTTCATCATTTTCTTTGATGTTGAACTCCAGCTTATCGAATTTGTTATCTGTCGCAAATCTGTCATACAGCGCATCAGGCACGCACGTATTGCTGGCGCGCTGCGGGTGAGCAATAATGTCCGGAACTGTCGTCCTCATCGTGCTGTTTGCAGCACTCATGCATGCAAGCTGGAATGCCGTTGTCAAATCCGAAGGCAACAAGTTCCTGAACACTGTTGTCGTTGTCACCTCTGCCGGCATCATCGCGGCCATCTGCCTGCCATTTTTAACACCGCCAGCACGCGAAAGCTGGCCTTTTCTGGCCGCATCCGGTGTCGCTCAGGTCATCTATCTTGTATTGGTAGCGGCGGCGTATCGCAGTGGTGACATGAGCCAGGCCTATCCGATCATGCGCGGCACCGCGCCGTTGATCGTCGCCATCGCCAGCGGCCCGCTGATCGGCGAGGTACTTTCCTTGGAGAAATGGGCCGGAATCGCGCTGATCTGCGGCGGCGTCCTTGCGCTGGCGCTGGAGTCGCGGCGGCGGGCTGGCTCAAATCGCGCCACCACGATCCTTGCGCTCATCAACGCGGTGGTGATTGCGTCCTATACGCTGATCGACGGCGTCGGCGTTCGTCATTCGGGCGCGCCGGCTTCCTACACGATGTGGGTGTTTGTCCTGAATGCAGTGCCGTTGTTCATCTGGACGATGGTCATGCGCCCGGGTGAATTGTGGCCGCATTTCCTCAAGCGGACGCGGCTCGCAACGATCGGCGGGGTAGGCACGCTTGGCTCCTACGGCCTTGCGCTCTGGGCCATGACGATGGCGCCGGTTGCCGCTGTTGCTGCCTTGCGGGAAACATCGATCCTGTTTGCGGTGGCTATTTCGGCTTTCATTCTCAAGGAAAGCGTCGGGCCGAAGCGGCTTGCCGCGGTCGCGCTGATCGCGATGGGTGCTGCCGTCATGCGTCTGGCTTAAATTTTTGTAATCTACTGGCAAACATTGGATGTGTGCCCTATCTGCGGTTACGCGGTTTTGCTCGGACCTATTCAGACTTGGATGAATCTTGGATATTTGCACCTTCTGGTACGGCCCGTCCCTGCGTTTCGTGGACCAAGTCTGTCTCGCATCAATGCTCTTGGCAGGGCATCGCGTAAAACTTTTTTCATACGGCGAGATTGAGAACATTCCGGTTGGCATCGAAGTTCACGATGCCGAGCAAATCCTTCCTCGTGACACCTTCGCGCGAATCAACCGTAATTTTCCGGCTACGACACCCGGTGTTTCGATTCTGCAGTTCAGCGATCTGTTCCGGGTCATGTTGATGAAGTATGACCAGGGAGCCTGGCTCGATACGGATGTTTACCTGCTGAAGCCGTTTCTTCCAGCGCCGGACCAGCCCTATCTCGCACATGATACCCTGACGAGGCTTGGCGTTTCCGCGCTGTATCTACCAACGGACAATCCTATCATCGCCGATTTTGTCGCCTATATTCAAGGAATCGAAGTTCTCCCCGATTGGCTTGGCTTTCACCGCCGGGTAGTCAAGCCGGCCTTGGCTCGCTGGAATGGCAAGGAAGTCACGACAGCGATGATCGGCCACACCGTCTTTGGCAATGACGGCATCTCGCGACTGGCACGCCGGCACGGTTTTTTCACTGATGCTGCACCAAAGCAGAGCTTCTACTATTGGACGGGCCGGGATGCGCTTCGCATATTCGACCCGAGATATGGCCTGGAACCGACACGCCACAAAGATTTCATCGGGTTCCATATTCACAAGAAGAAGCCGACAGATCTGCCTGCCGAACCCGGAAGTTTCTATCATTGGGCGATTGAACGAGTGCAGCACCTGCTGACTTGAACTACTGCGGCAGCATATGGAAATAAGGCTTTGCTTCCTCCACCACTCTCGCAAAAGACGGCCGGTTCATCAGCCTGTGCAGATAGTGAGATACGTTCGGATGTTCGGAACCGAGCGGCATATTCAGATTGGCGTAGAAAAGTGCCGGTGAGGCGGAGCAATCGGCCAAGGTATATTGCTCGCCAGCGGCCCAGGTACGGTGCTTCAACCTGCTTTCGAGCACGCTATAGGCCGTCCGCAGCTTTGTGATGGCTTCCTCCACCCCGAAAGCATCTTTCTTGTCTTCCGGCCGGAGCTTGTCGCCGACGATCTTCTGCATATGCGTATGCACGTGCAGATCGAAGAAACGATCAAACCACCGTGCTTCGTGCGCCATCTCGGGGTCGGTGGGCAAAAGCTGTGCCTTGCCGGGATAGTGCATTTCCAGATACTCGATGATCGGTGTAGACTCGGGAATGAGCCTGTCGCGCGCACCATCTTGCAGCACCGGAAACTTCCTGATTGGCCACATTTCGGTGAAGCGTGCGTTCTCTTCCGGATCGCCGAAGTTGACCAGTTGCGCCTCGAAGGCCAGGTCCTTCTCGTACAGCGCCGTCAGAACCTTCATGCAATAGGACGACAGCGGGTGATAAAACAGCTTCAGCGACATCTCATTCCTCCGGTTATAATACTAAAGTAATTACTTAACTATCAGGCAAGGACGCACGCGTCAAGCTTGTCACCAAGACAAAAAGCACCATTTGTGACTGCTGGATTTTGCGCTATGGATAGCCGATGAACAAACCTGTCCTGCTTCGCACGGGCCATTCCGCCTGTCCCCATGATTGCCCTTCGACTTGCGCCCTTGATATCGAGGTGCTCGATACTGGCCATATCGGCCGCGTGCGCGGTGCCAAGGAGAACAGCTACACGGCTGGCGTCATCTGCGCCAAGGTTGCCCGTTATGCCGAGCGCATCCATCATCCTGAACGGTTGCTGAAGCCCGTCATCCGTGGTGGTGCCAAGGGCGAGGGCGTGTGGAAAGAAGCGAGCTGGGAGGCGGCGCTTGATCTGATCGCTGAACGGTTTCTGAAGGCGGAAGCCGATTATGGCTCCGAGAGCGTCTGGCCTTATTACTATGCCGGCACCATGGGTCTTGTGCAGCGCGATTCGATTCACCGGCTGCGCCACGCCAAGAAATATTCCAACCAGTTCGATAGCATTTGCACCAACTTGGCCTGGACCGGCTTTTTCGCCGGCACCGGCAAGCTCGGTGGTGTCGACCCGCGCGAAATGGCCAAGTCCGACTGTGTCGTGATCTGGGGCACCAATGCTGCGGCGACGCAGGTCAATGTCATGACCCATGCTGTCCGCGCCCGCAAGGATCGCGGCGCCAAGATCGTCGCCATCGACATCTATGAGACCGCCACTGTCCGGCAGGCGGACCTGGGGCTTGTCCTCAAGCCTGGAACCGATGGCGCCTTCGCCTGTGCGGTCATGCATGTGCTGTTTCGCGATGGGCTTGCCGATTGGGACTATCTCAACGCCTATACCGACGATCCGAAGGGTCTCGAACAACATTTGAAGGATCGTACCCCGGAATGGGCCGCTGCGATCACCGGCCTGACCATTGCCGAGATCGAAGAGTTTGCCCGGCTCGTCGGCACAACCAAGCGGACATTCTTCCGTCTCGGCTACGGTTTTGCCCGCCAGCGCAACGGTGCGGTCAACATGCACGCGGCGCTGTCGATTCCGGCTGTTACCGGCGCCTGGAAATATGAAGGCGGCGGCGGCTTCCATTCAAATTCAGGCATTTTCCGCATGGACAAGCGGGAAATAGAGGGCCGTGCATTTGTCGACCCATCCATCCGGCACATCGACCAATGCAAGATTGGTCCGGCGCTCACCGGCGACCCGGCCGCGCTTTATGGCGGCCCGCCAGTCATGGCGATGCTGGTGCAGAACACCAATCCAGCCAATGTCGCGCCGGAACAGCGGCTGGTGAAACAGGGTATGATGCGCGATGATCTGTTCATAGCCGTGCATGAGCAGTTCATGACTGACACTGCCAAACTCGCCGATGTCGTTCTACCGGCCACCATGTTCATGGAGCATGACGACATCTATCGCGGTGGCGGCCAGCAGCACATCGTGCTCGGTCCGAAGCTGATCGATGGTCCCGGCAAAACACGGCCCAACCTCTTTGTCATCAACGAACTGGCGAAACGCCTCGGTGTGGGTGATTTCCCCGGCTTCGAACTCGACGCGAAGACACTCATCGACAACATGATGGCAGCTAGCAATCTGCCCGGCTTCGACGTGCTCAAAGAAACCCGCTGGCTCGACATCCAGCCGGATTTCGAAACGGCGCATTATGAAAAAGGTTTCAGCTGGCCGGATGGCAAGTTCCGTTTCAAGCCGGACTGGACCAACGGCCCGTCACCCAACCGGCCGCCGCAATCGATGGGCCTGCAAGGTCCGTTCGAAACATTGCCGCAATGGCCGGACTATTGGCAGGCAATCGAAGTCGCCGATGAAAAGCACCCCTTCCGCCTGGCGACGTCGCCCGCGCATAACTTCCTGAACTCGACTTTCTCTGAAACCCCGACTTCGGTGGTCAAGGAAAGGCGGCCGGAGCTGCTCATTCATCCGGAAGATGCGGCCGAACTCGGTATCGAGGACGGCGCGCGTGTGGAGATAGGCAATGATCGCGGCGAAGTCGTCGTGCATGCGCGCGTTCAGGCCGTAACGAAGCGCGGGGTGGTAATTTCCGAAGGCATCTTTGCCAATTCGGCTTTCGAGCGGGGCGAGGGGATCAATGTCCTGACCGGTGCTGATGCTCCAGCACCCAATGGCGGCGCCGCGTTCCACGATAACAAGGTTTGGGTGCGGTTGGCGGTAGAATAGACTTGTCACACTGTGAACGTTTTTTAAGGCTTTGAAATTTTTTGATATCTAGACATTTTGACAACTATGGTTTACATTTTTGAGTTATATAATTGAGAAGACCGACACTTTTTTATACTGGATTGATGGTTTGCGGGACCAGCGAGCCAGGGCGAGAATTTTAAAAGGCTTGATCGTTTGATCGAGGGTAATTTTGGTGATGTCAAACCCGTCGGTGAGGGCATCAGCGAGCTTCGAATTGATTATGGCCCTGGTTACCGCATTTATTTTATTGAGCAAAATGGCATCTTGATTATCTTGTTGTGCGGAGGGGAAAAGAGCACTCAGGAGCGCGATATCAAAAAGGCAAAGTCAATGGCCAATCTTTTGAGGAAATGACGGCATGATAAATTTGAGCACTTACGATACCGCTCACCACCTCGACTCCGAAGAGATGATTGAAGAATATTTGCTGGCGGTTTGTGAAGATGGTACGCCTTCGGAAATAGCCCGCGCTTTGGGTACAATCGCGCGCGCAAGGGGTTTCACCGAACTTGCGCGTAAGACCGGCCTCACCCGCCAGACACTTTACAAAGCCTTGAGTGGCGAGGGCAATCCAGAGTTCGCAACAATCACAAAAGTAGCCGAAGCTTTGGGCCTGCGCCTGTCTTTTTCGCGACTGTCGAAAAACAAGAAAGATGCCGCATAAGGTCCCCTTTGCCGCCTAGTGTGGATCAATACTTAAAAACCGTCCGCCCGTCCTTCATCACGGCTTTGCCGCTTGCAACCAGCGCGAGCGCCCGTACATAGGTTTCGTGCTCCACTGACAGCACCCGTTCAGCGAGCGTGTCGGTCGTATCCCCGCTCTCCACCGGCACTGCCGTCTGCGCAATGATCGGCCCTTCGTCCGTGCCGGCAGTGACGAAATGCACGGTGCAGCCGTGCACACGCATTCCGGCTTCGAGCACCTGCTCATGCGTGTGGAGGCCTTTGAACAGCGGCAGCAGGGAAGGATGGATATTGAGCATCTTTCCCTCCCACTCACTTACGAATTCCGGCGAGATAATTCTCATGTAACCCGCAAGGCAGACGATGTCGGCCTTCACAGCCTGCAGCGTTTCGGAAACGGCCTTTTCATGCTCGCGCTTCGAAGCAAAGTTGCGATGGGGAATGGCAAATGCCGGAATGCCCTGTGTCCGTGCTGTTTCCAGCCCGCCGGCATCCGGCTTGTTGGCAATAACCGCAACGATTTCCGCCGGATAGTCTGCGTTCTTTGCAGCTTCGATGAGCGCGCTCATATTGGAGCCGCGGCCGGATATCAGGATGGCGACACGTTTCCTCGGTGTGCTCACAGCGCCAGCGTGCCCTGATAGACCACACCGGCGTCGCTGCGTGCAACCATCGTGCCGAGCCGAACAGGCTGTTCACCCTGTGCGTTCAGAGCCGCAAGCACAGCATCGACATTGTCCGGCGCAACAACGGCAATCATGCCGATACCGCAATTGAACGTCCGCAACATTTCATCGCGCTCGACGCCGCCAGTCTTTGCCAGCCACGAGAACACCGGCGGAACCTTGATGGCCGACAAGTTGATGCTTGCGGTCAGGGTCTTCGGCAATACGCGGGGAATATTATCCGGGAACCCGCCGCCGGTAATATGCGCGAGCGCCTTGATCGCATTGGTCTCGCGAATTGCTGCGAGCAGCGGCTTTACATAGATCCGCGTTGGCGTCAGCAGGGCCTCGCCAAGCGTCGTGCCGGTCTTGAACGGCGCGTCGGCATCCCATCCGAGGCCGGAAAGCTCAACGATGCGCCGTACCAGCGAAAATCCGTTGGAGTGTACACCGGAAGAAGCGAGGCCGAGAATGACATCGCCCTCGGCAATGTCACCGGACGGCAACAATTGATTGCGCTCGGCTGCGCCCACAGCAAAGCCGGCAAGGTCATAGTCGCCATCACGATACATGCCCGGCATTTCCGCCGTTTCGCCACCGATCAGCGCACAACCGGCCTGCAGGCAGCCTTCGGCAATCCCGCTGACGATAGCCGCGCCCTGATCTGGATCGAGCTTGCCCGTGGCGAAATAATCGAGAAAGAACAGAGGCTCCGCGCCCTGCACGACGAGATCATTGACGCACATGGCGACGAGATCGATGCCGACGGTGTCGTGTACGCCCGCATCGATGGCGATCTTGAGCTTGGTGCCGACACCGTCATTGGCCGCAACCAGCACGGGATCGGTAAAACCTGCGGCCTTCAGGTCGAAAAGTCCGCCAAAACCGCCGATTTCGCCATCGGCGCCGGGTCGGCGCGTCGAACGCACGATCGGCTTTATCTTTTCGACAAGCAGATTGCCGGCATCGATATCCACGCCTGCCTGCGCGTAGGTAAGACCATTCTTGCCACCTTTGGCGGGCTCGTTCTTGGTATTCATGATCTGCTCCGGATTATTGCCCGCGAAATGGCACGACTCTGGCGTTGCTGCAAGGTCTGAGTAACCCTCCCGTCAAGAAAACCCCGTTTATGGACAGTTTGGCCGCCGTTTGGGGTTGAGGAAAGCATTTACCCACGCCATTTAGGATTGTATGCATGCCTGGAGGAATCCGCCCTGGTGACAATTCCCAACTACATCACGATCTTCCGTTTCATTCTCGTGCCGTTCATCGTGATGGCCTTGCTGTCCGGATATGTCGGAGCCGCACTGATAGGCTTCGTTATCGCCGGCATCTCCGACGGCATTGATGGTTTCATTGCCCGGCGCTACAATCAAGGGTCAGAGCTCGGTGCCTATCTCGATCCCATCGCCGACAAACTGCTTCTGGTTTCGCTGTTCGTGGTGCTTGGTTTTGTGAAGGAATTGCCAGTCTGGCTGGTCGTCATCGTCGTTTCACGCGATATCTTCATTATCGGTGCTGTGCTCCTCGGTGCGGTCATCGGCAAACCGTTGGAGATGCATCCGTTGTTCGTGTCGAAGGCGAATACGGCGTTTCAGATTATCCTTGTCACGGTCACACTGGCGGATATTGCATTTGATTTTTCACTCGCCGGCGTCCGCATGGTACTCGTATGGATAGTTGCCCTCTTGACCGCAGCTTCCGCGGCTGCCTATCTCATGGCGTGGACGAAACACATGGCGGGATATGAGCAAGAGCATAAGCAAGACTAAAACAGATCCTGGTCCGGTCGAAATTCCGGACAAGGACATTCATGTGGATGTTCAGGTCAACACGCTTGGCGCAAGCGTACGCCGCCAGGCCGTATTCTGGACAGGCGCGATGCTTTTCCTGGCGTTTTTCCTCTACATCTTCTCATCGATTCTCCTGCCTTTTGTCGCGGGACTTGTGCTCGCTTATTTTCTTGATCCTGTCGCCGACCATCTCCAGCGTCTCGGCCTGTCCCGTCTGCTGGCGACTATTGTCATCCTCGTCCTGTTTGTCGTCACCTTTGCGCTGTTGCTCATCATCCTCGTGCCTGTGCTCGCTTCGCAGATGAGCGATTTTATCGTGCGCTTGCCGAGTTATGTATCGCGACTACAGGAACTCATCGCCAATCGCGACTCGCAATGGTTGAAGGATTTCATAGGTGTCGATGCTTCGGTTATCCGCAGCAGTCTGGATTCGCTTCTCCAGCAGGGCGCAGGCTTCCTTACCACCCTGCTGCAGTCGATCTGGAGTTCGGGCAAAACCTTGATCGATGTCGTGGCACTATTCGTCGTCACGCCTGTTGTGGCATTTTATATGCTGCTCGACTGGGACCGCATGGTTACCGAGATCGACAAGCTTGTTCCACGCGAGCATGTCCATACCGTTCGGGTCATAGCGCGCGACATGAATAAAGCCATCGCCGGTTTCGTTCGCGGGCAGGGCACGGTGTGTCTCCTGCTCGGTATCATATATGCGGTCGGCCTCACGGTTACCGGGCTGAATTTCGGTCTGCTGATCGGTCTGTTTGCCGGTCTGATCAGCTTCATTCCTTATGTCGGCTCGCTGGTCGGCCTGCTTTTGGCGCTTGGCGTAGCGCTCGTGCAGTTCTGGCCCGACTACATTAATGTTCTCTATGTCGCTCTTGCGTTCGGCATAGGACAGTTCATCGAGGGCAATATCCTTCAGCCGAAGCTCGTCGGCTCGTCCGTGGGCCTCCATCCCGTCTG
This sequence comes from Phyllobacterium zundukense, assembly GCF_025452195.1. Lineage (NCBI taxonomy): Bacteria > Pseudomonadati > Pseudomonadota > Alphaproteobacteria > Hyphomicrobiales > Phyllobacteriaceae > Phyllobacterium > Phyllobacterium zundukense. Next base: position 3,488,081 of record NZ_CP104973.1, on the reverse strand, counting down.
GCTGATGTTCGCGCTGTTCGCCTTCGGCTCGCTGCTTGGTTTCACCGGCATGCTCATCGCCGTGCCAACAGCCGCCGCTGTCGGCGTTCTCGTGCGCTTCGTCATCCATCGCTATCAGCAATCCCCGCTCTACACAGGCGAACATCGCAAAAACGAGAAGACCAAAGAAATCAGATGACAGTGCAGCGTTGCTGGCTGTATTTCATCGCTCCATGACCGATGTAAGTACACCGCGCCAGCTGCCGCTCGATCTCGGCCACGAACCGGGCTATTCCCGTGACGATCTGATCGTGTCTGCATCCAACATGGCTGCGGTGGATATCGTCGATCGCTGGCCGGCCTGGATATCGCCCATCGTCGTGTTGGCCGGTCCAACAGGCTCGGGCAAAACCCATCTTGCCGCGGTCTGGAAAGCGGAATCCGATGCCATCGTTCTCGATGCGCAGAGCATCGGTACCGCATCGGGCGAGAAGGGCCCGTTCCTGATTGACGACATCGGCTCAGGTCCGATCGACGAATCCGGCCTTTTCCACCTGATCAATAGCGTGCGCCAGAGCGGCTCCAGTCTGCTGATGACCTCGCGTAAATGGCCAGCCAACTGGCCTGTGACCTTGCCGGATCTCGCTTCGCGCCTGAAAGCGGCGACGACCGTGGAAATCGGCGCGCCGGACGACGCGCTGCTCTCGGGCGTTCTCTACAAGCTTTTCGCTGATCGGCAGATTGCCGTTGATCCCAACGTCATCAACTTCCTCGTCAGCCATATCGAGCGCTCGCTCTCTACCGCCAATCGCATTGTCGAGCGGCTGGACCTCGCTGCTCTCGAAAAGAAATCGAGAATCACCCGCGCTCTTGCCGCCAGCATTGTCACCGCGAGCGATGAGGGGCAGGCGGCGTTTGAGCTCTAGAGCAATTCCAGCAAAAGTGGGAACCGGTTTTGCGTTCGGAAATGCGTAAAAACAAAGAGTTAGAGCAATTCCGTGATTCGAGAAAAAGGAATTGCTCTAGTGCTCTATGAACTCTCGTGTTCGGTCGGCAGCGGTGCACCCGGGCGATAGAGCAGGATTGGGCGGATTTCATAAACGGCAGTCGGATTGGCACGGCGCAGGTCGCGTGCGGCCGCAACGGCGTCCTCAAGCGTCGGGCAATCCACGATGTAGAAGCCGAGCAACTGCTCTTTGGTCTCGGCAAAAGGGCCATCGATGATCATGCCGGCATCCTTGCCCCGCAAGGTCACGGCGCGCCCCGTCGGACCAAGCCGTGCGGCCGGGCCCAAACGCTTTTCGCGGACGAGGCGCTCATTGACCTCGAGCAGTTCGGCCATCAGCGCCGCATCTTCCTCTTTGGTCCATGATTCGACCACTTCCTCCTCGTGATAGGCCAAGATCGCGTAGAACACGGTTTATCCTCCTTCGTATCGGTCAAACTTCCGCTAATCGGGCCTCAGAGTCCTTTTGGAAAGTCGCTGCGGCGAGACATATGGCGCGGTTTTCGAGAACCGGAGCGCAGCGTACTTAAAGTACGTGAGCACCGGAAGCACAGAAAATCGCGTCAGATGACCGCTGCAGTAGAGTTTCAAAACGGGCTCTCAGCCTTCGCCCTCGTTTTCGATATTGACAATAGCTCCACAGGCTTTGCAATGCACTGCATCGGGATCATGCCGGTTGAGTCCACAAGTCGAACATAGATAGCGAACTTTATTTGGCCGAAACAGCACTTGAGCAAGGCGCAAGAAGAGCGTAACGCCAAAAATCATGATCGACACGGATATCAAACGGCCGCTCGTCCCCTCGAGCGTGATGTCGCCAAAACCGGTTGTGGTGAGGGCGGTGACGGTAAAATACAGCGCGTCGGCATAGTTGGCGATCTCGGCATTGGTCCGGTGCTGCGTCTCGTAAACCACGCCTGTCATGATGAACAGGAACACCAGGAGATTGAGGACGGCGATCAGCGCATCCTCGTGTTGGCGCACAAACGGGAAGTCAGCGCGCAGTCGGGCGAGAACCTGATAGGTGTGAAGTAACCGAAGGGTGCGAAGAATGCGTAGAAATCCGAAACCCTCACCGGAAAGAGGGGCAAGAAAAGAGAAAACGGCGGCAAAATCCGCAAGCGTAGAGGGCCGCAAGATTGAACGCATCGACATCTCGCCAGTCGAAAAGCGGGCCACCAGATCAAGCAGAATGATCAGACCGATACCCGTATCTGCCCATTCGACGACCTGGGTCCGTGGAAGAAAGGATGTACCGATCACGAACAGGACAGTGGCGATATCGAAAGCCAGCAACGCATACCGGAACCGGTGGGCCCTGTTGGTGTTTCCCTCATACAGCTCCGATATCAACCTGCTCACGGCAATCCTGTCATCGCATTCAACCTGGTGAAACCATAAGGCAGAATTTGTTTGCAAATACCATCAAACGAAAATTTTGCGAACAGAAGAGATGAAGCGTCAGTCCGATCGCCGGGATCCGTGAGAAGCGGTTGAAGAGAGATCGCCGAACACGTCCACGTCGTTTCATCTTGCTGAACTGGTCAGTCGTTTTGATCGCGCGGGCCATAAAAAAGCTTGCGCATGGGACATATGCGCAAGCTTGATTGCCGTTTCGTGTGGAGGCTTTGTCGTCCTCCTTGTCAGATCAACTGACTGGTTGGCCGGCGCGTACCGCAATTCTTTCGTAAACGTCACGGACAGGGTCACGCCAGTGGACAAAGGGAGACGCCCCGAGGAGAAGAAGAGCCTTCAGGTGCTGTCGGCCGCCCTCATAGCCCACGACTGGCGCAAAAGGCGTCATGGCAGGACGCGGACCGTCTGCTGGATAAAGACGATCATATTCAGCGAAGTTCGTGAAATTCTCATGATTGTTTGCCCTGAGGAGGAATGTCTCGGCTGGAGTACCCTCGGCCAGGATCACTTCATGGGTATCGAGCACGATCTGGAAATACTCGATGTTTTCCTGCTCGGCGGGAAGGGCGGGAACGATCGAAATCCCGTTTACAAGCTCCTTCACACGGATGAGGACGCCATCGATGAATAGAGCATGGTCGGGAGAAAGATAAAGATCTTTGCGGGGCGTCCGCTCGTCGAGAGCCTGGCGTGAAACACGAATTGGCATCACGTTTTCAGGCCAGGATGAGCCGCTCTTCTTGTAAAGGCGGCGACCGATCCATTTGATTGCCAGGGTTTCTCCGCGCACGGTTTCAACGATGTCACCGATTGCGAGCTCCTCGATGCGCGTCTCGCCTGCCGGGGTCATAATCGAGGTGCCTCGGAGGAAACAATTATTACCGCCACCGCCGCCCTTGGGGCCACGACCAGAATTTTCTTTGCGCTTGGCTTGAGCGGGCAACGAAGGAATAATCATCGCGGCTGCGCTTGCCGCTGCAACTCTGGCGCCGATGGCGAAAGTCAGGCCGAGGAAGTGACGTCGTGCCCGGCTGGGTGGTAGGTGCCGCTCTGAATTTGTTGACATATTCCCATCCCTCTCGATTTATTTCATTCAAGATTGCTGACGGTTCATCTTACCTTACCCCGCAACGTAGAAGGCGTCGGACTTCGTGCTTGTTGGCTGCTGAAATCGGCGTAGTCACATCGTCAAAAGACGTAGGTCCGGGGAGAGGTGCTACCTCTCATGGAGGAGAGGTCGTACTTCATCGTGCCAGCCGCAGCGTCTGGCGAATACCGTTGATAATCATCAGCTGTCAGGCGTGTTACAGTTACGTACTTGTTCATCGTAAATACGCAATTCAGGATCGCCGGGATACGGCTGTTTCGGCAGTAGGTGGGGCACTGGAGAAGTGGAGCAGGTCATGACGATGTCGTTGGATTCGGCCGCGGAGGTTTTCCGCGCGGCCATGCGGGAAACGGTCAAGCGATACTCGTTGTGGTATCTCATCCAAGGCGCGCTTCTCGTCGTAGCAGGCGTCCTGGCGATCATCTATCCCATTTTATCGTCGGTAGCGGTCATCATCATGTTGGGCTGGCTGTTGATCATCAGTGGCGTTGCGCAGGGGATCAGCCTGGTGGGAGCGAGACATGTGCCGCACTTTTGGCTGCAACTTATTTCCGTTATCCTTGCCTTCCTTATCGGCTTCCTCTTCCTGCGTGACCCGGCGCAGGGCCTGCTGACGGTCACGCTCCTTCTCATCGTGTTCTTCATGATCGAAGGCATCTCAAAGATCGTCTTTGCACTGACAATCCGTCCATTTCCCTATTGGGGCTGGGTGCTGGCCAGCGGCCTCGTCGGTGTCCTGCTCTCTCTGGTGCTTTGGGCAAGCCTGCCGGTCACGGCGCTATGGCTCGTCGGATTGCTGCTCGGAATTCAATTGATCAGCGTCGGCGGCGCGCTTGCGCGACTTGCCTGGCAGGTGCGGCGAAGCCCGACGGTCTGAGAGGACTCCACTGGCGATCTGGTGTTAAGCGGAATGGGGTTCCCGCCACCGCATCGATTTTCCGCGAGACGGAGCCGCTTCATAGAGTGTATTAATGACTTTCGCGTTCCTATCCCCGTCCCGCTCTAAGCAACAGAGTTTTATATGTCCGATGTCCCTCTGCTCGAGTCCGCCGTCATTGCCCGCTTGAATGCGGAGTTACAGGCTAAGGAATTGCTGATCCGCGATCAGGCCACTGCACTGGAACACAGTCGAAAAATCTTCGCGCGAGCGTCGGTGGCTGCTCGTATTGGCGTGTGGGAGTGCAGCCTTCCCGACGAGACATTGCATTGGACCGACGTGGTCTATGACATCTTTGACCTGCCGCGCGGGTCGAATCTTAATCGAAACCAGATCGTGGAATGCTATGCGGAGAACACCGCGAAAGAACTCCAGCGACGCCGCAAAAGAGCAATTGAAGATCGCAGCGGTTTCGAGATGGACGCCGAAATCATAACCGTGCAGGGCAATCGCCGCTGGATACGAATTACTGCCACTGTCGAATCCGAAAATGACGTACCTGTCCGCATTTTTGGCATGAAACAGGACATCACCGAGCAAAAGATTTTGTTGGATCGTACCCGCTATCTGGCCGACTTTGATCTTTTGACTGGACTGGCCAATCGCAGCCAGTTCCAGATGAGACTTGCAGATTTATGCAAACTGGATGCCGGTGAAAGCCCGCGCGGCGCATTGCTCCTGATCGATCTCGACGGTTTTAAAAGTATCAACGACAGCCTGGGGCACCCCGTCGGCGACGAGTGTCTGAAAGAGGTTGCCAATCGGCTTCTTACTTTATGTCACGACACCGAGATTGTAGCTCGAATTGGCGGCGACGAATTCGCCATTTTGCTCGGATCCCAATTTGGCGAGGATGCGATCACAGACCTTGCGCAGCAGATCGTCGTTTCTCTGAGTAAACCCTTGGAGTTCTTCGGCCAGCCAAAGCTGGGGGCTTCAGTGGGTATCGCGCTCATCAATGACTGCGTGCCTTCCGACGTCGTAAAGCATGCCGATACTGCCCTTTACGCTGCCAAAGCTGCAGGACGGAACACGTTTCAGGTTTTCAGTCCGACGAGAACTCTCGACGAAGAAGCTGCCTGAATCGCCGGCAGGCAAGTCAATGCTGCCGGCATCAAGATACAGTTTGCAACGCCGCGCAAACTCTGGTTTTAGCAGGCGATCATCCTTTGGCGGCCAATTTGTCCTGGGTCTTCGTTTCGAAGTCGCTCGCATCGTGACGCTCGCGCAACTGGGTCGAGGGTTCACCGGAGGTGCGATTGACCATCCGGCCGCGCCGGACTGCCGGGCGTTCTTCAATCTGGTTGGCCCAACGCAACACGTTCTTGTATTCCTGCACTTGCAGAAATTCCGCGGCGTCATATTGCCGGCCCTTGACCAATCCGCCATACCACGGCCAAACCGCAATATCGGCGATGGTGTATTCGCTGCCTCCCAGATATTCGCTTTCAGCGAGGCGGCGGTCGAGCACATCGAGCTGACGTTTGGTTTCCATCGCAAATCGGTCGATTGCATATTCGATCTTGGTCGGCGCGTAGGCGTAGAAATGGCCGAACCCGCCTCCCAGATAGGGCGCACTACCCATCTGCCAGAACAACCATGACAGGCATTCGGCCCGCGCCGCTGTTTCGGTGGGAAGGAACGCACCGAATTTCTCCGCGAGATAAACAAGGATAGAACCGGACTCGAAAACCCGGATGGGTTTCGGGCCGCTACGATCCACCAAAGCGGGTATTTTCGAGTTTGGATTGATTGCGACAAAGCCGCTACCGAACTGGTCACCGTCATTGATATTGATCAACCAGGCGTCATACTCCGCGCCACCGTGGCCAAGCGCCAGAAGCTCTTCGAGCATGATGGTAACCTTCACACCATTCGGCGTACCTTGAGAATAGAGCTGAAGCGGATGGCGGCCGATCGGCAGCTCTTTCTCATGTGTCGGCCCGGCGATCGGCCTGTTGATATTCGCGAAGTGACCACCGCTCTCTTTTGTCCAGGTCCAGACCTTCGGCGGCGTATAATCGTTCGAAGCACTCATTTGCAAACTCCGGGGATTCGATAGTGAATTGCGTTTAACCATCGATCTAACCTTCTCGGTTGCGATGACCAAACCAAAAGGTCAACTTTTATGGTTCCTGGCTTCACTTTTCTGTCAAGTTGCCACCGGATGGGCGAGGAAGCGGATCTTCGAGCAGGTTTGTAATTTGCGTGGGACTTTTGGTGCCACAAATTGCCTTTGCAAACCATTCCTTCGGTTTTCTGCTTTTTTCGTGTTTTGGGCTATTGCTTTCCGACGGTGAAAACTCTAGGGACAGCAACGTCAAAGGACGGAGCGTAGCGCAGCCTGGTAGCGCATCTGGTTTGGGACCAGAGGGTCGCAGGTTCGAATCCTGCCGCTCCGACCATTTCCCAGGCAAATGCTGCTGGAACTGAATTGAAGCCTGTAATATATCGGGATTGCAGACAAGGGAATCTCTTCAATGGCAGCACGCATCTACCGCCCGGCAAAAACCGCAATGCAATCCGGCAAGGCCAAGACCGATACCTGGATGCTTGAGTTCGAGCCGGAGCAGCCGCGCAAGATTGAACCGCTGATGGGTTATACGTCATCGCGCGACATGAAGAGCCAGATCCGCCTGACTTTCGAGACGAAGGAAGAGGCGATCGCTTACGCGCAGAAAAATGCCATTGACTATGTCGTCCAGGAACCCAAGGAAACACGCCGCCGTGTCGTGTCTTATTCGGAAAACTTCCGCTTCGACCGCAAGCAGCCCTGGACACATTAGAACAGCGTTTTTCGATTTTTCCCGGGGAAGATCGCTCTCCACGGGAACTCATATTGGTCCCGTAGCTCAGCTGGATAGAGCACCGGCCTTCTAAGCCGACGGTCACTGGTTCGAATCCAGTCGGGATCGCCATTTTTTCAATAACTTATCTGGTGACGTTTGCGAATGTTTAGACTCGGTTTGAATCCGAGTTTAGACTTTTCACACCCTTGGCCTTAGCGCGACGCCTTGTTAGGGCGTTTCGCGGGCGGAACATTCCCTTACGGTAAGCAGTTAGGAGCTCGTTATAAGGAGACATTGATATGGGTGATCCAATACCTGCTCCAGAGCCGGAACCGACCCCGCCACTGCCGGACGATCCGCCTATTCCCAATCCTGAGCCGGGGCCAGTTCCGCCGTTGACGTTGAGTCCACCAATTCAATTGCCGGATGAAACCAGGTAGTTCGATATGGTGTCAGCGAAAATCGCGTGGCAATAACAAGAATGAATATCTTGCTGCAAGAGATGACATCGCCCGCTGAGCTGAAGTTATCGTTGTTGACACCTCCTCCAATCGCCGCATTGAATCATCCACGGCCACCCAGCCAGTGGACTGGAGTTTGGCCGAGCTGGCAACAAGATCCTTGTACAGTCTTTGCTTGCGATCGGTTTGACCGGTCATCTTCGCGGCGATATTCAAAAACGCTTCCGGGACGGAAAACAATCGGGGACTGTGGCCCATCCCGCGGCGCATCGCGGTCACCATTTCCCCCATCGTCAGAGGTGAGTTGTCCGCAACGATGAATGTTTCGCCATCCGTCTTCGGCTCTTGCAGACTATGGAAGATCGCCGCGCAAAGTGCGCCGAGGTCAAGCAGCGACCTTTTGCCAGGCAGCGACTTCAGGGGCAGGGGGATGGGCAATGCAGCAAGCCGCATGAGCTTGGCAAGGTTACCGGTAGCGTTAGGGCCGTAGACCAGAACCGGCCGGAGGATCGTATAATTCCGGCGGGGCATAGCAGCTGCAATTTCGGCCTCTGCGGCGAGTTTTGCCCGACCGTAGTCATCTGTTGGCTGCGGCGGGTCGCTTTCCCGCAAGACACCGTCGAATACGCTGCCACACTGCGCCCGGATCGATGATGTGAAGACGAATTTTCCGGTAATCTTTTTATGCGCAGCCGCGGCCAGTTTACCGGTCAGGAGACAATTAGCGGCATAATATTCTTCGGCTGATACTGCTCGCTTGGCGTGATGGATGGCGGCTAGATGCACGACATGATCGACGTTCTCCAAGACACTTTCGAAGGTACTTGCAGGCTCGTCCATAGAAGGCAGACGGACGTATGGCGTACCGCCACCTGGTGGTTCTCGCGACGTGCAAATCACCCGGTTGCCTGCCGCCTCAAGTTGTTTGACAAGTTCAGTCCCGATAAACCCCGATGCCCCCGTAACGAGAACTACGTTTTGGCGCTTCTGGGTCGAGACGCCGCCAAATTCCTCACCCACTGGGTTATCCAACACGGGAGACCTCTTACCCTGACGGATGCGAAGCGGGCGGTGCCGACGCACAAACGCGCATCATTGCATTCAGTGCCGCACTATAAAAAAGGAATGACTAGGTCGGCGAGTCAGAAACGAATAAACCGTCGCTTTGTTCCCACTGTTGCGGCTCGTAATCGGGGGAGCATGTCGCCTTCCCCGGAAAGAGCGGTCGACGCCCCGGCCTCGGGATCAGCCAGAATTCATCGCCCTCACGATTGTGCCTAGTGCGATGGCAACGTCCGCGATTGCCCGACTAAAAAAGGTTTGATCGCAAAGACTGAGGCCCAATGTCTCGACTCTTGTTCAACTTCGTAGCCCAGTGGCTCCAGGTCGGCTACCGCTTGCGCAACGGTGTAGGGCGAGTGACATTCAACCTTGAGACAGGCAACCTTGGTGGACCATTCGGTATTTCGCGTAAGCACCAACGCTTCCGCTCCCTCGATATCCATCTTTACAAAGTCGATCAGGTCGTCATTCTTGAAAAGAGTATTGAGTGACCAAGCGGGCGAATTCCGTGTCGGGGAATTAGCGGCTTCGGTGACATGTGCGCCGTGTTCCATGCCCGCGTCAATGACATATTCGATTTCTCGATCCTCGAACCATACAGCTCCTGTAATGATCTCGCAGCGCGAACCAAACGTGATGGTATTGGTGCGTGCGAGATCGGCATTAGCCGCATCCAGCTCCACGGCACTTATCCTCGCTAGTGGAAAGGCAGCAGCGTACAGCGCGACGGTCAGACCAATATTTGCGCCAAGGTCCCAAATGCGTGTCGCTTTTTCCCTTGAAAGAATTGATGGGGGTGCATCATATGACGCACCGAAAGTCTCATAAAGCACTACCAGATCGCTGGTGCCCGGTCTGACGGATATTGGTTGATGGCCAAGTGAACGCACTCTGAATAACATTGTTCCGTCATGGGACTTGCCGTGGGCTAGGCTCCACAGAAACCTTAGTGGTTGCATCCCGGGGCCGAATTCGTGGAACAGACGACCCATATCTCGGGTCCGATGCCACACAGTCCGTTGCGGCATGGCTACCTCCTCCGAAGTATCCTTCAGGGCACAGTACAATGCGCCATTGAGGGGCGTCTATCTGCTCAAAAGAGGTATTCGAGGACTATAACGCCCCTTAACGGACCGCTGAATCAGGCTTACGGGTCTCGGTAGGTTCCATCTACCTTCATGACATATAATTATGGTTGCGCTCGCTCGCAGCCGAGCTAGAGCGAGGAGCGAGAGCGCTGAAGCCACAGAGGTGTTCCAGCAAAGGGCAGGCAGGCCTCCCTTATGGAATGCCGTGCTTTCCGGACTTGGGCTCGCCATCGCATTCGAATGGATGTTCTCCGCGGTGCCCAAATCGGGACAGGTGAAGGCCGTGGCTTTGCCAGCTTCATCGAAAGGCAGAACGCTGCAACCCCGTAGCAGGGGGGCCGCGCGATGATCCAATTGCCAGGCGCACTCGGCAATAATCCATCAGTTGAGTATTAATTTATGTATCAGATTGCACCAAGAGCGGAAGAGTAAAAGTCACCAAACCGAGAATAGTCGTGGCAAACAGCCAAGCCAGTCTCCTGCCTTTAACGATCGGAATCAGTCATCCTTCTCGCCGTTACGCAAAATCGGGGAAACTTCGAATTTGCTAGCAAATTCTAATTTAAAATTTAACCGACTGCATCAATCTAAACTTGCCTGATGCTGCACTTTCATGCAACATTTTTGCAAGTTGCACAGTTTGGTCAGTATCATGAGCAGTGTCATGAAGGATTTTACTGCGGCTGGCAGAGGCGGGAGCGGCCGCTTGCAGTAGCCTTCGGATGGCGGGACAGACATGCCGGATTTGACGGCACTGGTGGATGCAGAGGCTGTTTCTTGATTCTAAACGGAGGACAATCGATGAAAACCCTGACACTGGCTGCCGCCATCGTTCTGGCCATGCCGACTTTCGCTTTTGCGCAAGACAAATGCTACGACGACGCCAAGACTCAGTACGATCTGAACCAGTGTGCCGGTGCTTCACTCGGTAAATCCGACAAAAAGCTCAATGAGCTTTACACGCAAATCGAAGTCCGTCTGAAAGACGACGCAAATACCAGGAAGCTTCTCGTTCAGGCACAGCGGGACTGGACCAAATTTCGCGACGCAGAGTGCAATTTCCAGACTTCACTGGCTGCCGGTGGAAGCATGCTGCCAATGCTCGTCGCGCAATGTCTGGACGACCTGACGCAATTGCGGGTCAAAAACTTCGAGGGTTACCTGAAATGCCAGGAAGGCGATATGAGCTGCCCCGTTCCGGCCGCGAATTGATACTTGCGTGAGGGGTTTGAAGGAGGGCAGATTGTGAAACGCCATGGATCGTCGCTCGCAACAACGATTGCAGCAATCATGCTATTGGCAGGCTCCATACCGGCAACGGCCCAGGATGGCATGGGTTTCGACGTTAACGTTACGCTCTCCCCGAAAGCGGCTGCGAGGCTCGCGGCCGAAAAGGAGGGGATCGTTGTCTTCGCCGACTATTACGGCGATCCTAAGCGGAGCGCCGCGAAGCGTGCCAACGAGATCGGCCAAATCGATCTTAACCAGCAGGACGAGACTGTGCAGATACCGGGCACCGGTGGCCACGCGCATGTCAGTGGCGCGAAGGTTGACACGAAGCGTCTCGATTGGCTCGCCGGCCCTGCCAAGGTCAACGTCAACGTCGCGTCGGCGCGCAAGACTAATCCGGACAATCTGCTCGCCTGCGATTTTATCGACGGTGCCCTTGCTGATGTCATGAAAGCACCCGTTACGCTCCACTGCTACCTGATCGAGGAGAAGCATCCGGACACAAAGCTGAAGCCATAGGCTTGCCGCTCCGGGGACCTGGTTGAGAGGAGATTTCCATGTGCCCGCTATTCGGCATCTGTTTCTGCCTGGCCATGATTCTACCTGCAGCAGTCTATTCCGCCGAGCGCCGGTGCGGCTGGTATTCCAGCCCGACACCCGGCAACCTCATCCTGACAGACGGAGACGGCGAGTGGCGGATTCAGACGCAAGAACGTCCGGATCCCAAAGGTATCGACAATCTCCCCGCTTTTGGCGACCGGCAATTCGTGGAGACCAATGTGCCTGGTGCGGGTTACGGTTACGGATGTGCTTGCATGACCGTCGTGACCAGTGCCAGGCAGCAAAGGATTACCAGAGTGATCGCGGCGACATCCTTCCCCTGGCGCGATGTCGCAATGACAGATCTCTGCCCGATCCGGACTGATGCCGTCATTCTCTGATTTAAGCCGACAATTATCACAGGGAGGTCCAACCAAGACAATTTTGCATATCGCGCAATTTTACGAAACGACAGAACTGGAGAAACCAATGAAGAAACGAGCAGCAGTGGCACTCATTTTGGTAGGCAGCTTCGCCTTGACGGCCTGCCAGTCGTCGTCGTCGGACCCGTCCGTTCGAGCCCACAATGCGGAATTCGGCTGCATGGCCGGCACCGTAGGCGGTGCGATCGTCGGTGGATTGATAGGTAGCACGATTGGTGGCGGTACCGGCCGGCTCATCGGTGCAGCAGTCGGTTTGGGCGGCGGTGGCTACATCGGCAACCGCCTGGCTTGTGGCTAAGGCCCGCAAAACGAGAAGGGACATCAAGATGAAAACAAAAATTGCAACGGCCGTTTCGGCCCTCCTGCTTTGCACCGCGGTAGCGACAGCGCAGCAGCCCACACCAATGTATGAAGGCCACCGGGATCAGCTCGATACCAACGACAATGGTTCGGTGAACCGGACGGAATATCAGGCTTTCATGAATGACGCTTTCAAGAAGCTGGACACGAACGGGGACGGCAGTTTGCGCGCCGGCGAAGTTGGCAAAGTGCTGACCCCGGCCCAATTTGCCGCGACGGACCGCGACGGCAATGGCAACGTGAGCCAGAAGGAATTCATGAACCAGGTCATGGCCGACTTTGCCAAGGCCGATAGAAGCGGCGACGGCCAACTCCAGTAGCCCTTTTCTGCAGGATCGGCGGAGCTTCGACCGGACTATGGTGCCGCCGTCGGCAAGCACAAAGCCCGACCCTCCGGAATGCAACTTACCGGAAGGTCGGGCGTCGGTTGAGTCTGCTGTGTGAAAAAGAAGCGGTGTCCTTTTTAGCAGGCCTCGCCGGCCCGGGGGTGGTGCCGGCGCCGCTAAAGTACTCTCAAAACGGCAGCGGCAATATGGACCAAATGCCTGCGCATGCTCAGACTAAGGTCTGGTTTCGCAGAGTCTTAGGTCTGATACCGATCGGGAGCAGGTGAGGCCCGGCGCTCTCCTTGGGCTTGAATGATGGCCGCCGGTGGCCGCTGTCGACTTCGCGGGCGACTACTCCACGCAACGCATCATTCAGCGATCGGTTTGCAGAAAAAGCAATGACTGCAGCGGACCGTCCGCAGTGAGGCTCGGCCATCGAAGTGCCACATACGACCGAACCTCACCTGCGGGGTCTGTGACCCAACGATGAATTGTCCGCCCGTGGACAATTCATGTCAAGCTGGCTCTACGGAGAGATCGTTAGCCTCTCCGATCGATGTGTGCCTTGAAGGGATTAGCACCCGGCTGCTGGCCGGGAAGATGATTGATCAAGCGATGAGGTTTATTTGATCGTTGATTTGGCGTTGGTTTCGGCGCGCTGTGCCGCCAACAGCGCGTGTTCGCTCGGCATGAAACGGGCTTCTATGTCCAGGTAAGTCGAGTAGCCGACGCCTATCAGCAACAATATGGCCACGCCATAGTCGCAGACCTTGACGAGAAACGACCGCGTGCGTCGTTCTTCGAAGTCAGAATAGTTTCGAGTTCTTCTCATGGTCCCGCCCCAGTCTTTTTCTTGTTATTGGGGTAGGGATTTTACTACCGAGGATAGTCCCGGGCAATTCACCGGCGGCTAATCAGTTGGAATGACGATATCGCCGGTCAAGAGCTATCCGATGGGGTTTGAGCTGGCGGGTCTGTCTTGATGCCGATGAGCTGTAGTTTCGTTACAGCCATAGTAGCCACCAAACTTTCCAAGATTTGGCAATTACACATGTTTTGCTGCAATCAATGATATGTGGCTTTGCGATCCAGGAGGATTTCGCGATGGGCCGCAATCGTCGCAATCATCTCAAAGTCGCGGACGCCCGCATTGAACAGTTTCATGATGTGGCGTGCCAGGCGATCGGCATTTTTGTAGGATACCGGCGGTTCGCCGAGAAGGCCACAAGCCCTGATGTGGGCCTCCTCCAAAATGCACCAATCGTCTTCGTCATAGGTAAGTTTTTCGAAGAGATGCACAGACATGATGGCTCCTCCTACCACCAAAGGCGGGAGCACTTTTATGTCTCTCAATCGCTGATGTGCCATTGACAGACCCAGCGACCAGGATATTAAAAAACTCGCTTGAACCGGCGTCAATAGTATGTCTTCCGGTGGACAATACATCAGCTCCCGCCGGTGACGGCGCTGCAGAAAGCACGCATAATTTGCTGCGTCGGGCTCCATACGGTAATCTTCATCCTTGCTCAATCTGCGAGTGCCGGTGATGAAACGTGGCCTCATTTTCGGTTTAGCCGTGTGCGCCGGTTTGCTGGGCACCACCGCTGTTTTTATTGCCGGCCAATCCAGCGTTTCACCCAAGGCAATAGAGGCATCGGTCATCCGTACACCGGACCTCGTAGAGCGTGCATGGCGCCTTCCGGTCGCCGCTACATTCAACTCGGATGTAATCTGGCAGTCCAATGGTACCCGGTGTGGTCCGGCAAGCATCGCAAATGCCTTCCGCTCCATTGGCGAGGAGGAAACCACGGAAGCGCAGGTCCTCGAAGGCACGGGCAAATGCTGGACAGGCTTCTGCATCATCGGCCTCACCCTGGACGAGCTAGCCGAAGTCGCCCGCGCCCACACCGAGCGAAAAGTCTCGGTCATCCGCGACCTGACCGCCGAGCAATTTCACGAGCATATGAAACACGCCAATGATCCGGATCGCCGCTACATCATAAACTTTACCCGGGAAGATATTTTCGGCGGCGGCGGTGGTCACCATTCGCCCATCGGTGGATATCTGGAGGCAGAGGATGCCGTTTTCGTTCTCGACGTGAACGAAAATTACAAGCCTTGGCTGATCAAGCGAGAACGTTTGTTCAAGGCGATGGATACGTTCGACGGCGGCAGAAAACGTGGCCTGCTACTGATACAATAAACGGTCTATGTCCATTCAACCCACAGCGTTTCGCGTTTCGACATGTCGAGAACCGTCGCGTGACGGTCGAGTATTGCCCGCAGACGAGGGCCGATCCGTTCTTCCGGCATGGGTTCAAAGCCATATTTGCGAAACCACGGTCCATTCCACCGCGGTGCCCTGAAGGTCGTCAGCATGACGCCCGATAGTTTCAAGTCCCTGGCACGCGACTTGACCACGTCGAGAAATGCTGCGCCCACGCCGCTGCCAGAGAAATCGGCAGCAACCATGATACTGGCGATGTACATCAATCCGTCGAGCGGCTGCATCAGAACATAGCCGACGCATTTTCCATCGATTTCGGCGACAACTGTTTCGCCACTGAGAAAACGTTCCGCAGCGATCGACGGAGCGTCCACCACCATCTCGAGACCGTCCCATCCTGCATAACGCAGGCGCGCGGATTTCTCGATCGATCGTAACGCTTCGATCTCTTCAAAGCGAAATGGTCGCAGGTTGAGGTCGTGATGGTCCATTGTTGAATTTCCCGACGCGCAGAATCAATGGAATCATAAGACTCGTTCATGACAGTTGCGCGTCGGGTAATTATTTTGGTGTAAGTCAGGGTCAGGGACCTATGCGTTCGCCCGTCGATAGAATGCGAGCGAACCGGCGAGGGCAAGCAATGCACCGCCGCAGATCCTGTCGAGCCACAGCGCACCGGATTTCTTCAGCAGGCGCACCGCACGCGAACCCAGAACGGCGTAGCCGAACATGACGGCAAAATCGATCAGTGCGAAGGTCACCGCCAGTGCCAGATACTGCGGAAACTGCGGCAATTCCGGCATGACGAACTGCGGTAGAAACGCCGAGAAAAACAGATATCCCTTCGGATTTGTGACGGCGACGAAGAAACTCTTCAGAAATACTGCTCGCGATGAAGAGCCTGCACTGCCGCTCGTATGCAGGACCTCGAGCGTTCCCTTGGATCGCAACAGCATGATACCGAGGAAGGTGAGGTAACCGACGCCGATCCACTTGACCATGGCGAACCAGAATTCTGACGCGGCGAGGAGGGCGCCGAGACCCAGCGCCACTGCACCGATGAGGACGAAATCCGACAGCACCGCACCGGCCATGCCGAGGCATGCCGTCCTGATACCGAAACGCGAGCCGTTTGTCAGCGCCAGCAGCACTGTCGGCCCTGGCGTTGCGATGCCGATGAATGACACCAATGCGAATGCCAAAATCGTCAAGTTCATCATGATCCGCTCCCGATCAAATGCAGCTTACCAGTCTACTGGCGTCAAACATCATTCTCTTTTTTCAGTTGTCAACTCAAGGCGCTGGTCTCGGATTATTGGTTCGCCATTGATTTGCGGTCCCTTGAGGCGGTAATGAATGGATCACTCATACAACCGCGGAGTCGCCTTAAAATCGATGGAAACCAAAGCCAACTATTTTCTCGTTGCGGTTTTCAGCCTTGTGGTCTGTGTGCTGGCGTTTGGTTTCTTTTACTGGGTCGGTCGTTATGGCGATACGCGGGAAACGTCAACGCTGGAGATCAGGGTTCCAGGTTCCGTCACGGGCCTTGCCGCGCGCAGCCCTGTCTTCTTCAACGGCCTTAAGGTCGGCGAGGTAAAGCGTCTCTTTATTGATCTCGACCAATCCCGACGCCGTTATCGTTCAGACTGAGATCGACTCGACCACCCCGATCACGCGCTCGACCGTGGCAACGCTTGCCTTCGAAATATTGGCCGGACAAGCGCACCTCGAGTTGACGGGCGGCAAGGCCTATGAGCCCAAGCTTCTGGAAGAGGCGGACAAGGAAGACACGATTGCCCGTATGGACGTCGATCCATCGTCCCTGAAGACACTGGTGCAGACTGCGCAGGACTGGATCGACCGCGTCGACAAGGCGACGACGGCCACGGAAGAATACGTCGCGAGAACGCGTGGACCGTTGCTCGCGAGCATCCAGCAGGCCAAGGCTTTCACCGACGGCCTTGCCGGCAAAACCGAAATGATAAACGAATATGGCCAAAAGGCTCGCAGCGTCGGTGAACTCATGAATGACGCGCGCGATGTCATCTCGCGGGTAAACAAATCTTCCATGCGCGTCGATGAAACGTTGGCCAAGGTCGACAAGCAGCTTTCGGACGACAAGGACAGCGTGGCCAGCGAAATACGCTCGAGGCTCCAATCCTATCAGAAGCAAGCCAAGGACCTGAACACGCAGCTCGTCGCCGTGCTCAACAATCTGGGCAATTTGACGGGACAACCCTTACAAAATGCACAGCGCTTCATCTCGAACAGCCGGCGTACGGTTGAAGGTATTGATCGCAGCGTTTCAGAAATCGCGGAGGATCCGCACAGATATTTCTTCGGGCCCACCAGTACTGTCCCTGAATACGAAGCACCCCGCCGATAGGAAGTTCTAGGAAAAATACATTCCCACTGCATAGCTTCCGACGGCCAGCAGAACCATGATCATCGCCGGCGGCCAGTACAGATAAAACTTCATTCCATTATCGGTTGCGTACCCGTTTTCATCATTCGATGGGGCATATGTCATTGTTGCAGGGGACTTCGCCCTCTTGTTGAAGCTCGTTAACGACACAAGAATTCACCTTCCGAACTGACGGCCTAAATACAAGACAATTGGTATGATGATCAAAAAGATTATGAGATAGCCCCAGATGGACGTCATGTAGGGCGCATAATTCTCCTTTTCCTTTTTTTCATCCTCTTCCATTGGTGCCTCCCACATCTGCCAATGAAAACAGTGATTAAGAGGACTTCGAGCCGCGATAAACTACCGCTCGGATCGCATCAGGCCATAGCGCCAAGGCGAAAACAACTTAGTAATTCTGTCTATATAATTAGCTCGAAAACGCATCGTGGGATCAATCCCCATCAATTTCAGCCACGCCTGAAATGTTTTCAGCGATAACCGGTTCCGACAACGGGCAATAAACCTGAATATGATGCGGCGAGTCCGCCATGCAGGCAAGCGGACAAAAATAACAAGGTAAATACAAAAAGATCGCTGGAGCCCGGCCGCGGCGATCTTCATGTTAATTTTGCCGTGACTTTCGTCGCGGATTATTTCGTATGCTGTTTAAAACGCCGATGCGCAAAACCGCCTTTGGCTCGTCTCAGAATGTCCGAAAGCCTGTTGGGGCTGGTTGGCTTGTTTGGCATTTCTTCGCGGACTTTTTGCAGAATCTGCGGTGTAGCGCAGCAGGCATTATGGGGGGTAAGAAGCGTCACGTCTCCCATTTGTCACTCCCTTAGAAGAACAATTGACCTAGCGGGCTTATCCGAAAGGCTGAAAGCAATTTATTCGCTTAAGCTAATAGGTGTACGCTTAGTTTTGCGGTTATTCAACTGGAATTGCAGCGCCGGTTTTCAAATCCGGATCAGAGGATCATCGACATGCTGTGAAATGCGCGGCACTCCCTTGCAAGAGCGCCGCTTGCCCCCGTTTTCGCAAACCTGGAAAACTGCGGTTTTCAGGCGTAAATCGGGTGAAACCGTCGCAACGAAGGAAAGCCCGCGATAACGAACAATGCCAGCACGACACCCTGGTGACGGATTATCCGGTGCATTTCCGGCGATCTATGGACCGCGTCATTGAATCGGCCTGTCCTTGCAAGGCGCCGGCCTGCTTCTGGTTTGCCGTGCGATAATCGGGCAGGAAGGGGCCGAAGCCGGTGACCACATTCGGATCCTGGTAGCCGCGGCCATTGGTGAGCCGGCTGATCTCGGCTACAGCCTGGTTGCGTTGCGCCACAAGTGCGGGGCAGGCGACACTGTCATAACGCAGGGATGAAATTTTTTCATTATCAAGCTGGCTTTGAATACCTGCGCAGCCGGAGAGCAGCGCGGAAAGAATGATCACCTGAAGGTGCCTTGTCGTCATGTGCCAATATCCTCGCCAGAGCGTGTCGCGCAAGTGTGCAGCGGTTTTGCGTCAACGCATGCGTAAAAAATCAAAGATCTAAAGCGCAGGGGCGAATCTGAAAGATCGCGACACGCTTTAGCGAACAGCGGGGACATGAATGCGGCAATGACGCCAGTTTGGCAAGATGGATGCGAAAAATGCAGCATCTACTTAGTGATTCGACATCAATCGATCAGCAGGACGCGCACGCTTCCCTGGTCGAGGGGGATGTCCGATACATTGACGATTCGGGGTTCTGCGTCCGTCAGCAAGACGCAGCGGCGATAGTATGTGGCGAGATAGCGGACGAAACTCGAACCATGATCGCGGTGATACAGTTCCGGTGAAAGCACAGCATAAATTGGAGTATTGCGCTCCATGAGCCCGGTCATGGACAGGCAGGCGATGGCCTCGTAACCTTCGATGTCGATCCATATGAGACCGATCTGCTCCAGCGGAACACGTGCGTCCTGCAGGATGGTTTCGACAGTGTTGATCGGGATTCGGGTCTTGGTATCGTTGGGGCCCTGCTGTTTCATGCCGCTTCGCTGCTTGTCGTCGCGGCCCACGTAGAAATTGGTCATTCCACCGATGATACCCACGGCTCCCGGGAAGCAGCAGACCATGTCTTGCACGCCATTATCCTCGACGTTTCGCTGCAGGGCCGCAAAATTGATGGCCTCCGGTTCGACGGCAAGCACATGCGAGAATGCACCGCACGTTGCCATTTCGATGGTCTGTACGCCCGATGCGGCGCCGAGTTCCAGCACCGCCGCATTTTCACGAAATGATCCGGTCGCGCACAGGATGTGACAAACTTTTGCGACATCGCTTTCCGGTAATGCATCAAAGACGATGTGGCTGTCGGCGGAGCTGCGTAGCTCACTCCATGCGGCTGCTTTGAACCAACGAAAACGTTCCGCCAGCGGCTGAATGCGGGCGGTCAGATAACCACCGAGACGTTGTATGAAATTGCCCGAAAAATCTGGTCGCGGCTCGAATGCCGCCGTGTGTTGAAAATAGGTCATTGAAAAAGTCCAGTTCAAAACAATGGTCGATAAAGAAAAATGTGGTTCTTATTAACGTTACAGACCAATGCAGTCAAACCAGCGCAACTCAATAATTAGAACTAGAGGAAAAATTCTCCATAAAAATGCGGTATATTCAACGGCATGGATGATTCTGTGCAGTTCTTGGTTGAATGACGGAGGTTAAAACTGTAGCGAAAACTCGATTTAATCAAGAATGACTAGTAAAATAGTATGGTATAGCAGTTTAGGCTTGCGATAGGTGCCGTCTCGCCCTTATGATTCCACTTCCGGGAGCCCCCGGCAGTTGCAACACAAGAGTGAGGAGACAGGAATGCCTGGTTTGCTGCACCCACTTCATGAGGGCCATGCGCCCATCATATTGCACAATGCCTTTCAGGATGCGATTGACGCCTTGGAGGATTGGGAACTCGGCAGTGACGAGCCCCAGATTGACGTCAACGAGAAACGGGTCCCGATCAGTGCCGTGTTCCGGCGTCTATGGACCTGTACGGATATCCTCCCCGCACGCACGCTTGCCGTCGTGGAGGATTTGTTGCCTTTGCGTTCCGCCGAATTCAGGATCGGGTCATCGACCTATGCCGATGCCGCCCATAGTCTTTGGCAATTAAGCCTGCAGAAACGCGCTGCAACCAACGAGATACGCCAGTAAACTGGAAAATGGTTTTGTGAAAATCACCCGCCGGCCAAAACCGGCGGGTGATTCTTGTTTAAGAGCCCGTTTGGAAAGTCGCTGCGGCGGGACATATGGCGTGGCTTTCGAGAACCGGCGCGCAGCGTACATTAGGTACGTGAGCACCGGAAGCGCAGAAAATCGCGTCAGATGACCGCCGCAGCAGAGTTTCGAACGGGCTCTGAGTTTTAGCCGCCGTTCTTGGCGAGCCAGTCTTTCATTTGATTGATCTCGCTTTCCTGTGCTGCGATGATCGTTTCGGCCAGTTTGCGGATCTCCGGATCCTTGCCGTATTCGAGCTCGACCTTGGCCATATCGATGGCACCCTGATGATGGGCGATCATGCCCGACACAAAATCCTTGTCGGCATTGCCGGTAAAGGGAATCGCCATATCCTTGTGCATTTTCGCATTGGCTTCGGCGAATGCCTTGGAGGGTGCGCTTTGATCGCCTTTGGGCATCGCCATCATGTCATGCGGCTTGGTTTGGTGGGTTGTGTGATCCTGCGCCAGCACCGGCGAGCCAAGGGTGAGGGCACAGACCAGTGCTGCGCTATGAATATATGTGATTTTCATCATTGATCTTTCCATGGGCCAGTCAAACCGGCGCAGGCTACGGCCCGCTCACCTGCGCGTGAAAACGAAAGGAACGATCGATTATAACCGGGGAGGGCGCGGGAGCGGCGCATTGTCGAGCGCGACAAGCGGCAATTCTCCGGCTCGCGGAATGATGATCTTGGGTTGCGGGATAACCGGCACCACAAACGTGATTGCCGGTACCCCGATGCAGGCCGCACACACGGCAGGATGCTGTTGTTTGGCCTCTCTCGGGCAATGATGTTTGCCGGCGCAGCCACTGGAATGACGAGCATGGTCCAAAGCCTGTGAAGCCCCGGTCGCGACATCCTGCAAACCCAGTTCCACGGCCAGACGGCCGGGCGCCGCAAATACCGGAACCCAGCCAATGCTGAGCGTGGTCAAAAGCGCGAGGATTGCGGCGAGCCTTTTCATTTGTCCCTTATAGCGGTCATGTCACCCGGATTGAAATCACCTTGTTTTTATCCCTTCAAACCGCCTTTGCTGCGGCCAGTCCGTTTTCAATATCGGCGATAAGATCGGCCTTGTCTTCAAGCCCGATCTGCAGCCGGATGACCGGTCCTGCGTAATTCTTTCCCGTGATCTCCCGGCCGCCGAGATGGACATGCACTGCAAGACTTTCATATCCGCCCCAGGAATAGCCCAGGCCGAAAATTCTCAATGCGTTGAGAAAGGCTTGTGCCTGCGCAACTCCGCCCTGGATGACGATGGAAAACACACCGCCGGCACCACAAAAATCGCGTTTGAACAAGGCGTTTCCCGCATGGCTCTCAAGACCGGGATGCAGCACCTCGATGACACCGTCCTGCGCCTCGAGCCATCCGGCGATTTCCAGCGCGCTTTCCGCATGCCGTTCCATGCGCACGCCCATGGTGCGCAACCCGCGCAGAACCTGATAGGCATCGTCACCGCTCACGCAGAGCCCGAGCGCCGAATGCGCCGCATCGAGTGTTTTGAAGCATTTCTCGTTGGCCGAAATGGTTCCCATCAGGATATCCGAATGACCGGCGGGATATTTGGTCGCCGCATGGATCGAGATATCGACGCCATAGTCCAGCGCCTTGAAATAGATCGGCGTCGCCCAGGTATTGTCCATCATGACAATGGCGTCTGCCGTATGGGCCTTTTCAACGATGGCCGGGATATCCTGGATTTCGAATGTGTTGGAGCCCGGCGATTCGGTGAAGACGACGCGGGTGTTCGGCTTGATCAGTTTCTCTATACCGGCGCCAACCAGCGGGTCATAGAACTCGACCTCGACACCCAATCGCTTCAACATGGTCTTGCAGAAATGGCGGGTATTGCCGTAGCAGCTGTCGACCATCAGCAGATGATCACCCGGCGCGAGGAAAGCCAGAAGCGGTACGGTCACTGCCGCAAGGCCGGAAGGAACGAGAACAGTGCCGGCAGAGCCCTCCAACTCATCGATCGCGCGGCACAAGGCATCGGTGGTCGGTGTTCCATGCGTGGCATACGTATATTGCTGGCTGTGATCAGCCATGGTTTGCGCGTCCGGAAACAGCACGGTAGAAGCATGAACTACAGGGGGATTGACGAAGCCGTGATAGTCGCGTGGATCATAGCCACCATGGGCAAGCCTCGTATTGATTCCGGCTTTCGCCAACTTGCCCGGTTGCTTCTCCATAAGTCCGCCTCCATATTTTATGTGCCTTGTCAGAGACCGTTTGAAAATTCATCCCTGATGTGTCAGCTGATGTGGTTTTCGAGAACCGGAGCGCAGCGTACACATCGTACGTGAGCACCGGAAGCGCAGAAAATTGCATCAGATGATCGTCAGGGATGAATTTGCAGACGGTCTCGCAGATGTCGATAATGCCACCACGTGCCGGTTGCAACAGGAGAGCAGGCTGATTGACTGGAAAGACAAGATGACGAAGCCACGCAATCAGGGACAAACGCAATCCGCCTTGAGCCGGGTCGGTCAGTCCGTCGTCCGCTTTCTGCGCCGTATCAATTCTCCCGCTTTTCCGGGTTCTCCACCCGCGTGGACGAACGGCATGTTCATGGCTGTCGTTCTCATCTTCTTCCTCATTCTGCTGATTCATCCCTATGACGCGCTCCTGTCACGTAGCCTGTCGACCTACGAGCCCCTCAATGGTGTGCGGCATCTGACAGATATCGGCCTGTCGCAGTGGTATCTCATTCCGGCCTTCGTCATCGGCGTCTGCCTGATTGGCATCGATTGGGGGAATATTGCCAGAGACAGGCGTATCCGCTTTGGCCTCGTCTATGCACAGGCGACCTTCGCCTTCTGGGCCATCGCCTTGTCGGGGATTCTGACCAATATCGCGAAGTTTCTTATCGGCCGGGCGCGGCCAAAATTCATCGATACACTGGGGGCCAACAGTTTTTCGCCATTCGAAGCCGGATATAATTTTGCGAGTTTTCCATCTGGTCATTCAACCACCATGGGCGCAGTTGGTGGTGTACTCGCACTGTGGTTTCCGCGCTGGCGGATGCCCATCATCCTGGCGACGATGTTCATCGCTTTGACCCGCGTCTTTGCCCGCGCTCACTATCCGACCGATGTTATGGCTGGTTATACAGTCGGCTTTCTATTCACGATTGTGCTGGCCCGATTCTTGGCCGGACGCCGTACAGCCTTCGTCTTCGGGAAAAGCCGATTCTGGCCATCCATGCGGTTTAGTGAGCGCTTTTGGTAACAAAACACTCATCTGAACAACAAATGATCCAAAAATCTCTTCGTGAGCAGTCGAAAGTCTAACATTGCTATAATATTGAGCAAAGATTACCGCTTGACCAAAGCGTCAGAATGGCCTTCGATAGCCACGTGAATGGGAGACATATTGGGCCCTTTTTTTGGGGGCGTGGGGAGCGATCCGCCAATATGATCTTTCCTCTGTGGGAACTATGGGCACCAACCTAAAGGGTCAAATCGTTATGAAAAATCTTGTTTTGAAGGGCGCTCTGGCAGCCTCGGCTTTCGTCCTTCTGGCGAATGCGGCCTCGGCTGCCACACTGGACGACGTCAAGAAGAAGGGCTTCCTCCAATGCGGCGTAAATACCGGCCTTCCAGGCTTCGCTTCACCTAATGATAAAGGCGAATGGTCGGGTTTTGACGTCGACTATTGCCGCGCAGTTGCTGCTGCCGTTTTTGGTGATCCGACAAAAGTAAAATATACGCCGTTGTCCGCGAAAGACCGCCTCCCTGCATTGCAGTCGGGCGAGATCGACGTTCTCATCCGCAACACGACCTGGACTCTCAGCCGTGACGAACAGGGCTTTGATTTCACCGGCGTCAATTATTATGACGGTCAGGGTTTCATGATCAACTCGAAGAAGTTGTCAGGCATCAATTCGGCTCTGCAGCTTTCGGGTGCTTCGGTCTGCGTGCAGGCGGGCACGACCACCGAGCTCAACCTTGCCGACTATTTCAAGGCGAACAAGATGGAATACAATCCTGTCGTGTTCGAGAAAGTTGAAGAGGTCAACGCGGCGTACGATTCGGGACGTTGCGATGCCTATACGACGGACCAGTCCGGTCTCTATGCGTACCGCCTCGCACTAACTGCGCCGGATGATCACATCGTTTTGCCTGAGATCATTTCGAAGGAGCCGCTCGGACCTGTCGTACGCCAGGGTGATGCGCAATGGGCCGACATTATTCGCTGGACTCATTATGCCTTGTTGACTGCAGAAGAACTTGGCATCACCAAAGCCAACGTCGAGGAATTGGCCAAGGGTGACAGCCCTGAAGTCAAGCGTGTGCTCGGTCAGGAAGCCGGCACCAAGCTTGGGACTGATCTTGGTTTGACCAATGATTGGGTCGTCAACATTGTAAAGGCCGTCGGCAATTACGGTGAAATTTTCGAAAAGAATCTTGGTTCCGGAAGCCCGCTCAAGATTGCGCGCGGCATCAATGCCCAGTGGAGCAAGGGAGGCCTGCAGTACGCGATGCCGATTCGCTGATTGCTTGCAGCAATTCCAGAAGAAATGGGAACCGGAATTGCGTCAAAGAGAGTGATCATCTGAAAATCAGGTGAGGAGGTTTGGCCTCCTCACCTACCCATAATAAAAAATAATAAGAACAAGCATTTACAAGAAATGAGGGGCCAATGGCATCACAGGATATTACGCCTGTCGTTAAGGACAGCGCCAAGGTATCACTTTTAAACGATCCGAAATTCCGCGGTTATATTTTTCAGGCGGTGGCCGTCCTTGTGATCGCCGGCCTCGTATACTGGATGGTCAACAACACGATCACCAATCTCCAGCGTGCGAACCTTGCGTCGGGTTTCGGGTTTCTCGATGGCCGTTCCGGTTTCGATATCAGCAGCAGTCCGTACCTGGCTTATTCGAGCGACTCGACTTATCTGCAGGCGTTGTGGGTCGGTATTCTCAACACTCTGACAGTCGCTTTCGCCGGCATCATCACCGCGACGATCATCGGCTTTATCATCGGTATTGGCCGGCTTTCTCACAACTGGCTGATACGCAAGATTTGCACGGTTTACGTCGAAGTTTTCCGCAATGTTCCGCCTTTGCTGGTTATTTTCTTCTGGTATTCCGGCGTTTTGTCGGTACTCCCGCAGGCCCGTCAAAGCATCAGTCTGCCGTTCAACATGTTCCTGAACAATCGCGGCTTTTTCTTCCCCGCCCCGGTCTTCGGTGAGGGCGCGTGGCTTGCCGGGGTTGGCCTTCTGGTTGGCATTGTCGGCACGTTCCTCGTGCGGCGCTGGGCCTATAAGCGGCAGATGGCGACTGGACAGCAGTTTCCTGTTGGCTGGACGGCGCTTGGATTGATCGTCGGACTGCCGCTTCTGGCGCTCGCGATCAAGGGTTTCCCGCTGTCGTTCGACTATCCGGTTCTCGGCGCTTTCAATTTGAGGGGAGGCTCTCAGGTGGGGCCGGAATTCATGTCCCTCTATTTGGCGCTGTCGTTCTATACCGCATCCTTCATTGCCGAGATCGTGCGCGCCGGCATCCGCGGCGTCGGCAAGGGCCAGAGCGAGGCAGCTCATGCTCTCGGATTGCGCGCGGGCCCGACGACGCGGCTGGTGGTTGTGCCGCAGGCGATGCGCATCATCATCCCGCCTCTGACGAGCCAATATCTCAACCTGACCAAGAACTCGTCCCTGGCTGTTGCGATCGGCTATCCTGATCTGGTTGCGGTCGGCGGGACGATCCTCAATCAGACAAATCGTTCCATTGAAGTCGTTACCATCTGGCTGGTGGTCTATCTCAGTATCAGCGTTCTGACATCGCTCTTCATGAACTGGTTCAACGCCAAAATGGCACTGGTGGAGCGCTGATCATGGTGGATAGTAATTTAAGCTTTGTCCGTACCGAAATGCTTCAGGGGCAGACACCGCCGCTGGCCGAACGTGGCGTGGTCAAATGGGTGCGCACCAATCTCTTTGCCACGCCCGTCGACGCCGTCCTCACGATTCTAGCGCTTCTGCTCATTGCGTGGTTCCTGCCCCCGGTGATCAGATGGGCGTTCATCGAGGCGGCGTGGGTCGGACCTGACCGGTCGGTCTGTTCGACCGTTGCACAGGGCGGCATCCAGCCGGAAGGCTGGTCTGGCGCCTGCTGGGCCTATGTGAATGCCAATTTCAACCAGTTCATGTATGGCCGCTATCCGATTGAGGAACATTGGCGCGTCAATCTCGTGGGCATCATGTTTGTGCTGCTGCTTGTTCCGCTGCTCATTCCAAAAGTGCCCTACAAGGTGCTGAACGCCATCACGTTCTTCTTCATTTTCCCGATCGTGGCGTTCTTCCTGCTCGTTGGCGGTTGGCTCGGCCTTCCGTATGTCGAGACGCCATTGTGGGGCGGCTTGCTGGTCACGCTGGTGATATCCTTTGTCGGTATCTGCGTTTCCTTGCCGCTGGGGATCATTCTGGCGTTGGGGCGGCGGTCGAAACTGCCTGTTATCAAGATGCTGTGCGTCATCTTCATCGAGACGATCCGCGGCGTCCCGCTGATAACGGTGCTCTTCATGGCGAGCTATATGCTGCCGCTTTTCCTTCCGCCCGGTGTCACCTTCGACAAGCTGCTGCGTGCCTTGATCGGTGTGGCGCTATTCGCATCGGCCTATATGGCGGAAGTCGTGCGCGGCGGTCTGCAGGCAATCCCCAAGGGTCAATATGAAGGTGCCGATTCGCTCGGCCTTGGCTACTGGCAGAAAACGAGGCTGATCATCCTGCCGCAGGCGTTGAAGCTGGTGATACCCAGTATCGTCAACACCTTCATCGGTCTGTTCAAGGATACGAGCCTTGTTTCCGTCATCAGCATGTTCGATCTCCTCGGAATCGTGAAACAGCACTTTTCCGATGCCAATTGGGCATCTCCGCAAACACCTATTTCTGGCCTGGTCTTCGCCGGATTCGTCTTCTGGATTTTCTGTTTCGGCATGTCGCGTTATTCCCTGTTCATGGAAAACCGGCTCGATACAGGACACAAACACTAAGGAGCTATGCTTATGACCACCGAAAACATCATCGACCCGGAAGAAATCCATGTCGACCGCTCGCTCCTCCACGTTTCAAAGACGGACGTAGCTGTTGAAATCATCAGCATGAACAAGTGGTACGGCGACTTTCACGTTCTGAAGGACATCAACCTCAAGGTGATGCGCGGCGAGCGCATTGTCATTGCCGGTCCCTCCGGTTCGGGCAAGTCCACCATGATCCGCTGCATCAACCGCCTGGAAGAGCATCAAAGCGGCAAAATCCTTGTCGACGGTATCGAGCTCACCAGCGATCTGAAAAAGATCGACGAGGTGCGCCGCGAAGTCGGCATGGTGTTCCAGCACTTCAATCTTTTCCCGCACCTGACGATCCTCGAAAACTGCACGCTCGCGCCGATCTGGGTGCGAAAAATGCCGAAGAAAAAGGCCGACGAGGTGGCGATGCACTTTCTGGAACGCGTCAAGATCCCTGAACAGGCCAATAAATATCCGGGCCAGCTCTCAGGGGGCCAGCAGCAGCGCGTGGCAATCGCTAGGTCGCTCTGCATGAACCCACGGATCATGCTGTTCGATGAGCCGACCTCGGCGCTCGATCCGGAGATGATCAAGGAAGTGCTGGATACGATGGTCCAGCTGGCCGAAGAAGGCATGACGATGGTTTGCGTCACGCACGAGATGGGCTTTGCCCGTCAGGTTGCAAACCGCGTGATCTTCATGGATCAGGGGCAGATCGTCGAGCAGAATGAACCGGCCGCATTCTTCGACAATCCGCAGCACGAGCGCACGAAACTGTTCCTCAGCCAGATACTGCACTGATTAGTCCGGGAGTGGATACGAGATAATACAGCGGCCCCGTGGCCGCTGGGGATTTTTTAGATTGTGTTTTTTCAACAAAGCTATTTTCATCGGGATTCATATGGTCGAAAATTTCGAGCAGCCCACACAGCTTTCAGTGTTAACAGCTCAAGAAAAAGCCAGAAATACGGAACGTCAGAAATACGTCGCTGCCGCAATCGACAGATTATCGACGGCGGTCGCCGTCGTGGGATTCCTCGGCCCGATCGTCGGAATTGCAAATGTTGAACTCAATCACAAGGCACCTTTCTAC
The DNA here is from genome assembly GCF_025452195.1 of Phyllobacterium zundukense. Taxonomy (NCBI): domain Bacteria; kingdom Pseudomonadati; phylum Pseudomonadota; class Alphaproteobacteria; order Hyphomicrobiales; family Phyllobacteriaceae; genus Phyllobacterium; species Phyllobacterium zundukense. The sequence continues at coordinate 3,459,328 of NZ_CP104973.1, read as the reverse complement.
CTTATTGAGTCGGTCGTCATGATGACCAGCATAGCTGTCTCGTATGGTCTTCATTTATATGGTAGAATGCAACTGGAACGAGGATTTGAATAATGTGGACGGACGCCCTCTTCATAATATTCTGGCTGATAGTCGTCGGCGTCGGCGCGATCCTCGTTGCCGAGCATGAGTCCAAACAGTCTCTGCGCCAAATGAATGACCGCATCGCGGAAATAAATAAAAAATGAAACGCCTGGCCACGCCCGCGGAGTAGTTACTCGGAAACGAGCGATGCTGCCGCATCAAATCCGTACAACCAGTCAAATCCCTCGATGAATTTCTCCACGGGACGGTTGCGCAGCACGATATTGCGCGCGACGGCCACCGGTCCCTTTGCATGATACGCCAGGTGGTTGAGTGCCCCGCGCCGTACAACTGCACCAATACGTTTTGTCCGGGCTTTGCTGAACCGGGTGAGGGCAGACGGCCAGGCGGCACGGTCCGCGCTCAAGGCGCCAGCCAATGCGCAGGCGTCTTCGATGGCCATCGCCGCACCCTGCGCCGCATAGGGCGTCATGGCATGCGCCGCATCGCCAATCAGCACCACACGTTCCTCGGTCAGGAATCGGCATTTCTTCATCTCGAATAGCCGCCACGGCGTCCAGGGTCGACCCGCCCGCATGACATCGCCTAGTCCCACATGCCAACCGGCGAATTCCCGGATGAAATTCTGGCTCGGGCTCTCCCGATCGACAGGGACAGCCCAGCGGTTGCCGGCCTGGTGGTCAGGTGCAACGGCTACGAAATTGATCATTTGGCCGGAGCGGATCGGATAGGCAATCAGATGCGCGTTGGGGCCAGTCCAGGCGACGACGTTGACCCCTGTTGGCAACAATGTCTTGAACGATTCCGGCAATTGGTCGACACCCAGTGATGATCGCCATGCAACCATGCCGGTATAACGCGCGCGGTCCGCGTCGGAGACTGCGGTGCGCAGGTTCGACCACACGCCGTCTGCGCCGACCAGCAGTGCGCCGCGGTGTTCCTCTATGCGGTCGTGATATTGCACGCGGACGAGCATGCCCTGTCTGTCCGCCTTGCGCTGCGTCACGGTCGATTGCAGCTGTATTGCGATGTTGGGCTGGCTGCGCGCGAGGGTGAGCAAAGTGTTCTGCAAATCGGCGCGATGGCAAACGATATAAGGCGCGCCCCAGCGTTCCTTTGCTTGTTCGCCGATCGGCAACCGTAGCAACTCGCCGCCAGTGGCTCCGTCCTGCAAGCAGACGGCTTGCGGTTCGACGGACGCGTATTGCAGCTGTTCCATCGCGCCGAGCCGGCCGAGAAGCCGCGTTGCATTGGGGGAAAGCTGCAATCCGGCACCGATTTCGGCGAGCGCCGCGCTTTTCTCGAATATCTGGACGTGAAAGCCCTTGGCGCTCAATGCAAGGGCAAGAGTGAGGCCAGCAATACCTGCACCGGCAATGATGATCTGATCAGGATTTGGTAATCGCCTGTTTCGTTCGGTTTTCAGATCGATAAGCGCTGCTTTCAAGCGGCCTTGTCCACATAGGTGCAGCCTTCCGGAACGGTTACATCGGCGGCAAGCGATGCGTCATATCGAAAAAGCGTAGAGCAATAGGGACACACCTTCTCATTGTCGTCGCCAAGATCGAGGAAAACATGCGGGTGGTCAAAAGGCGAATTGGCACCAACGCACATGAATTCCTTCACGCCGATGGCAATGCTCGCATGTCCTGCACTGTTCTGGAAATGAGGGATGCTGTGTCCAGCCATTATTCGCTCCTGAAATCTTCGGCAAGCGCGCATAGCGCCCATTCGTTTTGTCTTAAAACAAAAGGCGCGCAAAGGAAACGCGTTCTATGTCGCAGTATTGTTTCTGCATTCGCGAAACAGTGCGAATCCTGGACGCGTCACGCCGGAGGTCAATCATCCGGTCAAACCGGACTGCTTGAATGGTTATTTCAAAGTAAAGGCAGATGCCTTTTGCCGGGACTTTGGAATGGCTGCGTAGCCCGGGGAGACATATTCCACAATGCGAACATGACCATTGCGTTTGTTGGCGGGCCTTCGAACCGCGTCTGCTACGGCAGCGCGATCTGCGGGCACAATTGTCAGGCCGACGTTTAACGTTTGGGCATGCGCCGGAGAGATGCCAAAAGATGTTGCGATAAGGACGAAGGCATGAAGAACGGAAACAATTTTTTCCATAGCCGCTCCAGTGCAATTCATGCATTCAAGCAGGAATTCCAATAGGTTAACGCCGATACGTCATCAAAAGTCCAATAAAGGTTTGGCGTCGGATTGAACATTGCCCTCGGCCGGGACCGGCCACGGGCATTCATTGCCCTACTAATAAATGACCATGATCTCCGCGTATTGTCGAGTCGATCTGTCGGTTATTGTTAATGTGCTCAGCGCAAATTAGTTTAAATTTTCTAATTATTTTAGCAGCTGAACACCTCAGAGAAGATGTATCGGTTCTGCTTTCTGGCGATGGATTGGCGCCCGGCACAACGATTCCATTTGGATGTTTCTCGCTTTAGAGCGCGATTTAGCGGTATGATGATGATTTCAAGACGCTTGCTATCAAACTGTCAAAAGACTTGTCTACGGTGAGCGGTTAAGTGTCCGTCTTCAAAGTCGCTGCGGTGAGATATATGACGTGGTTTCTGGTGTCGCCCTTGCGACGAGCGCAACGTACTTTAAAATACGTGAGCACCGGAAGCGCAGAAAATCGCGTCAGATGACCGCCGCAGTAGAGCTTCAAGACGGATACTAAGACCATTTCGAAAGGCGCCGAAGGGTCTTCCATTTTTAACAGGACATTTTTGTCGGAGAGTACCAATGAACGAACAATCATCCGCGATTCCCGAAGCCCTGGAAAAAGTGGATTCGACTGCGATTCCACAGGCCCTGGAAAAAGTGGATCTGGCGAATTTGCACACAAGTGTCGATCGCTTCGTTAACCGTGAGTTCTCCTGGTTGCAGTTCAATCGCCGCGTTCTGGAAGAAGCCGAGAACACGCACCAGCCATTGCTTGAACGTTTGCGTTTCCTCTCCATCTCGGCTGCCAATCTCGATGAATTCTTCATGGTGCGCATCGCCGGCCTGGCAGGACAGGTACGCGCCGGCGTTTCAGACCGCAGCGACGATGGGCGCACGCCCCAGGAACAGCTTGAATTCGTTCTCGATGAGGTCGTGAAGCTGCAGATTGCCCAGCAGCATAGGCTCGATGATTTGCGCGCGGAAATGCTCAAGGAAAACATCGAGATCGTGCGTCCGGACAGGTTGACCGCCGATGAGCAGTCCTGGCTGGAAGATCACTTTCTTGAAACCATCTATCCGGTTCTGACGCCGCTGGCCATCGATCCGGCGCATCCTTTTCCATTTATTCCCAATCTCGGCTTCACGATCGCCATGCTCCTCAACCGGAGCACCGACAATCGTCCGATGACAGCCTTGCTGCGTCTGCCTCAAGCGTTGAAGCGCTTCATCCAAATTCCGGACGACAGGGGCCGTTTCCGTTTCCTCACGCTCGAGGATGCGATCAGCCTGTTTACCGGGCGTCTTTTTCCGGGCTACGAGGTCAAGGGTGCCGGTACTTTCCGCATCATCCGCGATAGCGATATCGAGGTCGAGGAAGAGGCCGAGGATCTGGTTCGCCTGTTCGAAACCGCGCTCAAGCGTCGCCGTCGCGGTCAGGTTATTCGCATCGAATTCGACGATGAAATGCCGGAATCACTGCGCAGCTTCGTCGCCACCGAGCTCGGTGTTCCCGACAATCGCATCAGTGTTCTCAATGGCCTGCTTGCACTCAACATGATTTCGGAAATCGTCAGCATCCCGCGTGCCGATCTGAAGTTCGTGCCCTATAATCCACGTTTCCCCGAGCGTGTGCGTGAGCACGGCGGTGATTGTTTTGCGGCCATTCGTGAAAAGGACATCATCGTTCACCACCCATACGAATCCTTCGACGTGGTCGTCCAGTTCCTGCGCCAGGCTGCTGCCGATCCGGACGTCGTGGCGATCAAGCAGACCCTCTATCGTACCTCGAACGACAGCCCGATCGTGCGTGCGTTGATCGACGCCGCCGATGCAGGCAAGTCGGTGACGGCGCTTATCGAACTCAAGGCCCGCTTCGACGAGGAAGCCAATATTCGCTGGGCCCGCGATCTGGAACGTGCCGGTGTACAGGTCGTCTTTGGCTTCATCGAATGGAAGACCCACGCCAAAATGTCTCTGGTCGTGCGCCGTGAAGAGGCGAAGTTGCGCAGTTACGTGCATCTGGGTACGGGAAACTATCACCCGATTACTGCGAAGATTTATACCGACCTGTCATTCTTTACCTGCGAGCCGTCCATCGGCCGCGATGTCGCGCAGATATTCAATTTCATCACCGGCTATACGCCGCCATCCGGCGAGATGGGTATTGCCGTTTCGCCGATCACGCTTCGCCCGCGCATCATGCAGCACATTGCCGGGGAGATCGCCCATGCCAAAGCCGGGCGCCCGGCGTCGATCTGGATGAAGATGAACTCCCTGGTCGATGCGGAAATCATCGACGCGCTCTATGACGCAGGCCGGCAAGGGGTAGAGATCGATCTCGTCGTGCGCGGCATTTGCTGTCTTCGCCCGCAGCTTCCAGGCCTTTCCGACAATATCCGCGCGAAATCCATTGTTGGACGCTTTCTCGAACACAGCCGCATCTTCTGCTTTGGCAATGGCGAACCGATGCCGTCGGAAAAGGCGCTGGTCTACTTCGGCTCTGCCGACATGATGACCCGCAATCTCGATCGCCGTGTCGAGACACTGGTGCCGATCACCAATCCAACTGTGCACCAGCAGGTTCTTTCACAGATTATGTTGGCCAACCTTCTCGACAATCAGCAGAGTTACGAGTTACTAGCAGACGGAACGTCGCGCCGGATCACACCTGCTGACGGGGAAGAAGCTTTTAACGCACAGGAATATTTCATGACAAATCCCAGCCTTTCGGGCCGTGGCAAGTCGCTGAAGTCTTCAGCACCGCGATTGATTGCACATCGCAAGCGGTCAAAGAGAAATAAGGCTGCATGATATCGGCTGCACAAGGACGCGTGCAGGGGCGTCAACCAGCTGCTGTCATCGATATCGGTTCGAACTCTGTACGTTTGGTGGTGTATGAAGGCGTAAACCGGTCCCCGACGGTTCTTTTCAACGAAAAGATCCTCTGCGGCCTCGGCAAGGGGCTGGCGAAGACTGGCAAGCTGAATGCGAAGGCCGTACAAAGCGCACTACGCGCATTGCGTCGTTTTCGCGCGCTGGCTGATCAGGCCGGAGCAGTTTCACTCGACGTTCTGGCGACAGCTGCGGCGCGCGAGGCCGAGAATGGCTCACAATTCATTCGGGAAGCCGAAGCGTTGCTCAAGGAGCCGATCAAGGTTCTTACGGGCAGGGAAGAGGCCTATTTCTCCGCGCTTGGCATTATTTCGGGCTTCCATGATCCGGACGGCATTGCCGGCGATCTTGGTGGCGGCAGTCTGGAACTCGTCGATGTCAAGGGCAGGCAGATCGGTGATGGCATTACGCTGCCGCTCGGCGGCTTGCGCCTGCAGGACATGTCCGACGGCGATTTGAACAAAGCTACGGAACTTGCAAGGAAACATCTCGCCTCGGCAAAGCTGCTCGGCAACGGCAAGGGCAGGACATTTTATGCAGTGGGCGGCACCTGGCGGAACCTTGCCAAGCTGCACATGAGTTCCGAACATTATGCGCTCCATGTGATGCACCACTACGAAATACCGTTCGAGGAAGCGCAGCGGTTCCTCAGACGTGTTGCTGCCGGCGATGTCGACAACATGAATGGCATCGAGGACGTTTCCAAGAACCGCCGCGCGCTGCTTGCGTACGGCGCTATCGCACTGCTTGAGACGATCAAGCTTATGCGGCCGGCGAACGTGGTGTTTTCAGCCCTTGGTGTGCGCGAGGGGTTTCTCTATTCGCTGCTGCCCGAAAGCGATCAGCTGGAAGATCCGTTGATCTCGGCGGCCGAGGAGTTCGCCGTACTACGCGCCCGGTCGCCGGCCTATGCGCGCGAATTGGCCGAATGGAGCGGCGAAGCCTTCGCGGCGCTCGGGATCAACGAGACGGAAGACGAGAAGCGCTATCGGCGCGCGGCCTGCCTGGTGGCGGATATCAGCTGGCGTGCCCATCCTGATTACCGTGGCTCGCAGGCATTGAACATGATTTCCAATGCTTCCTTCATCGGCATCGATCATCCCGGACGCGCCTATATCGCACTCGCCAATTTCTTCAGGCATGAGGGCATTTCCAACAGTGTCCCCGATCCGGAACTCGCTGCCATAGCCACACCCCGACTGCTGGAATATTCCAAGATTCTCGCCGGGATCATGCGCATCACCTATCCGTTTTCCGCATCCATGGCCGGTGTGGTCCCGAAGCTTTCCTGGAAGACGACGGCAGAAGGGCTTGAGCTTGTGATCGACAAGAGGAAGGCTGACCTGATTGGTGATGTTCCGGAGGGCCGCCTGCAGCAGCTGGCCAGGCTGACGGGCAAGAATATCAGGATGGTTATCAGCTAAAACGCTGACGCCAAAGTCGTTCCGCTACGGGATTGCCCTAGGCTGTTGAGATTCACGCTATGACGCGCCGAAAATGGTGATTTTCGAGCACCGGAGCGCAGCGTACTTTAAGGTACGTGAACACCGGAGCGCAGAAAAACGCCATTTGCAGGCCGTCAGAGTGTGAATACCAAAAGGCCTAGGCGGCGATCCCCAGCACGCCCGTGAAGAGCGCACGTCCGTCGGTGCCGCCATGAGCCGCTTCGATCAGGTTTTCCGGGTGTGGCATCAGCCCCAGCACGTTGCCATTCTTGTTGATGATACCCGCGATGTCGTTCATCGAGCCATTGGGGTTGGTGCCTTCGGCATACCGGAACACCACCTGGCCATCGCCTTCGATGCGCGCCAGCGTCTCCGGGTCGGCAAAATAGTTGCCATCATGATGCGCGACAGGGCACTGGATGATCTGGCCATGCGAATAACCGCGGGTGAACGGCGTATTGGCATTGGTGATCTCGAGTTGCACCTGGCGGCAGACGAATTTCAGCGAGGCATTGCGCATCAGCGCACCCGGCAGGAGGCCAGCTTCCACCAGGATCTGGAAGCCATTGCATACGCCCATCACCATGACGCCCTTGTTGGCCTTTTCGCGGATCGCTTCCATCACAGGCATGCGCGCTGCGATGGCACCGCAGCGCAGATAATCGCCATAGGAGAAGCCGCCGGGGATCACAATCAGATCGACATCGGGAATTTCCGTATCGGTCTGCCACACCGTATGTGGTGCGACGCCGGAAATCTTCGTCAACGCCGCAATCATGTCGCGATCGCGGTTAAGGCCGGGAAGGAGTACAACTGCTGATTTCATGGATGCGGTTCAAACCTTGCTTGTGCTTCTGCGAATTCCCGAAGGTCGAGACGGTTTTCAATGCGTTCGAGACGGTCGACGATCTGGCCGACAGTACCGTGCAGATTATTCACGTCGCCCTGCAACATATGAAGATGGTTACGGATGCTAACGTTATCCTGTCGCAACTCGCGCACATTATCCTTTAAAGAGGATACGTCCGTCTGCACCTTCCTCAACACTTCGTAAATCAAATCTTGCGTCACTTCGACCATGGCGAATCCTTGAAAAGTCATCAATCAATAGCGAAACTATAATCCTCGATCACCGTGTTGGCGAGGAGCTTTTCGCACATTGCCTTGAGGTTCGCCTCGGCCTTTGCCTTGTCGCTCGTATCGAGTTCGACGTCGAAAACCTTGCCCTGGCGAACCGAGCCGACGCCCTCGAAACCGAGGCTGCCGAGTGCGCCGACGATTGCCTTGCCCTGCGGGTCAAGAACGCCATTCTTCAAGGTTACAGTGACACGTGCCTTCATCGATCTGTCTTCTCCGGTGTTACTTGACCAATACGGGCCCCGCAGGCCGCGTCGGTTCGTTTTCATTCATGATGCCGAGACGGCGCGCGACTTCCTGATAGGCCTCGATCAGCCCGCCCATATCGCGGCGAAACCTGTCCTTGTCCATCTTCTCGCTCGTCTGCGCGTCCCACAGCCGGGCGCTGTCCGGGGAGAATTCGTCGGCAAGAACGATCCGCATCATTTCGCCTTCGTAAAGCCGGCCGCATTCGATCTTGAAATCGACGAGCTGGATGCCGACGCCAAGAAACAGTCCGCTCAAAAAGTCGTTGATGCGAATGGCGAGCGCCATGATGTCATCGATTTCCTGCGGTGCAGCCCAGCCGAACGCCGTAATGTGCTCCTCCGACACCATCGGGTCATCGAGCTCGTCATTCTTGTAATAGAACTCGATGATCGAGCGGGGCAGCACAGTGCCTTCCTCGATGCCGAGGCGCTTTGCCAGCGAGCCGGCCGCGATATTGCGCACGACGACCTGCAGCGGAATGATCTCGACTTCCTTGATCAGCTGCTCGCGCATGTTCATACGGCGGATGAAATGCGTCGGGATGCCCATGCGGTTGAGCTGCGTGAAGATATATTCGGAAATGCGGTTGTTGAGGACGCCCTTGCCGTCGATTACTTGGGTTTTCTTGGGGTGAAGCACAGTTGTATCGTCTTTGAAATGCTGGACGAGTGTGCCTGGTTCTGGTCCTTCGTAAAGGATCTTTGCTTTGCCTTCGTAGACACGGCGGCGACGGTTCATTGCGGATTCTCTGGTATTGGAGTTATCGGTCGGCCTTGGGTCTTGGCCGTCATGTTGGCGCGCTAACTATCGCAAAAGCAAGCATTCTACAATGATCCTTTATGGAGCTCCCCGGTTTTATGGGTTATATGCTGGTTCTACGACAATATGAAACGATGCTCGATTGAGCCTTTTGATTTTGCACGGAATGGTTATATGGGAATCGACAAACACAAAAACATCGGGACCTGCCTGAAAAACGCCTGATACATGAATGTATTACTAGTTAACGACACAATTTGCGGGAGCAAAGAGAGGATGACAATGCAAGATCGCGAAAACGCCTTTGAAAACAAGTATGCGCATGACGCAGAAGTGCGTTTCAGGGCGGAGGCCCGGCGTAACAAGCTTCTCGGCTTTTGGGCGGCGGAAAAGCTCGGCAAGACCGGTGAAGACGCCGAGGCCTATGCGAAAGAGGTCATCAAGGCGGATTTCGTCGAAGCTGGCGACGATGACGTCTTCCGCAAGATCCGTACGGATTTCGATGCTGCCGGCATCGACACCTCCGACCATCGCATCCGCCGCAAGATGGAAGAGCTGATGATCGAGGCCATACAGCAAATCGAAGGCGCATAACGCCGGCACATTGACGTTCTATACGAACACTGGATCGATTTGGAGAAGCGCATGTTATTCACGCGCTTTTCACATTTATGCCCTGCGGACCTCGCCAATCATATCACGCTGATGCGGTTTCGCCCGCCAAGCTTGGCCTCGTAAAGCGCAAGGTCTGCACGGGCGAAAAGGTCCTGCGCGCTGTCTCCCGTGCGCAACGCAGTAATGCCAGCCGAGCATGTATAGGCGAAATCCGGAAGGGCCGTCAGTGGCCGCGTCGTCCGGATACGTTCTATCACGCGTTCGAGCATATGAATGCCCGTGTTGAGCTCCGTTTCCGGCAGGATCAGCATGAATTCCTCACCGCCGATCCGTCCGAAACAATCGAGCCGCCGCACGAAACTATGTGCGTGCCGGGCGAAATCGAGCAAAACCTGATCACCCGCCTGATGCCCGTAACGATCGTTGATCGCTTTGAAATGATCGATATCGAGCACCGCGACACAGCCTTTGATAGGCTCGTCAGGCGGCAATTCGCGGCGTGTCAGCTCTTCGAGCCTGGTCATGATGAAACGCCGGTTGCCGACGCCGGTCAGTTCGTCCGTCTGCGAAGCACGCAATGCGAGATCGCGGTCCTGCCGCAAGCGGCGGTCATCGGTGCGTAATGGCGTAATATCGCTGGCGATGCAAAGCATCCAGCCATTCGCCTGGACTGTTTCTGTCATCCAGAGCCATCGGCCATCGACCAGATCGGTCTCGAAGGCACGAAACGGGATCTTTCCGCGTCGCGACTGAGTCGATATCAGCCACTCTTCGAAATTCTTTGTCGTGAGCACTGTTCCGAGCCCGGCATCGTAGTTGCGCCGCATCAGATCGCCCCAGCTCGGCTGCTCTCCCGGCGCCAGATGGAAGGCAGCTCGCCAGCTCTTGTTGGCGTAACGCAAGACATCATTTTGGTCGTAAAGAGCGACAAGAACCTGGCTTTCGTCCTGCGATAGCAGCAGGTTGTAGAGAACCTCGTCTCTTGGCCCGGTTTCTTCTATGAATTTCGGCTCGTTTCCATCACGGAAAACTGTCATCTGCACCATGGTTGCATTGGTGATAGGACTCAGCGTCACCCAGAGCTTACACGAATTCACCCTTACAATCGATCCCGTCACGATCTCGTTCCGGGAGCCTCGCGGCAAATGTCAGATTTGAGAATTTCACCATCGCCCTTGACCAGTCTGGTCTCAGCTTCCCATACTCGCGCAAAACACCTGGACGAGGAATCTCCCATGTCGCTCGCATCGCGTCTGAAATCCGGCGAAATCATTTATTCTGGCTGGTCGCATCTGACCGATCCATTTGCCATGGAGGCGCTTGCCCGCACGCCGCTCGATGCCGTGCTCTTCGATATGCAGCACGGCCCGCACGATACGGCGAGCGTCGCCGCGCTCACCGGCATCCTGCGCAGCGCCCAAAAGCATGCGCTGGTGCGCATTCCGGTCGGTCGTTTCGACATGGCGAGCCGCGCGCTGGATTTTGGTGTTGAAGGCGTCGTCGCGCCGATGATCAACAGCGTCCACGATGCAAAGCTTTTCGCAGCCGCGATGAAATATCCGCCGCTCGGCGAACGCTCCTGGGGCCAGATGCGCGGTCGTCCCGCGAGCTATGGCGCCGGCGGCTCCGGCGGATATCTGCGCGAGGTGAATGACGAGACGCTCTCCTTCGCCATGATCGAGACCCGCGCCGCCTATGAGGCGCTAGACTATATTCTCGCTGTGGACGGTATCGATGGCGTGTTCGTCGGCCCGTCGGATTTCTCCATCGCCTGGAGTGATGGGCAAGAGGTGGATGCGGCTTCCGAGGCCATCATCGAGCCGTTGACGCAGATTGCCGCGAAGACCAAGGCGGCAGGCAAGCTCTGCGCGATCTACGCTGCGACGCCGGCGCTGGCAAAACGCTTCGCTGGTCTCGGCTATACTTATATTCCTCTCTCCGTCGATACGGCCTATCTCACCCTGGGCGTGCAGACATTCCTCGACGCGATCGAGGGGTAGTTCCCACGCCATTGCATCATTGCATCCCCGACCTCTCCGTCATCCTCGGGTCAAGCCCGAGGATGACGGAGAGCGAGATGGGTTTCCAACAAAACCTGACCAGTGCGAATGCCGCGATTAGGCCGGGCAGGATTTCTTAGCTGTTGGCACGCAAGTAGGCTTCGCATCTGTCGTTGAAGGTTTTACGGGCGGGAAGGATGGCTCTTTGCTGATTTTTTCCTGAATTTTGGTGGCCAACGCATAAAAATCCCCTGAAGGTTCGGTTGGAAGGTCCACCCTCGTTCTTGCCCATTTGTCTGACCAATCGAACCAGTCGATTTTAATTGGCGCACCGCCTGTCTCCAAAGCCTTTGTCAGTGACTCAAAATATGCTTTCCAGCGGGGCATATACAATCCGCTCACCAAGCCCGACAAATCACGGTTGGCATAGTCCATCAACGCAAAGTCATCGCTGGCTTTGGTTACCCATGTTGAGATCAGCGAGCGTTGATCGTATTCCAGTAATGTTCTCTCGGTATCACTACTGGCATATGCTTTGGCACCCGCAAGGAAACGACCCAAAAGGAAATTGGGATCTGTTGCCACCAAGGCGTCAAGGTCCCGCATGTAGTCGAGCCAGATTGCAGTCAAGGCCGCAAATTGCGCCTTATCCTTGGCATCATAAGCGTTTTTGATTTTTGGCCGCAAGGTTCTTGCTCGGTCAACAAGCACTTGCCTTGTTAAATTGACAAGATCATAGCGATACGCCGTTGTTCCTCGAATATCCGAAGCAACCTGCAACAACTCGGGCAACGCTTTCGCAAACTTTTCCATGTTATAGTGAACACCCTGGCCAAAAGCAAAGGCGCTCGTTCTGGTCAGTTCAGGTTGTGCGGCAAACAAGCTATCATGCGGTGCAAACAAACTTGGACCAACCGCCCCCAAATCAAACGTATAGGCCGTTTGACGCATGATGTTCCACGCGTTGTCTGCGTGCTCGTCATGACGCCCATAGCGGTGAGAAGCATATCTGCTGAACCACTCTTTTTGATCAATCGGTTTGGTTTGCCAGACCATATCCGTAAACAGTTCAAAGGCGGCAGGATTGGTGCCAGTTGCTTCGGGCAAGTAAGCTATACCGTTCTCGGCACTGCCGGTCTTGTTCAAATTTTCATAGTACCGTTTTATCCAATTCCCCGTTGGCGCGCCTAGTGTTGTGTTGCCACCATAGGTATGGATTTCTCCAAATGCATATGGCCTGCTGAGCCAATCAGCTTCGCGATTTTTGAAATCTTCCACACCTGCCGTGCCGTCAACTACCAGGACTTCTTCTACTTTCTGCGAACCCACAACAACCTGTTTTGGATTTTCCTGCCAGCCGAGCATAACCCATATCGCGCCCGGATGCGCATCACGCAAGGCGTTGCCAACCGCCAATGCTGCAGCTTGCACGGGTATGTCGCCCGCACTGCCGCCTTCGTGCAAGATGTCCATCTTGTACATCGTCGTATCGCCAAACAGTTCCCGCTGTTTGCCGTAGAAAGCGCTGGCGATCTGCGCAAAAAGATCGGTTCTAGGATCAAGCCAGTCCGGCCTAGTCAGATGGGTGCCGAACCATTCGCCTTGTGGCACTAATCGAGCAGTTGGATTCTTCGCAGCAAAATTTGTTGGTACCGTGCCGAAATATCCCGGCATGACGGGCACCATCCCAAGTTCACGCAAGCGGTTGATTATTCTCCGTCCCATCTCGACGCGCTTCCGGTAGATATCCGGTGAGAATGGGGCATTCAATCCGGACAAATTCTGCATCAGCCACCAAGGCTGATGTGCCGGGGCCGGAATCCACGCCCGAATTTCTTCATCGGTATAGCCGAAACCTAGGAAAGTCTGCCGGTACACCTCTTCCACTCCAACAGGGATGAAGACTTCGTTGATGCCGTGCATGGCAAGGAGATCAATCTTTCGCTCCCATTCCGGCCAGCTCTTGTATGCATCGGAGTAACCATCATCGGTATCGTTTAGAGCAAAGCGGTGTTGACCATTGGCCGCGGTTTCAATTGGAGCAGTTGGCCCGGGCAATGTTTGCGGCAACAGGTCGAGACTGTCCCCCGGCCATCCGATGCTTACACCGGCAACCTGTTTCAAATAGGCAGTCAAGCCGGTCAGCATTACTGCGGGAGAACTTCCTTCGACCGTAATAGCGCCAGCACGGCCATAGACTTTGTATCTATCTTGCTTGGCGGCCGTTTTAGGAACTTCAACAAATGAGAATTGCGCGAAGTGCTTAGGCAGGAGGCGCGCCGCAGCAGCCTTCGCAACCGCAACACCCGGAATATCCACCTTCGTATCGATGAGTTTCTCCAGCGTGGCGATGCGGTCGGTGAACTTGAGGATATCCTCCGATGTCAGTGCTGTCTTGCTGGAGAGGTCATTGCGCAAGGATGCGAGCGTTTCCTTCAGCGTTTTCAGCACCTCGGGATCTGCCGCTGCCAGGAGTGTGTCGAGGCCGGTTTTCACCTTGGCGACATAGTCCTTGATGTCCTTGAAATCAGTGGCGCTGACCAGCTTGCCTTCAAGCTCGGTCAGGCTGTCGGAAAGCGCAGTGAGCGTCTCCGATTTCGGTGCCTTGTCGAGATCGCTGCGAAGGCCGGCGACACTTTGCTTGAAAGCTTCGAATTCCTCCGCTGTCTTGAACCCCGGCGCCTTGCCGATCTGTTCCTTCAAATCGCTCAACTGCTTTTCCAGCTCCGGCGAGATGGCGGGCTTCTCGTCAATGCTTTTCTGCACAGCCAGAATGCGGGTCTCAAAAGCAGCGCTTTCCGCCGCGCGGGCCTGCTTGAGCGCCGCGATCTCCTTGTTCTGATTTTCGATCTTCTGGTTCAACTCGTTGAACGTGGAAGAATTGTCGTTGCCGCCTTTGTCGTCATCGCAACCGGCAAGCGTCAGGCAAAGCGCCAGAGCCGTGGTTGCCAAAAGTATTTTCTTCATGAAATGAACCCCTTGAAATTATTGTTCTGAAATGACGCTTCATAAAAAATGCACGACCCTTCTGCACAGAGAGGCTGTGTGGTATGGAATTGGACTTCGTGGCCTACCTGGAAGCAATTCGACGAAAGTGGAAGCACGGTGCGGTATGTGACGGATTTATGAAAAAATCCGGCGAAGATGCAATTTGACAACAGACCAATTAATGCCAGGGAGATACCAATTTATTGGGAGGGTGGTGGCGCCCGTTATCTCTCCCCCACAAGGCGGAGATAATCAGTGATCACATGCATGTGACAGCTTGTGTGTTGCTGCGGCGCGCGCCTTTCATCAATCTCGGCGAATGAAAAACGTGTCTCCAATCGGCCGCCGTGCATTCCTGATGACATCTCTCGCTGCCGTCGCATTTGCATCGCGAGGTGCCATGTCCCAACCTGCCTCCGCCAGGTTGGACAAGGCTGCCATCGATACCATCATGGAGGCGGCAAATGGCTTCCCGTCCCTGCATGCACTGATCATCTCGCGGCACGGCGATCTTCAGCTGGAACACGTATTCCGCGGGCCTGCCGTCGATCGACCGGTCAATGTGAAATCCGTTTCCAAGACCATTATCGCCACGCTCGTCGGCATTGCCATCGATCGCCGCGTGTTCGAGGGGCTGGATCAACCCATTGCGCCAATGCTTAGCGACAAGCTGCCGCGCGACGCCGACCCCAGATTGCAGGCCGTAACGCTTGGCAACCTTTTGTCGATGCAATCGGGTCTCGATCGCACCTCGGGGCCGAATTACGGCCGCTGGGTCGGAAGCAATGATTGGGTCCGCTATGCCCTGTCGCGCGAGTTCGTCGATGAACCCGGCGGCGGCATGCTCTATTCCACCGGCAACTCCCACCTTCTTTCAGCGCTGTTGACGCGCAAGACCGGACGGTCGACATTGCAGAACGCGCGGGAGTGGCTGGGCAAACCGCTTGAAATCAATATCCCGCCTTGGCCGCGCGATCCGCAGGGCATCTATTTCGGCGGCAACGACATGCTGCTTTCGCCCCGGGCCATGCGTGCGTTCGGTGAGATGTTTTTGGCATCCGGTGCAAGCGGCGGCAGGCAGATCGTACCGAAGGCATGGGTCGAGGAATCGTGGAAGCCAAGAACGAGTTCGCCGTTTACGGGCGACGCCTACGGGCTCGGCTGGTTCGTGTCCAGCGCCGCCAGCGGCAAGCCGGTCTACTACGCCTGGGGCTATGGCGGCCAGATGATCTATGTGGTTCCGCACGTCTCGCTTGTGGTTGTGATGACATCCGACCCCGCAACACCTTCCGGGCGATCCGGCTATGTGCGGCAACTGCACGATGTGGTGCGCGACCGCATCGTGCCTGCTGCTGAAGCGCTCGACAGTTAGGACACTTCAGGCTTTAACGAAAATAGGCCCCCACCCCGGCGCTCCGCGCCGACCCTCCCCACAAGGGGGAGGGTGAAGGAAAAACTCCCACCTCCCCCTTCGATGGGGGAGGTCGCAGCAAAGCTGCGGGTGGGGGTGTTTCGTTGAAAATATGAGATGCCCTAGTTTTCAACCTGCCGTGGCCGCAACTCTCCGGCGCGTTGGCAATGTCATGGCGGCGACGCCTGCAATGACGCAGACAAGACCAATCCAGGCGGTCGGATTGAGGCTTTCGCCAAGGAAAAGCACGCCGATACCGACGCCGATGGGTACGCGCAGATAAGCTTGCGATGTGGTGCTGACGGAACCCAGCGTGTGGATCAACCGGAAGTAGATCACGAAGGCGAGGGCTGTCGAAAAGATCGAAAGGCCAAGCAGCGCCAGGATCGAGTGCGTCGACGGCACGATCGTCCAGGGCTGGTCGATGACGAGGCTGACCGGAATAAGCAGCACCGCGCCGCAAAGGAGCGAGCCCGCAGCGGGCATCATCGGATCGAGCCCCTTGAAGCCTCTCCCGAAGATCGCCGCCGCCGCATAGGAGATCGTCGCGGCCACAATCGCCAGATGCGCAAGCACTTCCTTGCCCACGCCGTTGAACGCTTCCAGTCCAATGATGAGGCTGATGCCGATGACACCGGCAACCACGCCGAAAAGCTTGCGGGTCGTCACAGCCTCATGACGTGTGATCAGCACGGTCAGAAGGAAGGTGAAGATCGGTGTCGTCGAATTGAGGATCGTTGCAAGCCCGGCATCTACCGTCAGCTCCGCCCAGGCGATGAGCGTGAACGGAACGACGCTGTTGATGCACGCCTGGATAAAGAAGCGCTTCCAGATGGCAGGGTCGCGCGGCAGCGATAGTCGTCGCAACTTGATGATCGCCAGAAGTAGTCCGCCGGCAATGAGTGTCCGCGCCGCGATAAAGGTGACCGGCGGAATCGTTTCGACGCCGATCTTGATGAAGGTATAGGACGCGCCCCACAGCGTCGCGAGAACGGCGAGGAGGGCAATTTCCTTGGCGAGCGACGGAGCAGGGAGCGTCGATGCGGTCATGATGGTTTACTCAATTTTTGCTGCGTGAATATTGTGCGTGGTTCGACAAGCTCACCATGAGGGAGTGAGTGAGTTGCAAAAGCCGAGAACAGCAACCTTAACGATTATCACTGCAATCAACCCTTCTCCCTCATGGTGAGCTTCTTCATCGTGAGCTTGCCGAACGACGAACCACGCACATGATCAATGCAAGAAGTCCACGCTCGATGCTTCGATAACGATCGAACTATAAGTTTCGATCAAACCCGCTTCGATCCGGAGCAGAAATCACACAAGAGTTTGCGAATCCTGCACAAGGATGGTCGATTGCTATGCAAGAATCATCAAATCCGGCGCAAGAATTTCAATCGGCGGTAGAAATTTGGTTGTTCGCGGTTGCGGTCTCGGCGTCCGGCCATTCCACGGCGCGTATCTTCTTGTTCTCGAATTTGAGGCAGAGCTCGCCATTGATGAGCTGCAGCGCCTTCTCGCCAAACACCTCGCGCCGCCATCCCTGCAGCGCCGGAATGTCATCCGCATCGCCTTCCGCCGCGATCCTGTCGATCTCGTCGGTGGTCGCGACGACCTTTGCAGCGACGCCGTGCTCCTCGGTAACGAGCCGCAACAGCACCTTCAAAAGTTCGGCCGCAGCACCTGCTCCCTCAGGCGACTGCACCGATTTTGGCAGGCGCGGCATGTCTTCCTTAGGCAGATCAAGCGCGAGATTGACGGCGTTGAGCAGGCCCGTCGCCATGCTCGAACGCTCCCAACCCTTTGGAATTGTTCGCAAACGCGACATCGCTTCCGCATCGCGCGGCTGCTGCTGGGCGATTTCGTAAATGGCGTCATCCTTGATGACCCGGCCGCGCGGCACATTGCGTTCGCGCGCTTCCCGTTCGCGCCAGGCGGCAACACTGCGCAGAACGGCGAGCTCAACCGGCTTGCGCAGGCGCATCTTCAGCCGCTTCCAGGCGTCATCCGGATGCATGTCGTAGGTCTCGCGTGCGGTGAGGATCTTCATCTCGTCGAGAACCCACTCGGTGCGGCCTTCTTCTTCGAGACTGCTCTTCAGATGCAAGTAGATGTCGCGCAGATGGGTGACGTCGGCCAGCGCATAGTCCAGCTGCTTTTCCGACAGCGGACGCCGCCGCCAGTCGGTGAATCGCGACGATTTATCGATCTGCGCACCAACGATCCGTTGCACCAACTGGTCGTATGCGATTGCATCGCCGAAGCCACAGACCATCGCCGCGACCTGTGTGTCGAACACCGGATGCGGGATCAGATTGCCGAGGTGAAAGATGATTTCGATGTCCTGGCGCGCGGCATGGAAGACCTTGACGATTTTTTCGTCGGCCATCAGCTTGAAAAACGCAGCAAGATCAAGGCCCGGCGCCAAAGCGTCCACGATCGCCGTGTGATCAGGCGACGCGAGCTGTATGACGCAAAGCTCCGGCCAGAACGTGGTCTCCCGGATAAATTCCGTATCGACTGTCACGAAATCGGATTGGGTGAGGGCGGCAACAGCCTGTTCAAGCTGATCTGTGGTTGTAATCATGGTCATGAAATTTCTATAGCGAATGGATATGCGTTTGTCTCCGTCCCAATCCTGATCTTGACAAATCACCCTCAAAATGCGCTTGTCCGCGCAAATTCCTGGACCGCTTGCGGGGCTTTCCACGCATGTCCATCCCACTATCAGAGGCACTTATCATGCACCGTTACCGCAGCCATACCTGCGCCGCCTTGCGTAAATCGGACGTTGGTTCAACTGTTCGTCTTTCCGGCTGGGTTCATCGCGTCCGCGACCATGGCGGCATTCTCTTTATCGATATCCGCGATCATTATGGCTTGACGCAGATCGTCGCCAACCCGGATCTCGCCGGCCTTCAAACTGGCAGAAACCATGCGTGGTGAATGGGTTATCCGTGTTGACGGCGAGGTCAAGGCCCGTACGGACGACACGATCAACCCCAATATGCCGACTGGCGAGATCGAGGTTTTTGCCCGCGAGATCGAGGTGCTGTCTGCCGCAAAGGAACTGCCTTTGCCGGTCTTCGGCGAGCTCGATTATCCGGAAGACATTCGCCTGAAATATCGCTTCCTCGACCTGCGTCGTGATAGCTTGCACAAGAATATCATGTCGCGCACCAAGATCATCGCCGCGATGCGTCGCCGTATGACAGACGTCGGTTTCACCGAGTTTTCGACACCGATCCTCACTGCGTCGTCCCCGGAAGGCGCGCGCGATTTCCTCGTGCCGAGCCGAATCCATCCCGGCAAGTTCTACGCACTTCCGCAGGCACCGCAGCAGTACAAGCAGCTGATCATGATGTCCGGTTTCGACCGCTACTTCCAGATTGCGCCGTGTTTCCGCGATGAAGATCCGCGCGCCGATCGTCTTCCCGGCGAGTTCTACCAGCTCGATATCGAGATGAGCTTCGTCGAGCAGAATGACGTGCTTTCGACCATGGAGCCCGTATTGCGCGGCGTTTTCGAAGAATTTGCCGACGGCAAACCTGTTACGCAAGAATTCCCGCGGATCACCTATGACGACGCCATGCGTAAGTATGGTTCGGACAAGCCTGACTTACGCAACCCGATCGAAATGCAGGCGGTGACCGAGCATTTCGCCGGTTCAGGCTTCAAGGTTTTCGCCAACATGATCGCCAACGATCCGAAGGTCGAGGTTTGGGCCATTCCGGCCAAGACCGGTGGTTCGCGCGCCTTCTGCGACCGCATGAATTCCTGGGCGCAGAGCGAAGGCCAGCCAGGCCTCGGCTATATCTTCTGGCGTGAGGAGGGGATTTTGCCCGGTGCTGTAGTTATTGGGCAAGCACCAGAAGGAAAGTTCCCTTCACAATCTGAAATCGATATGGATGCGAAAAAGCAGGGCCTATATTCGGATAAAGTTGTAGCAGTCGGCCCAGACTTTGAAGGAGCAGGGCCCATTGCAAAAAACATCGGGCCGGAGCGCACTGAGGCAATAAGACAGAAACTTGGTTTGAGTTCTGGAGACGCAGCCTTCTTCGTTGCTGGCGATCCGAAAAAGTTCGTTTCGTTTGCAGGCGCAGCCCGTACCCGCGCCGGCGAAGAACTGAACCTCGTCGACCGCGATCAGTTCAAGCTGTGCTGGATTATTGATTTCCCGTTCTTCGAGTGGCTGGAAGACGAGAAGAAGATCGACTTTGCCCACAATCCATTCTCCATGCCGCAGGGTGGAATGGAAGCGCTGGAAAACCAGGACCCGCTGACGATCAAGGCTTTCCAGTACGATATGGTTTGCAACGGTTTCGAGATCGCCTCGGGCGGTATCCGCAACCATCTGCCGGAAACCATGGTCAAGGCCTTCGAGGCCGTCGGCCATTCGCGCGAGGCGGTCGAGGAACGTTTTGGCGCCCTCTACCGTGCTTTCCAGTATGGCGCGCCTCCGCACGGCGGCATGGCTGCTGGCATCGATCGTATCGTTATGCTGCTCGTCGGCGCAAAGAACCTGCGTGAGATCACCATGTTCCCGATGAACCAGCAGGCCCATGATCTGCTGATGAACGCCCCGTCGGACGTATCGCAAGCCCAGCTGCGCGATCTGAACATTCGGCTCAATCCGGTGAAGAAAGAGCTTTAAAACCCTTTCCTAACGGACCACAGTCAAACAAAAAGCCCGGCATCGTTGCCGGGCTTTTTTCATTGGATCAGCTTCTATCACTGATTGGCATTGACCGTGACGCCAAGCGTCTTGATCAGAGATTTCGGATCGGCCATCCCGCCGGCGGCGATAATCGCAAAGGGTACCGGTTTTGCCGGAGCGGCCTTGACCTCGATGTTTTTCGGATCATCGAGATAGGCATTGACAGCAGTCGCAAGTGCTTGCGAAAATTCTGCATTGCCGAGTTGTGCCGCCGCCATGGGCAGGATCATCTTGGCCTGGCCGATGAGATCGCTGCGCTTCCCGCCTTGCTGTTTGGCGACGTAATCCAGCGCCTTATTGGTGAGAGAAGCATCATCGAAACGGATGGACGCACCGGTAAAGCTCAGCTGTTGCATCAGCCCGAGCATGGCCATGCTTTTGGCGTTGTCATCCTTGCCCTCCATGTTCTTGGTAGCTTCCTGCATTCCCTTGATGAAATCGAGCGTGTAGCCCGAGAGGTCGAGCTTGATGCCGAGCGTTCCAGCATTGTCCGCGACAAAGTCCATCTTTTCCATATTCAGACGTCCATCGGGCATATTCCACGTCCCGGCGGCGTCGACCTTTCCAGAAATGGTCTCGTATCCAAGCGCTTTTAGCGCGTCTTTGGCCTTTGGGTCCTGGACATCAGAGAGATCCGCCTTGAAGCTTGCGACGTTGCTCGTGAACGTAACCGGCGACGTCTCGGTAATCGGAGAGATCGTTGAGGTCAAACCGTCGGCAACGAAAACATCCTTGCCCTTGGCGTTGACGGCAATGTGCTTTACCTCGGCTTTTTCGTATTGGAAAACCTTGGCCAATGGCTCGGTCGCGCCCTCAGGTGGAAGTGTGATGCCCTGCAGGCTGATTCCCTGAACGCTTATTTTGCTCTCCGGCTCGGCTACCGGAGTATAATTGATGTCCGGCATGGCAAGCGTACCGATCTTGAAACCGCCTCCCGATACGTCCGTAACATCGCTGAGCGTAATATCGCCGACGTTGAAGGTCTCCTTCATACCTGCGGTGGACAGTTTCGTGTCCTGAAGAATGACGGTGGAGTCATGCGTTTCCACATGGCTGTACTCCATCGTACCGCCCTGTTCGCCATAAAGAGCCTTTAAGCGGGCGGCTACCGCATCACCGTCGACCGCATAGGCCGAACCCGCAAATAAAACGGAGAGAGCGGAGGCTGCTGCAAGAACGCGCAGATCCGACTTCACAGGATGGATTGGAGGCATGTTTTGATCCCTGTTGTTTTCAACCATAACGCATCAGGAGCAGTAAGACTGTGATGCAATTTGGGCGCTACAAAGTCAGATTTGAGGTGTGGACGCAAGCTCTCTGCAATTGAACGCGTAATGATCGCCACCACCCTGTGATCTTGGCGAATCATTGCTTGCCCGCGATTCCGCGAGTTGATAGTCCATTGACATGGGAAAAAGCCTGATTCCGCCAGACAATGGCGATGACAATGTAGAACCGGTCGATCTGAAGGCGGCGCTGGAAGAGCGCTATCTTGCCTATGCACTATCGACGATCATGCACCGCGCCCTGCCGGATGTGCGCGACGGATTGAAGCCGGTCCATCGCCGCATCATGCATGCCATGCGCCTGTTGCGTCTCTCAC
Source organism: Phyllobacterium zundukense (assembly GCF_025452195.1). NCBI lineage: Bacteria > Pseudomonadati > Pseudomonadota > Alphaproteobacteria > Hyphomicrobiales > Phyllobacteriaceae > Phyllobacterium > Phyllobacterium zundukense. The sequence goes on along the minus strand of NZ_CP104973.1, from coordinate 3,437,247 downwards.
CCGATCAGTCCTATGCGAAATGCGCGCGTATTGTCGGCGAGGTCATGGGTAAATTCCACCCGCATGGCGACCAGTCGATCTATGACGCGCTGGTACGGCTGTCGCAGGATTTTGCCGTGCGTTATCCCGTCGTCGACGGGCAGGGCAATTTCGGCAACATCGACGGCGATAATCCCGCGGCGATGCGTTACACCGAAGCGCGGATGACCGATGTCGCCATGCTGCTGCTCGAAGGCATCACCGAGGACGCCGTTGATTTCCGCCCGACTTATAATGAAGAGGACGAAGAACCGATCGTCCTTCCCGGCGCATTTCCCAATCTGCTGGCCAATGGCTCCTCAGGCATCGCCGTCGGTATGGCAACCTCGATCCCGCCGCACAATGTGTCGGAGCTTTGTGCCGCTGCGCTGCATCTGATCAAACATCCGGATGCAACGGTCGAAGAACTGATGTCGCAGACCGAGGATGAGGACCCGCTAAAGACCAAAGTTCGCGGTCCGGATTTCCCGACCGGCGGCATTATGGTCGAGACGCCGGAGGCCATTCTCGACGCTTACAAAACCGGCCGCGGCGGCTTTCGCCTGCGCGCACGCTGGCAGGTCGAGGATCAGGGGCGCGGCACCTGGAATATCGTCGTCACCGAAATTCCGTATCAGGTGCAGAAATCTCGGTTGATCGAGAAGATAGCCGAACTGCTGATCGCCAAGAAGCTGCCGCTGCTGGACGACGTACGCGATGAGTCCACGGAAGACGTGCGCCTCGTGCTGGAGCCCAAGAGCCGCAGCGTCAATCCTGAAATCCTCATGGAATCCCTGTTCAAGCTCACCGAGCTTGAAACGCGCTTTCCATTGAACATGAACGTGCTTTCCAACGGCAAGGTACCGAACGTCCTCTCATTGCGCGATGTGCTGAAGCAATGGCTGGAACACCGGAAGGACGTTCTCATAAGGCGTTCCCGTCATCGCCTTGGCGAGATCGAGCGCCGGCTGGAAATCCTTGGCGGCATGCTGATCGCCTACCTCAATATCGATGAGGTCATTCGCATAATCCGCGAGGAAGACGAGCCGAAGCAGGAAATGATCCGCCGTTTCGAACTCACAGACAATCAAGCTGAAGCCATTCTCAACATGCGTTTGCGTTCGTTGCGCAAGCTTGAGGAATTCGAGATCCGCAAGGAATTCGACGGCCTGACAGGCGAGAAGAAGCAGATCGAGGAACTGCTGGGATCTGACGCCAAGCAATGGCAGACAATTTCGTGGCAGATCGCCGAGATGCAGAAAAAGTACGGCGCGGATACGCCGCTCGGCAAACGCCGCACCACTTTCGCCGATGCACCCCAGCATGATCTGACCGACATGCACCACGCCATGATCGAGAAGGAACCCGTAACGGTCGTCGTTTCCGAAAAAGGCTGGTTGCGCGCCATGAAGGGCCACTTGGCGGACTTCTCGACGCTGACATTCAAGGAGGGCGACAAGCTCAAGCTTGCCTTCCACGCCGAGACCACAGACCGTATCCTCGTCCTGACGACCGGCGGCAAGTTCTATACGATCGGCGCGAACAGTCTGCCAGGCGGGCGGGGTCACGGTGAGCCGATCCGGATCATGGTCGATATGGAAAACGACCAGGATATCGTTACGGCCTTCGTGCACAATCCGGAGCGAAAGCTGCTCCTGTCGTCACATGTGGGCAATGGCTTCCTTGTGCCCGAGGCCGAGGTAATCGCCAATACGCGCAAGGGCAAGCAGGTGATGAACGTCAAGGCGCCCGATGAAGCGCGTCATTGCATCCCGATCAGCGGCGACAGCGTTGCGATCGTCGGCGAAAACCGCAAGATGCTGGTGTTCCCCCTCACCGAAATTCCAGAACTTGCCCGCGGCAAGGGTGTCCGCCTGCAACGCTATAAAGATGGCGGCGTCTCGGATATCCGCGTTTTCACGATGGAGCAGGGCCTTACATGGCAGGACGCGTCCGGTCGCAGCTTCACTCGCGGCAAATTGGAGTTGCTGGAATGGGCCGGCCCGCGCGCGACAGCCGGGCGCATGGTGCCAAAAGGTTTCCCGCGCTCCAGCAAGTTTTCCTGAAGGTTTGGTCTGCTACTTAAGTTCTCTATCGTGACTGATCCGGGTTGTCTATTGTCGCGCGACATGAGACAATCCTATGATAAAATCGTTCCGTAGTCGTGCACTGAAACGGCTGTATGAGCAGGACGATGCCAGCCGTCTACCGCAGGATATGGTGCCGCGGATTGCGTCCATTCTGGCGGCACTCGATTCGGCAGGCACAACACAAGACATGGATAGGCCATCGCTGAAACTGCATCCGTTGAAGGGCAATCGCCAAGGTCGGTGGGCGGTGATTGTGAGAGCAAACTGGCGCATTACCTTCTCGATGTCCGACGGAAATGCCTTCGACGTCGACTTTGAAGACTATCATTAGGAGGTCATGAACAATGGCTATGAAAAACCCGCCTCATCCCGGTGCTCTCCTTAAAGACGATATTGACGCCTTGAAACTTCCCGTCAGTGCTGTTGCGCAGGCTTTGGGTATTACCAGATCACAGCTTTACCGCGTCCTATCTGGACAGAGTGCGATATCGGCAGAAATGGCGTTGCGACTGGAATATGTCATAGGCGGCACGGCGGATCACTGGCTGAGCATGCAATCTGCCCACGATGTCGCGCGGGTGCGCAAGAAGGCCAATGAAATCACTCGAGGCCTTCACCGGCTGGCATCTTCTGCCTGAAAATCTCGCCAAAGAACGAGAATGATCATTCTCGTATTGATCTTCCTTTGGTATCCGTATAAATGAGAGAGAACGTTCTCTCTTTTTTTGGTGTTCCATGGTTGATCAGGCCCTGCCAAAGCAGGCTGCAAGCGTTTCCGAAGATGCCGCGGACGACGAATCCTTTTGTTTCGTCGCCAAGCTCTTCGGCAAGCGCGCGCGTAATCGTGAGGCGCAGGAAGAACGTATCCTCACCGCCGCGATGAATTGTTTCATACGTTCCGGTTTTCGTGGCGCGTCCATGAACGAGATTTGCTCGGAAGCTGGCATGAGTCCCGGAGCGCTCTATCGTTATTTCCCTTCGAAGGAAGCGATCATCGAGAAAATTTCCGCGACTCACCGCCAGCAAAGTGCGGAAATTCTCGCACGAATGTCGCAGTCGAATAATATCGTTGATGCCATCACGAAGGTTGGACTCGACCACGTGCGCAAGATGTCGATGAATGATGAGGGGCCGGGCCCTCGCGATTCCAGCGCCCGTCTTTTCGTCGAGGTGCGCGCCGAATCCATGCGCAACGAAAGCGTTGCTGCCATCTGTGAACTTCACGAAGGCCTGATGCGCGAAGAGCTTCTCGCAGCATTTTCGGCAGCGAAGGAACGCGGCGAGATCGATCCTGTCACCGATCTGGATCTCGCGGTGGCTTCACTGGCTGCCATGGGCGAGGGGATAATAATGCGTAATTTCCCCGCGCAAGGTGTGCCGCTCGAGGCGCTGGAGCCGGTGTTCCGCGCGCTCGCCGTCGCCGTGCTGCGACCGACAAAGTCTTTGGCAAACAAATGAATATTGCTCTCACCCAGGGTCGTCCAATGAGCCATAACAGAAAAAAAGTCCTGATTTCCCTGGCTCTTGCCTTGGGCCTCTCCTCATCCACGGCCACCAGTGGATTTGCCGAAGAGAAAACGGTAGCAGCCGTCCATGAAGCCAAGCCGCCGGTCATCAATGTCATCCCTGCCGGCATCAATGAAATGGTCGCCACGCTCACCGCTACCGGTACGATTGTGCCTCGTCAGGAAGTGGCGGTCGGCACCGATGTCGCTGGTTTGCTTGTCCTGGAGCTCAATGCCGATCAGGGCGACATTGTGAAAGAGGGCGATATCCTCGCGCGCCTCGATAAATCCTCGCTCGAAATCCAGCTGGCCCAGATCGAAGCGCAGCGCGCCCAAGCCGATGCATCCATTGCCCAGTCGGAGGCGCAAATCGTTGACGCGGAGATTGCCGTCCGCCAGGCGCAGGAAGCTCTGGAGCGGGCGCGTGCCCTGTCGATGAAGGGCATCAACTCCAAAATGGAACTGGACAACGCCACCAACGCGCACGACAGCGCCAATGCGCGTCTCAATACGGCCCGGCAGGCCTTGTCAGCCACCAAGTCGCAATTGCAGCTCGTTGCAGCGCAAAAGCGCGATGTCCTGCTGCGGCTGGAGAAGGCCGATGTGAGGGCGCCCGCAAGCGGTGTGGTTTTGAGCCGCAACGCACTTCTTGGTGGAATTGTCTCTTTCAATGCCGGCCCTTTGTTCCGTATCGCCCGTGATCGTGATTTCGAGTTGGCGGCCAATATTCCTGAGGTCGATCTGCCGCGCCTGAAAGAAAACATGCCGGTTTCGGTCAGGGTGTCCGGCTTGGACGAACCGGTTGCCGGCCGTGTCCGCCTCATATCGCCGGAGATCACCGCAAGCTCGCGCCTTGGTTCGGTCAAGATCGCGCTCGACAGGAATGCATCGATCCGGCCCGGCAACTTTGCCCGCGCGGTAATTGAGCTGACCCGCCGCGAAGGCGTCAACGTTCCGCTTTCCGCCGTGGTCTACCATGGCACTTCAGCGCTCGTGCAGGTGGTCAAGGATGGTGTCATCGAAAGCCGCAAGGTTGACCTTGGCATTCGCAGTGATCGCGCTGTCGAGGTGCTGCAGGGCCTTGGCGAGGGCGAAGATGTCGTGGCGCGTGCCGGTACGTTCGTTGCCAATGGTGACCGCGTCACGCCTGTCCGGGTAGCCGATGAGGCGACAGGGGCGATCAAATGAACTGGAACATTTCCGCGTGGTCGATCCGCAACCCCGTCCCGTCGATTCTGCTGTTCGTCGTGCTGGTGGTTCTTGGCCTGATGGCCTTTGCCAAGCTACCCATCACGCGTTTTCCCAATATCGATGTGCCTTTGATCTCGGTCTCCGTTACCGATCCGGGCGTGGCGCCGACAGAACTTGAAACGCAGATCGCCAAGCGGGTCGAGGATTCGGTGGCGAATATTACCGGCGTCAAGAATGTCACAACCAATTTGACAGAAGGCAATTCCACGACGCTCGTCGAATTTCGGCTCGAGGTCGATACACAAAAGGCATTGAACGACGTCAAGGACGCAGTTTCGCGTATCCGCGATGACCTTCCCGCAACGATCAAGGAACCGATAATCAATTCCGTCGACGTGGAGGGTTCTGCGATCCTGACTTACGGCGTCTCGGCGCCGACCATGACCTCGGAAGAACTTTCCTGGTTCGTCGATGACAAGATCCTCCGCGATATTCAGGGCCTGAAAGGCGTTGGCCGTGTCGAGCGCTATGGCGGCGTCACGCGTGAAATCCGTGTGGCGCTGGATCCCGATCGATTGACTGCACTTGGTGTGACGGCCGCCGATGTCAATCGTGCGCTGAAGTCCATGAATGCCGATCTGACCGGCGGACGCGGCGATCTCGGTACCACCCAGCAGACGATCCGCACGCTTGGCGCATCGCGCACGCTTGATGATTTACGGGCGGTGGAGATCCCGATCGCCGGCGGGCGTTCCGTCCGGCTCGATCAGCTCGGAACGATCACCGACGCCTATGAAGAGCCAAAGTCCTTTGCGCGTGTGAACAATCAGACGGTGGTATCGCTCGGCGTATTCCGCGCCAAGGGCGCGAGCGATGCCGATGTCTATGCGCTCGTGCAGGCCCGAATGGACCAGTTGCAGCAGAAATTTCCCGACGCACGTTTCAGCATCATCGACAATTCGGTGAACTACACCTATGGCAATTATGAATCCGCCATGAGTTCGTTGGTTGAAGGCGCATTGCTCTCGATCGTCGTGGTCTTCCTGTTCCTCCGCAATATCCGCGCTACCCTGATTGCAGCCGTTGCCTTGCCACTGTCGGCAATCCCGACCTTCTGGGCCATCGACATGCTCGGATTTTCGCTCAATCTGATCAGCCTGCTTGGTATCACGCTGGTGACGGGTATCCTTGTCGATGATGCCATCGTCGAGATCGAAAACATCGTCCGGCACATGCGATCCGGCAAATCGCCATACCGCGCGTCGCTTGAAGCCGCCGACGAAATTGGCCTCGCCGTTATCGCTATTTCGGTGACGATTATCGCAGTCTTCGCGCCGGTCAGCTTCATGAGCGGCATCGCCGGGCAATACTTCAAGCAATTCGGCCTGACGGTAGCCGTCGCAGTGTTCTTTTCGCTGCTCGTCGCCCGTCTGATAACGCCGATGATGACAGCCTACCTTCTGCGCGATGGCAAGAGCCTGCACCACGGTGAGCAGGAGACCGGCTGGATCAAGGCCTATACCCGTTTCCTCACCGTCACGCTGCGCTATCGATGGCTGACGCTGCTCAGTGGGGTGGCCATATTTGCCGTCTCCATCTGGGCCATGGGCTTTCTGCCGGCTGGTTTCGTGCCGCCGCAGGATGAAGCGCGCGTCGCCGTCAGTCTCGAGCTGCCGCCAGGAGCACCCATCGATGAGACACGCCGGGTAACCGACGAAGCGGCATCGTTGGTGCGGGAAATTCCCGAAGTCCAGCAGACCTATGTAACCGGCGGCGCCTCGCCAACCGGCTCTCTCGACACCCGGCGCGCGACGATGATCGTCAAGCTCAGCCATAAGAGCGAGCGTGAACGCACGCAAAAGCAGGTCGAGGTCGATATTTTCAACAAATTGTCGCAAGTACCTGATTTGCGGGCAAATTTCGTCAATGATCGCGGTGAGCGGGAATTCGCTGTCGGCGTCATCGGCAGCAATGGCGACAAGGTCAACGAACAGGCTCGCTCGCTACAGAGCGCCATGACTGCGACTGGCAACTTTCAGGCGGTCTCCTCGACGGCGGCGCTTGATCGGCCCGAAATCATCGTGACGCCGCGCATGGACAAGCTGGCGGAGTTGGGCATTTCCACGACAGCGCTGTCGGACGCGTTGCGTGTTGCAACGCAAGGCGATCTCGATCCCAATCTGGCCAAATACACCGTCGGCGATCGCCAGATACCGATCCGCGTTCAGCTGACCGAAGAATCCCGCCGTGATCTGTCGATTCTCAGTACGCTGACCGTAACCACACCATCGGGAGTCGTGGTGCCGCTGGAATCCATTGCCCAGATCAGTTTCGGACAGGGCCCATCCTCGATCGAGCGTTTTAATCGCGAACGGCGCATCGTTGTCGGCGCCAATATGGCGGGCGGAAAGGAGATCGGCGAGGGGCTCTCCATCGTCAAGAACCTGCCTGAGGCGAAATCCATGCCGGAAGGCGTGCGCATTCAGGAAACTGGCGACGCCGAAGTCATGGGCGAGGTCTTTGCCGGGTTCCGCGATGCCATGATCATGGGCCTGATGCTGGTGTTCGTCGTGCTTATCCTGCTGTTCGGCAGTATTTTCCACGCCTTCACCATTTTGATGTCATTACCGCTGTCGATCGCCGGTGTCGCCGTCGCGCTGCTATTGACCAACAATTCGGTCTCCATGGCGGTCGTCATCGGTATTTTGATGCTGATGGGTATCGTCACCAAAAACGCTATCATGCTCGTCGATTTCGCCATCGAAGAAGTGAAACATGGCATACCGCGCGATGAAGCGATCATCGACGCAGGCCGCAAGCGTATCCGCCCGATTGTCATGACCACGATTGCCATGTCGGCCGGCATGCTGCCCGCAGCCATGGCTTTCGGCGATGGCGGTGAATTCCGCGCGCCGATGGCGATTGCGGTGATTGGCGGCCTGTTGATCTCGACCGTCCTGTCACTGGTGTTCGTGCCATCTTTCTATACGATCATGGACGATGTCAGCCGCTGGACAGCGCGTGTATTCCATTGGTCGTTCCGTCCGAACAAGCCGGATGAGCCGGGTATTGTCGTCAGACCCGGCATACACACCGTTCCACTGCTGCCTTCGAAGCCGGCTATCGAGGCAGCAGAGTAGGTACGATCAGATCGGATGGCGGACCAGACCTGCCATCCGTGACCTTTTGCGCACGTGATACATCTGCCAAAGCGAATGACCTACCAGTGACGCGATGATGATGATTCCACCCACAAGCGTCGGATCGCTGGGCTTTTCAGCAAAGACCAGCCAGACCCAGATCGGCGTCAACACGGTTTCCAGCAAATAGAACATGGCAACTTCAGGTCCCGAAAGGAAGCGTGGGCCAGCGGCGAGGCAAAGAAAGGCGAGGGTTGTCACGACCGCGCCGTTGAAAATGATCCAGCCGGGTACTGCAACGGTGTAACCATTCTGCGAAACCATGAAGGCAGCGACGGCCATCGGCAATATGGTGCCGATGATCGCAGCAAAGCCCATATCCTTGCCGGAAGAGCGGCTGACCGTGATCGCTGTGGAAAGAATGAAGGTGGACAGCAGCGCCACCAGATCGCCGAACACATGGCCGGAGGATAGCCCCTCTCGAACAATTATACCGACGCCGATCAGCATGAAAAACATGGCGATGAACGTGACGGTCTTCGGCCGTTCTTTCAGGAATACCCAAGACAACAATGCCGAAAACACGGTGTTGAACGCCAGGATGAAGACAAGGTTAGCCGTCTTGGTATTGTAGACAGCGATCATGAAGCAGATCGAGGCGAGGCCGTAGAGGCCAGCGACCAAAAACCCGACGCGACCCGGCACGATCGTACGCGCCCGGCCTGTCGCAAGACTCCATACCGCCCAGATGACAAACGCGCTGATGAATGTCGTGCCGCTGCGCAAAAGAAGCGTCGACCACGTCTCGCCTTCGCCGAGCCGGAGCAGGGGAATATCAGCGGACAGGATTAATCCGCCGAGGCCAGTGATAAGCAGGCCCTTGCGGTGATCGAGATGAAGTTGAGACATGCGGCGGCGTTTCCCGTATTCTTGTTATGCCGCGTGGTCTAGCCGGAAGGGCAATCTACGTCCAGAGGGTGCCAGAACGGAAAACGAAGTTCAGCGATACAGGACGTGTTCAAACGGCCAAGATGTCTTGAGCCAGCTGGAAACCGCCTCGTACAGCGGCATGTCGAGATGCGCTCGGTCGGCGGTAACCCAGGACCTCACAACGGTTATCGCCGGGTCTTGCTTTGAGGGATAGATATAGACGCAGCCGATCACCTGCGAACCTTCGAGCACTGTATAGGTAAAGCCGGTGCGGTCAGCAAAATCGCGCGCGTGCTCTTCGAGATCGGCGAGATTGGCTTCGAGGCTCATGCCTTGCAGTGGCGGCCAGTCGCTGAAACCGGGCGTTGCGAGGATATGGGGGATGCTCGAGGACCACGCCTGGTGATCCGACAGATTGTGCTGCGGCCCTAGGGGCTCAAGCCGGAAGCCTTGCCCGTCAAGGCCGACAGGCGGCGTGAAATTGGCTGGTACAAAGCTCATTGAAGCATCTAGTCCTGACGCTCCCAGCCTTTTGTGCCGAGATGTTCCTGCGGCTTGTAGCGGATTTTATATTGCATCTTGCGCGAGCCCTCGACCCAGTAGCCGAGATAGACATGTGGCAAACCGGCAGCCGCGGCACGCTGTATATGATCGAGGATCATGAAGGTGCCGAGCGAGCGGCTTGCATGCTCCGGGTTGAAGAAGGAGTAGACCATCGACAGCCCATCCCCCATCACGTCTGTCAGGGCGACAGCGATGAGTTCGCCTTCGCCTTTCTTGGTAATGAAGGAATCCGGTCCGCGCCGCCGGTACTCGATGATTTGCGTCGGCACGTGCGTATCCTCGACCATCATCGCATAGTCGAGCACCGTCATTTCCGACATGCCGCCCTTGTTGTGGCGCGCGTCGAGATAATGCCGAAATAGCGAATATTGTTCGGTAGACGGCTCGGCGTGGTGGATATTCCCGATCAAATCGCGGTTTCGGTTCCAGACCCGGCGCATGGACTTGTCCTGCTTGAACTCGCCCGCAAGGATGCGTACCGACACGCAGGCCCTGCAGTTTTCGCAGGCCGGGCGATAGGCGATGTTCTGCGAGCGGCGAAAGCCGCCCTGTGTCAGCAGCTCATTTAGTTCTGCGGCGCGCCCGCCCACCAGATGCGTGAAGACCTTGCGCTCAAGCTGACCCTCCAGGTAAGGACAGGGCGAAGGCGCTGTCAGGAAGAACTGCGGTGATTGCTGCGGTTGATGGGTCATCCAAGGTCCTGAGACGGTCGTAACACCTATAGAATCCTATGACCGCCTGAAACGTCAATTCAATTATATTGTATTCAGATGTGTATGTCTTGGGTGAGTTAGAGTCAGGACCTGTTAGCTGACCGAACCGCCGCAGCGCGCGCCGTTCCATGGATGGCTGGTCGCATCGAACTTGCCATTGAGCGAACCGCCCCAACTGCCGTTGAAGCCGTCAAAATTGCTCGAGAAATCGAGGGAAAGAAGGCCGGTCCCATATTTGTCGGTCCAGACAAGGGTGCGCGAGGTGCCGCTTCCAAGGTCCTTCTCTATCAAGTTGCCTTCAACGCGGCCATCCGGCTCATCAAATACATAGGTGCCGGAGAGATGGCCATCCCTGGCAACGTTCAGGATGGTCTCCACATCGCGGTAGTCTCCGCTCGAAATCATTTCGCCGCAAAACCGCCCTGACGGAGACGCCGCCATGCTGGTCGTGGTGCCAAGGCCATAGAGTACAAGCGCCGCAAAAGCGAACGTCAAGGAGTGTCGCATCATCATTTTAAACCGAATAAGGAAGGACCCCAGATCAGGAGCCCTGAGGAGTTAGTTGTAGGCGCGAACGACCACGGTGCCGAGCAAAAGATCGTGGACAGTGCGTTTGCGGTCGAGAAACAGCGTTGCCAGCAGGATAAGCGGTGTCAGCACGACGTTCAGGCCCCAGAACAGCACTGTATGAACGATCGCAAGCAGGCCATCGACCTTCTGCCCGTCCAGCCGTTCCAGTTTCAGGCCCATCATTTGCATGCCTTTTGTCGCCTGGCGTGGTCCGCCAAGTGTCGTTGCGACGTAGGCAAGGGCAACGACAGGAAACATGATGCCATACAAGATCCAGCCGAGACCAAGCGTCGCCACACCAATGATGGCAATCAGGATGGCAACGGGAATGCACAGGAAGAAAACAATCACATAGTCGATCAGGAACGCGAAGATGCGGCTCGTGCGCACGCCCTGATACAGCCGCCAATCATCGAGGCGGTTGGTGACAATTTCGCCATCAAGGGTCTTCGTGTTCATTTCATTTCCTGTTTCACAAGACGGACACATCGCCGTTTGCGTTGAAATTGGGAATTCGAGAACAAAATATCAAGAAGATTTCAATAACCGGCTTTCAAACGTTCGGCTACGAGCGGCGCAAAATAGGTCAGGATGCCATCGCAGCCGGCCCGCTTGAAGGCCAGGAGCGTTTCCATCATGACCCGCTCCTCATCAATCCAGCCGTTGGCGCCGGCGGCCTTGATCATCGTATATTCGCCTGACACCTGATAGGCGAAGGTCGGCACGGCGAAGGTGTCCTTTAGCCGGCGGATGATATCGAGATAGGGCAGGCCAGGCTTGACCATGAGCGAATCCGCGCCCTCCGCGAGATCCTGTTCGGCTTCGCGTACCGCCTCATCGCTGTTTGCCGGGTCGATATAATAGGTCTTCTTGTCGCCCTTCAAACGTCCCGACGTTCCGATCGCCTCGCGGTAAGGGCCATAGAAGGCCGAGGCGAATTTCGTGGCATAGGCCATGATCGCCACGTCCTGAAAGCCGTTCTGGTCCAGCGCATCGCGAATAGCGCCAATACGCCCGTCCATCATGTCCGACGGCGCGATGATATCCGCACCCGCTGCTGCTTGCAGCACAGCGCCTCGGGTGATCTGCTCGACAGTCTCGTCATTGACGATGATGCCATCGCGCAGGATGCCGTCATGGCCGTGGCTGGTGAAAGGATCGAGCGCGACATCGGTGATCATGCCGATTTCCGGCACAGCGCTCTTGATCGCCCGTGTTGCGCGGTTGATGAGGTTATCGGGATCGAGAATGCCGGAACCCGCATCATCGCGCAGGTCCGCGTCGATATTGGCAAACGTGGCGATAGCGGGGATCCCGAGCTTGGCTGCGCGCTCCGCCTCACGCACCGCCATATCGACGGAAAACCGCTGGACACCCGGCATGGCGTTGATGTCCTCGCGCCGGTTCGTGCCCTCGCACAGGAAAATCGGCCAGATCAGATCATCGACTGTCAGGTGGCTCTCCTGAACCAGGCGTCGCGACCAATCGGCCTTGCGCATGCGGCGCAAGCGGCGGCCTTGCGTGATTTCATCGACTGTTCTTGCCGCACGTGTTTGAAACGTTGGATGTTTGTTCATGATTGCTCAGCCGAACGTTGGCATTTCCTCGTTGATTGGAACTGTTTTAACAGGGAACGACCTGTTGACCAAGATGCCCGGCCTTGGATGTGATCCATTGACGCGGTGTGCCAGAGTTTCCTAACCTCTGACACGAAAGTTCGGAGGGGTGCATGGAGATCGATTTCGGCGGCGAGGGGGAGGTCGTATTCGAGCGCCGCGGCAAGGCGGGTCTCATTCGCCTGACGCGGCCGAAGGCCTTGAACGCGCTCACGCGCAACATGGTCGGCGCGATACATCGTGCACTCGTCGCGTGGTCGTCCGATTCCGATGTCCATTGTGTCCTTGTCGAGGGCGAGGGGCGGGCCTTTTGCGCTGGCGGCGATATTCTTGCCGTCTACCATGCCGGCCGGTCCGGTCGGCCATTCTATGAATTCTTTGCCGAAGAATACCGCCTCAACGCCTATATCAGGCACTTTCCCAAGCCCTATGTCTCGCTGATTGATGGCATCTGCATGGGCGGCGGTGTTGGAATTTCCGTCCATGGTTCGTATCGGGTTGTCACAGAAAATATCGTGTTCGCAATGCCGGAGGTCGGCATCGGCTTTTTTCCCGACGTTGGGGGAAGTGCCTTTCTTCCACATCTTCCGGAACATTTCGGCACCTATCTTGCGCTGACGGGCAACCGCATCCGCCAGGGTGATTGCCTTCAAACTGGTATTGCCACCCACGCCATCAAGGCGGAAAACAAGGAGAAGCTGCGGCGTAGCCTGATCAGAACCGGCAATCCCGAAACGGCACTGCGCGGCAAGACCATCAACCCGGACTATGAAACGCCCGAAAAAACCCGCGATATGATCGGCGTGCTGTTCGATTCTGAAGACACTGGGCGGTTGTGTGATCCGCCTGGCTGCGGCCGGCGTTAATGGCAGCGAGGAAGCGCAAAAACTCCTCGATCTCATCAAGACCCGTTCGCCGACGAGCCTGCATGTGACGTTCCGGCAGATCGAGGACGGCCGCGATCTCGACATGGATCAATGCATGCAGATGGAATACCGCATTTTATGCCGCATGCTGGAGAACCACGATTTTTACGAAGGCGTGCGTGCGCTTCTTGTGGACAAGGACAATATGCCCGTGTGGCAGCCCGCCAAAATTGACGATATAACGCCCGACATGGTCGATGCCTATTTTGCATCGCTGGGCGAGCGGGAACTGCAACTGACATGAATAGACATACATGAGCGATAGGCCGACCCATCTGCCATTCGATGCGACAATGGCTCAACTCGGCTTCGTGTGGTTCCTGCGGCTTGTCTCCATCTATTGCCTCGTCGCAGGCGTCGGCTATTGGGCACAGCTTAGCGGGTACTATGAAGGCATGCTCTGGCGCTTCGATCTGATGCCCTGGCAATGGAAGGTCGCGACCGTCTCGCTTGCCATGCTCTATCCAGTGGCGTCGACCGGCCTGTGGATGATGGTATCCTGGGGCCCTGTCATATGGTTTGTCGCCGCACTGGGCGAAACGCTCATGTTTACGGTTTTCTCGAATTACTTTTTCTACAGGCCGCAGATCGCCATCGTCCATGGCTGTGTGGCGCTGCTTTATATTCTCTTCCGCATTGTGCTTTTCGTGCAGAAGCGCCAGCACGCAAAGCCCATCAGGTAAGTCTTCATTAAGATTGAAATTGATTCATTCGTGGTAACGCACTGTTAAGTCTGTGTTTTAAGTCGAATTTTATGCGTATTCGATAGTGTCTCCTCAACGGTGAGAAAAATACACCGAAACAACAGTGAGGCAGGTACTATGAACAACACACAGAGAAAGTCTGGTGAAAGCCAGCGTTCAACACCAAGTGATACAGCATTGCGTACACTATATCTTGAAGCACTTCAGTTGGTCGAACGGTTACATCGCCGTCTGCTTGATGTGGTGAAGGACGAATTCGACCGCAATGGCCGCAGCGACATCAATGCCATCCAGGCATTGCTGCTCTTCAACATCGGCAATGCGGAACTGACCGCCGGCGAACTGCGCAGCCGCGGTTATTATCTGGGCTCGAATGTTTCCTACAATCTGAAGAAACTCGTCGAACTCGGCTTCATCTCCCATGAACGTTCGCGCACCGACCGCCGTTCGGTCCGGGTCAGCCTGACCGAAAAGGGAACCGAGGTCGCAGAACTGGTCGCGGGTCTCTACGAACGTCATGTCGCGTCGATCGAACATGTCGGTGGCATCAAGGCAGAAGAATTCCAGTCGATGAACAAGGCACTGCAGCGCCTCGACCGCTTCTGGAACGACTCTATCGCCTACCGCATGTAAGACCATGCAATTCACAGCAAAAGCCCGGCTTCGTGCGAAACGAAGGCGGGCTTTGTTTGTTTAGAGCTCAAGCGGGAATGGCGTTTTTTCCCAAATCTTCTCTAGTTTGTAGGTGCTGACTGTGTCCGCCTCCCATTCATGCAGGATACGGGCAATTTCTGAGCGATCATCATCGACGAGCGCGCGATAGAACCTTGGGTAGAACTTTTTGATATCGGCAAGTATCGGGGCACGTCGTTCGAGATTTTTCCGTGAAAGCTCGAGGTCGCCATTGGCCGCTGGAATGAATACCTCAAGATATTGGATGTGCCCGGTATACTCCCGGCCGAAACTGGAAATGAATGCAAAATAATCTTCGAACGTATTAATAGTGTATAGTTTCGGTAAGGCCTCGTTTTCAATCATGTCCAGCATTTGTTTGACCGTTTCCGGTTGTCTGATGTCCCAATCCGAAGATCTGATATCGCGAGGACCGTAGATATTTCTGAAAATTCGTTGTCCGAACCCTCTTGACCGTCTGGTCTCCGCAGGCACTAGAATGTCAACTGAGCTACATGGCGCAAATGCGTAGGGATCAATCGTGGATTCGATGAAGACTGCACGCCAGATATGGTGGACAGGTTTGATCATTACGAACCGGCCAATGTTTGCAAGATCACTATGCTGTTGAATAAGCGGGCGCACTGCTCGCCGGACTTGTGCGACAGTCGTCATTTTCGCCCCCTGCCAATGACGCCCGGACTTGGTCTAATCTGGATAACAAAGAACCATTTGATTTCGGGGTACTTTCTTCTGACCGACTCTGCCAGTTCAGACATTCGTCCAGGCTCAAGTCCTTTTTTGCCGGCTTTTATATCGTAGATGCAGACAACTTCATCACTAACACGTTCATAGATGTCGAGCCTTACCGTATCTTCGGCTCCGCGACGTGGAACTGTGCTGTAGACCCCGTTTGGCGCCTCCTCCATTGGCTTTAGCAGCGAGAATTCTGCCACAAGTTCGGGATTGAATGCAGGGTTGATTTGATGTTCCAGTATCTTGTGAACGCCCGTGCCGTGGGCGCCAGGATTTTTATAGTCAGAGACCGCATCCGCCGCGAATGCAGCCATGTCAGTCTGCGTCTGAACTGTGAAGTAATGCGGGCACATTTTGCTGACTTCGTCTATATCAGCCTCGCGCACGCTCGCCCAAGTCTTTGCGTCGGCACCACCGTTGGCAAAGGCTCGCGCGCGTGCTGATATAATCGGAATCGTATAAGGGTCGTCCGTCGCGGCAACGGCGTTATAGTGTTCGACAGCTTGATCGAGAGGATATTCGATCGGGGGACTCTTGAGGGACTCATACAGCGCTGCGGCTGATCGCATGGCCGGGTTAGTTCGAATAATCTGTCTAGCCTGAGGCTTGGCCTCGCGGACCCAGGATCCCGTTCCTTGACTAGTAGTAGTCGCAGTTGCTCCAGTTGTTATCGGATCGATACCCCCTCCCGACCCGCCAGCATCCGTCCACTGACCCCCATCGGAATTTCCAGCGGGTACGCGGGGCTGGTTGGGGTCATACTTGTTGTCGAGTGTGCCCAGTTCCAACAAGCGAAGCTCTTCTTCCAGTTGCGCTTGTTCCATCTCCACATGGCGATAGACACGGAGGCCGTGCTCCGATGGAGGCCCCAGCCTATATGCTGCAAGGACAGCCCTGTTGCCCGCTATTTGATCTTTCAGACGAAGGATTGCGTATTCCGGTGTGTCAAAAATACTCATGAATAAAATCCCTCAAATAAAGGATCATATTCCTATATCTAATCTTGCCTCGTCAATTCGTCTTTGGTCGTATTCCGCCAACTTTTCCGAGATAGAGACGCCGGAGACACCCAGTCATTAATCCGCCATATTGCCGTGGAAATGCCACGTCACATATTCAGTGAAGTTCCATAGACAGCCGGAGAGGGCTGGTCGGCATTTGAACCATCACAATTGCGCGATCAGTGTGAATGTTGCTGTTTGTTAAGAGTGTTCCTGATAATTTTCGCGACCGAAGCTGTTTTTCTTTCCAAGCGGCGGGTTGACGGCAGATTTCCAGTTGGGTTGGACAAAATATGAAGAAATTTGGATCATCAGCACTTGATCGTCGCGCCTTTTTGACTGGTGTGGCAACTGCTGGTCTTGCCGCGGTAACAACATCGGCCTTTGCACAGCAGACGGATATTGGCGAAATTCTTGCCGCTCCGCGTCGCGGTAACTGGGATGACCAGTTCGACGCCCGCTCGACGACCCGCGCAAAAGTTGCAGGTTTCCAGCCGATCGCAAGCCCGGAGACGGTTTCGTTCACCGAGAGCGCGATCAATACCTACAGCCAGATTGTCGCTAATGGTGGCTGGCCCACAGTGCAGCCGACGGTAAAGTTGCAGCTCGGCGTTGTTGATCCTTCCGTTTCTGCCATGCGCAAGCGCCTGATGATTTCCGGCGATCTCGCCGAAACAGCCGGCTTATCGAATTCTTTCGATACCTATGTTGACGCCGCAGTGAAGCGTTTCCAGTCACGTCATGGTCTTCCTGCCGATGGCGTCATGGGGCAATACTCGATCGCTGCAATGAATGTTTCGGCCGATGTTCGCCTCGGCCAGCTGCATACGAATCTTGAGCGCCTGCACAAGCTCGCCAGCGAGGATCAGGGTCCGCGCTATGTCATGGTCAACATTCCGGCGGCGCAGATCGAAGCTGTGGAGGCTGGCCGTGTCGCCCAGCGCCACACAGCCATCGTTGGCAAGATCGATCGCCAGACGCCAATCCTCGACTCCAAGATTCAGGAAGTCATCCTCAACCCCTACTGGACCGCGCCAAAGTCGATTATCCAGAAGGATATCATTCCGCTGATGCGCAAGGATCCGACCTATCTGACGCGCAACAAGATCCGGCTGTTCAACGAACAGACACGCGAGGAAATTGCGCCGGAGACTATCGATTGGAACACTGACGACGCGATGAAGCTGATGTTCCGTCAGGATCCGGGCAAGATCAACGCGATGTCCTCGACCAAGATCAACTTCCCGAATCAATATGCGGTTTACATGCATGACACGCCGCAGCAGGGCATTTTCAACAAGCTGATGCGGTTTGACTCCTCGGGCTGCGTGCGCGTGCAGAATGTTCGCGATCTGAACGTCTGGCTGCTCCGCGATACGCCGGGCTGGGATCGCCAGACGATGGAAGCGACGATCAAGACTGGCGTCAATACGCCGATCGCGGTCACCAATCCGGTGCCGCTGCATTTTGTTTATGTGAGCGCATGGTCGACGGGCGACGGTGTCGTTCACCTGCGTGATGACATCTACGAGATGGACGGACAGGCCGCCCTGTCGATCGGAACGAACACCTGATCGGTGCAGCCACATGTTTAACAAAAAGACCGCCTTCGGGCGGTCTTTTTGTTAGGGCGGTTTCGGGCTATTGCTTTTCGCGTACCGGCCATTGGCCTTGGGTATTTAAGTATGATAATGCGCCGCAATTACCTATGAATTCCCCACCGGCAAATGAGGGTCCTGTCACCATGTCGAATGCAGATACATTTTTCAACGCATCGCTCGAAGAGATTGATCCGGAGATTTTCAGCTCCATCCGCAAGGAACTTGGCCGTCAGCGCCACGAGATCGAGCTGATCGCATCGGAAAACATCGTTTCGCGCGCGGTGCTTGAAGCACAGGGCTCGATCATGACCAACAAATATGCCGAGGGCTATCCGGGCAAGCGCTATTATGGCGGCTGCCAGTTCGTTGATATCGCCGAAGAATTGGCGATAGAGCGAGCCAAGCAGCTGTTTGGCTGCGAATTTGCCAATGTGCAGCCGAATTCCGGCAGCCAGATGAATCAGGCGGTTTTCCTGGCGCTCCTGCAGCCAGGCGATACGTTCATGGGTCTTGATCTAAATTCAGGCGGTCACCTTACCCACGGCTCGCCCGTCAACATGTCCGGCAAATGGTTCAAGGTCGTGTCCTATGGCGTACGTCAGGACGATCACCTGCTCGACATGGATGCGATCGAGAAGCAAGCGCATGAGACCAGGCCAAAATTGATCCTCGCCGGCGGCACCGCCTATTCGCGCATCTGGGATTGGAAGCGTTTCCGCGAAATCGCAGATAGCGTCGGCGCTTATCTCATGGTCGATATGGCGCATATCGCTGGTCTCGTTGCTGCTGGCGTGCACCCGTCGCCTGTCCCATACGCGCACGTAACCACGACGACGACACACAAATCGTTGCGCGGTCCGCGCGGTGGCATGATTCTCAGCAATGACCCGGAGATCGCCAAGAAGATGAATTCGGCTGTTTTCCCCGGGCTTCAGGGTGGCCCGCTCATGCATGTCATCGCTGCGAAAGCCGTTGCATTCGGCGAAGCGTTGAAACCGGAATTCAAGACCTATGCGAGAGATGTCGCCGCCAATGCGAAGACGCTGGCCGAGACGTTGAAAAAGAACGGTCTTGATATCGTCTCCGGCGGCACCGACAATCATTTGATGCTGGTCGATTTGCGGCCGAAGAATGCAACCGGCAAACGTGCCGAGGCCGCCCTCGGACGGGCCAATATCACCTGCAACAAGAATGGCATCCCCTTTGACCCGGAAAAGCCTTTTGTTACGTCCGGCGTTCGCCTCGGTACACCGGCCGGAACGACACGTGGTTTCGGCGCGGCAGAATTCACCGAAATCGGCGATCTGATTTCAGAAGTTCTGGACGGCCTGAAGGTGGCCAATTCCGATGAGGGGAACGCGGCTGTTGAAAAAGCGGTTCAGCAGAAGGTCGTTACGCTGACGGACCGCTTCCCGCTCTATCCATATCTTGGATAATACGGGCGACAATCTCCCCAGATAGTGGGGAGATTGGTCCACTACGTCTATTGGTTGACAGTTCGTATCGCAGGAACGCTTTAATCTCACCGCGAAAGACACTATCTTTGGAACGATTTTAGAATCGCGTTCAGAGAGTTCATCGATGCGTTGTCCCTATTGCCAGTCCGAAGATACTCAGGTGAAAGATTCCCGCCCAGCGGAAGATGGCGCCGTAATCAGGCGCCGGCGCGTCTGTCCGGATTGCGGCGGACGCTTCACAACCTTCGAGCGCGTGCAATTGCGTGACCTTTCCGTCGTCAAGAAAAGCGGCCGCAAGGTTGCCTTCGATCGTGACAAGCTGATGCGTTCGGTCGAAATCGCGTTGCGTAAGCGGCAGGTCGATCCCGAGCGAGTGGAACGCGCCGTATCCGGTATTGTTCGCCAGCTGGAAAGCTCGGGCGAACCGGAGGTCAGCTCCGATGAAATTGGCCGGCTGGTAATGGACGCGCTGAAGGGCATCGACGACATTGCCTATATCCGCTTTGCTTCGGTTTATCGCAATTTCCGCGAGGCCAAGGACTTTCACGATGTCATCGATGAGATTACCGCCGGTGACATAGCAGCCGAGCCTGTCAAGGACGAATGAGCGAGAGCAATGGCAGCTTCCTTGCTTGATCGCCGCTACATGGCAGCGGCCCTTCGCTTGTCACGCATCCATCAGGGGCTGACAGGAACAAATCCCTCCGTCGCAACATTGATCGTCAAGGACGGCGTAATCGTCGGACGCGGCGTTACCGCCCTAGGTGGACGCCCGCATGCGGAAACACAGGCGCTGCTTGAAGCTGGCGAGAAAGCCCGCGGCGCCACAGCCTATGTGACATTGGAACCTTGCGCCCATCACGGCAGAACCCCGCCTTGCGCCAATGCGCTGGTGACGGCTGGCGTGACCCGCGTAGTATCGGCCGCAAGCGATCCTGACGAACGCGTGGCTGGTAAAGGCTATGCCATCCTGCGCGCGGCTGGCATCGAGGTCGAGGAAAACGTGCTTCGGGGAGAAGCCGCCGATTATCTCGCCGGTTACCTGATTCGATCTTCCAAGAAACGTCCGGAAGTGACTCTAAAGATTGCGCTTTCGAGCGACGGTTTCATCGGAAACAAGGGGCATGGGCAGGTCGCGATCACGGGTCCGGTATCCCGCGCGCAGGTTCACCTCATGCGGGCCGAGTCCGATGCGATCCTTGTTGGTATCGGGACGGTTCTTGCCGATGACCCGCTGCTGACATGTCGTTTGCCGGGCCTGGAGCCGCGCTCACCTATCCGCGTCGTGCTCGATAGCCGGCTTCGTTTGCCGCTTGATGGCTCTCTGGTCAGAACTGCTGGCGCTGTACCAGTTTGGATCGCCGCCAATGCTGAAGCCGATCCGGTCAAACGTCAGGCATTGGAAGCTGCTGGCTGCCGCATCCTCGCGACCGAAACCGATTGCGGCGCGACCGCACTGCCGGAATTGCTGGATGATCTTGCGGCACAGGGCATCGCAACGCTGATGGTCGAAGGTGGTGCGGCCGTAGCAAGCTCGTTCCTGCAGGAAGATCTTGTGGATCGCCTGGCCCTGTTCGAAGGTCCGGCTGCAATTGGCGATGGCGGTGGGGTTGTAGTGCCTGAACTGCGCTCCCATATGGCTCGTGGTTTCAACCTGTCACATGAATATCGCTTCGGTGAAGATCGCTACAGCGAATATGTCAGACCTTTCTAGGGAATCGCGGATGTTTACGGGAATTGTAACGGATATTGGCAGGATAGGTCAGGTTAAGCCGCTCAATGAAGGCGTGCTGCTGCGTGTCGAGACCAATTACGACCCGGAAACGATCGAAATCGGTGCATCGATTTCATGCTCCGGCGTTTGCCTCACCGTAACGACCCTTCCCGAAAGAGGCTCCAATGCGCGCTGGTTCGAGGCCGAGGCCTGGGAAGAAGCGCTGCGGCTTACCACCATATCCGGCTGGAAGACAGGAACACGCATCAATCTCGAGCGTTCGTTGAAACTCGGTGACGAGATGGGCGGCCATCTTGTCTCCGGCCATATCGACGCGATGGCGGAAATCATCAAGCGTGAGGACGAGGGCGATGCCGTTCGTTTTACACTGCGCGTACCTGGGCAACTTGCACGGTTCATCGCACAAAAAGGTTCCGTCGCTCTTGATGGTACGTCGCTCACGGTCAACGGTGTCAGTGGCAACGACTTCGATGTTCTCCTCATTCGTCATTCGCTGGACGTGACCACGTGGGGTGATCGCAGGGTTGGCGACAGGGTCAATATCGAGATAGATCAGATGGCGCGATACGCTGCACGGCTTGCAGAATATCCGAAATCAGCCTAGGACCTGAACCAACGCGGAAATCATCCGCAACCAGTTTCCCTTGGAGCTATCATGTCGAAAAAAAAGGCGCATGCGCCACATCTGTTGATCGTGGAAGCGCGATTCTATGAAGATTTGTCGGATGCCTTGCTGAATGGCGCAAAATTGGCTCTCGATGAAGCCAATGCCACTTACGATGTGGTTACCGTTCCGGGCGCACTCGAGGTGCCGGCTGTCATTTCCTTTGCGCTTGATGGTGCGGAGAATGGCGGGACAGAGTATGATGGTTATGTAGCGCTTGGCACGGTCATCCGCGGCGAGACCTACCATTTCGATATCGTCTCCAATGAATCATGCCGCGCGCTGATTGACCTTGCTGTCGACGAAAGCATCGCCATCGGTAATGGCATCCTGACCGTCGAGAATGAAGAGCAGGCATGGGTGCGCGCACGGCGTGAAGACAAGGACAAGGGTGGCTTTGCGGCACGCGCTGCATTGACCATGATTGCCCTCAAGGACAAGCTCGGAGCCTGATTGATGCCTTCTCCAAAAGACGAGCAAAGCCCCCTCGTGAAGACCGCGAATAAACGTGGTGTTGCTCGGCTGGCCGCAGTTCAAGCCCTCTATCAGATGGATGTAGCGGGTACAGGCGTACTTGAGGTCGTGGCTGAATACGAGGAACACCGTCTCGGCAAGGAAGTCGATGGCAAGCAATATCTCGATGCCGATCCGCAATGGTTTCGCGCCATTGTTTCAGGCGTTGTGGCCGATCAGACTACACTCGATCCGATGATCCGTCAGGCTCTGACCGAAGACTGGCCGCTGTCACGTCTTGATTCGACGCTGCGCGCGATCTTGCGCGCCGGCATCTGGGAACTGAAGAACAAGGCTGATGTTCCAACGGCTGTCATCGTTTCGGAATATGTCGACATCGCCAAGGCGTTTTATTCGGAAGAAGAACCCAAGCTGGTCAATGCTGTTCTGGATCGACTTGCTTTTGAACTTCGCGGTGAGAGCAAGGGTGTTAAGGGCCCCCGCCGCTAATGGCGGTCGCGTGGATTTTCCTTAGCGTTCCTGTCGATTATATAGAGACCAACAAGCCCAAAGATCAGAGCCGAGATAGGCATCGCCAGAAGCCAAAGCGTTTGAAACGTGGTCATGATCTCATCCTTTTAAGGACAACGCTCGCGATATAATGTAGGGCGAACGCACCCAGAATACAGATGGTGCTGGTAAACAGCAACAGCGGCCTCGGACTTGTCGAGCCATTGAAACTTGAAATCAACGGGGCCAAACCTCCTACTGCAAAAACGGCTACTCCCAACCCATTCAAAAATGTTGCAAACAATTT
Organism: Phyllobacterium zundukense; assembly: GCF_025452195.1. NCBI lineage: Bacteria > Pseudomonadati > Pseudomonadota > Alphaproteobacteria > Hyphomicrobiales > Phyllobacteriaceae > Phyllobacterium > Phyllobacterium zundukense. The sequence continues at coordinate 3,414,124 of NZ_CP104973.1, read as the reverse complement.
GATACGTTCGTTGTAAATGACCTCCACAGGCAGACCTTTATCTCTATCCGCCTCCATTTATGCCGTTCGACTCACGTTCTGCCTAGCCCTACTTTCGTCGCGCATTTCGCCAACATGCGAAAGACCTTGACGTTTTCACATTTGCTTCGCTACTCCTTACACATACGGTCGCGTTTCTGCCGGCCTGGCGGATTTTTTTGTGTGCCGTACCGAACGTGACCCGGGGAGGGGTTTTTCCGGTCAAAATCTGAGGGAGTGGCATGACAATACTGTTTTTGGTCATTGCCTGCGGTCTGCTGTCTATTGTCTACGCGTTTCTAGCCACCAAATCGGTGCTCGCGGCGGACCAGGGCAATGCGCGCATGCAAGAAATCGCCGGTGCAATTCGTGAAGGCGCACAGGCATATCTCACACGTCAGTACACCACGATCGCCATCGTCGGCGTCGTCGTTTTCCTTGCAGTCTGGTTTCTCCTGACGGGGACGGCTGCTATCGGCTTTCTGATCGGCGCAGTGCTTTCAGGGCTTGCCGGTTTCATCGGCATGCACGTTTCTGTCCGTGCCAATGTTCGGACGGCACAGGCCGCATCTCGCAGTCTTGCCGCGGGGCTTGAAATCGCCTTCAAGTCAGGCGCCATCACCGGCATGCTGGTCGCGGGCCTGGCCTTGCTCGGCGTGTCCGTCTACTACTGGATTTTGACCGGACCAATGGGTTATGGGCCCGCCGATCGAACGGTGATCGACGCACTTGTCTCACTTGGTTTCGGCGCCTCCCTCATTTCCATTTTTGCGCGTCTCGGCGGTGGTATCTTTACCAAGGGTGCTGATGTTGGCGGTGATCTCGTTGGCAAGGTCGAGGCTGGTATCCCTGAAGACGATCCCCGCAACCCTGCGACAATCGCCGATAATGTCGGCGACAACGTTGGTGATTGTGCCGGCATGGCAGCTGATCTGTTCGAGACTTATGCGGTGACTATTGTCGCCACCATGGTTCTTGGTGCAATCTTTTTTGCCGCGACACCCGTCCTCAGTGCGGTCATGCTCTACCCCTTGGCCATCTGCGGCGCCTGCATCGTCACCTCTATCGCCGGGACGTTTTTCGTCAAGCTTGGCGCCAATAACTCCATCATGGGTGCTCTCTACAAGGGGCTGATCGTGACGGGGCTTCTGTCGATCCTCGGTCTTGCGGCGGCAACTTCCGCAACTGTCGGCTGGGGTGAGGTCGGCACGGTCGCCGGCATGTCCATCACTGGAACCAACCTGTTCATTTGCGGCCTGATCGGGCTCGTCGTGACGGGTTTGATCGTGGTGATTACCGAATACTATACCGGTACCAACAAGCGCCCGGTGAATTCGATCGCACAGGCATCCGTAACCGGGCACGGCACGAATGTCATCCAGGGCCTTGCCGTCTCGCTCGAATCGACTGCGCTACCGGCACTGGTTATCGTTGGCGGTATCATTTCGACCTATCAGCTTGCGGGATTGTTCGGCACAGGTATTGCCGTTACCGCCATGCTCGGGATTGCCGGCATGATCGTTGCGCTCGATGCATTCGGACCGGTCACCGACAATGCCGGTGGTATCGCGGAAATGGCTGGGCTCGACCCTGAGGTTCGCAAATCTACCGATGCGCTCGATGCGGTTGGCAATACAACGAAAGCTGTAACCAAGGGATATGCGATTGGTTCGGCCGGTCTCGGTGCGCTGGTTCTGTTCGCGGCCTATTCCAATGACCTGCAGTTCTTCATCGCGGAAGCCAACAAGGAAGGCGCGACCGCTTTCTCCTACTTCAAGGGAATCGGTACGGTCTCGTTCGAGCTGTCCAACCCCTACGTGGTTGCTGGTCTCATCTTCGGTGGCCTCATTCCTTATCTCTTCGGCGGTATTGCAATGACGGCAGTTGGCCGTGCTGCAGGCTCCGTTGTGGAGGAGGTGCGCCGCCAGTTCCGCGAAAAGCCAGGCATCATGCAGGGCACTGAACGGCCGGACTATGCGAGGGCGGTGGACATTCTCACCCGCGCTGCGATCAAGGAAATGGTTGTTCCCTCGCTCCTGCCTGTGCTGGCACCGCTGGTCGTGTATTTCGGCGTTTTGCTGATTTCAGGCTCCAAGGCTTCTGCTTTCGCGGCTCTCGGTGCTTCGCTCCTCGGCGTTATCATCAATGGCATCTTCGTTGCCATTTCGATGACGTCAGGCGGCGGCGCTTGGGACAACGCAAAGAAATCCTTCGAAGACGGCTTCGTTGACAAGGATGGAAAGCGCCACATGAAGGGGTCGGAAGCGCATAAGGCGTCGGTTACCGGCGATACCGTTGGCGATCCCTATAAGGATACGGCAGGTCCCGCGGTCAATCCGGCGATCAAGATCACAAACATCGTTGCATTGCTGCTTTTGGCCGTGCTTGCACACTGATTGCTGATACTAGAGCAAGTTTTGTCTATTTAGAGTCGTTCTGCCGGAGGGAATTTGGTTCAAGGTCGAGGGGTTTGGCGAGGCGATGTTTATCCATCGGACGAAGTCGAAACCCGATGGATTTGAACCAGATTCACCCGGCCCTTCGGGTTTCCGGCTGGCGGCCAACCACTTTGTCAGGCGGCTTCGTCCGATGGATAAACATCGGCCTCGCCACCTTTCGCGTGGATTGTCTCGCCATCCGGGAAACAGAACTGGCTCTAAATAGACAAAATTTGCTCTAGCCCAACAAAAAACCCGCGGAACATGTTTCGCGGGTTTTTTATTTTTACGGGTTGTTCGGAGCGCCCCCGGTGGGCGTGCCTCCTGCGGAGGGTATTGACGGGGTTTTGCCGACACCTTGCAGCAACTGGCCAAGGAACGAAAGATCCCTGCCGCCTGTCGGCGTGGTACGGGAAATGAAGTCGAATACCTTGCCATCCTGCAATCCATAATTGGAAATGCTGGCAACTTTGCTGTCCTTGTCGAAATAGACGGCCAGGATGCGGCGTTCCTTGACCCTGGGCTGCATGAAGGCGACGCTGCGATGAGCCTTCTGCGATATATAATAAAACACTTCGTTGTCGAATGTCGCGGTCGTCGACGGACTACCAAGCGACAGGATCACCTGCTCGCGGCTGGATCCCACTGGAACGAACTCCAGCGCCTTGTCATCAATGACATAGCCCTGTGTCAGTGTCTCCGATGGATTGAGGTTGGCGGTATTGCAGCCAGCGAGCCCCGTAGCCAATAAAAAGGTTCCGGCGAGAAGGTATTCCCTTGAACAACCGGTCTTGAAAATCCGCTGCAGCAACGACATCTCCATTTCAATCTGGGCGCAAGTCTTTCGCTGCCCGCAGAACTTCGGTAAACCACCTTGAAGTCCGATGCAACACGCGACTCGTGACTCAAGTTGAGGCCTAACTACATGATTCTCAGTCTATTCAGCCGCAAGGCCAAAGCAAATGAGGCGATTACCATTGCCCTCTACGATGCGATCGTGGCAGCGGCGCGGCAGCCTTACTTTTATTCTGATCTGGAAGTACCGGATTCGCCGCTTGGCCGGTATGAAATGCTGTCCCTGCATGTTTATCTGTTTGTCAGGCGTATCAAGGGCAGAAGCCCGGCGCTGAAGGCAATCGGCCAGGAAGTGACGGATGAATTTTTCAGGGATGTCGATCATTCCTTGCGCGAGCTCGGTATAGGGGATTCGGGTGTGCCCAAGCGCATGAAGAAACTGGCGCGGATGTTTTACGGCCGCATCGAATCCTATGACAAGGCGCTTGAAATCAATGATCACCCGGCATTGATTGCCGCGCTTGCGCGTAATATTCGGCCCGACAGCGATAATTGGTCAGGCGCGGCTGCGCTCGCAGATTACGTAGGGCGTGTGGTCCGGTTGCTGGAGAACCAGCCTGACGAAGTGCTTGCGAGCGGAAAGGTGACATTTCCTGATGCAGGTTCTCTTGAAACACCGCAGAATTGAAAGGGGGAAAGCCATATGACAACGAGAAAAACCGACGGAGCTTTGAGCTTTCCTGTTTCCGTCAACCGCCTGCCGCAAAAGGGGGTCACAATAAAGATCGACGCCGACCAACGTGAGCGCGAAGCATTGCGCGACTTTCACGAGTTGGAGGATGTCAAATCGTTCAAGGCCGATCTGCAGATCGTGCCATGGAAAAAGGACGGCATTCGCGTTCGGGGGACAGTCAAGGCAGAGATCGTCCAGTCATGTATCGTGACGCTGGAACCGATCGATGCGACCGTCAACGCGGAGATTGATACGCTCTTCGTGCCGGAAAGTTCCCGGCTTGCCCGTTTGCCGCTCGACGAGAATGGCGAACTTATCATCGACGCCGAGGGCCCCGATGCACCGGAGACGTTTTCCGGCGACCGGCTCGACGCTGGCGCTATCGCCGAGGAGTTTTTTGAGCTTGCGATCGATCCCTATCCGCGTAAGCGCGGAATCGAGGATGCACCGCCCGTTGTGACGAGTTTTGGCGAAGATGACGAGGCCGAAAAACCGGCCAATCCGTTCGCCGGTCTGAAGGATTGGAAACAGAAGACTTGATTGGTGCCATGTCCTCGGCATAAGTAATGCCGCCCGGATAGGCGCATCCGTACTGAACAGGACAGGACAATCCAGAGTGATCAGAATTTCCATTGATGCCATGGGCGGTGATTTCGGTCCATCGATCGTCATTCCCGGCATGGCAACGGCGCTGGAGCGCCATCCTGATATCAGGTTCGTAATTTTTGGACGGGAAGAAGAAGTCCAGCCGCACCTGGCGAAGTATCAGGCATTGTCCAACGCCTCGACCTTCCACCATTGCGATGTCGCTGTGCGCATGGACGAGAAGCCGAGCCAGGCTTTGCGCAACGGCCGCTGGAAATCTTCCATGTGGCGTTCGATCGAGGCCGTAAAGACGGGCGAGGCGGATGTCTGCGTTTCCGCCGGCAATACCGGCGCGCTCATGGCGATGTCGAAGTTCTGCCTGCGTACGATGGCAAATGTCGAGCGGCCCGCGATCGCAGGCATTTGGCCGACCTTGCGTGGTGAAAGCATTGTGCTCGATATAGGCGCGACTATCGGCGCCGATGCGCAGCAACTCGTGGACTACGCTGTGATGGGAGCCGCCATGGCGCGCTCACTTTTTGACATCGAGCGTCCCACGATTGGCCTTCTGAATGTCGGCGTGGAAGAGATCAAGGGGCAGGATGACGTCAAGGACGCGGCGCGTATCCTGCGCGAAATTCCGTTGCCCAGCCTCGAATATTACGGTTTCGTCGAGGGTGACGACATCGGCAAGGGCACGGTGGATGTCGTTGTCACTGAAGGGTTCACCGGGAATATCGCGCTCAAGGCAGCAGAAGGTACAGCCAAGCAATATGCGCAATATCTCCGCGAGGCCATGAGCCGCACGCTGATGGCGAAGATTGGCTATATTTTCGCCAGGGGGGCGTTCAACCGTCTGCGAGAAAAGCTTGACCCGCGCAAGACCAATGGCGGCGTATTCCTTGGCCTTAATGGTGTCGTCATCAAGAGCCATGGTGGAACCGACGCGCTGGGCTTTGCCTCCGCTATCGATGTTGGTTATGACATGGCTCACAACAAGCTTCTCGACAAGATCGCTGCGGATCTGACGCATTTCCACAAGGGTCCGGTCGGTGTGGCGTTCAAAGACGAAGCCGGCAACGACGCAGAAGCCGAAATACAACAGGAAGTTAAATGATCAGATCAGTTGTTAAAGGTATAGGGGCGGCCAAACCGGCACGCCTGGTCAAGAATGCTGATCTGGAAGGGATTGTCGAGACGAGCGACGAATGGATCGTACAGCGCACGGGTATCCGCCAGCGTTACATCGCTGGCGAGGGCGAGACGACGGCTTCGCTCGGCGAGACAGCGGCCCGGGCCGCGCTGGACAATGCCGGTCTCACGCCGGACGATATCGATCTCATCATCCTCGCTACTTCGACACCGGACAATACATTTCCAGCGTCTGCGGTCGATATCCAGGCACGTCTTGGCATGACGCACGGCTTTGCGTTCGACATGCAGGCGGTGTGCTCCGGCTTCGTCTATGCGATGACCACGGCCGATCTTTATATTCGCGGCGGCATGGCCAAACGCGTTCTGGTTATCGGATCGGAGACTTTTTCCCGTATCCTCGACTGGAAAGACCGCACGACATGCGTCTTGTTCGGGGATGGTGCGGGTGCTGTCGTTCTTGAAGCGGGTGAGGGCCGTGGCCTTACCTCGGATCGCGGCGTGCTCACCGCCAATCTGCGTTCCGATGGATCGCACAAACAGAAACTATATGTCGATGGTGGACCATCCACGACGCAGACGGTCGGGCATTTGCGCATGGAGGGCCGTGAGGTGTTCAAGCATGCCGTCGGCATGGTTACCGACGTCATCGAAGCGGCGTTTTCCGAGGCAGGAATTACTGCTGCGGACATTGATTGGTTCGTCCCGCACCAGGCCAACAAGCGCATCATCGACGCCACGGCGAAGAAGCTCGATCTTCCTGCCGGGAAGGTCGTCATCACTGTCGACCAACACGGAAATACATCAGCCGCTTCAGTACCCTTAGCTCTTGCGGCGGCTGTCGCCGACGGCCGGATCAAGCAAGGCGATCTCGTCCTTCTCGAAGCCATGGGTGGGGGGTTTACGTGGGGTGCAGTTCTGCTACGGTGGTAGTAGGCAGGTTAAGCATTGAATTAGTTCACGAACTTTCTCAACGCGCTTGCCCGATCCGGTTTCATTCTGTAACTTCCGCTGTCACCTGGTAGTTTTGCAACAAACGAGAGCTTTGAGATCGTATGGGGGGTAAGACCATTACGCGCGCTGATCTGGCTGAAGCGGTCTATCGCAAGGTAGGGCTTTCACGCACAGAATCAGCTTCGCTTGTCGAGACAATTCTCGACGAAGTGTGTGACGCAATTGTTCGTGGCGAGACCGTCAAATTGTCGTCTTTCGCCACGTTCCAGGTAAGAGATAAAAACGAACGCATCGGCCGCAACCCCAAGACGGGTGAAGAGGTGCCAATCCTGCCGCGCCGGGTCATGACGTTCAAGGCATCAAACGTGCTGAAGCAGCGAATTTTGCGCTCGCACCAGACGCGCAAGAAGAAAACAGCCTGAACATAGCCGAATTTGCGTTCTGCACGCTCCGGATGCAAGATTGCTGTGGTGTAGTTTAGCGCCGCGCTTGAAAAATGGTCGATAAACCGCTGAAATAGAGGTCGAATCAGAATTTCTCCTGAGAGGGTGAAATCATGGACAAGAGTCCCGACGCATTTAGAACCATCAGCGAAGTTGCAGAAGATCTCGATCTGCCCCAGCACGTCCTGCGTTTCTGGGAAACACGCTTCACGCATATCAAACCGATGAAACGTGGCGGCGGGCGCCGATATTACCGCCCGCTGGACGTGGATCTCCTGAAGGGGATCCGCCATCTGCTTTACGATCAAGGCTATACAATCAAGGGCGTGCAGCGGCTTCTCCGGGAAAACGGCACGCAGTTCATCATAGCGCTCGGCAGTGGCGACACTGCGGCCGCCGAAGCCATCAGCCAGCAAAAGCAGGCCTCGGCCCGTCAGGAAGAAGCGCTTGCCGCCGAGCAGGACCGCGTCGACGCCGACGAGGAGGCTGCCGTCATGGGAACGTCGAAATCCGCACCCCAGGGCAGACGTCTCTTCGGATTGATCAAGGGGGACGACGAGGGCCCGGTTGCCGCCGATGGCAAACGGCTCTCCAAGGACAATCGAACGCTTCTTCAGGAAACGCTGTTTGATCTGCTTGAATGCAAGCGTCTGCTTGATCAGGTCCGCTGAACTCATATAGTCCTAAAAAAAGCCCAGCTTCTACCGGAGCAGAAGCTGGGACTCGGGGTTGGCTGTGGGGTTGCAGCCTAGCTGGTTGGGGGACCAGTTTTGTAAGAACGCAGATATGTCGCAAAAGGTTCCGCAAAAAATAATTTTTTTTCTAGCGGGCCAGCATGCCGATGATAACGCCGAGGCCAGCGATGATCATCAGCGTCGAAACCGAATTTTGCGTTGGCGTATTGGCAATTTTCTGAGCCCGATGACCCAGAGCGCTGGCAGCACGCGTCCCGCGCTCCTTGATTTCATCGAACGTCGAGCTTTCGTCATCATCCGACAGGTTATCGAGGAATTCGATACCGCGGTCGGACAGGGTTTTGGTAATCGCCGCCAGATCGCGCTTCAAATCGGCGATCTCACTGCGTAGTCTCTCCTTGTCCGTCTCGCTCTGCATGGCTTCGGTCATGTCGTCCATGGTAAGTCATCCTTGTATCAACGGCGTGAGAAAAGCCCGAGTAGTAAAGCTGCAGCCGCAATGATCGCGACCGTCGCCACAGGATTCTCCTTGGCGGTATCGGCAGCGTAACGAGCCTGCCTTGATGCGGAGCGCTTCATCTCGTCAAATCGTTCAGATCCCAAATCGGAAAGACTGGCCGAAATCTTGGAAATCTCTTTGCGCAAGGCCGCGATCTGCGCCTCGACGTCGCCCTGGATATCATCTGCATTTCTGGAAAACATTGCCATTTTGAAGCTCCTGTTCACTACAGGGCTATAACGGACCTTCAGCGCTTATGTTCCGCGGTAATGCGAGACAGGTGCGGAATTGCTTCGTGCGCTGCCTTCCCATAGCGGCAACCCTATTGATTTTGCTACTTCGGGGTCCGCCGTATAAACCGGATATCCCTTACGCAGCAGCGTCAACAATATTTCGCTGTCCATCTCGACATGAAGCCGGGACAAATTTTCCTGGTTATAGACATGTCCGGTCGATTGCGGGTTGATTCCGCTGATGATGACGGCTGTGGCGCCGTTCAACAGCGCGAAGAGTACCGCGATCACCCCATTCGAGCATTTGGAGATCGCGTCCAGTTCGAGCACCTTCAGCCCGCAGATTCTTTCCACCAGCGCAATCCGCTCATAGCGGTTTACGATCTGAACCCTGTCATAGCGATAGTCAAACGCTTTAAGGTGCTCGTTGAGGCTCGCCAGTCCCTTGCGCCACAACAGCACGTAGAGCGTGCCCGTGCGCTCACCCTTGAGAACACGACGAACCTCGACCGCATTCGTGTTCGTGCCATCGAGTTGCCTGTACTGCATAAGCGTAACGTCGGGCACCGTTATGCCCCATTTCCGGGTCACTGCCTGAGAACCATTGATGGTGATCACACGAAATGTTTCATCAAAATCGATAGGCTTGTGAGAAACCGGAGCCGAGCCAACAACCACGACTGGTCCGGCAAAGGGGACCGGCATCACTGGAGGCTTCGGGCGGCGGAGTATGTATTTGAGCCTCCGGAACAGAAGCAGCTTGGTTTCCGCAAATGAAGCGGTCATTCGGTAGTTCTCCAGTCTGAATTCAGTCCTACAACGGCCGAATACGGACCGTGTATTGGCCTACTTTCGGTGACGTTCCGAAAATCTGCAGTTCTTCATCTTCAAACCGGAAAACGGATGACGCAAGTCTGAATTCCGTATGCACATGGACAGGATTCAACTCACCCTTCTCGGTAAAGCGCACCACTGAAACCTCGTCGTCGCGAAAGCTGATATGGACGCGTGTGCGCTCGTCGACGGTCCTGTCGCTGCTGAACAGGATGTCGGCGTCAAACCGGCACCTGCCGCCCCGATCCCTGTTGATGCCAGAGGAGTCCACGAAGTTCGCCAAGGCCTCGAGATTGGCATCCTGATCAATATGGTCTGTTTCCGGCCGTTCCATTGTATTTCCTCAGAGGCCGGAGCCAAATATCTTAGAGCCCTAACGAAAATTCGTCAGGGGTCGCGAAAATGGTGGTTTTCGAGCACCGAAGCGCAGCGTACGTTTGTACATGAGCATCGGAGCGCAGAAAAATGCCATTTGCAGCCCTTCATGGCGAATTTCCGTTCAGGCTCTTAGAACTTGAACGAAAGGTCGGCCTTGAATCCATTGTCCTGCGCCTTGCTGCCAAACTGGCCATTATAAGCCAGTCCAAGCGTCGCGCTATGCGTGATCTTGAGATCAAGACCGGCCTCGACCACGAACGCGTCCTGGTCGATTGGCACGCCTGATATCGTGAAAGCGTCGCTTCCAGTGAAGGCGAGGCGGGATTGCGGCGTTACGTCATCGAATGCATGGCGCCAGCCCAGCATGCCGCGGGCCGTCGCCGACATGCTTCCCAGCGTGAAATCTGTGGATGCCCGCAGACCCAACGTGGTGAAAGTCGTGTCGGTCGTTTCGCTCGATGCGGACAGTGCCGCTGCGCCACCGGATTCGGAGAAGGAGTCGCTCCGGAAGTTCACGTAGGCGAGATTGGCGAAAGGTTCGAATGCGACGCGGCTGGTATCGATGCGGTAGCCAAGTTCACCGAAGACCTGGGCGGTTCCGGCGTCATAGTCGGCGCTGAGATCCTCGGAAAAACCCGGGAACACTACCGAGCGATCGGTATCGATATTGCTCCACGTATAGGCTGCACCTGCACGGAAGCCGAGATTACCCCACTGTGTGCCGCCATAGATGCCGAGATGATAATTGTCGCTGTCTCCCGACGACGAACGATCATCGACATCGAACGATGTGCGGCTATATCCGGCAAGCAAGCCGAGACGCCAGTTTTCCCAGACAAGTGCGTCGGCTCCAACGACAAAACCGCCAGTCGTACGATCAAGGGATGCAGCGTTGCCATCGCTGTCGGTCGAACCCCAATTGCCGAAGCCTGTTCCCCATACGCCGAATTTGTCGGTTGTTGCAGGAGCGAGTTCCGGGCCGCCTTCGCCATAGGCCATGACCGGTACCGCGGCGGTAGCCACACCGCCAAAGGAACTGCGAACCCTGTTGATCGCAGCATCGCGGATGAAACGGCTGTCCTCGATCAAAGCTGTCTTCGCCGAAGCGTAAATCTCGCCCGACAATGAATCGAATGCTTCGCGCGCCGTGACGGCATCGAGCACGAGAAGGCTGTTATAGAGCGCCAAAGAACTGCCGCTTTGAACCAGAGTATCGAGAGCACCGGCCGTCGCCAGCTGGTTGCGGGTTTGCGCGGCGGTCACGAACACCGGAGGAGGACCGGGTGGGTTAGGCGGATTGGGCGTTGTTGCGACTGCAATGGTAAGATCCACGGCGTTGGCCGTATTCGCAATCGTCGCGCTCAAAAATGCGGAATTGCTCAGCACATTCGGATCGAATGCTCCGCTGACCCCGCCCTGAGCAGTCAAGATCCTGTAGACCTGTCCAGTCTGATAGCTGGTCTGCGGGTCAAGTGCGGTGACCGACACCGAACCACCCTGCAAGGTTGCAACGCCGGAAGCTGCGATCATATCCGACGCACCCGAGCCTGCGAGTTCGACACTGTAGACCGAACCGGCAGCAAGGGTGAGGTTTCCGGCGACGTTCAGCGTGCCGATCGAATTGCCCGGAGCAATGGTAGCACCGGAGGCCACAACCGCATTGCCGACCGTACCGATACCGCCGAGCGTCGCACCGCTCATCACGTCGACATCGCCGATTGTGCCGTTGACGGAAAGCGTGCCCTGATTGACCGTCGTGTCGCCTGTATAAGTATTGATACCGGATAGCGTCAGGGTTCCTGTACCGGTCTTGGTCAGCGATGCGCCCGTGCCGCCATTGGTGCCGCCGTCCTGGATCACACCGGAATATGTGGTCGACAGATTGTTCGAGCCGACAGTGAAATCAATCGCACCGAGCCGCAACTCACCGCTGCCCTCGATGGAGCCGGCAGTATTCGCGGCAGAAGCGCTTCGCGAGAAGTCTACGAAACCGGTGCCGACCGTAACGAGCTGTGCGCTGTTGCCGCTGCTGGTGCCTTCAAAAAACGTGCCGCCACCGACATTGTTTTCAATCCTGGCGCTTCCGGCGTTACTACTGGCGAGGAACTGTGTTCGACCATCACTTATGTTGATGATCGTGGCGTTGCCTGCCGTGCTGGTCGTGTCGAATATCGTTGTCGAATTCTGGACGGCCGGTAGAATAGAGGAGCCGCTGTTGGTGATCGTGGCCGTCCCGGCAGACGTCCCTGCGCCGTCAAACCGAATTTGGCTGCCGGTATCATTCAAAATCGTGGCCGCGCCCGCCGTGCTGTTGTCCAGAAATTGAATCAACCCGGTGAAGGACTCGAGACTGATGTTGGCGTTACCACCGGTCGCATTCTGCTGGAATACGATTGTTGCAGTTCCGGTTAGGATTGCGTTGCCTGCCGTGCTGTTATCCTGAAACCGAACATCACCGCCGGGCAGAAAAAACCTCGCGCTACCGGCCGTGCTGGTATCGCTGAACAACGTGACACTTGGCTGGTTGGCGCTAATATCGTTGGTAATCGTGGCACTACCGGCGGTGCTATTGTTCATGAAGGTAGTGCCACCACCCTCACTGTTTCTGATAGTGGCGCCGCCCGCCGTCCCGCCATTGAAAACTGTGTTGCCCGTGGCATGGTTGGTAATAAACAGTGATTGAGCATCGAACCCATTGGTCAATTGCAGCTCGGCGGAGGCACCGCCGAACGCATTCCCGACGTTCACAGCACCAGTGCCAAGCCTGCCAGTTCCCCTTGCTTCAACTATTCCTGAAAGTACGGTCGTCCCGCCACTATAGCTATTGTTGCCGAGAAGAAAGAGCGTAGACGTGCCACTCTGCGTTACGCCGCCGACACCGGTAATGTTTGCATTTATCCCCAGGCCGCCGGTCGAGTTGTTCGTCAAACCCGCAGCATCAAGAAAGTTTACGGTGCCGTTTTCCATCGAGTAGGTGGTGCCGCCGTTGACTACCCAGCTGTTCAACGAATAAGTGGCTCCCCCAAGATTTACCGTTGACTGGGCTGCGCCGGTATCATCGAACGTGGCAGTCTCTCCGGCAGCGTCCGGAACATTGTTCGGCGTCCAGTTTGTCCCGATACCATAGTCCGGTCCCGCCCCATTCCACGTCTGCGCCTTTGCTTCGCCGAAAATCGAGAGGGAGACCGTGGCGGTTATGCCGAGAACCGAAACCACGGTCAGCGCAGTCGATGCGCGCAAAGCTTTGCGTAGAGTCATGCCGATACCTATCCCACCTTTTCTTCGGACGCAGCTGTCAAGGATCCCCCTCTGCCGTGCCGGTTTTAGAAAATGCATAAAACGGTCATTAGTCGTGCGAGTCAAAGCTCTACTATAAATCTAAAGGTTTAGTTTTCGAATACAATCGCAGCGTGCATCCATCTTTGGGGAAAGGTGTTGCGGAATTGTTACTTAATGGCTGCAGGCAAAGATGCGCTGCAATCGGAGCGCCATCGAATCACACGCTGCGTCGTACGCCCATGGGCTTGCATGTGCCGTCGAGCGCTGCGGCGTTCAGCATAAGGATCGAAAGATTGAAAACGCGCGTTTAGAATTTGGCGGTACCTTCGAATGCGGATATTAAACTAGGTCGTGAACTCATAAATCTGATGGAAATGGTATGAGGCCATCTTTTCGGATACAAGGAGCAAAGGCGAAGGAAATGTTTATCCATTTTCAAGTCCTTTGCGACGCAGTTGCCGGGAAGATGGACCATATCCTCCGGACGCCGAAACGGCTGCAAGCTGCCATGTCGAACCGCTCGGCCGGGGGAAAGGCCCCGCCCTTCACGCTTCTCCTCGCATCTTCTTGCCGTTTCAGGCGCCATTTCTACCAGATTTATGAGTTTACGACCTAAATTGCGAACCTACCCCATCATTTGGCAAGCAAAACCATGATTGAAACAGACCGTCTGCTCCTGCGTCCGCTGCTCATCGGCGATTTTGAAACCTACAAGAGCGTGTGGGTGAACAAGCCGGTGACGGATGGTTCTCCCGGTCACCCGCAACTGAGCGAGGAAGATATCTGGTATCGGTTGCTGCGCTGGATCGGACACTGGGCAACGTTTGACTTCGGCCCATTTGCCGTTGTCGACCGTATATCTGGCGCGGTGATCGGCGAGGTGGGGCTGGCGCATTTTCATCGAGGTCACGGCGCCTCTTACGATGGTTATCCAGAGGCCATGTGGAGGGTGGAATATTCCCGGAACGGCCGGGGTATAGCAACCGAGGCGATGCAAGCCGTATTTGTCTGGTTCGACTCCAGGAGAATTTCAAACCGGACCGTTTGTATGATCGATACCTGGAACGATACCTCGAAAAGCGTCGCCGCACGCCTAGGCTTCAAAATGTTCAAAGCCACAACCTATCGCGGCAACCCTGTGGAGTTGTTCGAGAGAGTGTCCGATCCCGACTGATCGGATCCCCGTCAACAATTCGCCGCCGCCTCCAGACCTGCGATATCGAACTTCACCATGCCGAGCATCGCTTCGGCAACTCGCTTGGCCTTGGCGGGGTCGGGGTCGCCCATGAGCTCAGCGAGCCGCTTCGGCGTTATCTGCCAGGAGAGGCCCCAGCGATCTTTCAACCAGCCGCATTGCTCCGTCGAGCCGCCCTCCTTCAGCGCGTCCCATAGACGGTCGATCTCCGCTTGGGTTTCGCATTCGGCAATGATCGAGAAACTGTGGTTGAACGGATCGAGGGGACCGGCCTCGATCGCCATATAGCGCTGGTCGCCGAGCGTGAAGGCAGCGATCCTGACGCTGCCCGCTGGCCCGCTCGGGCTGTCAGCAGGCAAAGCGGATATCCAGTCGACCGATGAGCCGGGAATCAGGGATGTGTAGAAGCCGATGGCGGCTTCCATATCTTTCTCGAACCAGAGATGCTGAGTGATCTTGATCATGGTGGTTACTCCTCTACCAGGCGCGTTGCCGGCCAGCGCGGCAACTCAAAGGACGAATGAGCCGGCCGGTTGCCGACATGCGGAGAAATTTTTGTGCGGCGTCTGGAGTGGGGAGGGCGTGCGCTGGCTCAATTGGAGCAGGAATACGCCTTTAGGTGATTGACCATTTTGCCAGCCAGTCGACACTGCAAATCAGGTGTAACCTGCTCCCGCTGACCGCTGTTGGCACCCCGGTCTTGGGACAAATGTTTCCTCCGCTAAAGCGGCCAGTTGGGGGGAGAGAGAGGAGAGAAGACAGCCGCGTGGGGGCTAGTATGTCTTGCTCTCCTCCTTCTTCTCACCCCTGATAAGGGCTAGCGATAGTCAGTTGATTTTACGGCTCCAGCCCAAACTGCCCCCTAGGCGTAACATGCGCCATAACACTGTCGTGTCGTTTTCCTTGGGGTGCTCGAGCCGCTTCAGGAGCGTTTCCAGCTTGCGGATTTCGCACATTTCATCTGCAATCAATGACCTGCTGAAAGCGACTTCATCCCCGGCGGTGGTTATCGATCCGGTTCGCAATTCAAACAGTCTCCATTGTGCTTTCTCGACATTGCTATAGTGCAAATCAATCAACGTCTTGTAGGACGCAATCTTCTCCTCGTGATTGGGCAACGTTCTGTCCCTCCGTTCCTCCAAGCAAACCATAGCATGTTTCACCTGGACTTCCGACCGGCAGGGGATAATCACTATGGGCGAAAACGGTTCGCTCTGCCGGATATTTCTTGTCCGTAGTTCCGTTGCGGCCCTTGCCTCCTGTAGCGCCATAGGGTAATTGCTCGCCTGTCGATTTGAGGTTTCCCCCAGAGACTTCCCAAATAATCGGCGAGACTGTTACCCTCAGCGTTACCCCGGCAGAAAATAGGCCGAATATTCTGAGGATTGAATGCCTCGCTAAGTCATTGATCTAGCGAATTTATCGGAGTGTAGCGCAGCCCGGTAGCGCACTTGACTGGGGGTCAAGGGGTCGTCGGTTCGAATCCGGCCACTCCGACCATTTTCTTCCAAGAGAACGGCTTAGGAAATCGGCGCCAAAGAACATTTTTCTATTCTTGGCGAATATGGGCGTGATGTAGGTAGGGGGGAGCCCCATACATTACCCGTATCGCGTTCCTTGGCCTCCTTGGGAAGAACCTTTCCGCTTTGACCGAAGCAGTTTATTTTCATAGCTATTCTTCGCAATGTGGAGCATTGGGTTATGAAACCCGGCGAACCAAGGTCAACCAGAATCGCAAGAAGCGCGCCTTGCCCTTGTGGCAGCGGTAAGAAATACAAGCATTGCCACGGGCAGATCAGAAAGCCAGAATTGCCGGAGGACATGAAAGAACAGATCGCTCGAATGCTTCGGCAGCGGGAAGCGCAGGAAATCGTGCGCAAGCGGCAACAGGGACACGGTAAAAGGATTATCTCAGCGGAATTCCAAGGCCAACGCGTAGTCGCCGTCGGGAACAGGATCGTGTTCTCACCGAAATGGACGTTTTTCACGGATTTCTTGTTGAGCTATCTTCCAGAAGTTATGGGCCGTGATTGGGGCGCCCAAGCGAAGAAACACGGATTAAAACATCCGCTTTTTGGATGGATGGACAAGTTTACGGCCCATAGTAAACAGCACGATACATCCAAGGGGGCACCAGCCGTTGGATTTGTTACGGGCATTTTCCAATTTGCATACGCCCTCTATCTGATGGAACATCATGATCAGTTGCCAAAGAGTCTCATTGGTCGGCTGCGGCAACCCGATCACTTTCAACCGGCTGTTTATGAGACGGTCGTCGCAGCGGCTTTCGCTTTAGCGGGCGCTAAGATTGAGGATGCTCAAGCCAAGTCAGACAAGGCTCCAGAATTTTGGGCTACTATGAAATCGGGCCGCAAGTATGCAGTGGAAGCCAAACGGAAGAATAGTTGGAAGAACGCTTACGATTTAAACAGCGACGTATTTCGAAGTGAGCTCCGTAGTTGGCTACGAAATAAGGTTCATGCTGCTTCGGAAAAGAAACTATCCAACGCGGTCTATTGGTTTGAACTGTCAATTGGGACCAATTTTTCAGAAGCAGACTTGCCGCCACTTTATGCGCTAATCCAACAGTATGTCCGCGAGGCCGAATTGATGACCGTGGGCAAACAATCTAAAGAAAAACCAGTCCCGACTTACGTTTTTGTGACCAATCATCCCTACTTTGCTAATGATGACGTCAAGGAAGTCAAACGCCTGATCTTCCTCGATGGTTATAGGATGGATGATTTTAGGTCTGAAGATCTCGTCTCCCTTGAAGAGGCCATGGAACGCCGAGACAAGCACAAAGACATGATCTGGGTCTATCAATGCTTTATGGAAGTTGAAACAGTACCATCAACGTTTGATGGCACTCCTCCGGGCTTGAGCGGGGTCTCCGAGAGTCTGCAAATCGGCAAAAAACTCGATTACAACTTGCCGGATGGAACACCCGCACAAGGCACGATTTACGATATTGTTGCATTCGGCGACTCTGCTACGGTCGCAATCAAGGATGAAATTACGAAAGCAAGTCACATCGTAAGAGTTCCGCTTTCCAGTGAGGAAGCAAAGGCAGCCGCCATTTATGGCAATGCAGCTTTCGGTAAACCCGAGGGTCCCACTCGCAACTATGGTGGTGATATTCTCGGCCTTTATGATCGTTTTCTGGAAATATATGCAGACTACCCGCGAGAATCGTTGCTACTTCAAATTCGAGGCCATCCAGACTACAAAACTTTCGTTAAATTAGACGACGATGCATTGCGCATTCGTGTAGCGCGGGAAATTACCAAAAGCGCAACCGCGCAGCATAACCCTACGTGTGAGTAAGTGCCCACGTTGGCACGCGTTACCGCACTATAGGGTCGTCGGTTCGAATCCGGCCACTCCGACCAGTATAGCCGCGATATCGGCTATACGCCTGCTCCGGGAGCAGACGAGAGCAATTCCAGCAAAGCGGGAACCGATTTTGTGTCCGGAATTGCGTAAAACCGAAACACTCTAAACAGCGCATCCGGTTTGATGTTTTTCGATCAATCGTGCTTCGAAGCGAGTTCCGCGGCCACTTCCAGCACCTGATCTTCCCGGATGCCGACCGTGAAGTCCTCGATATCGTCGATCGTCTCGCCGTCGGGAATGCGGATGGGATTGTGCGTGCCGACGAGGACAGTCTTTATCCGCCGCGGCAGCGCCGGGAGCAAAAATCTTTTGACGCATTCGATCAGAACGGCCCGCTTGTCCGGCGCGAGCTTTCCGAGTTTTTCCCGCAAGAGGTGACCGAACATATTGCCGTCTGCGAAGCCGAACGGGCTCGCGAGGTCAAAAGCATGCAACCTGTATTCGATCCGGGTCATGACGGTTCCTCGTGTTGGCACATCTTATATGTAAACCCATCCGGTTGGCAGCAATAGGGCGGGGTAGCCGGGACACCACTTATTTTGGCGGAACTGGTAAATAGAGCCGGCACCATTATTCCGGCGCACGCAATGCTGTACTATTCATGAGACAGGCCATTGTTTTGCGTTCATAATATACCAAAACGTCTGTCCGGGGCAAACGCATGAGTACTGTAGTAGTGTTTCAAGCCATGACCGCCAAAATGCGCATCGTGTTCGCATTGAGCTGTGTTGCTTTCCTGAGCCTTGCCGGAGTTTCGCAGGCGCAGACGGTGGCGACAGAGCCGCCACCCAAAAAGGTCGAAGAGCTGCTGAAGCTGCTGGATGATCCCGAAATCAAAGCATGGATCGCCGCCAAGGGGGCACCACCGCCTGCGGCGGCGGAAGAGGTTTCCGTTGCGCCATCGGCAAGCGACTTCATGCAATGGTCGAACGCCATCCGGGCACACTTGCGCGGCCTCGTACAGGCCATTCCGGCCGTTCCCGGCGAGTTTGCCGGGGCGCGCTCGACGATCATGACGGAAATCAACGGCCGACGTCCGGGAGCGGTCCTGGTGCTCTTCGCTGCGTTTGCTGCGCTCGGTTTCGGCGCCGAATTTGTCTTCCGGCGTATTCTCGGCCGCGCGCGCCGGAAAATGGCGGTGCCGGCCGCAACTGAGGCAGATACGCCCAAACGGCATCACGTAATCGGCCGATCGATTTTCGCCGCTATGGCACCGCTGGTGGTCTTTGCTTTGGCCAGTATCGGTGCGTTCCACGCATTTACGTGGCCGCCCCTCCTGGCCATGCTTGTCCTTCCGATGCTGGTCGCGCTGATTGCCTGGCGCGTGATCATGCGGTTGGCGGCCATTTCGCTCGGAATCGACCGCAAAACGGCTGATGGCGGCGAGATTCCGGCGCGTCTCATTCCGATGGATGATGTGCAGGCCGCGTTCTGGTATCGCCGCGTTGCCTTGTTCACCGGCATCTTTTTCACAGGTTGGGCGGCAGCCGGCATGATGACCGCGCTCAATTTTACACCCAACGTCAGGAGCCTGATCGTCTACGCACTCGGCCTTGGCCTGTTGGCGGTGGCGCTGGAAGCCGTCTGGAACCGGCCGGAAGCCCCCGTTGCGTCCCGGGCCTACCGCGCCAAGGAGTGGCTGCTCACGCTCTATCTATGCGTACTTTGGTCATTATGGGTTGCCGGCATGAGCCTGGCTTTCTGGATCGGCGTCTATGCCATCATCTTGCCTCCTATTTTGAGGACGACCAGCACAATCGTGAAGTCCTTCTTCGCCGGCCCCGATGATGCGCCAAAAGCCAGGAACCCGGTCCTTGAAGTCCTTCTGGAGCGGGGAGCAAGGGTGATCATCATCATACTTGCAGTCGCCTGGCTCGGCGCGGTCATTCGTTTTCGCACAATCGGTTTGATGGAGGACGAGGCCGCGAGCCGCATGATTCGCGGCGTGCTGGGCGGCGTGGTGATCCTGCTCGCCGCAGATCTGATCTGGCATATGCTCAAAGGTCTCATCAACGGTCGTATTGAACGAGCCCGGATCGAAGGCGGCGATGAAGCTGCACTGGCCCGCAGCGGGCGGCTTATGACCTTGCTGCCGATTCTGCGCAATTTTCTTGCTGTGCTCATCGCTGCGGTTGCCGTGATGATGGTCCTGTCCGGTCTTGGCGTGGCAATCGGCCCGTTGATCGCGGGCGCCGGCATTTTCGGCGTCGCCATCGGCTTCGGCTCGCAGGCTCTGGTCAGGGACATCATCAGCGGCATCTTCTACATGACCGACGACGCCTTTCGGGTGGGAGAATATATCCAGAGCGGCAGCTACAAGGGCACAGTCGAATCCTTCAGTATCCGTTCCGTGAAATTGCGGCACCATCGCGGTCCGATCTTCACCGTGCCATTCGGCACGTTGGGTGCCGTGCAGAACATGAGCCGTGACTGGGTCATCGACAAATTCCTCATTTCGGTCAGCTACGACACAGATATCGCCAAGGTCAAAAAGCTGGTGAAAGCGGTCGGCGCCGAACTGCTGCAGGATCCGGAATTCGGCCCGCAGATCATCGAGACCGTCAAGATGAAGGGCGTCGAGGCTTTCGGCGACTACGGTATCAATCTGAGCTTCGCCATGATGACAAAACCGGGGCATCAGTCCACGATCCGCCGCCGCGCCTATGCCATGATCAGGGAAGCGTTCGGAGCCAATGGCATCGGCTTTGCGTCACCGACAGTACAAGTTGCCGGCAATGAGGATCATACGGCAAATGTCGCCGCGGCAGCCACAAACGACGCGATAGCACGCAAGAAGGCTGCCGAAGCCGCAAAGCTGCAGGAGAATTGAGTTCAGAGCTGGGTCTTCGCGCGGCTCTTGCGCCGTATGAGAACTGCCTTTACCGCAAACCTCGCCATGGATTCCATATCCCGATTGCCGATGATGAAAGCGGCGCGCACGAAACGTGCCAGCGTATTGATTTCGTCGTCTGACAAGTCTTGGCCATTCAGCTGCCGGACGGCCGAATCAAGGGAGCGCTGCATCAGCTGGGCATCAGCGTTCGAATAGATTTTACTGTTGCTTCTAAACAATACCAATTGGTACACCCATCATGCTTTGGTCAATTCTTTCTTCCATCGAGAGTTGGCAAACGACCTCATGCACGGCTCTTCATGTATGGCCACGTATTTTACCTTGATACGAACTACATCAATAAGTTGTGATAAAAGTGTTACACAATTTTTGGTTATATTATGTATTCCAGCATACAATTTGTATTGCAATAAATCAAACAAGATCATGCGCTTAGTTTGAGAAAACAAGAAAACACGCATGAATCACCCAGTGTTCCTCTGATAGCGTGCCTCCAATGCGGCACAGCCCCAGACGATGCCGACGAGCAGCCAGAAATGCCGCCAATGGTCGGTGTCGATGATATTACCGATGGCTACATGCGCTACATAAACAAGATAGGCGCAGAGCAGAAAGGGTTGCCAGGGACGCTCGCGAAACAGGATGCGCAGGCCGAGGCCCAGTGTCAGCATGGTGAGCGTCAGATAGCTGATAAATCCGATCCAGCCATAGTCCAGCGCCGCCTTCAGCCAGATATTATGCGTATCCTCGCCGAAGATCGGACCAAACTCCAGCGGGCCTATGCCGAGGGGATGATCGATCGACATGAGCATCCCGTACCAGTGACGGGCAAAGCGTCCGAATTGCGCATTGTCATAATCTTGCACCAGCTGCGCTCGCGCCGTGAAAAGGTCGGCAACGCTCGGGATTTGCAGCGCGACGACCACAGCGAGCAGGACAAACACGACAGCCAGGCCCGCAAGCAGGGTGATCCTCATCCGGAACAGCGGATCGGGGTTTCTGATGAACAGAAGCAATGCCAGGCCGGCAATGATCAGTGCGGCCATTCCCCAGGCCGCACGGGAGAAAGACAGGAAGATGCCAAGCGTCAGGATGAGGATCGGGATCAGGCGCAACGGCAGTGCTCGAAGGTTGCCTACCAGGACGCCATGCACCAGCCAGGCGAGTGGCAGCATGAGAAAAGGACCGAAAACATTCGGGTCCTGGAAAGCACCCATTGCACGGCCATAGCGCGTGAACAGTTCTGCTCCGGGAAAGGCATCGAAATAACCAAGGATACCGAGCAATGATGTGCCGATCGCGGCGAGGATATAGGCCTTGAAGATGACACGCAGGACGCGATGGTCGGCATCGATGATCGCTGCGAAGAAAACCGCCGTAAAGCCGAGAAAAAGCGAAACGGCGATGTACATCGGCGCCGCCTTGAGGTCGGGCATTTGCGCCAGGGAGACAAGGCCGCCGAGATTGAAGACCACCAGAATGGCGAGGAGGGCGGCGACCGTGCGCGACAATCTCAGACCGAACAGGGCCCAGACGGCGATGAGACCTGCCATGTAGAGCTCGTAGGGCGCTGGTTCATCGATGACGAAGCCGCTGAGGAACACCCCGAAGCCCACGGCAAAAGTCGAAATCAACCTGATCAGAGCGCGGTTTTTTGCGGCGTTGTCGACGCCGGTCTGCCGGTTCTGATCGATTGCCGCGCTCAATAGGCATTATCCGTGTTGAGAAGTCGCACGGGGGTCAGGAACAGGATCTTCAGATCGAACCACAGCGACCAGTTCTCGATGTAGTAAAGATCGAATTCCGTGCGCATCTTGATCTTGTCGTCCGTGTCGACTTCGCCGCGCCAGCCATTGATCTGTGCCCAGCCCGTCACGCCGGGCTTGACCCGATGCCGTGCGAAATAACCGTCGACAACGTCGTTATAGAGCAGATTGCGCGTATGCGCGGCGATGGCGTGCGGCCGGGGTCCGACGAGCGAAAGCGTTCCCATCAATGAATTGAAGAACTGCGGCAGTTCGTCGATCGAAGTCTTGCGAATGAAGCGGCCGACGCGGGTCACGCGCGGGTCGTTCTTGACCACGGCATTGCGCGCCGTCGGGTCGCACATCTCGGTGAACATGGAGCGGAACTTCCAGACTTCGATGACCTCGTTGTTGAAGCCATGCCGGAGCTGCTTGAAGATCACCGGCCCCTTGCTTTCAAGCTTGATGGCAATGGCAGTCGCCAGAATAACCGGACTGAAGACGATCAGGCCGAAGACGCTGAAGAAGATGTCGAAGGCACGTTTAGCCACCGAATCCCAGTCGTTGATCGGCTTGTCGAACAAGTCGATCATGGCGACGGACCCGATATAGGAATAGGCACGCGGCCGGAACTGCAGATGGTTGTTGTGCGCCGACAGGCGGATATCGACGGGCAGAACCCAGAGCTTCTTCAAAAGTGACAGCACCCGCGCTTCCGCGGTGATGGGCAGGGAGACGATCAGCATATCGATTTGGGCGATACGCGCGAACTCGATCAATTCGGAAATATTACCGAGCTTCGGATAACCGGCGACGATCGGCGGTGACCGCTTGGCATCGCGATCGTCAAAAACGCCGCAAATACGAATGTCGTTATAGGGCTGCTGTTCGATCGACCGGATGAGGTCTTCCGCCGGCTTGCCACCGCCAACGATAACCGCGCGCCGTTCCATCTTGCCGTTGCGGGCCCAGCCTCGGATCAAGCGCGACATGACTATGCGGAATACGAGGAAAAGGATCAGTCCCGACCCGTACCAGGTGCCAAACCACACTCGCGAATAGTCTTCCGAGGTCTTGAGGAAAAACGCCGCCAGCGACATCATCGCGAAAGCGCCGGACCAGACGAGGATGAGTTTTCCGAACTTGCTGAAGGGGTCGCGCATGACGGCAAGCTGGTAACTGTCGGTGAGCTCCAGAAGCACGACCGTGACCACTGCCGTGGCGAGGATCGCAAGGGAATATTGCGCCAAGGTAGAGGCGGATGGGCCGACATAGATAATGAAGACGGCAATGCCCGCCAGCACAATGATCAGGAATTCGATGATCCGCATGATGCCGCTGATCATCACTGGCGAATTGGTGTCCTTGGCATATTGCGAGGCGATCTGATAGGCGACCGGGCTCAGCACCGGCTTCTCGCCGGAAGTGCGCGGCGTGTCGGGCGTAAGGTTGCGAACAACCTCGCGCGAAAGCTTCGATTCCGCTTTTCTGTCTGTCATGATTCACCTGAAAGCCCGAATTGCCTGTCATTAGCACATATGCGCTAAGAAAGGCTTGAGGAATCTCAGCGATCTAGCGCTGCGAAATACTCGGTTTCCAGCCGCGTAGCCATTGCCTCGACGCCGAACTTTTGCCTGAGCGCTTCGATACCTGGAAGCGTCTGCCTGTAACGTGCGATATCGCTGATGACATAGGTCATTTTGCTAGCCAGATCATTGGCCTCCGGCTGCACCAGGGCAGGGGAATCATCGCCAAGGATTTCCGGAATGCCACCGACGCGACTGGCAATAACCGGCATCCCTGCAGCGAGAGCCTCGATCACGATATAGGGTAGGGCTTCGGCGCGGGAAGGAATTACGACCACCTTGGCCAGCCTGAATGCGTCATGCGCCTTCATCGGCATGAGAAAACGAATATTTGCACCGGCTTGTCTGACGAGGCTCGCTCGATCCTTGCCGTCTCCAACCATGACTGCCGTCAGATTCTGGCCGCTTTGGCTGTTCGCTTTCGCAAGGGCGTCGATAAAGATATCGGGTCCCTTCAATACGCGCATCTCGCCGATAAATAGAAAATCGGCGGCGTCGTGCAATGTCACGACCGGTTCGAATTCACTGTCTGCCAGGCCGTTATAGATCAGCGCGAAGTCGCACCGCGGCTCGCCGACTTTCTTCGTGTAAACGTTCTGTTCGAATGCGGAGACGAAAATGATCCTGTCGGTCATCTTCTCCATCGCGCGTTCGACCTGGAAGATCACGCGGCCCTGCAGGCTGTTGGGATCGTAGTGCAGGCTGCCGCCATGCGGAGAATAAAACCGGGCAACGCGTGAACCGGATACCCGCAACCACGAGCCGAAGAGCCGCGCATAGGTGCCGCCCTTGGCACCATGCCCGTGCAGGACATCCGGCTGCAATTTCTTGATGATCCTGTATGTCCGCAGCGCCGCCATCGCATCGCCCGGCCCGATCTGGCGCTGCATGGCAATGCGTTTGAGACCGAGCTCAAGCCTGTCGCGCAGCCCTGCAAGCAATGCTTCTTCGAAGTCACCGCCTGTCGATGCGTCACAGATCACACCGACCTTGTGACCGGCCTTGACCTGCGCTTCGATGAGATCGCGTACGTGGCGAAATATCCCGCCAACAGGCGCACGAAAACAGTGAACGATGCGAAGGGATGGTTTGTCGGCCATTCCCGTGATCAGAAAAACCGCTCGCGCACATAGATCGTGTCGCCGGGCAGCACCTGATCGGAAATGGTGACGCGGCCCGTCAGGCTTTCGCCGTTGAACTGGCGCGTGATATCGACGTCGTTCTGTTGGGCGCGCGGGGTAAAGCCGCCAGCCGCGGCAATGGCTTTCTGCGCCGTCATGCCCGGAACGTAGGAGTATTGCCCGGCCGCACCGACTTCACCCATGATGAAGACCGGTCGGTAGCGATCGATTTCGACTGCGACGTCCGGATCGCGCAGATAACCTTTGCGCAGCTTGGCAGCGACTTCTTTTTCGATCTGCTGGATGGTCTTGCCACGGGCAGGGACGCTGCCAATCAGCGGGACGGAGATATATCCCGCCTGATCGACGCTATATGTGTTGGTAATGCCTTCCTGCTCGAAAACGGTCAGCCGGATGCGGTCGCCCGCGTCCAGCATGTAAGGCTTGTTGATTGCTTCGTTGAACGCTGCCGGGGCCGGGCGGTAACTGGCACATCCACCCAGCGTCATGGAAACAACGCCAATGGCCACCAGAAAGATCTGCTTGCTGAACACGTCACGAACCCTAACAAACGTTGCGGAGAAGTTTTCTCGATTCTGTGCGGCGATTATCAGTTCATTAGGGTTAATGGCTGGTAAAGTTTAGCGGTGACAGGCAGGTAACTGCACGCTGTGGTTGAATACTGCAACTTCTTAACTCGCTGGTTACCATGCATCTTTACCATTATGGTGATCGTATTGGAGTGTTCTGGAATGCCCGCGAGCTCTGTCGGAAACGATGTGGACATTGATATAGGCGCGTTGTTTGCCAGCCTGTGGCGCAACAAGCTGCGAATACTCGTCGGGTCGCTGCTTTTGACGGCGCTTGCATTCCTGCTCATGTCATTGGTTTCGCCAAAATATCGAGCCGAGACCCGCATCCTCATCGAAACGGGGGAATCGGTTTTCACCCGTCCGGCAAACCAGCAGGCGGATGACCGGCCGGTGCTAGATCCGGAGGGCATCAAGAGCCAGGTCGAACTCATAGGTTCGTCCGATCTGCTGAAACGCGTTATCGTCAAGCTCGACCTCGCGAAGAACCCCGAACTTTCCGCTGGCGCAGAACCATCGGCGCTGTCGCGTCTGTTTGGCGCTGTCGGTATCGGCAACAATCCGGATGCAGAGACACGCGACGACTATATTCTCCAGTCGGTACGGGATCGCTTGCTCGTTTATAATGTCGCGACTTCGCGCGTTATTGTCATTCAGTTCTCCTCCAAGGATCCAGCGCTTGCCGCATCGGTTGCCAACGCCATCGCGGACGAATATGTCGCCACGCAGCAATCGGCGAAATCCCGGGCCAATACCGATGCTGCCGGCTGGCTGCAGCCGGAGATCGCCGATCTCAGCCAACGCGTCAAGGATGCCGAGGCGAAGGTAGCGGCGTACCGCAGTTCCTCGGACCTTTTGATCGGCCAGAACAATGCTGTTCTCGCCACCCAGCAGCTTTCGGAACTCTCCACGGAACTGTCGCGTGTACGGGCAAACAGGGCCGCAAGCGAGGCAAGCGCCCAGAGTGTCCGCGCTGCGCTGGCCAAGGGAGCGCCTGTCGAAACACTGCCCGCTGTCATGGCATCGCCCCTGATCCAGCGCCTGCGCGAGCGTCAGGTACAGCTCAACAACGATATCGCCGATCTTTCGGCATCCCTGCTCAGTGGCCATCCTCGCATCCGTGCGCTGCGTTCGCAGCTTGCCGATCTCAACAACCAGATACGTCTCGAGGCGCGCAAGGTTCTGGGCAGCCTCGAAGCCGAAGCGGAAACCGCGCGTTTGCGTGAGAGCCAATTGACGAGCTCGCTCAATGAGTTGAAGGAGCAATCTTCAAAAGCGGGCGAAGAAGAGGTGGAGTTGCGCGCACTGGAGCGAGAAGCCACCGCCCAGCGGCAATTGCTCGAATCATACCTGACCCGCTATCGCGAAGCTTCGTCCCGCACGGATCGCGGCTATCTGCCGGCAGATGCGCGCATCTTCTCCCGCGCCGACCGGCCGATCGAGCCGTATTTCCCGAAAAAAATCCCGATGACAATTGCCGCATTTGTTGCATCGCTGCTGCTACTCAGCATCATCACTTTGCTGCGGGCCCTGTTCAGCGGGCAAGCGCTTCGTCCGGCCAGTCCACAGCCAGTCGTCACGCAAGAAATAGCACCCCCGGTGGCCGTTCGCAGTATCCCTGAACCGGTTCAGCCTGTTGTCGAACCTGCTCGGCCAATGGCAGAACCCATTGCGCCCCTTGCCATTGACATCCGTGAAATGCCGGAAGAGCCGGCGGTTTCCGAAGCGAAAGCGCAACTGGCCGAAATGGATACACCCATCGCAGCGGCTCCAGCGGACGCGCCGGCAATCCCCACCGATCATTCAGGCATTGCGAATGTCGCGACACGTTTGATGGCGAGTGGCGCAGCGCGTGCCGTCGTGGTCTCGCCGGAAGGCGACGAAGCCTCGGCCTTGACCATCCTGCTCGTGCGCGAATTGGCCGACCGAGGCGTGCGGGTCATCCTCGTCGACATGACAGGATCGGGTGAAATCGGCCGTTCCATGCTGGATGACAAGAACCTTCCTGGCATCACCAATCTTCTGGTTTCGGAAAAGCACTTCAGCGACGTCATCCATCCGGATCACTATTCGCAAGCCGAGATCATCCCGCTCGGCAATCACGATCCTGCGAAAGCCATGCAGTCCGTTGGCCGTTTGCCGATGATCCTCAATGCCTTGCAGTCGGCCTATGATCTTGTTGTTGTCGATGCAGGTCCGGCGACTGTTGTCGAGCTGAAGCATTTGCTTGCCGACGGAACGGAACTGATTCTCGGCGTTGTCGACCCTGACGACCCCGACGTAGCCGCGACAGCCAAGGCTGTTTACGACGCGAAGCTGCTTGAGCCCGAATTGCTGACGCCCTTCGAAAAAGAGCATCTGCGTCTCGATTCTGGCCGGATTGTACGCTCGGCCTAACGTTTTCCGAAAAGGCGCGAACGGGCCTTTTTCACGGCCGCCCAGACGGTTTCGTTTTTCTTGATACGGCGCACGAGCTTGCCGCGCGCACCGAGATATCCTGCAAACATTCGCCCCTTCGCCGTAAGGCTGACGTCGGTGTCATAGCTCGGCATCTCGAGATCGGACCAGCTGCGCTTGTAGGGTTCGTCGCCAATGCCAAAACTGTAAACGGCGAGATCCGTCTTGCAACTGTCCTGAATGTCTTCGAAAAACAGGAACTCGCCGGGGCTGGCGCTGACCAGTTCATCCTCTGTGATACCGATGAAATCGATGAACGTCTGCTGTCTCGCATAAGACTTCCCGAGAACCGCGCGATAATGCCCACCCGCTTCAAGCGCTTTGAGCTGAAAGCGCGGCGTTGCCGATTGAACTTCGTGGGCGAACAGCTGCTGGAAGAATTGCATGGTTCCCGCCGGTTCATAGGTGTTCTTGATGCCGGCCTTGGCGAGCCGCGCTGCCTTGCACTCGAAATAGTTGTTGAGCATCGCGTTGGTCTCGACGGGAGTCGTCGCCGTCACGATGCGATATCCGCCGGCCTCCTCGAACCGCCGCGTGTTCTGACGATGCTTCTTCTTCTTGCGTTTGGCATTGTGACGTCCCACCACCGTTTCAAAATCCCGGTCCAACATAATTCCCAGGCTGATATTGGCATTCTCGCGACTTTGCAGCTCCATCAGCGGATTTGCCTTGCCGTCGAGCTCACCCAATTGCCGTACGAGCGAGACAAGATCGATATCCGGCCGGGTTTTATGCAATGCTTTGAATAAAGTGGTGAGATCTGCCGCTGTAATTTGAGCATCAGCCGCCAGCGCCGGAAAGTTGCAATTGGCGTGCGGCCCGCCGGGAAACGCGGCAATCCGGACGGGACCCCTTTTCACAACCTCCAACGGCAGAAGGAAAATCGGCCTTTCAGCTTCAAAGAGCGCCGCGACAAGACAGTCTGCATTGACGCATGACTGCCAGAATGAAAACCAGTTGGCGGTTTGTGCTGGACCGGCAAGAAAATCCTCGCCCAGTTCGTTCCACAATGCTTTGGCTTCAAGCGGTGCAATTATTTTTGCTTGTCGTGAAGTGATCGACATTCTTGCGTTCCATTGGAGGAGATGCGAAAGGCGGCGAGGTTTTGTTGATCAACCATATATAAACGTTTAAGTCGCAAGAGTTGATGAACAGAATCCCTTCGATATCTTCAAATAACGCGAATTGGTGAAGGAATGGTCCACGCGGCTGACTTGATACGAAAAGCCGTGATGAGACTGGCTTGGCATAGCGGCTTTGCCTCAAGCACACGCGACCGCTTTGGCGGGCTCGGTTCCATCATCATGCTGCACCGGGTCCGTCCGGATTGTATCAGCCCGCTCGGCGTCACCCGTTCACTGGCGATCACGCCCGCCTTTCTCGATCAAATCATCGTGTCGCTGAAATCCGAAGGCACGGAAATCGTCTCCATGGACGAGATGGCCGAGCGCGTCAAAGCTGGATTGCCGGGCAAACGGCGCTTTGTCGCCATCACGCTCGACGACGGCTATAACGACAACCTCAATCACGCCTATCCGGTTTTCCAGAAACACAATGCGCCGTTCACGATATATGCGGCGCCTGGCCTGATCGAAGGCGCTGCGGTACTTTGGTGGGAGATCGCCGAAAAACTCATTGCCAAGGCAGATTCCATAAGGATCCCCGGCGGACCGGAATGGCGTTGCGGGACTCTGTTTCAAAAACGCGCAACCTTTCATTCCTTGATGCGCTATTTTTCGTTCACGCTGACCGAGCTGGAGCAATTGCCGGTCCTTCGTGAAATGTGCGCGCAACAGGGCATGATCTGCGGCGTGCCCGCCAATCAGGACGTGATGAACTGGAAGGAAATGCGCCAGATCGCGGGCGATCCGCTATGCACGATCGGCGCGCATACGATCCATCACTACAATTTGAAGAAATTGACGCCAGAAATGGTCGCGCAGGAGATGCGCCTGTCCGCCGATATGCTGGAAGCAGAGCTCGGCAAGCGGCCCGCCCATTTCGCCTATCCCTACGGCTCTTCAAAAGCCGCGGGACGACGCGAAGCCACGATAGCCGCGGCGGAAGGTTTTGTCTCCGCCGTCACGACACGGCACGGCACCATCCACGCTGAACACCGGGCAAATATGTGGGCGCTGCCCCGCATCTCCATCAACGGCCGCTTCCAGAAACTGGTCTACGCCAGGACGATGATGAGCGGCGTGACGACGCCGATCGCCAACGCGGGAAGGCGAGTGGTCCAGGCTTAATATTGGCTTGCCTCTCGGCTAAATCTATCAATCGACTTAACCGCCATGATGGAATTCCACCTTTCCGTAGTCCCGAATCCTCTACCTCTCCGTCATCCTCGGCTTGACCCGAGGACCCACGGCAGAGGAGCGCGAAGTTAAAAGTTTGCGCGAGGCATTCCAGTACGGTGCATTCCCAAATGACAGGCTGCTTCGTGACCTTCGTCAAGCTGGATCACGTCGAAATGGTGGATAAGTTTGGGCTCCTCAGGCGTGGGTCCTCGGGTCAAGCCCGAGGATGACGGAGAGGGAAGTGCGCTTATTCCGTCAGGCCTTCTTCTTCGGTGCCCTTTCCATCCAGCTGATGATAAACATAGCCGGTACTACCCAAAGGAATCCTGTCCCGAAGAAATAAAGCAGATGAACCCACGGGCCGGAATTGCCAAGCAGAGCGACGGCAAATATCGTTGCGACGATTGCATAGACGCAGACGAGCGTCACGAGCAGAAATGTTCCGATGAGTTTCTTCAGCCTTACAGGCATTGCGCTATCCAGTCTTACATTTTCCGGCCATCCTCTACGCGTTAAACCCATCGAGGCAAAGCAAAAAAGGTCGGCCTGACGTATAAACGCGACGGCGTGTCGCGTGAACT
This sequence comes from Phyllobacterium zundukense, assembly GCF_025452195.1. Lineage (NCBI taxonomy): Bacteria > Pseudomonadati > Pseudomonadota > Alphaproteobacteria > Hyphomicrobiales > Phyllobacteriaceae > Phyllobacterium > Phyllobacterium zundukense. The sequence continues at coordinate 3,383,263 of NZ_CP104973.1, read as the reverse complement.
GCGCTTGTCATGCAACCGCTTATGCTGCACCTATCGGCGCAATAAGGAGCGTCTTGCATGGCTGCCAACACACTATCCCAGGGCATGGTCGTCTCGGTTCAGGACCGCGAAGCGCGCAACCGCAAATATATCCGCATCTGGCTTTATCTGGTGCTGATCGTTCTGGCGACCATCGTCCTTGTCGGCGGTGCAACACGCATGACCGGCTCCGGCCTTTCCATCACCGAATGGAAGCCTATCCATGGCATCATACCGCCGTTCGGCCACGATCAATGGATGGAGGAATTCGATAAATACCGGCAGATCCCGCAATATCAGCGGTTGAACAAGGGCATGAGCCTTGCGGAGTTCCAGCAGATATTCTGGTGGGAATGGGCGCACCGCTTTCTCGCGCGGGGCGTCGGCTTTCTCGTCGCCGTGCCGCTCGCCTTCTTCTGGCTCACCGGCAGGCTGGAGCGCCGGTTGAAGCCGCGCATGATCTTCATTCTGGCGCTTGGCGCTTTGCAAGGCGCAGTCGGCTGGTGGATGGTTGCTTCAGGACTCGTTGATCGCGTCGACGTCAGCCAGTACCGGCTCGCCACGCATCTCACGCTCGCCTGCATCATTTTCGCGGCGGTCATGTATGTCGCGCGCGGCCTTGCCGTCTATTCCGAAGCGCCGGCCAATCGCCGCATCCAGCGCCTTGCTGGCTGGTTCGTGCTTCTCGTCTTCATCCAGATTTATCTCGGAGCGTTGGTCGCCGGCCTTGACGCAGGCCTTTCCTACAATACCTGGCCGCTGATGGACGGGGCAGTCATTCCCGGCAACCTCTTTCCGATCCAGCCGATCTGGCACAATTTCTTCGAAAGCCCGAAGACAGTGCAATTCGTGCATCGCTGCTTTGCTTATTTCGTGCTGATCGTCGCCATCTGGCAGGCCGTATCGACAGTCCGGCAAGACCCCGGCACAACCCACGCACGGCGCGCCGTGCTTCTTGTTCTTCTGGTAACCCTGCAGGCGGCGATCGGCATCACGACGCTTTTGATGCAGGTGCCGATCGGCCTCGGCCTGCTGCATCAGTTTTTCGCCATTGTCATTCTCGGGTTTTCCGTCGCCCATTGGCGCGGCACCAAGGGCGCTTATGCGCGTGAGACAGAAGTCGTCGCTGAACGCTAAGTATCGCGCGCCCAAAGCTGGGGCACTTCTTTGTAGGTATAAATCACGCTGTCGGCGTGGACTAGGATCATTCCGTCATGCTGCGCCTGCGCTATCAGCATTCGGTCGAAGGGGTCTGGATGTGACCATGCAAGGTGCCCCGCAAGTTCGGCATGATGCGACGATATGGAAAGCGGCAAAAAGCCATTTCGCTCGATGGCTGCATGGGGAGAGCCGGAAAATCGTAACTTGCCCTTGGCACTTTTGATGGCAATTTCCCAGATCGATGCCGCGCTGATGTAGATTTGGTTGTCAGGATTGGCAATTGCGTCGCGGGTTACAGCGCCGAGTTTATCGGCGCCCTCATCCCACCAGAGAAGAACATGCGTGTCGAGCAGCAGATGCATTACAATGTGGCATCGTTGAACAGGGCTGCGATGTCCGGGTCTACTGCGTCGAAGTCTTCGGCGATATAGGAGATCCCGAGTGCATGAGCAGGCTTGCGCGGTTCCTGCTGTTTCGGTAAAGGGCCGAGCTTTGCGAGCGGGATACCATTCTTCGCAATGATGACCTCTTCGCCGGACGCAGCGCGATCCACCAAACTTGAAAGGTTGGTCTTCGCATCATAGAGATTGATCTGGTTCACAATTCTCTCCTTGACCAAGTAGACCAAAGATAGCATGAGGCACGCCGTTTGGTCAACTTGGTCAATATCGGCCTAAATTGTCTGCAGCACACGCCGGACTGCCTCCGCCACGCCAAGGCTGCGCTTCGACTCGTCGAAATTGCCGTCCTCGTCATGCCATGAGGCCGAGAGGCAGGCATGGGTCATGCCAAAGCCCAGAATGGTTTTGATATCGCGCGCGAACGCGAGTGAGAAAGTCCGCGCCATCTTCTCGATACGGCTTTCGCTCATCCGCAAATCGTCGCGATCCAGCGGGTTGTAGAACATGTTGGCGGTGTCAAACATCGGATCGCCGATCAGGCCCTTGGGATCGATCACCAGCCAGCCGCGTTTCCCGTGCAGTACATTCTCGTGGTGCAGATCGCTATGCAACGGCTGGACGTTTTGTTGATTGTTCAGGAGCATGTCTGCAACGGCCGCCGCTTCGACGAACTGGCTGTTCACCCCACGTGTCCGGTCCGTCTCAGCCTTCTTGAACAGGCTGGCGAAATGCATCCGCAACGGTATGAGTCCCGAGGGGAAGGGCCGGTTTTGCAGTTTCGACTGCATGAGGCGCAGGAACACATTGACAAAGGTCTGCGTCGCGTCGTCGTCACCATGTTCGTTGAGATGATCAAGCAGGGTGCGCGCGCCGGCATATTCAAGCAGGAGGTTATTACCCCGCTGCGCCAGCAAACGAATACAGCCATTGCCATCGTGCCAGTCCAGATAGCGCGTGCCACCCAACTCTTCCCGCACACCGAGCGGGGTCAGATGTTTGATGATTGCGGGCTCGCCATCTTCCAGCCGCACCTTGACGATCCGGCTGGTGGCGGTCTCGGCGACGAGTTCGGGGGAGGAGACTTTCCATTCCGGTGGGAAAGTCTCCGCTATTGCATCAAGCATTTCCAAGCATCAAGTCGAGATTCTGCACGGCAGCCCCGGATGCGCCCTTGCCGAGATTGTCGAGGAGGGCGACGAGATTGACCTGACCGCTGCCTTCGGTGCCAAAGACATAGAGCTTCATGATGTCCGTATCGCGCAGCTCTTCCGGATCGAGGCGCGGCAACATGGCGCTTTCGGCCAGCGGCACCACCTGCACGATGTTCTGGCCCTCATAATGGGCGCTGAGCGCTGCATGGATATCCGCCATTGACGGATTGCCGTCCAGGTCCGCGGTAAACAGCGGCACCTGCACGATCATCCCCTGCGCGAAACGACCGACGCTAGGCGAAAAGATAGGCTTGCGATCCAGATGCCCATGCACCTGCAACTCCGGCACGTGCTTGTGCTTCAGCGGCATTGCATAAAGGAAGTGGTTTGCGTCGATATGATCAGGCGCATCCGGATTTTCCATCTGCGCAATCATCTGTTTGCCACCGCCGGTATAGCCCGAGACCGCATTGACGGTAACCGGATAATCGCCGGGCAGGATGCCCGCATCGCGCAAGGGGCGAACCAGCGAAATCGCGCCGGTCGGATAACAGCCGGGATTGGCGACGAGCCGCGCATCGACGATTTTTTGGCGCTGGTCGCGATCAAGCTCGGCAAAGCCGTAGGCCCAATCCGGATGCACACGGTGCGCGGTCGAGGTGTCGATGATCTTCGTCGAGTTGTGCCCTTCGAGAATCGATACCGCTTCCTTCGACGCATCGTCGGGCAGGCAGAGGATGGCGACATCCGATTCCTTGAGAAAGTCCGCGCGCATATCTTTGTTGCGCCGCTCGGCTTCCGGAATCGAAAGCACATCGAGATCGTCGCGGCCCGCAAGCCGTGTGCGGATCTGCAGGCCGGTGGTGCCGTGTTCGCCGTCGATGAAGATTTTCGGTTTCATGGGAATGCCCTTGGAAGCTTTGAATTCAGGAGGTTATCTCAGTTTTTTCTATTGGCCTTGGCTGCTGTGCGTGGTTCGACAAGCTCACCATGAGGGAGGTTGGCTGATTGCAGGGAACTAACCTTGCAACGTTACCACCCCTCATTTGGGAGATTGGCGTTTATCTTGCAACCCACCGTTCCACCTCATGGTGAGCTTGTCGAACCACGCACAGCAGCATTGCCAAGATCATCATCGTTTTAGCTTGGCCTTCTTTTCTGCCAGAATACCCAGATAATACATCGCTATTGTGGCACCGGCGATCGCGGTCACATCGGCATGGTCATAGGCGGGCGCAACTTCAACCACGTCGGCGCCGACAATGTTCAGTTCTGTCAGATGCCGCAGCACTGAGAGTATTTTTGCCGAGGAAGGTCCGCCCGCCACCGGTGTGCCCGTGCCCGGCGCGAAGGCCGGGTCGAGGCAATCGATGTCGAAGGTCAGATACACCTTTCTGCCCGCTGTCCGCGCAATGATCTGCTTGGCTATCTCCGCCGCCGATATTTCCTCGACCTCGTAGCCATAAACGATCTTCAATCCGCAGTCGTCGGGAGCGTGGGTGCGAATACCGACTTGAATCGAATGAGCAGGGTCGATCACCCCATCGCGCGCGGCGCGGCCAACGAAGGATCCATGGTCGATGCGCTTGCCGTCATCGTACCAGGTATCCTGATGCGCATCGAACTGCACCAGCGCCACCGGACCATGCTTGGCCGCATGCGCCTTGAGGATCGGCCACGTGACGAAATGGTCGCCGCCTAGCGACAGAAGGAACGCGCCGGATTTGACGATCTTTGCGGCTTCCCGCTCGATCGTCGCGGGGGTTTTCTGGTGATTGCCGTAGTCAAGCAGGCAATCGCCATAATCGATCACAGCCAGATCGGCAAACAGATCGCGCTGGAACGGATATTGCGGATCATTGTCGAAAATCGCCGACGCTCGCCGTATCGCCTGCGGACCAAACCGCGCGCCGGGCCGGTTGGAGACTGCCGCATCGAACGGAATGCCCCAGATGACGGCCTCGGCACCGTTCAGGCTTTTCGTATAGCGCCTGCGCATGAAGGAGAGGGCGCCTGCATGGGTCGGATCAGTGGCTGCGCTGGTCAGATTGCGCGCTGTAAAGGCATGATCGATGGACTTCGATGGCATTGGATTTCTGCTCCGGGGATTCCTGCATCTTCAGCTGTGCGTGGTTCGACAAGCTCACCATGAGGGACGTCATTGGTTGCAGGAAGCAGAGATGCAACGTTGGCGACGATCGTTGCAATCAACCCAACTCCCTCATGGTGAGCTTGTCGAACCACGCACGGCGGCGAAGCTATCGCAAACTCTCGTCAGCGCAACAAAAAAGCGGACCCGAAGGCCCGCTTTCTGTTCGTGTCCATATAAAGCGATATTAGCGCTTCGAGAACTGGAACGAGCGACGGGCTTTCGCCTTGCCGTACTTCTTGCGTTCGACGACGCGGCTGTCGCGTGTCAGGAAGCCGCCCTTTTTCAGAACGCCGCGCAGTGCAGGTTCGAAATAGGTGAGGGCCTTGGAGATACCGTGACGAACGGCACCGGCCTGACCGGACAGACCACCACCGGCAACGGTAGCGATAACGTCGTACTGGCCGGCGCGGTTGGCAGCAACGATAGGCTGCTGCAGGATCATCTGCAGAACCGGACGGGCGAAATACTTGCCGTATTCCTTTTCGTTGATGACGATCTTGCCGGAACCTGGCTTGATCCAGACGCGGGCGACCGCATCCTTGCGCTTGCCGGTTGCGTAGGCACGGCCCTTGGCATCGAGCTTCTGGACATGAACCGGTGCAGCGGCCTGCGTCGGGGCGACGGCAGAGGTACCGAGTTCTGCGAGCGAGTTGAGCTCAGCCATTCTTATGCGCTCCTTTTGTTCTTGGAATTCAGCGCGCCGACGTCGAGGACTTCAGGTGCCTGAGCTTCATGTGGGTGGTTGGAACCGGCGTAAACGCGCAGGTTCTTCATCTGGCGACGGCCGAGCGGGCCACGGGGAACCATGCGCTCGACAGCCTTCTCAACGACGCGTTCCGGAAAACGGCCTTCGAGCAGCTGACGGGCAGTGCGTTCCTTGATGCCGCCGGGATGGCCGGTGTGCCAGTAATAAACCTTGTCGGTAAATTTCTTACCGGTGAGCGCAACCTTGTCGGCGTTGATGATGATGACATTGTCGCCATCGTCCACGTGCGGGGTGAAGGTTGCTTTGTGCTTGCCGCGCAGGATGTTGGCGACGATGGAAGCAAGACGGCCGACGACGAGACCTTCGGCGTCGATCAGGATCCACTTTTTCGTCACATCTGCCGGCTTCTGTGTGAAGGTAGCCATTGTGTTCGTCCTTGAGATCATCCTTCATAAAAGAAGGCTTTTCTTGTTGCTTGGGTTATGCGGATCGATGAAAATTCGCACAACAATGAAAAACGGCGGGAAACCCACCGCAGTCGAGGGTTTCAATAAAGGGGCCATGCGCTCGCGTCAAGTGACGAAATTTGCTGCGTACCAGAAATAACGAAGCAAATACAAATACTTATTGAAAAGGTATTATATTACCACACCTTTTTCGGCAGCGTGCTGCAACTGAATCGGCTGATCAGCCCGCCATCCCCGGCATCCACTCCGGTTATTGGACGCTTTCCGCAAACTGAATGGCACGACCTATACTGTGGTATGGCTCGCCCTATGCCTCGACCCCAATTTACCGCGAACTCGCCTCAACGTAGCTTCGTCGACGCCGTGTGTAAGGCGGCGGTCAGCAACACAGGAGGCAAACATGAACCTGCAACAAACTTCACACCCCGCTAGATCGGGCCCCGACGAGCTGGTTCCGTCGCGCTATGCGTTGAAGATCGGCGAGATCGACGTAATGGTGATCAGCGACGGGGTGCTACCGTTGCCAGGCAAGATGTTGGGCCACAACGCCGATGCCGCCGACCGGGCGGCTTGGCTCAACTACAATTTCCTGCCGACGGATAAGCTCGACTGGGGGCTGAACGTGGTTGTGGTGCGTAGCGGCGGCAAGACCATCCTCATCGATGCCGGGCTGGGAGACGACCCGAACTTGAACTTGCCGCGGGCCGGGCAGTTGGCCCATCGGCTGGAGGCCGCCGGCATCGATCTTGCGTCTGTGACGGACGTGGTGCTTACCCATATGCACATGGACCACATTGGTATGCTGCTCGTCGACGGGGTGAAGGACCAGCTGCGTCCTGACCTGAAAATCCACGTGGCGGCCGCCGAGGTCGAGTTCTGGACACATCCCGATTTCTCTCATGTGTCCATGCCGCAGGGGTTCCCGGATGCGCTTCGGGCCGCCGCCAAGCGGTTCGCGGAAGAGTACCGCAGCAATCTGCAGACATTCGAGGAGGAGTACGAGGTTGCGCCGGGGGTGGTCGTCACCCGCACCGGCGGGCATACCCCCGGACACAGCGTGGTGCGCCTCGCGTCCGGCGACGACCGGCTGATGTTCGCCGGCGACGCCGTGTTCGCGGTCGGGTTCGAGCATCCCGACTGGTTCAACGGCTTCGAACATGACCCCGAGGAGGCTGCCCGCGTTCGGGTCCGTCTCTTGCAAGAGCTGGCGGCGACCGGCGAGCTGCTGGTGGCCACCCACCTGCCATTCCCGTCGGTCGGCCATGTGGCGGTTGAAGGTGACGCCTTTCGTTGGGTGCCGATCTTCTGGGATTACTGACCTCTTGTCAGGTTAGGGCACACCGCGGCGCGTACCCATAGCGTTAATGGGTCCACGCCTTGGTTTCCTTCAGAGTAGGCTTCGGGAGACCCAAACCGTCGCTGGCGTCACTTCATCGCGACGACAACCTTCCCTTTTGCACGACCCGTTTCTACGTACGCCAGCGCCTCATTGGTCTTCTCGAACGGGAAGACCCTATCCACCACCGGTCGTATGGCACCTGCCTCGATCAGCGACGTGATATGACCAAGCTGCGCGCCGTTGGCCGTCATGAAGAGGAACGAATAGCTGATGCCTTGGCGTTTCGATTTTCTCCTGATGCCGAAACTCAGCAGCCGCATGATCAGTCGAAGCGGCCAGCCGAAACCGTTCGCCTTTGCGAAATCCGGGTCCGGCGGACCGGAAATCGAGATCAGTTTCCCGCCCGGCTTCAGCACGCCAAGGGATTTCTTCAACGTATCCGTTCCGAGGCTGTTCAGTACGACGTCGTACTCCCGCAGGATCTCCTCGAAGTTGTCTTTCTTGTAGTCGATCACGACATCTGCACCGAGACTTTTGACGAGATCGATATTTACCGTGCTTGTGGTCGTCGCCACATATGCCCCGAGATGCTTGGCAAGCTGGATCGCAATCGTGCCCACGCCGCCCGAGCCCGCATGGATCAGGACTTGCTGCCCCTTCTGCAAATCGGCCCGCTCGACAAGCACCTGCCAAGCTGTCAGCGCGACAAGCGGAATGGATGCGGCCTCTTCCATGGTCAGGTTGTTCGGCTTCAGCGCTACATCGGCCTCGTCCATGGCAATATACTCTGCAAATGTCCCGATGCGATCCTGCGCCGGGCGTGCATAGACCTCGTCACCGGGCTTGAACCGCCGGACATTGGCGCCGACGCGGACCACGACGCCCGCTACATCGTTACCGAGGATCAGCGGAAGCCGATATGGCAGGATGAGCTTGAACTCTCCATCCCTGATCTTGGTGTCCAGAACATTCACACTGGCCGCGTGAATCTCCACCATCACGTCATTCTCCCGCAGCTCCGGCTCCGGACTTTCCGTGAAACGCAGTGCCCCATCCTTCACATAGCGATCGATCAGGAATGATTTCATAGGAACTAACTTTCGTCTCGATAGTAGGCGGGCGAAGCCGAACGGCGACGCTGTCGGCGCTCACGCAGGAAGCCGGCTGAATTTTCGCAAGTTCTTGTCTACGAAAGACTCCGGCAGGAAGCGGCGTATAAACCGGACTTGCGCCGCTGCTTTGCCTGCAGTGTAGCGTCTTTTGGGCGATATCGCATTGGCGGCCCTTACCACCGCTGCGGCGACCACCTCGGGTGCATCACCCTTTTCAATGACGTCGCGCATCTGCTGCTCCGCATAGGCGCGGATAGTCTCATAGACGGGAAGCGGCTGGTCCGGCCGGGTGATGTTCTCTTCGAAGGATGTACGGGTCGCACCCGGCTCGACAAGCACAACGCGGATGCCTTGGGTTCGAACTTCGTGGTCGAGAGATTCCGAATAGCCCTCGATGGCGTGTTTGGTCGATGCGTAGAGGGCATTATAGGGAGCGGGAATGAGCCCGAGTATCGAACTCAGGTTGATAATTCGCCCCTTCTGCTGGCGTCGCATCACGGGCAGCACTGCATTCGTCATTCGCAGGACGCCGAACACGTTCACGTCGAACACAGCTTTCGCCTGAGCCGCAGAAGACTCTTCAGCGCCGCCGAGCAGCCCGATCCCGGCATTGTTGACCAGTAGATCGATCTGTCCGGTGCGGCTTAGAACATCATCGACCACCGCCTGTACCGATGCGTCATCGGTTACATCGCAGATCAGCATCGTGATCCCGTCCGGGGTATCGGACATCGGTTTCCGGCTTGTACCGAATACGCGATAGCCATCGCGCCGCAGCGCTTTTGCCGTTACCAGCCCGATGCCGGAGGAAGCGCCCGTTACCAGGGCGATGCGAGGGTGTGTCTTGCTCATTGCCTTTTTCTTTCATTTTGTCGTGGAACATTTATGCATGATCAGTTACTATGAATTTAGTAGTAAGTCACTATCAAAAAGATATCGACATGAAAAAACTTTCAAACCAGCCATGCCTGATCGCCCGCAGCCTCGCCCTTGTGGGGGATGCATGGAGTATGCTGATCATGCGCGATGCCCATACGGGCCTCACCCGTTTTGATGAATTCCGCAAGAGTCTCGGGATCGCGCCAACGATGCTGACGGCGCGGCTTTCAGCTCTGACCGAGGATGGACTACTGGAGAAACGCCGCTATTCCGAGCGTCCGCCACGGGACGAATATGTGCTGACGGAAGCCGGCCGCGACTTTCTGCCGGTCCTGTTTGCGATTGGCGCGTGGGGACGCAAGCATCGTAGCGGGGGCGAGGTGACCCGGTTCTTCGACGCCGAGACCGGAACGGAAATCGATCCGGTCACCATCGACCGCGAGACCGGCGCCCCGGTCGGAACGCGTGCCATTCGCATTGTCCTGGCCGAATAGTCGCTGCCCCGATGGGATGCTGGCACAGCATTGCTTAATAAAGAATCAGCATCAACTCTTGATGAGATAATAGGCAGTTCGCGACTTTCGTTGAATTGACCAAGTCTCTCTCAAATCCGCATAACGCAATTTTTGCGGATTTTTGTGAGGCGTAATGAATTTCAAATATTTAGTGCTATTCGCACTTCTTGGGCTGGCGGCTTGTAATGATACTCCGACCGATGTGGCGGACAACACGTTCTCCGATGCTGCCAATGCGCAGCTAGCTGCGCTGAACGACAAGGTTACCGGCCTCAGTACAAAGCTCGCCGACTCCCAGACAAAGCTCGACCAGCTCAACGGCCGGATTGGTTCTACGGATGCCGGGATAGGTCCAGTCTCGGCGAAGATTGACGCGCTTACCGCGCAGGTCAAGGGCCTCAGCGACAGCGCAAACGCCTCAAGTCAGACCATTTTGCGCCTCTCCGGCGATGGCACGACGGAAAAGCCGGGCGAGATTGCCGAGGCGAGGGGTGCCCTTGCCAAGTTGATCGGTGAAAAGGCGGACCCTGCGACAATTGCCGGGGCGGAAAAGCGGCTCGATGATCTCAAGGCCGAGCTGAAGAAGGCCACCGACGGCTTGAGCAATGCGCAAGATCAAATGACGCTGCTGACGGGCGAGGGTACGCCCGAAAGGCCGGGGATTGCCAAACTGACCTCGCTCCTGGCGGCGCTCGATGCGGCGGATGACTCGGGCGCGATCCAGAAGGCGAGAACCAAACTCACCAAGCTGACGGAGGATGCGAACAAGATCGCCGGTATCCTGGACGATGCAGAGCGGCGACTGGCAAAGCTGAGCGGTGACGGAACTGAAAAAGACCCCGGCGACATTGGCAAAGCCTTGGCGAAACTCACAATCGCCGAGACCGCGGTCAAGGCGGCCGAGGATAGGTTGGCTGCGCTTTTGGGCAATGGCACCGCACAAAATCCGGGGCTGATCGCCAAGGCCCGGGACGAACTTGCCGTTCTGACAGACAAAAGCGAGGCCTTGCGCGAGACGTTGCGGCTGCAGACAGCGCGGGCCAAGGCTCTGGATCTGAAAACGCAAGGCAAGGTCACCGAGGCAGCATCGGTTCTCAAAGAGATCGGGCTAATAAGCGAGGCCGCCGAAATATTTACCAATGCTGGCAGGGATGAAGATGCCTACAAGCTCTATGCGCCGGAGGATTATAAGTTCAACGCCAAGGATCACCCATTGCCTTCCAGTCCGCAGGTGAGCGAGACCCCATCCGTCATGCGGCATTCGATGACCCTGAACGGCAAAAAAGTCTGGTTTACGGCCAAAGCCGGCCACACTATCGCTTATGGCCAGAAAGACCCGGTGACCGGCAAGAAGGATCCCAAGGCCGCGATCTTTTACATGTCCTATACGCGTGATGACCTGCCGCATGAAAACCGCCCCGTAACATTCCTGTTCAACGGTGGCCCCGGCTATGCCTCTGTCTTCCTGCACATGGCGGCCTATGCACCAAAACGGATCGTCATCAACGTACCCTTCATGGCACGCAAGTTGGCGGATAACCCATTTCCTTTGATAGACAATCAGGAGACGCTTCTCGATGGTAGCGATCTTGTTTTTGTCGATCCGGTTACGACCGGTTTTTCCACTGCCATCGCCCCGCACAAAAACGCGGATTTCTCCGATGCGCAAACGGATGCCGAGATCGTACGGGATTTCGTCACCAGTTATTCCAACAAAAACAATCGGCAGAGCTCGCCCAAATATCTCTACGGCGAATCCTGGGGTGGTGCCCGTGTTGCACTTGCAGCCGCATTGATGGAGGATGCGGGGACGAGCAATTACGATCCGGATCCGACGGGAAAGCCGGTAAAAGTGCTTTCTGGGGTCATGCTCGGGGCACCTTCATTGTCGGGAAACTCCTGCGCTTGCAGCACCAATCTCCCAACGCAGGCAATGACTTCGGAGTTTTTTCAAAAACCGGAAACGAGTTGGCGGGGTGCCCGCACTATCGATCAATATGCGGACTATATAAGACAGTTCGTTACAACGACTTACACGCCCAACCTCAAAGCCTATCTTGAAGCCAAGGGCAATCCCGGTTCATTGGCAAAACTGCAACCGGCGTTGGACGAATTTCGTAATATCGCCGCAAATCAGATTTTGACATGGGGCGATTTTGCTTCCGGTAACATTTGACCAACGTGCCTGCGGCTCGATACAGCAACAAGAGATTCGATACCCGGATGCTCGCCGATGACTATGACCCTGATTATTTTGACGATACCGTTCTGGGTAACGGCGTGAAGCGCCTGCTTCCAACGTTTTTGAATTATTTTTCCAGAGGTTCGGACAAGGCGGACGGTACCGCGAAGGACTATATAGTGTACGGCACGTACATATCTGACGGCACGCGTGGTAAAGGCGGCGTTGCCGACCTTACCTCCGCGCTTAGCGCCGATCCGCATTTGAAGATCATGGCGCTGCATGGCTATTATGATATGGCGACGCCCTTCTTTACTACCGAAACACAATTGCAGCTTGCCGGATTGGACAAGGTCATCCCGGTACATGTGTTTGCGAGCGGGCATATGAACTACTATGTGGAGGCTGCCCGTCCGCTATTCAAAAAAGTCTTCGACGAATTTTATGCGCGTGTTCCAGCAACAGCGGCGACCAATTGATCGAACCAATCTTCAGAAAACGGATTTGAAAATGAAAAAATATTATCGATCATGGGCCTTTTTGGTCAGTGCCTTCGCCGTGACAGCACTTGTAACGTCTGTTCAAGCCTTTCCGACAGGACCGGTTGGCGTGCAAGGCGCAATACCGCAGCAGCAAAATCTGTTGCGGATAGGAGACGGACCGAGATTTCCTCTGCCGAAGGAGACTACGCAACCTCCGGTGCAGGAAATCATCGATGCAAAACTGCAAGCGCGTTTCGATGCGGCAACCGCCCGCTCCAACCACCTGTTGACCGCAAAAACCGCTCACGCGGCGAGTTGGGGCTTCGTTGCCGATCATTTTGCCGGGATTGACAAGAACAAGGATGGCTATGCCACGTTGAGCGAGATTTCGGCCTTCCTCGATGCCCGCTCGCCGGTGAAAAGGAAAGCCGCGGAAAAATCCATTCGGTTGGTTGAATGAGGCCCGTTGCTATGTTCTCGGCGGGATCGAATAAGTCGCAGTTGCGTGCGCTACAAGCTCGCTTGTTGAACCGCCTGTCATGGAAATCTCGACAATGGCGAGACGCTTGCCGAGTTTGAGAATTGTTGCCTTGGCATCGACAGGTCCCGATTCCGGTTTGCGCAGGAAATTGATATTGAGGTTCGTTGTCACGGCGAGGGCCACCGGCCCGATCTGCGCGAGGATCGCGACATAGGCGGTGATATCGGCCAGCGCGAACAATGTTGGCCCGGAGACCGTCCCGCCCGGCCGCAAATGCCGGTCTGACGGATCGAGCCGCATGGACGCAAAACCTTCGCCGGCGCCAGTCACCGTGAAGGCCATTCCTTCGGCATTCACCTGTGGAAATTCGCGTTCCAGAAAGGAGGTCAACGCCCGTACGTCCATCGCTATAGCCATAAAATCCATCCCTTGCTGTTTTTTCTTTACACTTAAATGTTAAACTCGCCGCTCCTATTTCCACATCGTCTTTTCAAGACGGAGGACGTTATGAAACCGCCTGGATTGGTCGCAGCATGCTGCGTTTTTGCGCTTGCCTATGCGGGAACTATCGCGACACAGACGACACCAACCCCGATACAAGCTGTTCAGACGTTCAGTCTCCCGGAGCGGCCGGTGTCTCTGACTGAGGATACGATCAAACGTTTCCTTTTTGGTTTTGCGCCCGTGGCTGCGACAGTACGCGAAGTGGACGGCAGGGGGGAGGCCGCGGAGCGAACGGTGGTTCTCGATGTGAAAGCAGCCGAATATGGTTTTGCCAGCTTCTCGGATTGGGTGAATACGACCAATACGATCATGGTGACCTATCATTGGGCGACCAACCCCGATCCGCGCGCCGACGTGGAGAAAGCGATCGCCGCAATTCCTTCCATGTCAAATCTTTCCGATCAGGAAAAGGCTGATATGATCGCGGGATTGAAAGCCGGGCTGGCCAAGGTTGAGAATGCAAAACCCACACCCGAGAACATGGCGATTGTCCAGAAGCATTTGCGCACGCTGAAACCATTCTATGAACTTTGGGCGGCGCCGCCCGGGTAAACGGAAACAGGAAATTCGTGCTGATGCAGGAACATGACTACTATTCCGACGACTATATTCGCGAGATTCTCTCTTCGGTCAGAACCATCGCCTTGACCGGCGCTTCGCCTAACGAAATGCGGCCGAGTTTTTCGGTGATGAGATTTCTTCTCGGCCAGCGATATCATGTCATCCCGGTCAATCCGGGGCAGGCGGGAAAGACCATTCTTGGCCAACTGGTCTATGCACGGCTCGTCGACATTCCAGAGCCGATCGACATGGTGGATGTCTTCCGCAACTCGTCTGCCGTTCCGGGTGTGGTGAGGCCTTGGCACTCGAACCGCTGCCGCGGGTGATCTGGACTCAGCTCGGTGTTTGGGATGAGGCCGCGGCGCGCAAGGCGGAAGCAGCCGGGATCCAGGTCGTGATGAACCGGTGCCCGGCCATCGAAATTCCCCGGCTTGGCATGCGTGTCTAGGAAGGGATTTTCCCGCCCCGGTCGTTTCATTTTCGTCGGGCGCTGAAAAATGAAATGCCTGGGTGCCGTTCCGGTACAAGAGTTGAACGATTTTCGGCGATTCTGATGCAAGAAGTGTCGATCCCTATGCACGAAACCCCGAAACTGGCACAAGAATCTCAATCGTCAGCTGTAATTAGATTGTCCTTGGTTGCGAAAATGCGCTCTTGGCCCCAGCATCGCTATCCCATAGCCTAGCGGTAAGGTTGGCAACAGGAGGACAAACATGGCGCATCGGGCCCCCGGAATCGAAACATTGGCGGTCCACGCCGGCGCCAGGCCCGACCCTGAAACGGGCGCGCGGGTAACGCCGATCTATCAAACGACGGCGTTCGTCTTCGATGACGCGGATCATGCGGCGTCTCTTTTTGGCCTGAAGGCTTTCGGCAATATCTACAGCCGAATCACCAATCCAACCAATGCGGTATTGGAAGAACGTGTCGCGGCACTTGAAGGTGGAACCGCCGCGCTGGCGGTTGCATCCGGTCACGCGGCACAATTTCTGATATTCCATACATTGATGCAGCCTGGGGATAACTTCGTCTCGTCCAACAAGCTTTATGGCGGGTCTATCAACCAGTTCGGCCATTCCTTCAAGTCATTCGATTGGCATGTGCGCTGGGCAGACGGAAGTGATCCCGCAGCATTCGAGGCGCAGATCGATAGCCGGACCCGCGCTATCTTCGTCGAGAGCATCGCCAACCCCGGCGGCATCATCACCGACATCGAAGCCATCGCAGAAATCGCCCATCGGCATGGCCTTCCATTGATCGTCGACAATACGCTGGCGTCGCCATATCTGATCCGACCAATCGACTATGGCGCTGATATCATTGTACATTCCGCGACGAAGTTCCTCGGCGGCCACGGCAATTCTATGGGTGGGATCATTGTCGATTGCGGTACGTTCGACTGGTCGAAATCTGGAAACTACCCCCTGCTGTCGCAACCGCGTCCCGAATATAATGGGGTGGTGTTGCACGAAACCTTTGGCAATTTCGCCTTTGCCATCGCCTGCCGCGTGCTCGGTCTGCGCGATCTCGGTCCAGCGCTCTCGCCGTTCAATGCCTTCCAGCTCCTGACCGGCATCGAAACCTTGCCGCTGCGCATGCAGCGCCATTGTGACAACGCGCTTGAGGTCGCCAAGTGGTTGAAACAAAATGATAAAGTGGGTTGGATCAGCTATGCGGGATTAGCAGACGATCCCTATAACGAGCTGCAGCAGAAGTATTCGCCGAGGGGTGCGGGCTCAGTTTTTACCTTTGGTTTGAAGGGTGGCTACGACGCCGGCGTCAAGCTCGTCGAGCATCTGGAACTCTTCTCGCACCTTGCCAATATCGGAGATACGCGATCGCTCGTCATTCACCCTGCCTCGACGACGCACCGGCAACTCAGCGACGACCAGAAGATCGCGGCCGGAGCTGGTCCCGATGTGGTGCGGCTTTCGATCGGCATCGAGAACGTCGCCGATATAATCTCCGATTTGGATCAGGCACTGGCAAAAGTATAAGCCTATGACAAATATAGTGAAAATCGATTTCGGCAGCATTGATCCCGAGCATGGCGAGCCAGCTCGGGATCGCATTGTTTCGGGCGATCCGAAATTCCGAACATGGAATTGCGATGAAGCCGAAGGCGGAATCTACGCGGGAATTTGGGAGGCTACGCCCGGCAAATGGCGTATCGCCTATGATGAATGGGAGTTCTGCCACATCCTTTCCGGGCGTTCGATCATCACGGAGGAGGGCGGCGACGAACGGCATGTCGAGGCGGGTGACAGTTTCGTGCTGCGCCCCGGTTTCCGCGGAACATGGGAAGTGCTCGAGACGACGCGCAAGGAATATGTGATCCGGCTTTGATCCGGCCACTTGTCATACAGGCTTCATATTTTTCATATATCGGGTGATCATTGTATGGAAAACTGAAGTATTTAAATTATAGACGTTTGGTATATTCATATCAAGAGTTTACCATTTATATTGGATTATATTACATATTATGCGCCATATTATTTATAGATTACTGTTTGCCCTCACCATCTTCTTTTCTGGTTCCTTTGCAAGAGCAGCAGACTGGCCTTCGGAAATTCCTTCCGGCAAACTCCCCGCCAATGCCGGCCACCTTCAGGGGCTGGCGGTCGACGCTGCCAACAAGGTCTTATATCGCTCATTTACAAATGCGCTGGTCAAGACCGACCTTGAAGGTAAAATCCTGGGAAGCGTGATCGGTCTGACTGGCCATTTGGGCGATATAGCCTTTTATAACGGAAAAATTTATGGATCTTTGGAGTATAAGGCAAAAAAATCCTTCTACATTGCGATATTCGATGCCAATTTGATCGATAAGATCGGTATGAATGCCGAGACTGACGACGTAATGAAAACCGTCTATCTGAAGGAGGTCGTGAAAGACTTCACTACAGATTTGACTCCAGAGAACAAAACGCCTGTTGATTTCTCGGATAAAGCCGACAGTCCCGATCATCGATATGGGTGCAGTGGGATTGATGGTGTTGCCTTTGGCCCAGCGTTTGACCCGGCAGCCGTTGAGTCGGCCGGTGTGAAAAAGACCATGCTTACCGTTGGTTATGGAGTATACAGCAATGTCAGGCGCAAAGACAATGATCACCAAGTTTTGTTGCAATATGACGTGACGAAATGGGACGATTATGCCCGGCCGCTCAAGCAATCTGCACCTCACGAGAGCGGGCCCGAAAACGTTGATGGCAAATATTTCGTTTACACCGGAAATACGAGTTTCGGAGTGCAGAACTTGGAATATGACGAAACTACAAATTACTGGTTCTTGGCTGTATATAAGGGGCTGAAACCAAAATTTCCGAACTACAAGCTTTTCCTCATCGACGGCGATGTTGTTCCCACGGTGGCGGTCATTTCCGGTCAGCCCAAAGTCAATGGAAAAGAGGAAGAAGGTCAATTACTGCCACTGGCAGCGTTAGGACGTTACCACAAGGAAACCGGAATCTTCGGCATGGACTCTGATGGAGCCTACGGCATGGCTAAATTGGATGATGGCAGGTTTTACCTTGCTCCGAACGGTTCGAATTCAGCAGTGTTGCGAAAGTGGACAGGTAAATGTCCGATTCCGTTCGAGGGTACAGGGCAAGCGATACAGTTGCTGCAATAAGGCTGATTCCCGCGGAACCTGGGAAGTGCTCGAGACGACGCGCAAAGGAATATGTGATCAGGTTATAAGCCAAGCGTCAGCTTTCGCTCGCGGACGTGAATAAAAGCGCCAAAGGTCGTCCAGCGATCGCCCCTCCCATACTATCGGTTAGTGGCAGAGGAACAACTTTGTCCAACGCCTCGATAACTGACGCAACAAAAACTCTTTTTTTGAAATCATCGCCTGACAAATTCGAATAGGTCGCCACAGGTTTCCCGATCAAAGTTCCATCGCGACGCAAAGAAAATCGCAACGTTATCGCCATCCCGTTGCTGTCAGCCGGTGGCTGCCAACAGGCGTAAAGTGCGGACCACATTTCATCAAGGGAATTGATTGCTTGCCGTTTGTCGCACTCGGAGTCTTGAGCAATAGCATTCGTCGATAAGCTACTCAGCGTTATACAAACCAGAACTAAAAATCCAAACTTTCTGCCATTGAAAATGAACAAGATACACCTCCGAAACGTGCGCCTCAAAACACCATGCTAGGTTCGGAAGTTTGGTAAGACAAGGTTCATGCGTTTGAACATCTTGCGAAACCGGGTGGCGACGCCCTATGTATCGGTTAGTCTTCCACGAATCTGGGGCGGTTAAGCCCCTTATTCTCCAAAACGCTGAGGCCCACCGATGAGAGACCCAATCGAAACAGCTATGAATCTCGTGCCAATGGTCGTCGAACAGACCAATCGGGGCGAGCGGGCCTATGATATTTTTTCGCGCCTGCTGAAAGAACGCATCATCTTCATAACCGGACCGATCGAGGACGGCATGGCGACGCTTGTCTGCGCGCAGCTGCTTTTCCTTGAGTCGGAGAATCCGAAAAAAGAAATCAACATGTATATCAACTCGCCGGGCGGTGTCGTCACCTCCGGCATGGCAATCTACGATACGATGCAGTTTATCCGGCCGGCCGTGTCGACGCTCTGCTTCGGTCAGGCTGCATCCATGGGGTCGCTGCTTCTGACCGCCGGCGAGAAGGACATGCGTTTCGTTCTTCCCAATGCTCGCATCATGCTGCATCAGCCATCGGGTGGCTTCCAGGGACAGGCGTCAGATATCGAGCGTCATGCCCAGGATATCATCAAGTTGAAGCGCCGCCTGAACGAGATTTATGTCAAGCATACCGGCCGCGACTACGACTCGATCGAACGTACTCTCGATCGCGATCATTTCATGACTGCGCAGGAATCACTCGAGTTCGGCCTGATCGACAAGGTGCTTGAATCGCGTGCTGTGCTCGAAGGTGACACTAAGTAACCGGCTAAATCGTCCATCGGGGTCAAAAATGAAGTTTTTTTGACCCTGATGCGGACTTTCTGCCACATATGCGGCTTGCATAGAGCGGAGCAGACGTTACGTTAAGCCATTGGTGAGTTAGAGAAGCCTATTCTACGAATGACTATTCACTTCCACCTGAGGAAGTGGCGGACCCGGGAGAGCGGGACCGATACTGAAAGGAAACTGCAATGAGCAAAGTCAGCAACGGCGGCGGCGATTCCAAGAATACGCTATATTGCTCGTTTTGCGGGAAGAGCCAGCATGAAGTTCGCAAGCTGATTGCGGGCCCGACTGTTTTCATCTGCGATGAATGTGTCGAATTGTGCATGGACATCATCCGCGAGGAAAATAAATCCTCGATGGTGAAATCCCGTGAAGGCGTCCCGACGCCGCAGGAAATCATGGCTGTTCTCGATGATTATGTCATCGGGCAGAACCATGCCAAGCGTGTTCTCTCCGTCGCGGTGCACAACCACTACAAACGGTTGGCCCACGCGTCGAAAAACAATGAAGTCGAACTTGCGAAGTCCAACATCCTTCTCGTTGGGCCAACCGGTTGCGGCAAGACATATCTGGCACAATCCCTTGCGCGCATCATCGACGTGCCGTTTACGATGGCAGACGCGACGACGCTGACGGAAGCGGGTTATGTCGGCGAGGATGTCGAAAACATCATTCTGAAACTGCTGCAGTCGGCTGACTACAACGTCGAACGGGCACAGCGCGGGATCGTCTACATCGACGAAGTCGACAAGATCAGCCGTAAATCGGACAATCCGTCCATTACACGCGACGTGTCGGGCGAGGGCGTTCAGCAAGCGCTGTTAAAGATCATGGAAGGCACCGTTGCTTCCGTGCCGCCGCAGGGTGGTCGCAAGCATCCCCAGCAGGAATTCCTGCAGGTGGACACGACGAACATCCTGTTCATCTGTGGTGGCGCTTTTGCGGGTCTCGACAAGATCATCTCGGCCCGCGGTGAAAAGACGTCCATCGGCTTCAGTGCTGCGGTCAAGGCCCCAGACGATCGCCGCGTCGGCGCGATCTTCCGCGAACTTGAACCCGAAGATTTGCTGAAATTCGGTCTTATCCCCGAATTCGTTGGTCGTCTGCCCGTGATCGCGACACTCGAGGATCTCGATGAGGTCGCGCTGGTGCAGATTCTATCCGAACCGAAGAACGCTCTGGTCAAGCAGTATCAGCGCTTGTTCGACATGGAAAACGTCGAGTTGACGTTCCATGAGGATGCGTTGAAGGCCATTGCCAAGCGGGCGATTGCTCGAAAGACCGGTGCGCGGGGACTGCGATCGATCATGGAGAAGATTCTTCTCGACACGATGTATGAGTTGCCAACGCTTGACGGCGTCCAGGAGGTGGTGATCTCCGGTGACGTCGTGGAAGGCAGCTCGAGGCCTCTGTATATCTATGCCGAGCGTAAGGAAGAAAAAGGCAATGTTTCCGCGTAGGGCATCGGAAATAGGGCACTGTAACGGCAAGGCTCCGCGTCTCGCGGAGCTTTTCTGTTTTGTATTAGGGTCGAATTCTGTGCATGGCATTGCAAGCGATTGCACTCGGACTGTCGTGAGCGCAGGATAGATTACGATTCTGTGAATGAGCTTGGAGTATGGGTGCTTGAAACAAGCGGACTTCCACTCCAAGTAAGTGTTAAGCTGCATAACTGGTAGTACGCCGCTCAATGCATGCGCCCCCAAAATGGATCTTTGGATTTGGCCATGCAGCTTAAAGGGTACCCGGACGTGGCGATCTGGCCGATTGGCCTGAGAAAGGACATAAAATGACGGTTGCAAGCAAGAAGACACCGGCGGGTGGCGAGAGCGGGCTTTATGCCGTTCTGCCGTTGCGCGATATTGTTGTCTTCCCCCACATGATCGTTCCACTCTTCGTTGGCCGTGAAAAATCCATTCGCGCGCTTGAGGAAGTTATGGGCGTCGACAAGCAAATCCTGCTTGCCACACAGAAGAACGCTGCGGACGACGATCCACAGGCTGACGCGATCTATACAGTCGGCACTATTGCCAACGTCCTGCAATTGCTGAAATTGCCGGATGGTACGGTCAAGGTGTTGGTTGAAGGTATCGCCCGCGCTGAGATCACCGGTTTCAGCGAACGCGAAGATTATCACGAAGCCTCTGCCGTGACGCTAACAGAACCGGAAGAAGATCCGGTCGAGATCGAGGCACTGGCCCGTTCGGTCGTGTCGGATTTTGAAAACTACGTAAAACTGAACAAGAAGATTTCGCCTGAAGTTGTCGGCGCCGCCGGACAGATAGAGGATTATTCCAAGCTGGCCGATACAGTCGCGTCGCATCTCGCGATCAAGATTCCTGAGAAACAGGATATGTTGTCGATCCTTTCCGTGCGTGCGCGGTTGGAGAAGGCCATGTCCTTCATGGAGTCGGAAATCTCCGTTCTTCAGGTCGAAAAGCGTATCCGCTCGCGCGTCAAGCGCCAGATGGAGAAGACGCAGCGCGAATATTATCTGAATGAACAGATGAAGGCGATCCAGAAGGAACTTGGCGATGGCGAAGATGGCCGCGACGAGTCCGCCGAACTGGAAGACCGCATCAAGAAGACGAAGCTGTCGAAGGAAGCGCGCGAAAAGGCCAATGCGGAGCTGAAGAAGCTGCGCCAGATGAGCCCGATGTCCGCCGAGGCGACTGTCGTTCGCAACTATCTCGACTGGCTGCTGTCCATTCCGTGGGGCAAAAAGTCGAAGATCAAGAACGATCTGAATCTCGCTGACGAAGTTCTGGATACCGAGCACTACGGCCTGGACAAGGTCAAGGACCGCATTGTCGAATATCTGGCGGTGCAGGCCCGGTCGACCAAGATCAAAGGCCCGATCCTCTGCCTCGTTGGTCCTCCCGGTGTCGGCAAGACGTCGCTCGCCCGTTCGATCGCCAAGGCTACCGGCCGCGAATACATTCGCATGTCGCTTGGCGGCGTGCGTGACGAGGCCGAGATCCGCGGTCATCGCCGGACCTATATCGGTTCGATGCCCGGCAAGGTCATTCAGTCGATGAAGAAGGCGAAGAAGTCGAATCCGCTCTTCCTGCTCGATGAGATCGACAAGATGGGCCAGGACTTCCGCGGCGATCCGTCATCAGCTCTGCTGGAGGTGCTCGATCCGGAACAGAACTCCACGTTCATGGATCACTATCTCGAGGTCGAGTACGACCTCTCGAATGTGATGTTCGTGACGACAGCCAATACGCTGAATATCCCTAGTCCCTTGATGGACCGCATGGAGATCATTCGTATTGCCGGTTACACGGAAGATGAGAAGCTGGAAATCGCCAAGCGGCACCTGTTGCCAAAGGCCATCCGCGATCATGCGTTGCAGCCGAAGGAGTTCTCTGTATCCGAGGATGCTATCCGCGCCATCATTCGCAACTATACGCGAGAGGCCGGTGTTCGTAACCTCGAGCGTGAATTGATGAAGCTGGCTCGCAAGGCCGTCACCGAAATCATGAAGACTCAGAAGAAGTCGGTGAAGGTCACGGATGCAAACATCGATGAATATCTCGGGGTTGAGAAATTCCGATTTGGACAGATCGATGGCGAAGACCAGGTTGGCGTTGTCACGGGCCTCGCCTGGACCGAAGTGGGTGGCGAGTTGCTGACCATTGAAGGCGTCATGATGCCCGGCAAGGGTCGCATGACGGTAACAGGCAATCTGCGCGACGTGATGAAGGAATCGATCTCCGCAGCGGCATCCTATGTCCGCTCGCGTGCTATCGATTTCGGCGTCGAGCCGCCACTGTTCGATCGTCGCGACATTCACGTGCACGTGCCGGAAGGTGCGACGCCCAAGGATGGTCCATCAGCCGGCGTTGCGATGGTCACAGCCATCGTCTCGATACTGACGGGCATTCCGGTCCGCAAGGATATCGCCATGACAGGCGAGATCACGCTGCGGGGTAGGGTGCTGCCCATCGGTGGTCTGAAGGAGAAGCTGCTCGCCGCACTGCGCGGTGGCATCAAGACGGTTCTAATCCCGGAAGAAAACGCCAAGGATCTGGTGGAGATTCCGGACAATGTGAAGAACGGCCTTGAGATCATTCCAGTCAGCCACGCCAATGAGGTGCTCAAGCACGCACTGGTGCGCCAGCCGGAGCCAATCGAATGGACCGAACCGGCCCACGTGCCATCTTCGGCCGTCGAGGATGAAGCAGGCGCTCAGATCGCTCATTGAACAGCGTTGAAGGAAAAGGCCGGGCAAGAAATTGCCCGGCCTTTTTGATCTGTACCAGTGCGCTGATGATGCGCCCACGCGGCACCATGCTTATGGTGGCGAGCCTGCGCGTCGGAAATCAAAATGTATATTGATGAGGGAATGGTGGGCGATGAGAGACTCGAACTCCCGACATCTTCGGTGTAAACGAAGCGCTCTACCAACTGAGCTAATCGCCCTTCGCAAAGGGTGCGTTCCGGAGCGTTTATGCGTTTCCGCCGATATTGGCAAGAGGGGATGCGACACTTTTATGATTTGTCGGATGAGTTTTTCACAATCGCATCTTTCCTCTCCAGTTGTGCTTGACACACCCCCGCGAACCCCTTAAACGACCGCTCACGCCGTACAAATAGTACGGTACGAAAGTGCGCGGGTGTAGCTCAGTTGGTTAGAGTGCCGGCCTGTCACGCCGGAGGTCGCGGGTTCGAGCCCCGTCACTCGCGCCACTTTTCCCTCAGTGATTTCAAGCAGATAATTCCCTTTGGGGACCGCTGACTATTGCAGCGCAAACACCGCGCACGGGGCAGCGATGCCGCGCAGCCTGTGCTCGCCGAGCGGGATCAGCGACTGCGTCGTTTCCGCCGCAAAGGTGCCGGAGAGCAATGCCGTGCGGCCAAGCGGCCGGCACAGGCCCTCCAGTCGGCTCACGAGATTCACTGCGGGGCCGATTGCTGTGAAATCCAGGCGATCGGCAGTGCCAATGTTGCCCCAAAGCATTTCTCCGAGATGCAGTGCCGTGCCGAACGATAAAGGTGGCATGCCTTGCGCAGCGCGAGCGCGATTGAGGTGGTCCATCCCAGCGCGGGCAGCGGCGACTGCGCGTAATGCCGCATCGCATGCAGCAGCAGCATCGCGCTCGCCGATCGGGAAGATCGCCAGCACGCCGTCGCCAATGAATTTTAATACTTCACCACCGAAGGCATGGACGGCACCGGCAATGCGGTCGAACCAGGCGTCGAGAGCGGCGATTACCTCCTGCGGCTCGGTCGACTCCGACAATTCGGTGAAACCCCGGAGGTCGGCATACAACAGGGCCGCCCGTATGGTCTCACCAGGCTCGCGCCGCAAACGGCCGGCCAGCACCTGCGCCGCGCTGCGCCGGCCGAGATAGGTCGTCAGCAGTGCGGCCAGGGTCGAACGTGCGGCCAGCAAGGCAAGCGGTGCAGCGGCAAACCGCGCTACCTCATGCAGCAACTCCGATTCGGATTGGCTGAACGGCCGGCTACCAGTCCAGCCAAGCACGGCGCCGTCAGATGGGCCGCCGGAGAAATCCTCCTGTATGGTACCGGTGCCGATGCCAGCCAGCCAGTTGCGAGCGACATGGGCGTGCTCGAGATCGGCAGGTCTGGCCAAAGCCAGCGCTTCTATCACTCTTCCTGTATCGGCGCGCCACAGCCAGGTGCGTCGCTCGATGACCGGGTGCGGCGCGGCTTGGGTGAGCGCGCCGCCAGACAGCGGCACACCGTCCGCGATGAGTCGCACTGCGAGCGTGGCCAGGAAGACGTCGCCGTCTGGCACGTCAAGCGCTTTGTCAACCAGAAAGGAGAGAGCGGACGGCAGCTGCATAGTGCAATCATGCAGCCATATCAGGTACCTGTCACGAGCTTTTGTTTCTTGCGCGAAACCTCGATTGGCTTAAATTGCGCCAAAGCCGGAATGATATCGAGCCGCGCGCGGGAGGAATCGCCGATGACCGAGACGTTTCACAGTGAGATTGAAATCGCAGCTCCACAAGCGACAGTCTTCGCCTTCCTCACCGATCCCGACAAGATTATACGCTGGATGGGCACGAGGGCGACGGTCGAGCCTCATCCCGGCGGCATTTATCTCCTCAGCATGAACGAGACCCACACTGCCCGGGGCCACTTCACGGAAGTGATTCCGGTTCATCGTCTGGCCTATAGCTTCGGCTGGGAGGACCACGAGAATGTGCCGCCGGGTTCGGGCCTGATCGAGATCGACCTCGTCGAGAAGGATGGGGGCACGCTTGTGCGCTTCACCCATGGCGGACTGCCCGACGAGAAGGAACGTGCCAGCCACGAAAAGGGCTGGAACCATTATTTGCGCAGACTGGCCGTAGCAGCGGCTGGCGGCGACCCAGGCCCGGATACATCTCCCGAGGCATGAGGGCTACAAGTCCGGTCAGATGGAGAATGGTCAAAGAAGCTCCGATCATTCTGGCAGTCTCTCCGCCGATGATGGTTTTTTCCATGTAATTGCCATGCAGTGATATTATATGCGGCAGAAGCACTTGCAAGCTCGGCCTGACCGGAAGGGAGCGATCAATGGCAACAACTATTAAAGTACGACATGCGGTGTTTGGCTTTGGCGCGTTCGTCGCCCTTTCCGGCGTTGCTCACGCTGGAAGTTACGCTGAAATCCTGTTTAAGGAAAAGTTCGAAGTCCATATCCGGGAGATGGTTGCAGACGGTATCACTCGTAAGAACGCCGACTACATCGCTTATGCTGCCCTGGCTCGTGGTTCGTACGAAATGTGCGGCGATCACCTGTTTCCGAAGAGTCTGGTATATAGCAGCTATCGGCAATCGCTCGAAGAGACATCACTGCCGCAGAGAGTAGTTGATCGGCACATCCGCGCTTTTGAAGGCATCATGAACGCAGAGTTGCAGGATAAGCGCGTACTCATGGAATATTGCGGATCAAAGCCATAGATCGCGGCGCTGTTGCGCTATTGCGGTGCCATTCCTCGAGGGAACTACGGCTTTTCCGTAACGGTTCACCTTTTGCCGTTTTTGCCGGACAGGGAATTGCCGTATGTGCTCACGAGATAGAGCAGCACATACGTCAGGCAAAACGACACTAGGCATGGCAGCAAGTAACGGGTCATGGAGCACCTGGCTGTTAGATTAACATGAGTGTCCATCTGAAGGATGAGGATTTTGCTAAGATCATAACTAAAACGCATTCATATCCCATCAGCGAGAACCCGCGTAAATGCATTGCTGCGTTGCACAAAAATCATTTGTGAAACATTTCAACTCTATGCAGCATCGTTTTTTCTCCAGACGCGCGGTCGCCTCATGCCCCTACCGATTCTCGCCCTTGCCATAGCCTCATTCTGTATAGGTACAACCGAGTTCGTGATCATGGGCTTGCTACCGGAAGTAGCGGCCGATCTCGGCGTGTCCATTCCAGGTGCGGGCCTCCTGGTTACCGGATATGCGCTCGGCGTTGTCATCGGAGCCCCGATCATCGCGATCGCCACGGCATCGTTGCCGCGTAAATCAGTGCTGATCGGGTTGGCGATGCTGTTTGTCGTCGGCAATCTCTTCTGCGCGATTGCGCCCAATTACTGGATGCTCATGGTTGCACGAGTGGTGACCGCGTTTGGCCATGGTGCGTTCTTCGGAATTGGTTCGGTGGTGGCTGCAAATCTTGTTCCCCGCCATAAGCGGGCCAGCGCTATTGCATTGATGTTTGCAGGCTTGACTCTGGCCAACATCCTCGGCGTGCCAGCAGGAACTGCGCTTGGGGAGATCTACGGTTGGCGCGCAACGTTCTACGCGGTAGTTGCGATTGGTATTGCCGCTGTAATAGCTATCGTTTTGCTTGTCCCCGCGACCAGAGAAGAACAGAAGGGCGGGGGCTTCATAAGTGAAATCAGGGTGCTTGGGAAATTGCAGGTCTGGCTGGCCATGCTTATCTCGGCATTGGCATCCGCCGGCCTCTTTGCCGTGTTCACCTATATAAAGCCGATCCTGACTGACGTCTCAGGCATTTCGACATCGGCGGTCACGTGGGTGCTCTTGCTCTTTGGCGCAGGTATGACGGTTGGCAACATCATCGGTGGAAAACTTGCTGATTGGAAACTTATGCCGACTGTAATCGGCACGCTCGTCGCGCTCATGTTCATCCACGCAATTTTTGCCGAAGTCAGCGGGAATGCCGTTGCAGCAATCGTTGTTGTATTCGTTTGGGGTGTCTTGACCTTTGTCATCGTTCCGCCGCTGCAAATGCGGGTGGTCGAGACGGCTGAAGAGGCGCCAAATCTGGCGGCAACACTCAATCAGGGAGCGTTCAACGTTGGCAATGCGTCCGGCGCATGGATTGGCGGGGCGGCGCTGACTTGGGGCGTGTCTTACCAGAACCTGCCTTTTGTTGGATCGGCGCTCGCCGTGATTGCCGTTCTGGTTGCTGTTGGCTCGTGGGTTTTGGACCGCAGGGCGGGGCAAGCCAGGCTCGCCTTCGACGAAGGGGAAAGGCTCAGCCTCGAGCCGCTCGCTGGTCTCTGATGCGATGGCATTGCTCAGCCAAAACGAGTGGCGCTGAAAGGCACGCAATTCTCTACCTAAATCGTTTGTAGGACCGAATGTCGCAGTCGAGGCTCGTGTCGGAGGTCTCCGCATGGCTACTGCAGATTAATATCGTTCTAAAGAGCAAATCGACGCGATTTTGAAGAGTAATACGGGAAAAAACGCCATATTTTGGCAGTTTGCAGACAAATCAGGTAGCCCATGAAGTCAATATATGGACGTTGTCACGATTTTTGTTGCACTTGCGCGCATGGCGCTAACGCGCTAACCCTCGGCCTGTCGCACCCGCTTCAAGAATGGTGTGATCTGTCGCGTATTTGTGGCAGTCATGTGCATAACATGGCATTCTTGTCAGCCTGAGTTCACAAGGCGGAAAAAGACGGATCATGAACGAGTTGTTGAGTTCCTACCTGCCCATCGTTATCTTTATCGGGGTAGCGCTGGTAATCGGTCTGGCACTGTTGGTTGCGCCTTTTCTGGTCGCATATAGTGCACCGGACCCTGAGAAATTGTCGGCCTATGAGTGCGGCTTCAACGCCTTCGACGACGCTCGTATGAAGTTCGACGTACGCTTTTATCTCGTTTCGATCCTGTTCATTATCTTCGACCTGGAAGTGGCCTTCCTTTTCCCGTGGGCAATCTCTTTCGGCAAGATTGGCTGGTTTGGCTTCTGGTCGATGATGGCCTTCTTGGGCGTCCTGACGATCGGCTTTATTTATGAGTGGAAAAAGGGAGCGCTGGAATGGGATTGACCGACAGCAACACTACCCTCGTAGCACCACAACCAAAGGGTATTCTTGATCCGAACACCGGCAAGCCGGTTGGTTCCGACGATGCTTTCTTCGGCGAGATCAACAATGAGCTCGCCGACAAGGGATTTCTCGTCACCTCGGCTGATGCACTGGTTACCTGGGCGCGAACCGGATCGCTGATGTGGATGACTTTCGGCCTCGCATGCTGCGCGGTCGAAATGATGCATACTTCCATGCCGCGCTATGATGGCGAACGCTTTGGCTTTGCCCCGCGCGCTTCACCGCGGCAATCGGACGTGATGATCGTTGCCGGCACGCTGACCAACAAGATGGCGCCAGCTTTGCGCAAGGTCTATGACCAGATGCCCGAGCCGCGCTATGTCATCTCTATGGGTTCCTGCGCCAACGGCGGCGGTTACTATCACTATTCTTACTCCGTGGTCCGGGGCTGCGACCGGGTGGTTCCCGTCGATATCTATGTCCCGGGTTGCCCGCCAACTGCAGAAGCGCTTTTGTATGGTGTCTTGATGCTGCAGAAGAAAATCCGCCGCACCGGCACGATCGAACGATAGGAGAGGGCGATGTCTGTTGAAGCATTGGACGAGCTCTTCGGGTATCTCAAGGAGAATCCGAATTTGACCTTGAAATCCGTCGCCATTGCCTATGGCGAGTTGACGATCGAGGTCGAAGGTGACGCCTTGCTGGAAACGCTGACGTTCTTGCGTGACGATGCGAAATGCCAATTCATTTCGCTGATCGATATAAGTGGTGTCGATTACCCCTCGCGCCTCAACCGTTTTGACGTCGTCTATCACCTGCTTTCGCCGCGCCAGAATTTACGTATCCGCGTCAAGACAGCAACCGATGAGGATACGCCGATCCCCTCGGCAACGCCGGTTTATCCGGGCGCTGATTGGTACGAGCGCGAGACGTATGACCTCTACGGCGTATTATTCTCGGGCCACCCGGATCTCCGCCGTATCCTCACAGATTATGGATTTGAGGGTCATCCGTTGCGTAAAGACTTTCCGCTTACCGGCTTCGTTGAGGTTCGGTATGACGACGAGGTCAAACGCGTTGTCTATGAACCGGTCGAACTGAGGCAGGAGTTCCGCAATTTTGACTTCCAGTCCCCCTGGGAGGGCACCGACTATGTGCTACCGGGTGATGAAAAGGCAAAGGTGAATTGAGCGTTGATGATGTCCCTATCGGCATCACGCCAGGAAGCGAACAATGACTGAACATAGCGTCCGCAACTTCAATATCAATTTCGGCCCGCAGCATCCCGCGGCGCATGGCGTTTTGCGTCTTGTGCTCGAGCTTGATGGCGAAGTTGTCGAGCGTGTCGATCCGCATATCGGCCTCTTGCACCGCGGCACAGAGAAGTTGATGGAAGCCAAGACCTACTTGCAGGCTGTGCCCTATCTCGACCGCCTCGATTATGTCGCGCCGATGAACCAGGAGCACGCTTATGCACTGGCGATCGAACGACTGCTTGAGATAGAAGTGCCGAAGCGCGGACAGCTAATCCGTGTCTTGTTTTCGGAAATCGGCCGTATCTTGTCGCATCTCTTGAACGTGACCACGCAGGCCATGGACGTTGGTGCGCTGACGCCACCGCTCTGGGGTTTCGAAGAGCGCGAGAAGTTGATGGTGTTCTATGAGCGCGCTTGCGGCGCTCGTATGCACGCCGCATACTTTCGTCCGGGCGGCGTCCATCAGGATCTGCCGGACCAACTGATCGAGGATATCGGCAAATGGTGCGATCCATTCCTGCAGACGGTCAAAAATCTCGATGACTTGATTACGCCGAACCGCATTTTCAAACAGCGTAACGTCGATATCGGCGTCGTGAAGCTGGAAGATGCGTGGGCTTGGGGCTTCTCCGGCGTCATGGTTCGTGGTTCCGGTGCCGCATGGGACTTGCGCAAGTCGCAGCCCTATGAGTGCTACTCAGAAATGGAATTCGACATTCCGATCGGCAAGAATGGCGATTGTTATGATCGCTATCTGATCCGTATGGAAGAAATGCGCCAATCCGTTCGCATCATGCGCCAATGTGTGGAGCAATTGCTGGGGAAAGAGCGTATAGGACCCGTTTCGAACACCTCCGCCAAGATCGTGCCGCCAAAACGCGGCGAGATGAAGCGTTCGATGGAATCTTTGATCCATCACTTCAAGCTCTACACAGAAGGCTATCGCGTGCCAGCGGGCGAAGTGTATGCCGCCGTCGAAGCGCCTAAGGGCGAGTTCGGCGTGTTCCTCGTTTCGGATGGTTCCAACAAACCCTACCGGGTTAAGTTGCGCGCTCCGGGCTTTGCCCATCTTCAGGCCATGGATTTCATGTGCCGTGGCCACATGCTTGCCGATGTCTCTGCAGTCCTCGGCTCGCTCGATATCGTATTTGGTGAGGTTGATCGTTAATGTCCGTCCGCCGTCTCGCAGAAGATAACATTCAGCCAGCTGCATTCGCGTTTAATCGCGAAAACAGCGCTTGGGCAAAGCTTGCAATCAAGAAATATCCAAAGGGCCGTGAACAGTCCGCGGTTATTCCACTGTTGATGCGCGCACAGGAGCAGGATGGTTGGGTTACCAAGGCAGCAATTGAACATGTCGCGACCATGCTCGATATGCCCCTGATCCGGGTGCTTGAAGTCGCGACTTTTTATACGCAGTTTCAGCTGAAGCCGGTCGGTACCCGCGCCCATATCCAGGTATGCGGCACGACGCCCTGCATGCTGCGTGGCTCGGAAGATCTGAAGAAGGTCTGCCAGCACAAGATCCATCATGAACAATTTCAGCTGAACGAGTCCGGCACTCTGTCCTGGGAAGAAGTCGAATGCCTCGGCGCCTGCGTCAACGCGCCGATGATCATGGTGTTCAAGGATACTTACGAGGATTTGACACCCGAACGGCTCGAGGAAATCATCGATGCATTCGATGCCGGGAAGGGCGATTCCATTCCGGTTGGCCCGCAGATCAAGCGTATTTTCTCTGCACCGCAGACGGGTCTGACTTCACTGAATGGCGATGAAAAACCCAAGCGCGCGAAAGCTGCCAATTCGGACAAGGCAACTGTTCCGCCCTCGAATGCCGCTAAACCTGTTACGCATGATGAAGCTACCAATGCCGCGATCAAATCACCTTCCAAGGTGAAGACGACCAAAGTGGCTGAAGAGGTGACTTCGAAACCAGCAGCTGCTGCGGCACCTGCCGCGCGGTCAATCAAGAATCCCCCCTGGCGGAGGGTTCGCCGGGCGAGAAACCTTCAGTGCAGACGATCAAGGCTCCGGTGAATCTGGTTTCGCTGGAGGACAAAGATCGCCCCGCGGGTATCGAAAAGCCGGCGCTTGTCGATGACCTCAAGATGATCTCCGGCGTCGGCCCAAGGTTAGAAATCCTCTTGCACGAGCTTGGCATCTACACCTTTGCACAGGTTGCGGCGTGGAAGAAGGCCGAGCGCGACTGGGTCGACAGCTATATGAAATTCGGCGGCCGTATCGAACGTGACGACTGGGTCAAGCAAGCCAAAGCCTTGGCCAAGGGCGGCGAAGCCGAGTACATCAAGGTTTTCGGCAAGAAGCCGAGATAAATGGATTGGTGGATGCAGATTTCGCATCCGCAAGAATGGACGAAGAGAGTAGGACCGGTGCGAAATGCTTGCTGATAAGGACCGCATCTTCAATAATATCTACGGCATTCACGACAAGTCGTTGAAGGGCGTGATGTCACGCGGCCATTGGGATGGCACAGCGGGTATCATTGCCAAGGGCCGCGACTGGATCATCAACGAAATGAAGGCCTCGGGCCTGCGCGGGCGCGGTGGCGCCGGCTTTCCGACGGGTCTGAAATGGTCGTTTATGCCCAAGGAAAGCGACGGCCGTCCGCATTATCTCGTCATCAATGCCGACGAATCCGAGCCCGGCACCTGTAAAGACCGCGATATAATGCGGCACGATCCCCATACGCTGATCGAAGGCTGCCTGATTGCCGGTTTCGCCATGGCTGCCCATACCTGCTACATCTACGTGCGCGGCGAGTATATTCGCGAGCGTGAAGCACTGCAGACCGCTATCGACGAATGCTACGACGCCGGTCTTCTCGGCAAGAATAACAAGAATGGCTGGGACTACGATATTTTCGTCCATCATGGAGCTGGCGCTTATATTTGCGGTGAGGAAACCGCGCTGCTCGAAAGCCTTGAAGGCAAGAAAGGCCAGCCGCGCCTGAAGCCGCCATTTCCGGCCAATATGGGCCTTTATGGTTGTCCGACGACAGTCAATAACGTCGAGTCCATTGCAGTGGCTCCGACGATCCTGCGCCGCGGTGCGGCGTGGTTCTCCAGCATTGGTCGTCCGAACAATGTCGGTACCAAGCTGTTCATGGTGTCCGGACACGTCAACAACCCCTGCACCGTCGAAGAGGCCATGGGCATTCCGTTCCGTGAGCTGATCGAGAAGCATGCGGGCGGCATTCGCGGCGGCTGGGACAATCTGCTGGCGGTTATTCCCGGCGGCGCATCCTGCCCTGTGGTAACAGCGGCAGACATTATGGATTGCCCAATGGATTTCGATGGACTGCGCAACGTCAAATCGTCGTTCGGCACCGCCGCTGTCATCGTCATGGATAAATCCACCGATATTGTCCGCGCAATTGCGCGTCTGTCCTATTTCTTCAAGCATGAGAGCTGTGGTCAGTGCACGCCGTGCCGTGAAGGAACTGGCTGGATGTGGCGCGTGATGGAACGCATGGTTACAGGCAACGCTCAGAAGCGCGAAATTGACATGCTGCTTGACGTTACCAAGCAGATCGAAGGTCACACGATCTGCGCCCTTGGTGATGCGGCTGCATGGCCTATCCAAGGTCTCATTCGCAATTTCCGTCCGGAGATCGAACGCCGGATCGATGAATTTTCACGCAACGCTGCGGCAAGCCCAGTGCTTGTCGCTGCGGAATAGGTGAAAGCGATGTCAGATAGCGGCACCAAGAACTCCAGCGCTGATTTGGCGGCACTGATGCCGAAGCACGTATTGCCAGCGGCGAATTTACTGACACCTCAGCTCGGCGCTGTGGCAGCGGCTTCCGCGCTTGGCCTCGGTGTTGCCAGTCAGATGTGGGGTTTCTGGGCCGGTGCAATGGCAAGTGCGTTCGACATGAATACGAGGTTGACGTCTGTATCCAGCCACTCGCGTGTAGTTGAGCCGCAACCTTCGCCTGATTTAGATGCGCTGAAGGCGATTATCCGCAAGAATGCTGGAGCGGTTGAAAAAAAGACACCCGTTCTGACCGGCAAAATGCCCGCCGCTAAGAAAATGCCCGCAACGGAAATCAACACTTCGGTCGCAATCAATTCATTGGATCATACCGTCGCGACCGCGTCAGAGATTGCAACGGATGATCTAAAGCGCATCTCCGGCATAGGCCCCAAGCTTGAGCAGGTTCTGAATGCCATGGGTATTAGGACTTATGATCAAATAGCGGCGTGGACGGCCGACGATTTAGCCAAGGTTGATGATCAACTCAAACTTGGCGGGCGGATTTCTCGTGACGACTGGCTGGGACAGGCAAATGTTCTTGTGATGTCCAACGGGGCAGGTGAGTGATGGAGATCCATGCGACACGTGACGTACTTGACGTGCGCGACGCAAGTGTTGCCAGTTCCACATTTGACGACGTGAATCTATCGAATACCCGTTTTCATAACGTCAATCTGTCGGCTGCCGTGGTCGAAAAAGTGAATTTGAGCAATTCAAAGATTGAAGATGCCAATCTTTCCAATACATTGCTCCGAAATGTTAACATGAGCAATGTGAAGATTGAGGGCGCCTTGCTCGCAGGAATGGTCATCAATGGTGTTTCTGTAAAAGACCTGTTTGAAGCTTATGAATCGGCCAACCGTGCCGGAGAAGAATAATGGCGAAGATCAAAGTCGACGGTAAAGAAATCGAGGTACCGGATCACTACACGCTTCTGCAGGCTGCGGAAACGGCGGGTTCAGAGGTGCCACGGTTCTGTTTTCATGAACGCTTGTCGATCGCCGGCAACTGCCGCATGTGCCTGATCGAAGTGAAGGGCGGGCCGCCCAAGCCGGCTGCATCCTGCGCGATGGGCGTGCGCGACCTGCGTCCTGGTCCCAATGGTGAGACGCCGGAGATTTTCACCAATACACCGATGGTCAAGAAGGCCCGTGAGGGCGTGATGGAGTTTCTGCTTATCAATCATCCGCTTGATTGCCCGATCTGCGATCAGGGCGGCGAATGCGATCTGCAGGATCAGGCAATGGCCTTCGGCGTCGATTCATCGCGCTACAAGGAAAACAAGCGTGCCGTTGAAGACAAGTACATTGGGCCGCTCGTCAAGACGATCATGACGCGATGCATTCACTGCACGCGCTGCGTCCGCTTTACGACAGAGGTTGCAGGTATCTCCGAGCTTGGCCTGATCGGTCGCGGCGAGGACGCCGAGATCACCACATATCTCGAACATGCAATGACGTCGGAATTACAGGGTAATGTGATCGACCTTTGCCCGGTTGGCGCACTGACTTCCAAGCCATACGCCTTCCAGGCGCGCCCATGGGAGCTGAACAAGACCGAGTCCATCGATGTGATGGATGCCGTTGGCTCAGCTATCCGGGTCGATACGCGGGGCCGAGAAGTGATGCGCATCCTACCGCGCGTCAACGAACAGGTGAACGAGGAATGGATTTCCGACAAGACTCGCTTTATTTGGGACGGTTTGCGTACCCAGCGTCTTGATCGACCCTACGTCCGCAAGGACGGCCGCCTTGTTGCTGCAAGTTGGCCAGAAGCCTTTGAGGCCATCAAAGCCGCCGTCTCCAAGACGAAGGGCAGCAAGATCGGCGCTATTGCCGGTGATCTGGCAACTGTCGAGGAAATGTACGCTCTAAAGCTGTTGATGCAATCGCTTGGATCCGAAAACATTGATGCACGGCAAGAAGGTTCTGTCCTCGATACCGCCAATGGACGCGCGTCCTATATATTCAACCCGTCAATCGATGGCATCGAACTCGCTGATGCGATTCTGATTATCGGCTCCAATCCACGTTTCGAAGCTTCGTTGCTTAATGCTCGCATCCGCAAGCATTGGCGGGCTGCTGGGACGCCAATTGGCGTGATAGGAGAGCAAGCTGACCTTCGCTACAAATACGAGTATCTCGGAAGCGGACCCGAAACATTGGCAGATCTCGCCAATGGTTCCCTGAAGTTCCTGTCTGTACTGAAGAAAGCCCAGAACCCAATGGTTATCATAGGGCAGGGCGCTCTATCCCGTGCCGACGGCGCATCCGTGCTCGGTCTTGCGGCCAAGATTGCCGCCGACACAGGCGCACTCAGCGTCGAATGGAACGGTTTTGGTGTTGTTCATACGGCTGCCAGCCGGGTTGGTGCGCTCGACATCGGGTTTGTGCCGGGGACAAACGGCAAGACAGTAGCCGAGATGAAGAGTGCGCTCGACGTGCTGTTCCTTCTTGGCGCTGACGAACTGAATTGGGAAAAGAGAAGCAAGGCCTTCACAGTTTATATTGGTACTCATGGCGATCAAGGTGCACATAACGCCGACGTGATCCTGCCAGGTGCGGCTTATACCGAGAAGTCTGGTACGTACGTCAATACGGAAGGCCGCGTGCAGATGACCAATCGTGCTGGCTTTGCTCCGGGTAACGCCAAGGAAGATTGGGCCATCCTGAGGGCGTTGTCGGATGTTCTCGGCAAGAAATTGTCATTCGACTCGCTGGCAGCCTTGCGTTCCGTCCTCTACACGGATTATCCGCATCTCGCCGCGATCGATCAGATCGAGGCCGGCGATCCTGCAGACATCAGGAAGCTGGCAAATGCATCTGGTTCCATCGAGAAAACTGCCTTTGTATCGCCGGTGAAGGATTTCTACTTGACCAATCCGATAGCACGCGCTTCAGCCGTCATGGCCGAATGTTCCGCGCTTGCCAAGAGTGGCTTCAAGCAGGCGGCCGAGTAGGCGGAGAAGAAAACTGACATGGAAGAAATTTTCGCAACCTATATCCTGCCGCTGCTGATCATTCTTGGAAAATCACTTCTGATGCTGGTCGTGATGCTGCTGATCATCGCCTATCTGCTTTATGCGGATCGCAAGATCTGGGCAGCAGTTCAGCTGCGTCGGGGCCCAAACGTTGTTGGGCCATTTGGTTTGCTGCAGTCGTTCGCCGATCTGCTGAAGTTCGTCGTCAAGGAGCCGATCATTCCATCCGGCGCCAACAAGGGAATTTTCCTGCTGGCGCCGCTGGTTTCGTCGGTACTTGCCATGGCAGCGTGGGCGGTCATCCCGGTCAACGAGGGCTGGGCGGTCGCCAACGTCAACGTTGGCATTCTTTATGTCCTCGCCATCTCTTCGCTTGAAGTTTACGGCGTGATCATGGCCGGCTGGGCGTCGAATTCGAAGTATCCGTTTCTTGGCGCTTTACGCTCCGCGGCGCAGATGGTGTCTTACGAGGTTTCTATCGGCTTCGTCATCGTCACTGTTCTTCTATGCGTCGGTTCATTGAACCTGACCGATATCGTCAATTCACAGAGGGACGGCTTGGGCACGATCGTCGGGCTGCCGAGTTCATTTCTGGATTGGCATTGGCTCGGTCTGTTCCCGATGTTCATCATCTTTTTCATCTCGGCACTGGCAGAAACCAACCGTCCGCCCTTCGATCTCGTTGAAGCGGAATCGGAACTGGTCGCCGGTCATATGATCGAATATTCGTCTACTGCCTTCCTGTTGTTCTTCCTTGGCGAATACGTTGCGATTACATTGATGTGCGCGCTGACGACCATCATGTTCCTGGGCGGTTGGCTGCCGCCAGTTGATGTGTGGTTCCTTAATTGGGTGCCGGGGGTAGTCTGGTTTCTACTCAAGCTGTTCTTCTGCTTCTTCATGTTTGCCATGGTGAAGGCATTCGTTCCGCGCTATCGCTATGACCAATTGATGCGCCTGGGTTGGAAGGTGTTCCTGCCTATCTCGCTCTTCATGGTCATTGCGACGGCGGCCTTCCTTAAAATCACGGGTCTTACGCCATGAGTTCTAATACTGGTTCCTTGGCACAAGCTGCCAAATCCCTCCTGCTTCTGGAATTTGTCGGGGCCTTCTTTCTGTCGATGCGGCAGTTCTTTGCTCCGAAGGCAACGTTGAATTATCCATACGAGAAGGGTCCGCTCAGCCCGCGCTTTCGCGGTGAGCATGCGCTGCGTCGCTACCCCAATGGGGAAGAGCGTTGCATCGCCTGCAAGCTCTGCGAAGCGATCTGCCCTGCGCAGGCTATCACGATCGAAGCAGGCCCGCGCCGCAACGACGGAACGCGCCGCACCGTGCG
Source organism: Phyllobacterium zundukense (assembly GCF_025452195.1). NCBI lineage: Bacteria > Pseudomonadati > Pseudomonadota > Alphaproteobacteria > Hyphomicrobiales > Phyllobacteriaceae > Phyllobacterium > Phyllobacterium zundukense. The sequence goes on along the minus strand of NZ_CP104973.1, from coordinate 3,345,572 downwards.
ATATGACATCGACATGGTGAAGTGCATCTATTGCGGTTTTTGCCAGGAAGCGTGCCCGGTTGATGCCATTGTCGAGGGGCCGAATTTCGAGTTCGCCACGGAGAGCCGTGAGGAGCTTTACTATGACAAGGACCGGCTGCTTGCTAACGGCGATCGCTGGGAGCGGGAACTGGCGCGCAACATCGCCATGGACGCGCCTTACCGGTAAAAATGCGTGCGCGCTTGTGTCCTTGGACGATAGCTTCTATCGGACCGGAACATGCGCTAAGAGGCTGCGAACGCGCGGAAATCGCGTGAATTGCATCAGAGCAATTTCAGGGAAAGTGGGAACCGGTTTCCCGCCCAAAATTGCTGCAAGACGAAGTTAGAAATTGGCAGGGAAGTCCTGCCGGAAATGGAAATCGGGGGAACCCATGCTGACAGGTATCGCGGCGGCGTTTTTTTATCTCTTCGCCTTCATAACCGTCGCCAGTGCGTTCATGGTGATTGCGGCGCGCAATCCCGTGCACTCCGTACTGTTCTTGATCCTCGCATTTTTCAATGCGGCAGGTTTGTTCCTTTTGACCGGCGCCGAGTTCCTGGCGATGATCCTTTTGGTCGTCTATGTCGGCGCGGTTGCGGTTCTGTTCCTCTTCGTTGTCATGATGCTCGATGTCGATTTCGCTGAACTGAAAAGCGGCGCGCTGCAGTATGCGCCCATTGGCGCGCTCGTCGGTTTGATCCTTGCTGCTGAACTGATTATCGTTCTGGGCGGATCGGTGTTTGCACCGAAACTTGGGACTGTGGCATTCCAGCCAACGCCCGACGTGGCGACGCGCACCAATACAGCCGCGCTCGGCGATATTCTCTATACGGACTATGTTTACTTTTTCCAGATTGCTGGTCTCGTCCTTCTGGTTGCGATGATTGGCGCGATTGTATTGACGCTTCGTCACAAACCGAACATCAAGCGACAGAACGTTTCAGAACAGGTCGCACGTACGCCGGCCACGGCCATCGAGGTCAAACAGGTTGAAACAGGCAAGGGCCTGACAGAGGTGTCATGATGGAAATCGGTATCGCACATTATCTGACTGTTTCTGCCCTGCTGTTTACGCTCGGGATCTTCGGCATCTTCCTCAACAGGAAGAACGTCATCATCATTCTGATGTCGGTCGAATTGATCCTGCTTGCCGTTAACCTCAACTTCGTGGCGTTCTCCGCTGCACTGGGCGATTTGGTCGGCCAGGTGTTTGCACTGTTTGTCTTGACCGTTGCCGCTGCAGAAGCAGCGATCGGTCTTGCTATTCTCGTCGTGTTCTATCGCAATCGTGGGTCGATTGCCGTGGAAGACGTCAACATGATGAAAGGTTGACGGGGGCATGCTGTATCTGGCGATTGTCTTCCTTCCGCTGCTTGGCTTTTTGATTGCTGGCCTTTTCGGCTCATCGATCGGTGCGAAGGCGAGCGAGTATGTTACGACTGGACTGTTGATCGTTTGCGCGGTCCTTTCCTGGATTGCTTTTGCAACCGTGGCACTCGGTCATGGTGAAGCGTTCAAGGTTCCAGTAGCGCACTGGGTCGAGTCGGGTTCATTAAGCTTCGACTGGGCGCTGCGTATCGATACACTGACCGTGGTAATGCTGGTTGTCGTCAATACTGTCTCGGCGCTGGTTCATACCTATTCGATCGGTTACATGCATCATGATCCGAATCGACCGCGCTTCTTTGCCTATCTCTCGCTCTTCACTTTCGCCATGTTGATGCTGGTGACCGGTGATAATCTGGTCCAGATGTTCTTCGGTTGGGAAGGTGTTGGCCTTGCTTCCTATCTTCTGATCGGCTTTTGGGTCAAGAAACCCTCCGCAAATGCAGCCGCCATTAAGGCCTTCGTGGTCAACCGCGTCGGCGATTTTGGCTTCCTGCTCGGCATCTTCGCGCTGTTCGTGCTTTTCGATACGGTGCAATTCGACACGCTTTTTGCTTCCGCTGCGCAGTATCTTCCGGCTGAGGGCGTCGCAGAGAGTGGTCAGACCGTACTAAATTTCCTTGGCTACACCCTCGACAAACAGGGGGCGATCACCATTGCGTGCCTGCTGCTTTTTATGGGTGCGATGGGCAAGTCCGCGCAGTTTTTGCTGCACACCTGGTTGCCGGACGCCATGGAGGGCCCGACACCGGTCTCGGCACTGATCCATGCGGCGACGATGGTGACGGCCGGCGTTTTCATGGTTGCGCGGTTATCGCCAATCTTCGAATTGTCGCATACGGCGTTGATTTTCGTGACATTCATCGGCGCGACGACAGCGTTCTTTGCCGCAACTGTTGGCCTCGTGCAGAACGACATCAAGCGCGTGATCGCTTACTCAACCTGTTCGCAGCTCGGCTACATGTTCGTTGCCTTGGGTCTTGGTGCTTATGGTGCTGGCATCTTCCACCTGTTCACACACGCATTCTTCAAGGCGCTGCTGTTCCTTGGTGCGGGTTCCGTCATTCACGCCGTTTCCGATGAACAGGACATGCGCCACATGGGCGGTTTGCGCACGTTGATCCCCAAAACCTACTGGATGATGATCGTCGGGACTGTTGCCCTGACAGGGTTGGGTATTCCAGGAACACTTATCGGCACGGCAGGCTTCTTCTCGAAGGACATGATTATCGAATCCGCGTTCGCATCGCACAGCCCAATGGCCAGTTACGCGTTTATCCTTCTTGTCGTGGCCGCGATCTTCACGAGTTTCTATTCATGGCGCCTGATTTTCATGACTTTTCATGGCAAGCCGCGCGCCAGCCACGACGTAATGCATCATGTGCATGAGTCGCCCTATGTCATGCTGGTTCCGCTGTTCATTCTGGCTGCCGGAGCACTGTTCGCCGGTGTCATATTCCGCGAATATTTCTTCGGGCATGAGTATGCGGAATTCTGGAAGGGCGCGATCTTCACGGGGCCGGAGAACGAAATCCTTGAAGAACATCATCACGTGCCGTTCCTCGTTGCAATGTCACCCTTCCTGGCGATGGCCGTTGGATTCATCGTTGCCTGGTACTTCTATATTCGCTCGCCCGAGACACCGAGGCGGCTCGCTGCACAGCATCCTGGCCTTTATCAGTTCCTGCTCAACAAGTGGTACTTTGACGAACTCTATGACTTCCTGTTCGTACGTCCGACAAAGGCTCTTGGTCGCTTCCTTTGGAAGCAGGGGGATGGCTGGCTGATCGATGGGCATGGGCCGGACGGAATTTCCGCACGCGTGGTTGACGTCACCAACCGGGTGGTTCGCCTGCAGTCCGGTTACCTTTATCACTATGCGTTCGCGATGCTCATCGGGGTCGCCGCACTCGTCACGTGGATGATGCTCGGGAGCAATTTCTGATGACCGACTGGCCAATTCTCTCGACTGTTACCTTCCTGCCATTGGTCGGTGCCCTTCTCGTTCTGATGATCCGGGACGACAGCGATGCTGCACGCCGCAACATCCGCAATGTGACCCTATGGACGACGATCATCACGTTCCTGCTCTCACTGCCGATCTGGTACTATTTCGATAACGGCCAAGCCGGCTTCCAGTTTGTCGAGAAGGCTGACTGGCTCGACTCCGGAATTTCCTACCACATGGGCGTCGACGGCATTTCCATGCTGTTCGTCATCCTCACCACGTTCCTGATGCCGCTTTGCATTCTGGCGAGCTGGGAAGCGATCCAGACACGCGTCAAAGAATATATGATCGCGTTTCTGGTTCTCGAAACACTGATGATTGGCGTGTTCTGCGCGCTCGATATCGTGCTGTTCTACGTGTTCTTCGAAGCCGTTCTCGTGCCGATGTTTATCATTATCGGCGTCTGGGGTGGTAAGAGGCGCGTCTATGCCAGCTTCAAATTCTTCCTTTATACCTTGCTCGGCTCCGTGCTGATGCTGCTTGCCATCATGGCGATGTACTGGCAGGCCGGTACGACGGATATTCCGACCTTGCTTGCCTACAAGTTTCCCGCGTCGATGCAGACCTGGTTGTGGTTCGCCTTCTTCGCCTCGTTTGCGGTGAAGATGCCAATGTGGCCGGTGCACACATGGTTGCCGGATGCCCACGTTGAAGCGCCGACAGCAGCGTCGGCCATCCTGGCCGGCATCCTGTTGAAGCTTGGCGGTTATGGGTTCATTCGTTTCTCGCTGCCGATGTTCCCGATCGCATCGGCCGATTTTGCACCGCTGATCTATACGCTTTCAGTCGTCGCCATCATCTACACTTCGCTGGTTGCGCTGGCGCAGCAAGACATAAAGAAGCTGATTGCCTATTCATCCGTTGCTCATATGGGCTATGTCACGATGGGCATATTCGCAGCCAACGAGCAGGGCATTCAGGGCGCAATATTCCAGATGCTGTCGCACGGCCTGGTATCCAGCGCGCTGTTTCTCTGCGTCGGTATCGTCTATGACAGGACCCATACGCGCGAAATCGCTGCCTATGGCGGTCTTGTCAACAACATGCCGAAATATGCAGTTGTGTTTATGATTTTCACCATGGCCAACGTTGGTCTTCCTGGCACTTCGGGGTTTATCGGTGAGTTTTTGACATTGCTTGGTGTTTTCCGCGTGAACACCTGGGTTGCCCTTTTCGCGACCAGCGGCGTTATTTTCTCGGCGGCCTATGCGCTGTGGCTCTATCGGCGCGTCATATTCGGATCGTTGGACAAGGAAAGCCTGAAGTCGCTTCTGGATATGTCGCCGCGTGAAAAGGCTGTCATCTACCCGTTGGTAATCCTCACCATTTTCTACGGCGTATATCCGATGCCGATCTTTGATGCGACGGCAAGCTCCGTACACGCTCTGATCAACCAATATAATAACGCGCTGTCCTCAGCGGCCACACTGGCGTTGAAATAGCAGGAAGAGGCCAAGGCCGATGCAAACCGATATGATTGCCAACCTGACGCTCATGGCTCCTGAACTCCTGATCACGGTGGGCGCACTGGCGCTACTGATGATCGGGGCGTTTTCTGGGGAGCGGGCCTATTCGCTTGTCAACAGTCTAACGGTAGCCATCTTGCTCGTGGCGCTGGCGCTTGTCGTTCTGTTCCCGCAGGACGGTCATGTCTTCGGTCGCGCTTTCGTCACCGATCCATTCTCTCGCTTCATGAAGGTCCTGACCTTGGTCGGATCTATAGTGACGCTTGTCATGTCGGTCGGTTTTGCCAAATCAGAGAAGTTCGACAAGTTCGAATTCCCGATCCTGGCCCTTTTGGCGACGCTCGGCATGCTGCTGATGATTTCTGCCAATGATACCTTGTCGCTTTATCTCGGTTTGGAACTACAGTCGCTTGCGCTTTATGTCGTCGCTGCCATCAACCGTGACAGCGCGCGCTCGACGGAAGCTGGCCTCAAATATTTCGTTCTAGGCGCGCTCTCCTCGGGCATGCTGCTATACGGAATTTCCTTGGTCTACGGCTTTACCGGCCACACCGGTTTCGAAGCAATTGCACAGGCACTGAGCAGTTCCGAGCGGCAGCTTGGCGTTGTGTTTGGTCTCGTATTCATCTTTGCGGGTCTTGCCTTCAAGATTTCGGCGGTGCCGTTCCACATGTGGACGCCGGACGTTTATGAGGGGGCGCCTACGCCGGTCACCGCTTTCTTCGCGACTGCGCCGAAAATGGCAGCCATGGCATTGTTTACACGTGTTGCCGTTGAGACTTTCCAGCCCATCACCCATGATTGGCAACAGATCATCGTGTTTATCGCGATCGCATCCATGGTCCTTGGGGCATTCGCCGCCATTGGCCAACGGAATATCAAGCGTCTCATGGCCTACTCCTCGATCAGCCACATGGGCTACGCCCTTGTCGGGCTCTCAGCCGGTACACTCGTCGGTGTGCGGGGTGTTGCGATCTATATGCTGATCTATCTGGTCACGACACTTGGCACATTCGCCTTTATTCTTGCCATGCGTCGCAAGGAGGGCAATGTCGAGTCGATCGGTGATCTTGCCGGCCTGTCACGGACGAGATCCGATCATGGCGACCATCCTCACGATCCTGATGTTCTCGTTGGCCGGTATTCCGCCGCTCGCTGGGTTCTGGGGCAAATGGTATACTTTCCTTGCAGCAATGCAGGCCAATCTTTATGCGCTGGCTATTATTGGTATCGTGGCTTCGGTCGTCGGTGCGTTTTACTATCTGCGCATCATCAAGATCATGTGGTTCGACGAACCCGTCGGCGCTTTCGTTCCCATGGCGGGCGAGTTGCGCCTGGTCCTTGGAGTGTCAGGCCTGCTGGTGCTATTCTACGTCCTGGTGGGCGGCCCGGTCAGCACGTTTGCTAACGCTGCCGCCAAGACGTTTTTCTAGGAGCCCGATGGGATTCTCACTTTCGCCTCTGGCAGAGCAAGACGGCTTTCGGCTGGAGGCATTCGATACGATCGGCTCAACCAACGCCGTGGCATTGGAACGTGCGCAGGCGGGCGATCCCGGAAAACTTTGGATCGTCTCCAAACAGCAGGAGAGCGGTCGTGGACGACGCGGCCGAGCCTGGACAACCTCGCATGGCAATCTCGCTGCTTCGCTGCTCTTGACCGGAAACTTCGAGCTGAAAACCGCCGCCACACTTGGCTTCGTCGCTGGGCTGTCCCTCGCCGATGCCCTGGATGCTGTTTGTCCAGCGGCGGCCTTCAAAGTAGGAATCGATGGAGCGGGAGATAGCCGGGGCGGCAAATCCCCTATGCGCGTCGAGCTGAAATGGCCGAATGATCTTTTGGCAGACGGTGCAAAGCTTGCGGGCATTCTTTTGGAATCGACACAACTGCCAGACAATCGTTTGGCGATCGTTGTTGGTATCGGTGTCAATGTAGTCGTCTACCCTGATGATGTTCCTTACCCGGCCACTTCGCTGATGAAGCTCGGCGCAAATTGCGACGCGGAAACACTTTTTCTGGCTTTGTCAGATGCATGGGAAGAAAACAGCAGGATCTGGCGTGAAGGCCGAGGGCTAGCCGAGATTCGCAAGCGCTGGCTCGCACGGGCGGCGGGCGTGGGTAGCGAAGTTGCCGTCCGAGTCGACGGAGCTGTGCTGCGTGGTATATTCGAAACTATCGATGAAGATTGCCGTTTTGTCATTCGCGACAATGAAGGCGAACGGATAAAGATTGCCGCTGGCGACGTTCATTTTGGTGCGGTGGCGTCGGCACGTGCTGAGTAGATTTTAGTTTAGGAGTATAAATGGCTAGTTCCGACCAAGCAGAACTTGTTTTCCTGCCCCTAGGTGGTGTCGGCGAGATCGGGATGAACCTGGCCATGTATGGCTATGGTCCTGCGCATAAACGCGAATGGGTTGTGGTCGATATGGGGGTGAGCTTTGCCGGCCCGGATCTTCCAGGCGCTGATCTGGTGTTGCCGGATATTCGTTTCCTGCAAGCGGAACGCCACAATCTCAAGGGCATCGTCATAACGCATGCCCACGAGGATCATTACGGCGCGTTGCTTGACCTTTGGCCCTTACTGAACGTTCCTGTTTATGCGACGCCCTTCGCGGCAGGTCTGCTTGCTGCCAAGCGCCAGTCGGAACCCGGAGCGCCGAATATTCCTGTAACGATCTACCGTGCAGGTGAGACGTTTAACGTGGGGCCATTCGAGTTCGAAGCCATCGCCGTTACCCATTCGATTCCCGAACCGGTTTCGCTGGCGATCAAGACACCGTTGGGTACTGTCATTCACACGGGCGACTGGAAGATGGATCCGGAACCATCGCTCGGACCACTCATCAATGGAGCCCGATTTCGCGCACTCGGCGACGAGGGCGTGCTGGCGTTGATGTGCGATTCCACCAATGCTTTGCGCGATGGTGAGTCGCCGTCCGAGCGGGAAGTCGGCGAAAGCCTGCGCGAGATCATAGAAAATGCCCGCGGCCGCGTTGCGGTAACGACTTTCTCATCGAATGTCGGGCGCATTCGCTCGATAGCTTTGGCAGCGCGCGACGCCGGCAGGCAAACCCTGGTTCTTGGCCGGTCGATGAAGCGCATGATCGATGTGGCGAGCGAGCTTGGCTATCTCGATGGAGTCCCCGAATTCCTGTCCGAAGATGACTACGGCTATATACCGCGCGAAAACATGGTGATCGTCTTGACTGGCAGCCAAGGCGAGCCACGCGCGGCGCTTGCCAAGCTTGCGCGCGACGAAATGCGCAATGTTGCATTATCGGCGGGCGATACGGTGATCTATTCTTCGCGCCCGATTCCCGGCAACGAAAAGCCAATCATCGACACGAAAAACTTGTTGATCGAGCAGGGCATCCACATCATTTCCGATGGCGATCAATTGGTGCACGTCTCCGGGCATCCGCGCCGCAATGAATTGAAGCGCATGTACGAGTGGGTGCGTCCGCGCATCCTCGTACCTGTGCACGGCGAGGCCGCGCATCTGGTCGGACAGGGTTCGCTGGCGGCGATGGCGGGAATTCCGGAAGTGCCACAGGTGCGTAATGGTGACGTACTGCGACTTGCGCCGGGTAGGGCGGAAATCATTGATCAAGCTCCGATTGGCCGTTGGTACAAGGACGGCAAGCTGATTGGTGACGAGGAAGAAGTTGGTATCGTCGATCGCCGCAAGCTTTCCTATGTCGGGCATGTTGCGGTTTCGATGCTGCTTGACGAGAAATTTAATATCATGGAAGACCCTGAAATCGTTCCGATCGGGCTTCCGGAAAATGACGCCGAAGGTGAGCTGCTCGAGGATCTGCTGTACGATGCGGCGGTGAGTGCGGTCCAAAGTATTCCCCGCGAAAAACGCAAGGATATTGCCATGGTACGCGAAGCAGTGCGCAGGGCAGTTCGTGCCGCGGCCAATGAGGTCTGGGGTAAAAAGCCGGTGGTTACGGTTTTCGTGACCCGCCCATAAGGAAACGCCCATGCTCGGACGTCTCAATCACGTCGCGATCGCCGTGCCTGATTTGGAGGCAGCGTCCGTGATTTATCGCGATACACTTGGCGCAAAACTGACGCAGCCGCAGGCTTTGCCGGAACATGGCGTCACCGTCGTCTTCATCGATGTTGGCAATACCAAGATCGAATTGCTGGAACCTTTGGGTGCGGACTCGCCTATTGCCGCATTTCTGGCCAAAAACCCCTCAGGCGGTATGCACCATGTCTGCTACGAAGTGCCCGATATCCACGCTGCGCGCGATCGGCTAAAAAAGCAGGGTGCGCGCATTCTCGGTGATGGTGAGCCGAAGATCGGCGCGCACGGCAAGCCCGTTATTTTTCTTCACCCGAAGGATTTTAACGGGACGCTGATTGAACTGGAGCAAGAATAAGAATGCCAATCGCGACCGCAATGGCGGTGTATTTCATATTTTGGTGGCTCACACTTTTCACAATGCTGCCAATTGGCCTTCGCACGCAGGCAGACGAAGACGATGTGACACTGGGAACAACGCCGAGCGCACCGCACAAGCACCGCATGGGCCGGGTTTTCCTGCTGACGACGATTGTGTCTACAATCATATTTGCCATCTTCTATGTGGTGAATGAGATCCTGGGTTACGGAGTAAACGATCTGCCAGTTTTTTTTCCGCAACTGGACTGAATTTCGCCCGCTAGAATTACCCGCCACGAAAAAAATCAGATTAGCTTGCTAATGAAATTGGATACGGCGCGCGCCAGTAATCTCTCACATCGTTCCTGCCGCTATTTTATTTACAATGCAGTGTTGGAAGCTGAAGCGCCAAGAGGCGAGTGATAAGTTACTTCAAGAAAATACAGCAACGTATTGATTCGACAAAATCAGACAAAAAAAATGCAAGGCTTTCACCTTGCATTTTAAAGATCGCGTCTGACCAAATCCACTTGCGTGGCGGCTGCGGAAAACCGCGCCTAGGTCACATCCTCCCAAGACTTTGACCGCGTAGGAAAGCAGAAATATTCTTACTTTCTCCTTATGATTAAAAAAATAGCGGACTGCCTGCGAAATGTCACGAAAAATATTCGTTCTTGTCATTTTTTGCTTACAAATCCGGCAAGGCAGTGAATCTCTTATAAATACCTGCCCGTTTCATTTGGCGTTACGGGTTCCCAATCCACCGGGAAGCCGGTAAAGAAACATCACTTTGCACTTGGTTTTGCCTGATTCTTAAAGCACTCAGGCGATGTTCAATTTGGTGATTCTCCATGCGGCTTTCCCGTTACCTTTTACCCATCCTGAAAGAAAACCCCAAGGAGGCGGAAATCGTCTCCCACCGCCTGATGTTGCGTGCAGGTCTGATACGCCAGGAATCGGCGGGTATCTATGCCTGGTTGCCGGCAGGTCTGCGGGTTCTGAACAAGGTGAGCGCTATTGTTCGCGAGGAGCAGAATCGTTCCGGTGCAATCGAACTCCTCATGCCGACAATCCAGTCTGCTGATCTTTGGCGCGAAAGCGGGCGTTATGACGCGTATGGCGACGAGATGTTGCGCATCAAGGATCGTGGTGATCGCGACATGCTCTTTGGTCCGACGAATGAGGAAATGATCACCGAGATTTTCCGCGCCTATGTCAGATCTTACAAAGACTTGCCGCTCAATCTTTATCATATCCAGTGGAAGTTTCGCGATGAGCGCCGCCCGCGTTTCGGGGTCATGCGGTCGCGCGAATTCCTGATGAAGGATGCCTATTCCTTTGATCTGGATTTTGAGGGCGCGAAAGCGGCATATAATCGTATGTTCGTTGCCTATCTGCGCACGTTTTCGCGATTGGGTATCAAAGTCATTCCCATGCGGGCCGATACGGGTCCGATCGGCGGCGACCTCAGCCACGAATTCATTATCCTCGCCGATACAGGAGAGAGCCAGGTATTCTGCGATCGCGCCTATCTCGATTTGCCCGTGCCCGGTCCCGATACCGACTTTAATGATGATGCACAGATTGCTGATATCGTTAAGCGTTGGACCACGCCTTATGCTGCCACCGACGAAATGCATGATGAGGCGGCATGGGAAAAGGTCGGTGCTTCGGAGCAACTCGCTGCTCGCGGTATCGAAGTGGGCCACATTTTCCACTTTGGAACAAAGTATTCCGAGCCAATGGGCGCCAAAGTAACCGGACCCGATGGCAAGGACTATCCGGTTTCAATGGGCTCCTACGGTATCGGGCCGTCACGTGTAGTCGCTGCAATCATCGAAGCGTCGCATGACGAGAACGGCATTATATGGCCGAAAGCCGTTGCGCCATTCGGTGCAGGCATCGTGAACATGAAACCTGGCGATGCAGCCTGCGACGCTGTTTCGGCTAAATTGTATGATGCGTTGACCAATGCCGGCCTTGAACCTCTGCTTGACGATACAGATGATCGCCCGGGTGCCAAATTCGCCACCATGGATCTGATCGGTCTCCCCACACAGGTCATAGTCGGCCCGCGCGGCGTTGCGGCCGGCGAAGTCGAGATCAAGGACCGTGCAACCGGCGAGCGCGAGACTTTGAGTGTCGAAGCTGCGCTCAACAAGCTCGCGGGCGTTCAGGCAGGAATTTTATGAGCGAAAAGGCAGTCACCGCGCCGAACGGTTCCAAGCCGTTCTCAGCCTATGAACGTATGATCGCCTGGCGCTATTTGCGCGCCCGGCGCAAGGAAACGTTCATTTCCGTGATTGCCGGGTTCTCTTTTACCGGGATCATGCTCGGTGTCGCGACGTTGATCATTGTTATGGCAGTGATGAATGGCTTTCGTGCTGAACTCTTGACGCGCATCCTCGGCATCAATGGCCATGTTATCATGCAGCCGATGGATCGGCCTTTCGACGATTACGATGCGGTCATCAAGCGCGTCGACGCTGTTCCCGGCGTCTCCTTTGCCATTCCGGTTGTCGAGGGTCAGGTGCTGGCCAAAGGTAATGTCGGGGCAGGGGCTGGCGCCTTGGTGCGCGGCTTGCGCGAGGAAGATATCGCCAAACTTCAGCTTGTTTCCAAAAACGTGCGCCAGGGTACGTTTCAGGGATTCAACACGGCTGGCGGCGTCGCTATCGGGACGCGTATGGCCGAAAATATGGGTCTCGGTCTCGGTGATAAACTTACCCTGATATCTCCGGATGGGGATGTGACGCCGCTTGGCATGGCTCCGCGTGTCAAATCCTATCCGGTTACAGCTATATTCGAGATCGGCATGTCCGAGTATGACGCATCGATTGTACTTATGCCGCTCGATGAATCGCAGCTGTATTTCAACCAGGAAAACAAGGTTCAATCGATCGAGATATTCGCCGATAATCCGGACAATATCGATGCATTGAAGAAGCCGATCGAGGATGCGGCACAGCGGTCGATCATGCTTACCGACTGGCGTCAGCGCAATCAGACGTTCTTTTCCGCCCTTCAGGTTGAGCGTAATGTCATGTTCATGATTCTGACGCTGATCGTTCTCGTCGCGGCTCTCAATATCATCTCGGGACTGATAATGCTGGTGAAGGATAAGGGGCATGACATTGCCATCCTTCGGACCATGGGGGCGACGCGAAATTCGATCTTGCGCATCTTTCTTATGACGGGTGCTGCGATCGGTGTGACCGGAACGATTGCAGGTGTGGTTCTTGGTGTCGTTGTATGTCTCAACGTCGAACGAATCAGAGAATTCTTTTCCTGGATTTCCGGAACCACGCTGTTCAATCCTGAACTCTATTTCTTGAGCACCTTGCCCGCCAAAATGGATTTCAACGAGACCTTCTCGGTCATTCTGATGGCATTGGTCCTGTCATTTCTGGCAACGCTGTTTCCGGCATGGCGCGCAGCCAAGCTCGATCCCGTTGAAGCCTTGAGGTACGAATAACATGGTGGCAGGGCCAATTTTGCAGCTGATGAATGTCGGCCGCCGTTATGATGAGATTGGCCGTGAGTTGGTCATTCTCAACGACGCCAGCTTTTCGCTTGGCAAAGGCGAGATGGTGGCGCTTGTCGCGCCTTCCGGGGCCGGCAAATCGACGTTGCTTCATACAGCTGGATTGCTGGAGCGGCCAGACAGCGGCGATGTCATTCTCGATGGCAGGTCCTGTGGTTCGCTTTCCGATGAAGAACGCACCGCAATCCGTCGCAACGATATCGGCTTCGTCTATCAGTTCCATCACCTTCTGCCCGAATTTACGGCACTCGAAAACGTTATGATGCCGCAGTTGATTCGTGGAATGAAGCCGGCTGTGGCGTCCGAGCGGGCCCAGCAGCTACTCGATTATATGAAGGTTGGCGCGCGTGCCTCACACCGCCCCAGCGAACTCTCCGGCGGCGAGCAGCAGCGCGTGGCTATTGCCCGTGCTGTGGCGAACGCACCCTTGGTGCTCCTCGCTGACGAACCGACAGGCAATCTTGATCCGGTGACATCTTCTTATGTGTTCGAAGCACTTGAAGCACTTGTTAGACAGTCGGGACTGTCAGCCATGATAGCCACACATAATTTTGAGTTGGCACGCCGCATGGACAGGCGGGTGACGCTCAAGGACGGCAAAATCACCAACCTCTGATCGCGCGACGCTTTTACCTTCCATTAATATTTCGAAAACCATAGCGCTAATAGGCGATTTGGTGTGCTTGACTTTGGAACAAAAAAAGAACAAAAGACATACATACAGACAACGAAGAAGGGTTTTACCGATGAGCGAACTTTTCCAGGATGTTATGTCATTCGTTACAGTCAGCCTGTTCATAGCGACGTTTGCAATGTGGGTCAGCGCAATCTGATAGATCAGGGATCGCTGAGATTGGAGATCCTGCGATCCCATTTCTGTCCACTGCTGAAGCAGGCGAAATCCTCAAATCAGGTGGACACTTCATCGCGCATGTCGGACTATACCGGCGCGGTGAATCAACTTCTCCGTTCAGGTTTTCGGAGACAGAATAATTGGCAGATGGTCAGATAAACAGCAGTCTAAGCGCCGCGAGCAAACAGGCGCTGCGCTTCGTGCACCTTAGAGTCCATTCTGCGTATTCCTTGCTTGAAGGCGCCCTGCAGGTTCCAAAAGTCATTGATCTTGCCGTTGCCAACAAGGCGCCGGCGATCGCGATTACCGATACGAACAATCTTTTTGGGGCGCTTGAGTTTGCCCAGAAGGGCTCGAAGGCAGGTCTGCAACCCATTATTGGCTGTCAGCTTGATATCGCCTTTCACGACCAGGCAGAGGAAAGCCGCAGCGCCAACAGGCGCGAAGCGCTAGGACTGGCGCCGCTCGTCCTCCTTGCGGCCACCGAGGCAGGTTATGCAAATCTCGTGCGTCTCGTCAGCCGTGCGTACCTGGAAACCCCAGCGGGCGATCCCGTGCATATCACTTCGGCATGGCTGAAAGGTCGTGCGGACGGTATCATCGCGTTGTCCGGCGGTCCCGAAGGCCCGATCGCCAAGTCGATCAAGGACGATCGGATTGATCGTGCGCGGCAGCGGCTGAACTATTTGAAATCGCTGTTCGGTGATCGAGTCTATGTCGAACTCCAGCGTCATCGCGGTTACGATCGCGCGTTGGAAGCAGCGCAAGTCGAACTTGCCTACGAACTGGAACTGCCGCTCGTCGCGACGAACGACGTGTTTTTTTCCAAAAGTGCTGATTATGAAGCGCACGACGCACTTTTGGCGATAGCCTCCGGCTCTCTTCTGTCGATTGACGATCGCCGCAGGTTGACACCGGATCACTATCTCAAGAGCGAAGACGAGATGGTGGAGTTATTTGCCGATCTGCCTGAGGCGGTTGAGAACACTGTCGAGATCGCACTACGCTGTTCCTACTATCCCAAGAACCGTGCGCCGATTTTGCCGCGCTTTACGGGCGAGAGCGACGACCCGGAAGCGGCATTGCAGGCCGAGGCCGATGAACTGGCGCGTCAGGCGCGGGAAGGTCTTGCGCAGCGGATCCAGACCTTGGGGCTAGCCGGTGGCCATACAGCCGAGCAATATTCGGAGCGGCTGGAATACGAGATTTCTATCATCACCCGGATGAAATATCCGGGTTACTTTCTTATCGTTGGCGACTTTATCAAATGGGCGAAAGCTCATGATATCCCGGTCGGCCCCGGACGTGGATCAGGCGCGGGTTCGCTCGTCGCCTATGCCCTGACGATCACAGACGTCGATCCTCTTCGGTTCTCTTTGCTCTTTGAGCGCTTTCTTAACCCGGATCGCGTCTCGATGCCGGACTTTGATATCGACTTCTGCCAGGAGCGGCGCGATGAGGTTATTCGCTATGTTCAGGGTAAATATGGCCGTGATCAGGTAGCTCAGATCATAACCTTCGGTACGCTCCAGGCTCGCGCCGTATTGCGCGACGTCGGACGTGTATTGGAAATGCCGTATGGTCAGGTCGACCGCTTGACCAAAATGGTGCCGGCAAACCCGGCAAATCCTGTGACGCTGTCCAAGGCAATCGAAGACGAGCCGCGCCTGCGCGAAGAGCGCGACAAAGAGCCAGTCGTCGAGAGATTGCTCGACATATCATTGAAGCTTGAGGGGCTTTATCGCCATGCTTCGACCCATGCGGCGGGTATCGTCATCGGTGATCGGCCTTTGTCGGAACTTGTGCCGATGTATCGTGATCCGCGTTCAGATATGCCGGTTACGCAGTTCAACATGAAAATGGTTGAAGAGGCCGGGCTGGTCAAATTCGATTTTCTTGGTCTGAAAACGCTGACGGTGCTGCAGAGCGCCGTCAATCTCCTCAAGCGGCGCGGCGTCACGGTGGATCTTTCGGATCTGCCCTTCGACGACAAGCCCACTTACGAGATGCTATCCCGCGGTGAGACTGTCGGCGTGTTCCAGGTGGAAAGCACCGGTATGCGCAAGGCGCTGATCGGCATGCGGCCGGACCGGATCGAGGATATCATCGCGCTCGTCGCGCTCTATCGGCCGGGCCCGATGGAGAACATCCCGACCTACAATGCGCGCAAGAACGGCGATGAAGAGATGGCGTCGATACATCCGAAAATCGATCATCTCGTCAAGGAAACACAAGGCGTCATCATCTATCAGGAACAGGTGATGCAGATCGCGCAGGAAATGTCGGGTTATACGCTGGGAGAAGCCGATCTTCTTCGGCGTGCCATGGGCAAGAAGATCCGCGCCGAGATGGACATGCAGCGGGTCCGATTCGTTGATGGAGCCGTCGAGCGTGGAGTGACCAAGCCGCAAGCCAACTTCATCTTCGACCTGCTCGCCAAGTTTGCGGACTACGGATTCAACAAATCCCACGCCGCGGCCTATGCGATCGTGTCGTTCCAGACGGCCTACATGAAGGCCCACTATCCAGTAGAATTCCTTGCCGCATCAATGACATACGACATGTCAAACACGGACAAGCTCAACGATTTCCGCCGGGAAGCTGTGCGGCTCGGCATCGAAGTCGTCACGCCATCGGTCAATACGTCTTACCGTTTGTTCGAGGTTGGCGAAAACCGAATCTTCTATTCGCTGGCGGCTATCAAGGGTGTTGGCGAAGCGGCTGTCGATCATATTGTCGAGAAACGCGGTGCGACGACCTATGCCAGCCTCGAGGATTTCTGCGAGCGGATCGACCCGCGTGTCGTCAACCGCCGCGTCTTCGAAAGCCTTATAAATGCTGGAGCTTTCGACTGTTTCGGGCGTGAACGGCCCGCCCTGATCGCCGGGCTCGACCGGATTATCGGTCATGCACAACGCACGCAGGAAGACAGCGTTAGTGGTCAGGCGGATATATTCGGGGGAATGGCCGCAAGTGCCCAAACCATCCAACTCCCCGCGGCTGCACCTTGGCTTTCGGCGGAGAAGTTGCGGCGGGAATTTGAAGCGGCGGGGTTCTATCTCTCGGCGCATCCGCTCGACGAGTACCGGGCAGTGCTGGAAAAGATGCGCGTCCAGACCTGGTCGGAGTTTTCGGCGGCGGTCAAGCGCGGCGCCAATGCAGGGCGTCTTGCCGGGACAATTACGGCCAAGCAGGAGCGCAAGACCAAGACCGGCAACAAAATGGGAATCATCCAATTCTCTGATTCTTCAGGACAATTCGAGGCGGTGCTCTTTTCCGAAGCTCTTGCGCAGTACCGCGATCTGCTAGAACCAGGTCGTTCCGTGGTGGTCACTGTTGGCGCCGAAGATCGGCCGGAGGGCATTAGTCTGCGCATCCAGACGGCTCAATCGCTCGAAGACGAGGCGACCCGCATGCAGAAGGCCTTGCGCCTTTATATGCGTTCCAGCGAACCATTGAGCGCCGTTACTCCCTATCTGATACCGCAAAACGACGGCCAGGTAGTGAGCCTGATCCTGATCAAGGAAAATGGCGCAACCGAAGTGGAGATCGAACTGCCGAACCGCTATCGTGTCGGTCCGCAGGTCGCAAGTGCGATGAAAGCCATACCGGGAATTGTGGAAGTCGAGATGGCCTGAGAGGCAAACCTCAACCAGCAACAACTGAATTGCAATTCCGGGTGGAAAATTTCGTTCCAGATTCGGCTATTCTTGTTCCAGATTGGGAGAGTCTTTGTCCCATATTCACCGGTTTTCGTTTGAATCCGTATCATCCGGCAGAGCTTCGACTCGAGATTTGATCCTGCCGAACGTGTATCCGGTCTCGACAGCATTGTTGCCGAATTTCCCGCGGAGCTTGTCTATCGCCGTTTCGGCAACCGCACGTTTAGTCGCTTGAATATCGACCAGGTCGAGAGGGTCAGCGCGATCATCGTTGCCAAGGTCGCTGACGCCTATCCCGAGCAGACGAAATCGTGTGCCGTCGATTTCTTTTTCAAGCAGCGAAAAACCGGTGCGAAAAATCCGGTCGGCCAGTTGTGTCGGATCAGACAACTGCCGGTTCCGGGTTCTAAGTTTGAAATCCCGAGACTTCAATTTGAGAACGACGGTCCGTCCCGCGATGTCCGCCGCTTTGAGGCGCCTCGAAACCTTTTCCGACAAAGATCGCAATATCGGCGTGAGCTCTTCAAGCGATGCGATATCTGCATTGAAGGTCGTTTCAGCGGATACACTTTTGCTCTCGCTGTCAGGTTCCACACGCCGCGTATCAAGTCCCCGCGATAGACGGTAGAGGCGCTGCCCCATCGTACCATAGGCAGCCATCAAGGGACCAAGTTCCATCGTCTGAAGTTGGCCTATGGTGCGAATGCCATCGCGCTCCAGCGTTGCATTGAACGCCTTGCCAACGCCCCATATCATGGTCACCGGTTTATCGGCCAGGAAAGTGGAGGCCTCTTTCGCTCCGATGACAGCAAAGCCGCGCGGCTTTTCGAAGTCCGAGGCAATCTTTGCGAGAAACTTGCAATAGGAAATGCCGACCGAAACCGAAAGCCCCATTTCTCGTTCTACTCGATTTGAAAAATGCGCCATCACCCGGGCCGGTGGATCGTGATGAAGGCGCTCTGTCCCTGACAGATCCAGAAAAGCTTCATCGATCGACAGCGGCTCGACCAAAGGAGTCAAATCGCGCATCATCTGCCGGATTTCGCGACCAACGCGGGCATATTTTTCCATATCAGGACTGATCACAACAGCGTGCGGACAAGCCGCCAGAGCTTTAAACATCGGCATCGCCGACTTCACCCCATGGATGCGGGCGACATAGCAAGCCGTTGAAACGACGCCACGTTTCCCCCCGCCAATAATGACCGGCTTGTTTCGCAATTCCGGATTGTCGCGCTTTTCCACTGAAGCATAGAACGCATCGCAATCCACATGAGCGATGCTGAGGCGATACAGTTCCGGATGGCGCAAGAGACGCGGGCTGCCGCACACATGGCAGCGTTTTCCGTCGGTTGCCTGAGCTGCCAGACAGTCACGGCAAAAACCAAATCTCGGATCGTTGAGGGTTGCCATCGGGGTCCGGAACATAAAAGGAACGAGCAGACCTTAGCGAAGGTGCCGTTACCTTGCAACGATCAGCCAAGACCTATCAACCGTTCAATCGATGTCTTGCCGGCCACCAGGAAGGAGCCGAAGCGCTTCCTGGAATCGGGCAGGATTTGTTCCTGTTGCCTCGCAATAGCGCAGCAACGTCGGTTCGTGCCCAAGGTAGAACTGGAGAACGCCCGCCAGAAATCCCGGCTCGCCGGCAGCCCTCCGAATCTGTTCGGCGGTAATTCCCGTCAATGCAAGGAACCGGGCAAGCAACTCGCTGTCGTCAGCCAGAAACATCAAAGCATTGATTGCCAAGGTTTCCGCGTCGCCGACATTGACTTGATCCTTCATTACACCGCCTCCCGCCCAGAATAGTACTGTTCACAGTCCCATCCGCTGTTTCGTTGTTTCCAAATTTCGCTATAGCCGGTTGAATATGATCAAAAGAAGATGTTCAATAAATCCTTGGTTAAACATGATCAGCAGCATTTCGGGATTGGGCTGAAGAGTTTCCTTTTCATCAATCATCACAGGCTATCAAATGCATCCATACAGTTGGGGCTGCGATCCGATCTTTGTCCCATAAAACTTGACAGGTGGCATGCGTCTTTCAAGCATGATCAACAGGAAATTGCCGATGGTAAAGAAAGTGATGATCGTCGAGGATAATGAGCTTAACATGAAGCTCTTCCGCGATCTTATTGAAGCCAGCGGCTATGAAACCATCCGGACCCGCAATGGGCTGGAAGCACTTGATCTGGCTCGCGAACATCGGCCTGATCTGATCCTCATGGACATTCAGCTGCCCGAGGTGTCGGGTTTGGAAGTCACGAAGTGGCTGAAGGCGGACGACGATCTGCATGTAATCCCGATCATCGCCGTTACCGCTTTCGCCATGAAAGGCGACGAAGAACGTATCCGGCAGGGCGGTTGCGAGGCCTATATTTCAAAACCCATCTCGGTGCCGAAGTTCATCGAAACCATCAAATCTTATCTTGGCGACGCTTGATCGTCAGGGGAGTGAAATATGACGGCCCGCATTCTAGTCGTTGACGATGTTCCCGCCAATGTGAAGCTGCTCGAAGCGCGATTGAGCGCGGAGTATTATGAAGTCGTCACGGCATCGGACGGCTACGAGGCCTTGGAAATATGCGAGAACAGCAATGTTGACGTCATTCTGCTTGATATCATGATGCCAGGATTGGACGGGTTCGAAGTTTGCCGCCGACTGAAGTCGCAGCCTTCAACCGCACATATCCCTGTGGTCCTGGTCACGGCTCTGGATCAGGACACAGACCGCATTACCGGACTGAACTTAGGTGCTGACGATTTCCTGACCAAACCCGTAAACGACTTGCAACTTCTTGCACGCGTGAAGAGCTTGGTGCGATTGAAAAACCTGACCGATGAGCTGCGGTTACGGGTTGCTACTACCCGCGATGTCGGGTTGGAGTCGATCTTGCGGTTCCCGAGTGGCAGCGAGGGCAGCGCCAAGAACGCCCGTGTTCTGCTGATCGATGAACGACCCGAAAGCGTCGAGCGGATTCAGCGCATATTGGCCGACGAAGGGGTCGTCGATGTTCAAACGGATCCGCAAGCGGGATTCTTCGACGCTATCCAAGGCAACCATGATTGCCTGGTCATTTCATCAAGCTTCGCGAATTTTGACCCGCTGCGCATTTGTGCGCAATTGCGGTCACTCGACAACACGCGGTCGCTGCCCATTATCCTCGTGGCAGATCGGGGTGAAGAACCATTGATCCGGCGCGCCTTGGAATTGGGTGTGAATGACTATCTGGTGCGACCGCTGAATCCGAATGAATTGCTGGCGCGGTTGCGCACACAGCTTCGACGGAAAGCCTATCATGATGGATTGCGGGCCAGTGTCGTCAAGACCTATGAAATGGCGGTCACGGATAGCCTGACCGGTTTGCACAACCGTCTCTACCTGGAGACGCATCTTGCAACCCTGTTCAAGCGCGCTGTCGAACGCCGGCGGCCGTTGTCCATTCTCATGACCGATATCGACCGGTTCAAGCTTATCAACGATACGCACGGTCACGACGGCGGGGACGAAGTGTTGCGGGAATTTGCAAGGCGCTTGCGGCGGAATGTACGCGGCAGCGATCTTGCGAGCCGCTATGGCGGTGAGGAGTTTTTCATAGTGATGCCGGATACCGATTCGGCGCTCGCTGCCGTTGTGGCTGAGCGCATCCGGCGCGAGGTTGCAGCGACACCATTTGTTGTCAATCAAAGCGGGACCGGCGCTCCCGTAACAATCAGCATCGGTATTGCCAGTGTGCTGCCCAAGGATGACAGCGTGCAAAATCTGTTGAAGCGGGCCGACGACGCTCTTTACGGCGCAAAGGCGGCCGGACGCAATCGCGTAGTCTCGGCCGCGGCCTGACGGATAAAAATCAACGGCTTATCGTGTTTGCTCGATAAAAATGTACAAACAAAAATGCCGCCCTGAAGGCGGCATTCTTGTTTCCGGAAAAACAAGATTACTTGATCTTGGTTTCCTTGAATTCAACGTGCTTGCGTGCGACCGGGTCGTACTTGCGGAAAGACATCTTCTCCGTCTTGGTACGGCTGTTCTTGCTCGTAACGTAGAAGAAACCGGTGTCAGCGGTCGACAGAAGCTTGATCTTGATATTCGCAGCCTTGGCCATTTTCAGTTTACCTGTTCTGATTATTGAGGACCGCTATTCAAGTCCAGCAACGTGGCCATAAGCGGAAATTCGGCCGGACACTTAACCGAACGGGGGGAAAAGTCAAGCCTGCGTCGGTCACCGCGCCAATATAATCGATCAATCGGCGTGTCCTCAAATGAAGGACAACCTTGTACCGCATTTTCCGAGATCTCGATTCAACCCTGCGTTCGTTGCCGAGCACCTCAAAGCACGCGATGAGTCAAACTTCGAGATTTGAAGGCAAAAGCAGCAACACCCAGCCAGCCGGTGTATCGGGGGAGACGGGCTCCCCCGACTGCGGCAAGAGCCTTGCCTTCAACCTTGGAGTTGAATCTATGCGGTATTTGCCGTTTAGCATCAGCCTTACTATGAAAAGAACCCGGACGTGCTGGACAATAGCGATCCGGGTTCACTTTCAAAGATAAGGAAGAGAGAGGCGGGCGACAGCTCGCCTCTCACTCCAGGGGCAATATAGCACTGTCTTGAATAAATCCAAGCGCGCTGTAGTTGTAGTTGATTAGCCTCTGCGGCTAATTAGACGTGAGCCCACCAAAAGCGCGTAAGCAGCGAAAAATATCGCAAGGGCGACTGCAAAGCCCGCGGGGCCCATCAGATCCATGCCGATACCGACGGCTTGCGGACCAACGAGCATACCGACTGCGTAGCAGAAGACGAAGGCCGCGTTGGCGGAGGCTAGCTCGCGGCCCGTGAGTTGCGAGCCGAGATGGGCCAGGCCAACGGTGTAAAGGCCGGCCACAACGCCACCCCAGACGAACAGCAATCCCGCGACGAGATACCAGTTGGAATAGATGAATGGCAGGACGCACATGCCCGCCAAGCCGATCAACGCGCAGACAAGCAGGATCTTGCGACGATCATTGACGTGATCGCTGAGGAGCCCAATTGGAATCTGCAGTAGCACGTTGCCGAGCCCGATGGTTGTGAGCAGGAGAGCTGCATTGGCTTCGCTATAGCCGACCCGGGAGCCGAAGACGGGAAACAATGCAAAGCCCCCGGTTTCAACCGCGCCAAAGACAAAGACCGCTGCCGTCGCCGTCGGCACAGCCCAAATGAACGGTGCGAAAGGAACATGCTCCTCTTCATGGAAATCCGGGCTTTCCTTCCACGCGAAAAGCACCGGTAACATGGCGAAGATGATGATGCCGAAGCCGACCGCAAACGGCATGATGCCGACGCTGCCGATACGCGAGAACAGCCATGGTCCAAGCGCGAAGCCCACTGAAAGAACGGTGGCATAAATGCCAAGCACCAGCCCGCGTTTTTCGGGAGGAGCGGCGGCATTGATCCAGTATTCGGAAAGGATGAACAGCATTGTCAGCGCGAAATGCAGGAAAACACGTAGTACGACCCACATCCAGAACTCGGTAAAGAAGTGAAACCCCACGAATGAGAAGCCGCCAATCAGCAACATTCCGAGCAGGGTAGGCACCACACCGAACCGGGCTGCGATGGGAGCAGCGAAGGGGGCGGCCACAATTGACGCGATACCTGCGACCGCGGCGTTCAAGCCTATCATGGTGGCCGAATGGCCGCGGCTCTCCAGAATGACGCTCAGGAGTGGAATGCCAAGCCCGATGGCGACACCAACGGAACTGATGGTGGCGATGGCCGCGACAAGCGCGCGCCAGGAAGACCGGACGGTTGTCTGGCCGGTGGTCGGCGAAGCATCCATAAATCAAAAAACCTCTCGGACGAGATCGTCCATATTTCATACGGTAACGAATGACAGCGCTGCCCGGGGCCAGGGCAGGATTTGCGGCAAGAATCGCCTCGGCTTCCTTTATGATCGTCCGGGTGATCTCTGGAATATCGAGCTGATTTGCCTCGCGGAAGGGCAGCCAGCACAGTTCTTCGAGTTCCTGCGATGGCCCGGTTGTTTCGGGAAGGGTATCGGCGACGGCATCGCGAAAAGCAAGGAAGAACCGTGTATCGAAACGGCGGGAGCGACCGGGCGGCGTGGTTGCTCTCGCAAAATACCGCAAGACAGAGAGATCGGGGAGAATCCTGCGTTCGACAAAGGCGGCCCAGTCCGGGTGTGATATCGAAACGGCATCCGGATGCCGGCGTCCGAGAAGGAGCCCCGCCTCTTCATAGGTTTCGCGAATCGCAGAGAGCGCAATTGCCCGGCAGCGTTGAACGCTTGAGCGGCTGCCCATGCCGGTCAACAGTTTTGCTTGATCAACATCGGAGAGTTCAGCAATGGCGGATATGCGGCCGTCCGCGGGTTCCGTCCGCCCGCCAGGGAAGACGAATTTTCCCGGCATGAACACGTGACGCATATGCCGCTTGCCCATGAGGATGCGCAGATCCTTGCCGGAGCGGTCGATGAGCAACAAGGAAGCAGCATCGCGTGGCCGGATAGGAACTATCGGCTTGTCTGGTTGGATCGGGATGGCAGTGGCTTGATCATTCACTGTTCCCGTGGCTCCTGATCGTCAGTCTCGCCGCCAAAACCATGCATATAATTTGCCCATTGCAAGCCAATGATGGCGCCTTTGACCGGCTGCAGCAAACCTATCGACAGAAGGATCGTCAAGGGAACCCAGATGGCCAGATGCACCCAATTGGACAATATGAACAGGGTTTCAACGGCCAGAAATCCGCCAAGGACGATGTGGCCGACGATCGTGATGGTGATATAGGCCGGAAAATCGTCGGCCCGCTGATGGGTGTAGTCCTCGCCGCATACGGCGCAATTATCGACCGGCTTGACGAAAGCGCGAAATAGCTTGCCTTCGCCACAATGCGGGCAGCGACAGCGCAATCCACGCCACATCGCCTGCCACACCGGCCGGTGCTCTCTCGCGGGCGTCGTATCAGCACCGAAAATTTGTTCTGCCATTACCTGCCTCTTCGTCCGCCCCGCGATACGGTAGACGGACGCTTCTGGTTTCCGCGTATAAAACGCTTTGCCTTATGGTGCGAGCGAACGCCGCTCGGCACCGGATGCGGTTCCGAAAGCATCTCGAACCGCAACGCGCCGGCAACTGGCAAGGCTTCGACCAAACGAACCTCGACAACGTCGCCGAGGCGGAATCCCTTGCCACTGCGTTCGCCGGACAGAGCGTGGTTGGTTTCGTCGTAAAGATAGTAATCATCGCCCAAAGTTGAAATGGGGATAAACCCGTCCGCGCCATATGTCGCAAGGGAAACGAACAGGCCGGCCCTGGTAACGCCCTGGACGCGGCCGTCGAAACTGCTGCCCACCTTGTCCGCCAGAAAGTGCGCGATCAGCCGGTCGACAGTGTCGCGCTCGGCGGCCATGGCGCGACGCTCGGACGTCGAGATCAGGGCGGCGATTTCAGGCAATGCCGCTTCTTCGTCTGGCGTCAGGCCATCAGGTCCGAGGCCCAATGCCGAAATCAGCGCGCGGTGCACGATAAGGTCGGCATAGCGGCGGATGGGCGACGTGAAGTGCGCGTAGCGATGAAGGTTGAGGCCGAAATGCCCAATGTTCGCGGGGTTGTATTCCGCCTGCGATTGCGAACGCAGCACGACCTGATTGACGAGATCTTGGCTGTCGCTGCCCTCGACGCGCTTCAGGATATGGTTGAACTGGTTCGGACGCAATTCTGCGCCCCGGGCCAGCGATATATCCATGGTCCGCAGGAACTCGCGCAGGGTTTCCTGCTTGGCCAGCGAAGGCGCGTCGTGGATGCGGAAGATCAGTGGCTGTTTCTTGCGCTCCAGCGTTTCGGCGGCAGCAACATTGGCCTGGATCATGAACTCTTCGATGAGCTTGTGCGCATCGAGCCGCGGCGGGATCACGACCTTGTCGACTTTGCCTTCGGGTGTAAGCAGGATTTTCTTTTCGGGGAGGTCTAGTTCCAGTGGCTCTCGCGCGTCTCGGCCGCGTTTCAGCACGGCATAGGCCGCCCAGAGCGGCTTCAGGATCGTATCAAGTATCGGCGCTGTCTTCTCGTCCGTAGCGCCATCGACCGCCGCCTGCGCCTGCGGGTAGGAAAGCCGGGCGTGCGACCGCATCATGATGCGGTGAAAGGCATGGGAGTGCTTGCGGCCCTCGGCATCAAAGATCATGCGGACGGCAAGAGCAGGGCGGTCGACCAGTTCTTTCAGCGAACAAAGATCATTGGAAATGCGCTCAGGCAGCATCGGCACGACGCGGTCGGGGAAATAGACCGAATTGCCGCGCTTTAAAGCCTCGCGGTCCAGCTGCGAACGTGGGGTTACATAGGCTGCGACATCAGCGATGGCGACGGTCGCGATGAAGCCGCCCGGATTTTTCTCGTCCGGATCAGGCTCGGCATAAACCGCATCGTCGTGATCTTTTGCATCGGCTGGATCGATGGTCACCAACGGAACATGACGCCAGTCCTCGCGATGCGCCATGGTTGCGGGTCTGGCCTTTTCGGCTTCCGCAGTGACGCTATCCGGAAAGACATGCGGGATCTCATGCTCATGGATGGCGATCATCGACAGGGCTTTTTCACTCGCAACGGAACCGACAACCTGCGTGATCCGGCCAAGTGCAAGTCCATATCGGCTGATTTTTGAAACCTCGACTTCGACGAGGTCGTTTGCCTTGGCATTGTTCAGCTGGGCAGGATCGATCGCGAGTTCGACTTGTCGCCGTTCAACAGGTTCGAGGCGCCACTCGCCATTGTCGAGTTTGCGCAACACGCCCAAAACCGCATCCTTGCGATGCTCGATCTTCTTGATGACACGTCCCGTATAGGCAGGTCCGGTAGGGTCAGCACTGACAAAAATACGCGCCAGAACACGGTCGCCGACGCCGGGAGTCGGACCTTTCTGATTGCGCGAGGCGCGAATGAAAACGACCGGTGGCCGTTCCTGGTGGTTGGCGTCCCATTCAGCAGGCTTGGCGATCAACCCGCCATCGCTATCGCGTCCGGTTATGTCGAGAACCGCCACGCTCGGGAGGCTACCGGGCAGGGCGAGCCGCTTGGCGCGCTTTTCGACGAGCCCGCCATCCGCGAGATCGCGTAGAATATCCTTCAGGGCGATGCGTGCATCGCCCTTCAGATTGAATGCTTTGGCGATGTCACGTTTGCCGGCAAGGTCAGGATTTTCCTGAATGAATTGCAGAATCTCATCGCGACTTGGCATATGCGGTTCGCGTCCCGAAGCCGCAGAATTGGCAGGCCGCTTTTTTCCGCTGGGTGGAGAGATACGGCGTGCCAATCGATTTTTTCCTAACTTGTTTTTTTCGTTGCAGTCTTTTTCGCAGCCGGTTTTTTCGCGGCTGGTTTTTTGGCTGCGGGCGCTTTTTTAGGGGACGCCTTCTTCGTACCTTTGGAGCCCGCCTTTTCAGCGATCATAGCAAGTGCTTCCTCGACGGTCACGCCCGCCGGGTCCTTGCCCTTCGGCAGCGTGGCATTGACCTTGCCCCAGTTCACATAGGGGCCGTATTTTCCGTCGCGAACGGTTATCACCCCGCCATCGGGATGCTCGCCAAGATCCTTGAGCGCTGCAGGCGTGCCCCGACCGCGCCCCGGACCCTTTGCCTGCTTGTCCGCAAGCACGGTAACCGCACGATTGAGGCCGATGGAGAACACCTCTTCTGCATTCTCCAGATTGGCATAGGTTCCTTCATGCGTGATGTAAGGGCCGTAGCGTCCGATTCCGGCCGAGATCATCTTCGCCGTTTCGGGATGTTGGCCCACATCGCGAGGCAGGGAGAGCAGCGCCAGCGCTTTTTCATGGTCCAGTGCATCAAGCGTCCAGCCCTTCGGCAGGCTGGCACGCTTGGCTTCCTTGCCATCGCCTCGCTGCACATAGGGCCCAAACCTGCCATTGCGTGCGGTAATATCCTCGTCCGTATAGGGGTCTTTGCCGAGCAGTTTTGGCTCGTCGCCACCATTGCCGTTCTCGTTTGCCGCTTCGCTGCCGCCAAGCTGACGCGTGAATTTGCATTCAGGATAGTTCGAACAGCCGACAAATGCGCCGTACTTGCCGAGCTTCAGCGACAGATTGCCCGTGCCGCAGACCTGACAGATACGCGGATCGCTGCCATCTTCACGCGGCGGAAACACCAGCGGTCCAAGCTGGTCATTCAACGCATCCAGCACATTGGTAACGCGCAGTTCCTTGATTCCATCGACAGACCCGAAGAAATCAGTCCAGAAAGCGCGCAGAACATCCTTCCACTTCAGCTTTCCATCGGAAATTTCGTCGAGCTTCTCTTCAAGAGCAGCGGTGAAATCATATTCGACATAGCGCTTGAAGAAACTTTCCAGGAAGGCAATGACCAGCCGGCCCTTGGCTTCTGGGATGAGCTTGCGCTTGTCGATGGTTATATATTCGCGATCGCGAAGGGTGGCGAGCGTCGATGCATAGGTGGAAGGACGACCGATGCCGAGTTCTTCCATCTTCTTGATGAGCGTCGCTTCCGAATAACGCGGCGGCGGCTCAGTCGAATGCTGTGTCGCGTTGATTTTTTCGCGGGCAAGGGGCTCTCCCGCGCGGATCTCTGGAAGACGTCCACCGTCTTCATCGACGTCTTCTTCCTCGCGATGATCCGTATAAGCACCGAGAAAGCCATCAAACCTGATGACCGAGCCCGTGGCGCGGAGTTGCGCAAAACGCGACCCGTTCTGCGCATCGATTTCAACGGTCGTTCGTTCGATGTCCGCAGACTGCATCTGGCTGGCCATAGCGCGCTTCCAGATCAGCTCGTATAGCTTCGCCTGATCCGCATCAAGAAACTGCCGCATATCCTTGGGATGTCGATTGAAATCGGTCGGGCGTATCGCTTCGTGCGCTTCCTGGGCGTTCTTTGCCTTTGTGGCGTAAAAGCGAGGCTTTTCCGGAACGTACTTGTCGCCAAAAACCTTGCCGATCGTCTGGCGCGCCGCCTGAACGGCTTCGGGCGCCATCTGCACGCCATCAGTACGCATATAAGTGATCAAGCCAGCGGTTTCGGTACCGAGATCCATGCCTTCATACAGCTTCTGCGCGATCTGCATGGTGCGTGATGCGGAAAATCCGAGCTGACCAGACGCCGCCTGCTGCAAACTCGATGTGGTGAAGGGCGGGCCAGGGCTCCGCTTGATCGGCTTCGCTTCGACCGATGCCGCCTTGAAGGACGCACCCTCCAGCATGCCGCGAATTTCGCCGGCCTGTTCACTATTCTTGATATCGAGCTTGCCGAGTTTCTTGCCATCGACTGATACCAGCCGTGCCTCGAATCCGTCATTGCGCGGGGTTTTCAGGAGCGCCGCGATATTCCAGTATTCTTCCCGGATAAAGCGTTCGATTTCCGCTTCGCGATCGGCGACGAGCCGCAAGGCGACCGACTGGACACGGCCAGCAGAGCGTGCGCCAGGGAGTTTCCGCCAAAGCACGGGGGAGAGGGTGAAGCCGAAAAGATAGTCCAAAGCCCGGCGTGCGAGATAGGCGTCGACGAGCGGCATATCGATGTCGCGCGGATTGGCCATCGCATCGAGTACTGCACCCTTGGTGATGGCATTGAACACAACGCGTTGGACGCTCTTCTTTCCTATGGCCTTTTTCTGCTGCAGTACTTCGAGAACATGCCAGGAGATAGCCTCGCCTTCGCGGTCCGGATCGGTTGCGAGGATGAGGCCGTCGCTCTCTTTCAAAGCTTTGACAATGTCGCTTAGTCGTTTGGCCGAGGCCGAGTCGACTTCCCACGACATCGAGAAATCATCGTCAGGGCGCACCGATCCATCCTTGGCCGGCAGATCGCGCACATGGCCGAACGAGGCCAGGACCGTATAACCCGAACCGAGATATTTGTTGATTGTTTTGGCCTTGGCAGGCGATTCGACGACGACAACATTCATTACAGATTTGAGCTTTCCTGCCCTTGTCAGATTGCAAAAGCACTAATTTAGCTTCGGAACAGGCCTGTGAAATGAACAGGCTTCGACACAACGTCAAGGTCTGTACATCAAAAATCGTGAATTACAACCTAGGGTTGCTCGCATAACTTATGCAATTAATGGTATTTCCCCCTGGGGTTCAAGCCTATAGTGAATTCTCGTGTGAGTCATTTATGGTTTCGTATATAGAGTATAAAAAACAGCAGCTTATATAGGCATAAATTAAGATATTCTGAGTCAAAGTATAGCGCATATTTTCGATATAAATTTATATTTAAGGATCAAATTATGAGCGAAAGTCGAATTGATCAAATTGAAAACGCCAGATTTATTCAGCAAATGCTCGGTGAGTTACGAGCAATGGCCAAAACGAACCGGCTGGAGATGTTGGCGTATCTTATAGAAATTGCATATATTGAAAGCAGTGACCAGTTGCAGAAAGAACTGGGTACAGCTTCACGCATAAACAAGCGAAACATGTCCGCCTGAGTGACGCTGTAAACGTCCGGCGAGATCGAGTTCGAGCAGAATCAGCATTACCACCGACGGGTGTAGTTCGCTGGTGCGGATCAGGTCGTCGATATCGACTGGAACGGGGCCGAGCAGATTGACGAAGCGGTCCCGATCGGTTTCGTCGGGTGGATTGATTGTCGGGAAATCGATGTCTGGTGCGAGAAACCCTGGATCATCGAAAACAGGCCGTTCGACCAGTGGCGTCAATGCGGTTATTATGTCTTCGCTAGTGGTTGTCACGATGGCTCCGTTTTTCAGCAACCCGTTGGTGCCCTTCGCCCTTGGATCGAGGGGAGAGCCGGGCACCGCGAAGACAAGCCTGCCAAGTTCTCCCGCCAGCCGGGCGCTGATCAATGAGCCGGAACGTTCAGCGGCTTCAACGACGACCAGGCCGAGCGACAGGGCGGCGATAATACGATTTCGCCTCGGAAAATCTCGGGCCCGGGGTTCCCAACCGAACGGCATTTCACTGATCGCAGCCCCATTGCGTGCACTTATCGCCTTATAGAGATTGAGGTTTTCCGGCGGATAGGGGACGTCCAGCCCGCCGGCCATGACGGCCACTGTTCCGTAATCCAGGCTGGCCTCATGGGCAGCCGTGTCTATTCCACGTGCCAGACCGGAGATAATGGCATAGCCCGCTTCACCGAGTTCCCTCGCAATCATCCGGGCAAACTTGATCCCCACCAACGACGCGTTGCGTGCGCCGACGATGGCAACGGGCGGTAACCTGAATACCGCGGGATTCCCCTTGATCGCGACCAAGGGCGGAGGATTGTCGCACTGGCGGAGATAGCGGGGATAGTCGGGCTCACCGATGCCGACGAAAACAGCGCCCATTTTTGCCGCCGCCTGCATTTCGCGTTCAGCGTCCTGCAGACTGGCAATTCGAATGGGCCGGCCGCCGCCACCGCGCCTGACGAGTTCGGGCAGCATTTCCAATGCATCGCTCGCAGAACCGCAATGAACGATAAGGTCGCGGAACGTTGCGGGACCGACATTTTCGCTGCGGATCAACCGAAGCCAGCTCAAGCGCTGGCTGTCAGAAAGGCGTATGCCCTTCTTTTCTTCATTCATCCTTTGGCGCCGATCTTGCCTTCGGTGCCGGAGGCAAGGCGCTGGATATTTGCCCTGTGCTTGATGAAGACAATAATTGTCAGGACGAGGAAAAGCGCTGCGATCTGGTGGACGCCCATTATGTAGAGTGCAATCGGAACGATGATGGCCGCGACAAGGGCGGCGAGCGAGGAGTAGCGAGTGGTGTAGGCTATAATCAGCCAGACGGCGGCGAAAATCAGTGCACCCTGCCAGAACAGCCCAAGCAGAACGCCAAGATACGTCGCGACACCTTTACCGCCCTTGAATTTCAACCAGACCGGGAAAATATGGCCGACGAAGGCGCCGAAGCCTGCGACAATTGCTGCTTCAGGGCTGGCGATGCCGGCGATCAACACCGCCACGGTGCCTTTCAGCATATCCAGCAGCAATGTTGCAGCGGCCAGTTTCTTGTTGCCGGTACGCAGAACATTGGTCGCGCCGATATTGCCGGAACCGATGCTGCGCACATCGCCAAGGCCTGCCATGCGGGTCAGAATCAAGCCAAAGGGGATCGAGCCGAGCAGGTAGCCAAAAACGAGTGCAAAGAGGAGGAGCGGAATTCCTGCCTGCCCATTGAAGAAATCCGACATGCATCGTCCCCTTAGGTGAACTAGATCGTGAAGACCGACTTCCCTGCAACAAATGTCTGTATAACCCGGCCTTGAAAACGTGCGCCCTCGAAACAAGAGTTCTTGGAACGCGACCGTAAATCTTCTTCCTTCACTACCCACGGTTCGTCAAGATCGACTATGGTCATATCCGCCTTTGAACCCGGTCGCAGCGAACCTGCATCGAGGCCGAAAATCCTGGCAGGCGCGCTGGACATCGCTTCGACGATACGCAAGAGCGGAACGTCGCCGTTGTGGTGCAATCTCAGTGCTGCGCCGAGCAGGGTTTCGAGGCCGATTGCGCCCGCTGCCGCATCGGCAAATGGCAATCGTTTGGTATCGACGTCCTGGGGATCATGCGCGGACACGATGATATCGATCGTGCCGTCGCGCAGGGCTTCGACCATGGCGCGGCGGTCTTCCTCGAGCCGCAATGGCGGCTGCAAGCGGAAGAACGTGCGGAATTCGCCGATATCGTTTTCGTTCAGGGAGAGGTGGTTGATCGATACCGCCGAAGTGACATTCAGACCATTCTGCTTGGCACGGGAAATCACCTCTGCCGACATGGCAGTCGAAATCTGCGCGGCGTGGTAGGCGCCCTGTGTCAACGCCGCCAGGCGCATGTCCCGCTCGAGGGGGATCACTTCGGCTTCGCGTGGCGTGCCGGAAAGTCCCAGCCAACTCGCATATAATCCCTCGTTCATGACGCCGCTGATACCGAGGTGCGGGTCCTGAGCCTCATGCGCGAGGACCACACCGAAATCACGGGCATAGGTGAGGGCGCGGCGCATCAGCTGGGTGTTGGCGATCGAATTGCGCCCTTCAGTAATGGCCACTGCACCCGCCTCACGCAGGAGACCGATCTCGGTCATTTCCTCGCCATGCAAGCCCTTGGTGACTGCGGCCGCCGGGTAGACATTGACGACCGCCGTATCGCGTGCCGTTCGCTTGATGAATTCAACCAGTGCGACATTATCGATGACCGGGTCGGTATCCGGCATCATGATAACCGATGTAACACCGCCAGCTGCCGCGGCATGGCTGGCAGACGCAATGGTTTCGCGATGTTCTGCGCCGGGCTCACCAATGAAGACGCGTGCATCGACCAGACCCGGAAGCACCGCCTTACCCTTGCAGTCAATGATGGTCGCGCCTTCCGGGGTGCCCTGATTGCGGGCATCGACGCTGCTGGCGACGATCCTGTCATTCTCGATGATGATCGTGCCGGTTTCGTCGAGCCCGCGCGACGGATCGACGATGCGTGCATTTTGCAGGACGGTGGCGCTCATCCGGCCACTCCTTCGGCATTGCGGCGGGGATCGAGCAGCGCTTCCATCACCGCCATGCGCACAGCAACACCCATCTCGACCTGTTCCTGAATAACGCTCTGTGAACCATCGGCTACATCCGATGCGATTTCAACGCCGCGGTTCATCGGACCGGGATGCATGACCAGCGCATCCGGCTTGGCGTATTTGAGCTTTTCGCGATCGAGGCCGTGATAGCGGAAATATTCCCGTACCGAGGGTACGAAGGAACCGGTCATGCGCTCGCGCTGTAGCCGCAGCATCATCACCACGTCGGCGTCTTTCAGGCCTTCTTCCATGTTGTGGAAGACTTCGGCCCCCATATGCGCAATGCCCGCGGGGAGGAGGGTCGAGGGGGCGACCACACGAACGCGCGCGCCTAAGGCATTGAGAAGTATTATGTTCGACCGCGCCACGCGCGAGTGCAGTACGTCGCCGCAGATGGCAACGGTCAGCCGGGCGATCTTGCCCTTGGCGCGGCGGATCGTCAGCGCATCGAGCAGCGCCTGCGTCGGATGTTCATGTGCACCATCGCCGGCATTCACCACCGAACAGCCGACCTTTTGTGCGAGAAGTGCGGCGGCTCCGGCCGACCCATGGCGAATAATCAGGATATCAGGGCGCATGGCATTGAGCGTCATCGCCGTGTCGATCAGGGTTTCACCCTTTTTGACCGAGGAGTTTCCAACCGCCATGTTCATGACGTCAGCGCCCAGCCGCTTTCCGGCAAGTTCGAAGGATGATTGGGTGCGGGTCGATGCCTCGAAAAACAGATTGATCTGGGTGCGTCCGCGCAAAGTCGTTTTTTTCTTCTCGGACTGGCGCGAAACCGCGATCTCGCTCTCGGCAAGATCGAGCAACTGGACAATGTCTTGAGGCGAAAGGCCCTTGATGCCAAGCAAGTGGCGGTGGGGAAACAGGAGAGGGGGCTCTTTTGATGTCATATCAAACTTTCAAGGCTTTAAAATCTATCATTTAAACCGCCCTATCTCTTTGGTCATCTGCCACCCGGCGAATATCGCGATACCCATTGCGATGGGCTTATATTCAACGCGGGGATTCGCCGCAAGCCATGGGCAACGCGTTACTCGCACGCCGATACGCAGCGACGCCGTCCCCTGATCGTCGGTACGTCCGGCGCGACGAGCTCGCGAAAGAGTATACAAAGCAGTGGGTACACGCCGGCGTAGTGCGCTGTCAGTCCTTGCGAATGATCTGGCCATCATGCATTTCGAACACACCGTTGTCGCCGCCTTGCGCGTAGAAGTCCGTTTCAAGTTCCGCCCAGGTGCCTAGATACGTACCGCACGCACTGCAGTGAATTGGTGAAATCGAAGTCACGTTCTGGGTGAGGGTGAGATAGATCCGGTGGCAGTTGGGGCATTCAAGCTTGCTGTCCAGCCTCTTTTCCATACTCGTTCCAGTCAGTGATCTCTGTAGATGCACACACTATGCTGGTCCGTTGGAACCGCAAATGATTTTCTGCGTTTCGCAACATGCGTGCACTACCATTTCATCACGTGACAATCAGTACCGGTCATGGCGGCATGATGCAGAACATTGCGTCGGTGGAAGAAGCTGCCGAGTTCCTGACGCTGCATTGGCCTGAAGAAAAGGGCAGGAAGTTCCGATCAGCTCGACAAATATGCCTTGATGCCATGGCAGGAAGGGAAACAGCCAAACACGCACGGTCCGCCTTTGTTGCCGCAGCAAAAGAAGCCGATATCTACGTGAGGGAACGCACGCCTTCACCGACCAATCCTTAGTCGGCCAGCTGGCGTCAGCCGCATTGGTTGGCCGCTCGTTTGCGGTTGCGCCCGGCGATCCAATGTCTAATGGCATCGACCGCCTCTCGATTGCCCATCGCATTTACTGAAAATGCGAAAAGCATTATGCGATGAATATCGACTAAAGGGCGAGAGTCCTTGTATGAATGAGTTAACCGCTTGTCAGAGTCTTCATCCCATAAAGAGTTCGACGCGCAATCAATCGCATAGGCCGCAGCTTTGCGCGAACATTGAAATTTGAATCAGGACAGTTTCTTGAAAACCCACGACGTTCTCAACCAGACGCCACCGATGACCGGCCTGAACGCCTATCTCGGCGATCCACTGATAATGCAGATCACCAAGCGACTGCCGCAATCCGTGCGTACGGAGCTGGAGCAGAACGGCAAATTCGTACTCTCCGGCGATGCACAAGATCTGGCCAGGCTTGCCAATATCGAGGTGCCGAAGCTCAGGACGCATGATCGTCAAGGGCATCGGATCGACGTTGTCGACTATCATCCTGCATACCATGCGTTGATGCGCCGGTCGGTGAGCCAGGGCCTGCATTCATCCATATGGGAGGACGGCAAGCCGGAAGCGGGGTCGCGGCATCAATCGCGCGCCGCACGTTTTTACCTGACATCGCAGCTGGAATGCGGGCACCTGTGCCCCCTGACCATGACGAGTGCCTCGCTGGCGGCATTGATGGCCGCGCCCAATCTCTATCGCGAATGGTCGCCGCTGATCCTGCCGCGCAAATATGATTCCAGCAATAAATCGCCGGCAAAGAAGACAGGTCTCACCCTTGGCATGGGCATGACCGAGAAGCAGGGCGGCACGGACGTCCACACCAACACCACAAAAGCGGAACCGACCGGAAGCGGGTTCTATCGCATCACCGGCCACAAATGGTTCATGTCAGCGCCGATGTCGGATGCATTTCTGGTGCTGGCACAGGCGCGCGAGGGACTATCCTGCTTTCTCGTGCCCCGCATTCTTCCCGATGGCTCTTCGAACGGTTTTCGTTTTCAACGTTTGAAGGACAAGCTTGGCAACCGCTCCAATGCTTCTTCGGAGGTCGAATTCGACAATGCGTTCGGCCAGATGGTCGGGAACCCGGGCGATGGCGTCAAGACGATCATCGACATGGTGACGCTCACCCGCCTCGACTGCGCGATTGCATCGGCCGGACTGATGCGCGCGGGCCTGGCCGAGGCCGTACACCATGCGCGGCACCGCATCGTCTTCGAAGGACCGCTGATCGACAAGCCGCTAATGCTGCGGGTCCTGGCGGATATGGCCCTCGATGTTGCCGGCGCGACAGCTTTGTCGCTGCGCCTGGCGCGGGCGTTCGATAACGCTGCAAAAGACCGCGGCGAGGCTGCATTTGCTCGCGTGATGACGCCGGTCGTCAAATATTGGGTGGCGAAGATTGCGCCCGCGATGCTCTACGAGGCGATGGAGTGTCTCGGAGGCAATGGTTATATCGAGGAAGGCAATCTTGCGCGCTATTACCGGGAGGCTCCGGTCAACGCGATCTGGGAAGGATCCGGCAACGTAATGGCACTCGACGTGCTGCGTGTGCTGAAACGCGGTCCGCAGCTTTTCGACGAAGTGCTCAACTGGATCGGCGCGCAACTCGGGCGCGGCGGGCAGGGCACCGTGGAAGTCCTGCGCGCCGCGATGCGCGTTGCCGAAAACGACGAAGGTGCAGCGCGCATATTGACCGAGCAACTGGCGCTCGCGGCCGCTGGCGCCGAACTGCGGCATCTGCAGTCAGAAGATATCGCCGACGCCTTCGTCGAAACCCGTCTGGGCGGACAGTGGCGCACGACCTACGGCATGTTGGATGCCCGCCACAACGCCAAGGATATTATCGACTCGCTCTACCCAGCGGCTAATTAGTCCAAAGCTCTAACTGCTTCCCTGCTACGTGATCTCATGCAGTGCACGCGCTGCGTGTGCTGCCTTCTATTGTCAAAAAATCTGCTGACTCATCAAAAAAATCGCATCGGCGGCGCAGAAGGGGGCTCGCTAATGCCTTCAATTTGAATTAAATTTTTATAAATTAACCTTAACAAAAGGTTTACATTGCGGTGTGTTTCTTAAACGATATCACTACAACCTGAAAATGCACTGCAAAAACGCAGGGTTAAGACGAAATGATTAGACCCGCCCAATCGAGGAGAAACTGAATGCGCAGCTTCCTGATTTTTTGGGCTGGGCCTCTTGGCTTCCTGTGGGGCTGGTATTTTCTCTCGCTCTATGACCTGAGCATGGGCATGTTTTTCTTCAGCCGCGAGATGCACGATCAGGTTTTCACTATCTACGGAAATATCCTGGACATCCCGCCGGAGACGATTCCACCATTGGTTGCACGTGCCTGCATCGTCGATACCGGCCTCGTTCTGTGTCTGATAGCGTTCCGCCGCCGTCGCCAGATCATCGCCTGGGTGCAGGCCTGGCGTGCTGCACGGGCAGCAACCGCAGCAACCTATGTCGAGGAATTACCGTCCACGTCGGCTTCCTGACGCAGAGTTTGCAGACGGTCCAACGCGCCTTGCAGGATGAAGGCTGCTGCCGCTGAATCGATCCGCTCGGCGCGTTTCTGTCTCGAAACATCCATTCCGATCAAGGCGCGTTCCGCAGCAACGGTCGATAGCCGCTCGTCCCAATATACGAACGGAAGCTCGGTCAGCTTTTCCATATTGCGTACAAAAGCGCGGGTGGCTTGCACCCGCGGACCTTCGCTGCCGTCCATATTCACCGGTAGCCCAATGACGATTGCGCCGACATTGTCAGCACTCAAGGCCTTCAACAGATCCTGTGCGTCATGGGCGAATTTGCTGCGCCTCAGCACAGGACGCGGATTGGCGAAGGAGAATCCGCGATCGGAAATGGCGATACCGATCGTCTTCGTACCAAGGTCAAGGCCGGCTACAGTCTTGCCATCCGCGACGTGCTCTTCGAGCTGTTCAATTCTCAGTACCGTCAATTTGATTGGTTCCGCACTTTCATGGATCGCTTTATTGTCACATACCGGCAATAGAGCCTTTCATGCCTAAATAGAACCGTTCTGCCGGAGGAAATTCGTGGGACAAGGTCGAGGGGGGTTGGCGAGGCCGATGCCTTTCCATCGGACGATGCCGAGGCCCGAAGGATTTGGTCCGAATTCACCCGGCCCTTTGGGTTTCCGGCTGGCCGCCACCCACTTTGTCAGGCGACCTCGGACGATGGAAACACATCGACCTCGCCACCTTCCGCGTGGATTGTCTCGCCATCCGCGAAACAGAACTGGTTCTATTTAAGCATGAAAGGCTCTAGAAGCCTATGGCGAGGGTTCACTTGCAGTTGAAGGAACACGGATATGAAAATCACCTGGCTTGGCCATTCGGCCTTTCGGATTGAAACGGCAAAAAATACCATTCTTATCGACCCGTTCCTGACCGGGAACCCGGGTGCGAAGGGTGTTGACATGAAGGAAGCTGCGAAGGGCGTCAAACACATCATCCTGACCCACGGTCACGGCGACCATGTGGGTGACACGATTGATCTGTCGAAAGAGACCGGCGCGCTGGTGACCGGCAATGCCGATCTGGTAACGTGGCTCGGCTCCCGCGGAGTCAATCGCGTCGATCCGACCAATACAGGCGGCACGGTTTCCTATGACGGTTTCACCGTAACCTATGTCAACGCTCTGCATTCTTCCGCACAAATGACCGAGGACGGCGTTTCCCATTCGTTGGGTTCAGCCAACGGCGTTGTGCTGCATTTCGACGATGATCCGACGCTTTATCATATGGGCGATACGGACATCTTCTCCGACATGGCGCTGATCAATGAATTGCATCAGCCCGAAATCGGTATTGTTCCAATCGGTGACCGCTTCACCATGGGCGGCGCGGTTGCAGCGCTCGCAAGCCGGCGCTATTTCAAATTCAGCAAAGTCATACCTTGCCATTACGGGTCATTTCCGATCATCGATCAGACGGCGGATAAGTTCGTCGCCGGTATGGAAGGCGGTGCGAGCGAAGTTATCGTTGCCAGTACGAATAAGCATTTTGCGGTTTGATGCAGAGTGCTACAGCACATTCGTCGATCCTCAGGCCTTGGAGCGCAAGTGCGTAAACTTTTTCTGATCTCGTGTTTGCTGGTTGCCACGACGCCGGTGCATGCACAGGCTGTCGATGTCTCCGGCGCAAAAGCGCTTACCGAAGTTCTGTCCAACTATCTTGGAAAGAAAGCGATCGAGAAGAATATCGTCTCGATCGTCCCCGATGGAGACAGTTACCGCATTACCCTCAGCACAGCGAAGTTGATCGAAACACTTCCCAAGCAGGATTATTTCAAGGGTGATTTCGGCGAATACAGCCTGCTGATAAAGCCAGTTGCCGACGGGTCCTGGAATGTCTCATCAACTGCGATTCCCGGTGGCTCAGTCGAGGTAACAACCCCGGAGGGCCGAGAGGCGGTTCAGTGGTCCGTTGACAATGCGAATATCAACGGAACGTTCGATCCCAAAATCGGCGCTTTCTCCAAGGCGTCGTTTTCCTATGGCGCCGTGAAAATGAACACGACAAGCCCTACCCAGAACGTCGAAGCGAGTGTCGATTCGGCCAAGGGTGAAATGCTTGGCATGGCTGCGCCAACGGGCGGTATTGATTTCAGCAGCAACCATTCCGCGATAAACTTTCTGGAAACGGTGACTGTCAAATCGCCGCCTTCAGGAGATGTCGCGACTGGCGCACAGCCGATGAAGATCGTTCTGAGCGGCGGCCAGATCGGCGCCAATGCGGAAGGCAAGGGCCTTCGCAATCTGGAGTTCCTGGAACTCTGGAAATTTTTCATCGCGCATGTGGAAGAGACAACGCTGAAGCATCAGGAGCAGGCCGATCTGAAGGCAAAACTCCTCGCCGCTCTGCCATTTTGGGACAAGCTTTCGGGCGCGTACCAGTTTTCCGATCTCAACGTCGAGACTCCTGTTGGACCATTTGCCGCCAAGACCATGGTTCAGCAAATCGACTTCGATGGCATCAGCAAGAGCGGCGGCTATCACTATGCGCTGCGGACCAACGGTCTGAGATATCCCGCGTTGCCGATACCTGCGTGGAGCGTGCCATTTTTGCCGACTGATGTAGAATTCGCGTTTGGTACGGAAGGTCTTGATCTCGACACGGTTGTCCGGGCAGCAGTCGCCGACATGGATTTGGGGCGTGCAAAGCCGTTTTCCGAAGAGTTTGAAGCAAACACAGCTACCGCATTCATGGCCAACCCGCCGAAGATGGTGATTAACAGGAGCTTTGTCCGTACAGTTGACACGGAGCTTTCGGTTGAAGGGGACGTTTCCTTCACCGCTCTGAAACCGGAGAGCCACACCACATGGGAGATGAGCAATTTCGATGCGGTTGTGGCTCGGTTGACGACGGCGTCCGAACAGGAGCCAGAGATCAAGAATTACATCGTGTTCGCCAAACTCGCCAAGGATTTCGGCATGCTGCTGCCAAACGGAAACATACAATGGATCGTCGACCAGAAATCCGACGGGTCGGTGAGCGTCAACGGGAATCCGGTGAAGGGCCCGGACCCCGTCGTCGATCCGGCAACCGACGACGATACGACGACGATGCCCGATGACCCCACGCAGGATGACAACGTGATCGTGCCTGACGACGAGGAGGACAATTCGGATCCTGCCCCGCCAGCCCCGCAATAGCACCATTTTCAAATCGTCTTGTCCGTTGCGCTTGACCGCAACGGACACTATAGCTGCGTAATCCAAGATCCGAATTTCAGGAATCCCGAATGTCTGTCGATATTTCCACCGTCAAACGCGTTGCGCATCTTGCCCGTATTGCCGTGAGCGAAGACGATGCTGCCCGTATGACAGGGCAGCTGAACACCATTCTCGGCTTTGTCGAACAGCTGAATGAAGTGAATGTCGATGGTGTCGAGCCGATGACATCCGTCACGCCCATGGCGATGAAGAAGCGCTTGGACGTTGTCGACGATGGCGAAAAGGCGGCTGATATTGTTGCCAATGCACCGATCCATGAAGAGAATTTCTTCGTCGTGCCGAAAGTGGTGGAGTAAGCGGAGCGATGGCTATTTCCGTTGCCGTTGAAACGCCACTGCAGGATGACGTCAGGGCACTGGTCAGTGAGCTAAACGATCATCTGTTGCCGCTTTCGCCCATCGAGTTCCAGTTCAAGATGACTGTGGAGCAGATGGCGGGCGCAGATACGACGGTGTTCGTGGCGCGCGACGAGAATGGTGCGGCAGTCGGTTGCGGCGCTTTGAAAGACCATGGAAATCACCTTGGCGAGGTGAAGCGCATGTTCACCCGGCCGACGGTGCGGGGTCAGCGCGTCGGGTCGGCCTTGCTCGAGGCCATAACCGAACTCGCCAAGGAAAAGGGTGTCACGCGGCTCGTCCTCGAAACAGGCACTGGAGCGGGTTTCGCCGACGCATACCGGCTCTACGAGCGCTCGGGGTTCACGCGTTGCGGCGTTCTGCTCGATTATCCGGACTCGGAACACAGTGCATTTTACGAAAAGTGGCTGGCCCTCGCGCCAGCTCAATAAGGACCTGAAAAGACTATGACCGATCTGACCGCTCTCACCATTGCCGAGGCGCGCGAGCAGCTGAAAGCCAAGGCGATTACCGCTACGGAGCTGACTGGCGCTTATATCCAGGCGATCGAGAACGCTAACGAGACGCTGAACGCCTATATCGTCACCACGCCGGAAAAGGCGCTGGAGATGGCGAAAGCTTCGGATGCACGCCTCGCTTCGGGCAATGCCGGAGCGCTCGAGGGCATTCCGCTTGGCATCAAGGACCTGTTCGGTACCGAAGGTATTCATACGCAGGCTGCATCGCATATCCTCGACGGATTCAAGCCGCATTATGAGTCGACCGTGACCGCCAATCTGTGGGCGGATGGCGCAGTCATGCTCGGCAAGCTCAACATGGACGAGTTTGCCATGGGCTCGTCGAACGAAACCTCCTATTACGGCCCTGTTAAAAACCCTTGGCGCGCAGAGGGGTCCAACGTCGATCTTGTACCCGGCGGTTCCTCTGGCGGCTCGGCCGCTGCGGTCGCCGCACGCTTGTGCGCCGGTGCTACGGCCACCGATACCGGCGGTTCGATCCGCCAGCCAGCCGCCTTCACCGGCACTGTTGGCATCAAGCCGACCTATGGCCGCTGCTCGCGCTGGGGCATCGTCGCCTTCGCCTCATCGCTCGATCAGGCCGGACCAATTGCACGCGACGTGCGTGATGCGGCGATCCTGCTCAAATCCATGGCTTCGGTTGACGCGAAGGACACAACGTCGGTCGATATCGCCGTGCCGGATTACGAGTCGGCCATCGGCAAGCCGCTTGCCGGACTCAAGATAGGCATTCCCAAGGAATACCGCGTCGATGGTATGCCGGAAGAAATCGAAAAGCTCTGGCAGCAGGGCATTGCATGGTTGAAAGATGCCGGCGCTTCGATCGTCGATATCTCGCTGCCACATACGAAATATGCGCTGCCTGCCTATTATATCGTGGCGCCCGCCGAGGCTTCATCGAACCTTGCCCGCTATGATGGCGTACGCTACGGCTTGCGCGTTCCAGGCAAGGACATCGTCGACATGTACGAAAGGACCCGCGCCACCGGCTTCGGCGAAGAGGTCAAGCGCCGCATCATGATCGGCACATATGTGCTTTCGGCCGGGTACTACGACGCCTACTATCTTCAGGCGCAGAAGGTCCGCACCCTGATCAAGAAAGACTTCGAGGACGTCTTCCACGCGGGTGTCGATGCGATCCTGACGCCAGCCACGCCTTCGGCGGCATTCGGCATTGCCGACCAGGATATGGCGGCCGACCCGGTCAAAATGTATCTCAACGACATCTTCACCGTCACCGTGAACATGGCTGGTCTTCCGGGTATCGCTGTCCCCGCTGGCCTCGATGCGCGAGGACTGCCGCTTGGCCTGCAGCTTATCGGGCGGCCGTTCGACGAGGGAACGCTGTTCCAGACCGCCTATGTCATCGAACAGGCGGCAGGCAAGTTCAACGCTCCGAAATGGTGGTAACGTAAGCGAGATGTCCTCATTTCGCATCCGACCTGCAGCAGAGGCCGACATTGCTGCCATCGCTGCGGTCGGCGCCCGCGCCTGGGCGTCCAACGTTTTTTCGTTCGAACCCGAATTGCCCGGCATGCGAATGCACGTCGAAAAGGCATTCCGCGCGTTTGCAGATTCGTCCTACAGAAATGTTCTGGTGGGTGAACTGGACAACGTCGTGCTTGGCTGGGGCGCCCGGGAAGAGGACAACGACTACATCTCCGATCTGTGGGTTGATCCCGTCGTTCAGGGCCAAGGGATCGGTTCGGCAATCCTCCGTACGTTGATGGCCAATATTCGCGATGCGGGATATTTGCGTGCTCGTATCAGCACCCATGCACGCAATGTGAAGGCCATCCGGCTCTATGAGCGCGAAGGCTTCACTGTCATCGAACAGGGCTCGGAATGGTCGACAAGCCTCGAGCGAGAGATGGACAAGGTAAAAATGCTGGCGGAGCTCCGATAGAATGTTCTTCACTCTGTCCAAAATCCTCTGGTTCTTCGCCGAGCCGCTGAATTTCTCCATATTGTTGATCGGTCTGACGTTCTTTCTGCTGCTGCTGGCTTGGCGGCGTTTCGCTTTGGTGACAGCGGTGGGGGCTTTTCTGATCCTCGGCCTTGGCGCATGGACGTCTCTGGGCGCGCTCATGATGCATCCGCTTGA
Source organism: Phyllobacterium zundukense (assembly GCF_025452195.1). Lineage (NCBI taxonomy): Bacteria > Pseudomonadati > Pseudomonadota > Alphaproteobacteria > Hyphomicrobiales > Phyllobacteriaceae > Phyllobacterium > Phyllobacterium zundukense. Next base: position 3,302,199 of record NZ_CP104973.1, on the reverse strand, counting down.
GGACCGCTTTCAACGCCCGGCCTCGTTGCCGGAGAAGATCGACGGGATCATTGTGCTCGGCGGCGGCCTCGAGGGCGGTGTGAATCTGGTCCGCGGTGGTTATGAGATGAACTCCAGCGGCGACCGGTTTGTCGAGGCGGCTGTTCTCGCCGCGCGCCATCCGCAAGCCAAGGTCGTCGTGACCGGTGGATCGGGTAATTTGTTGCTCAAGGGCGAGGGTGATGGTGTGACGGCACCCCGTTTGCTGACGGCGCTCGGCGTCGCCCCCGATCGGCTCATCATGGAAAGCCAGTCGCGCAACACCTATGAAAATGCGGTTTTCACGAAGGACTTGGTGAAGCCGAAACCCGGCGAGACGTGGGTGCTGATTACGTCGGCATTCCATATGCCGCGCTCCATGGGGATCTTTCGCACAGTCGGGTTCGATGTTGTGCCTTGGCCCTCCGACTACCGGACGTCAGGCGACGAGGGCATAGGCGTTACGCATGACAATCCGCAGGATTCGCTGCAGAATGTGTCGATAGCGCTTAGAGAATGGATCGGACTCGTCGCCTACCGCCTGACGGGGCGGACGGGCGAGCTTTTGCCATCGCCATGAAACAGGTGGACGTCCTTATCATAGGTGCCGGCGCCGCAGGTATGATGTGCGCCATTGAGGCAGGCAAGCGCGGCCGCTCCGTGCTCATTGTCGACCATGCTGCCGCGCCCGGCGAAAAGATCCGCATATCGGGCGGTGGCCGCTGCAATTTCACCAATCTCAATGCGGCACCGCAGAACTTTATCAGCAAGAACCCGCATTTTTGCATTTCGGCCTTGCGCCGCTACACCCAGCGCGACTTTATCGGTCTCGTAGATCGCCATGGCATTGCCTGGCATGAAAAGACGCTCGGCCAACTTTTTTGCGATGGATCGGCAAAGCAGATCATCGATATGTTGGTGACGGAGATGAACCAGGCGGGGGTTGAGCTTCGGCTTCGTACGACCGTCGATGCTGTCGCGAAATCAGGCGATGCATTTGAACTCGATCTGTCGGGCGAACGCGTACGGTGTTTGTCCCTCGTCGTTGCATGCGGCGGAAAATCCATACCGAAAATGGGCGCAACCGGCTTTGGGTACGAGATCGCCAAACAATTCGAGGTTGCGCTCACCGAAACACGCCCGGCGCTGGTGCCGCTGACGTTTGACGAGAATACGCTTGCTCCGCTCAAACCCCTGTCTGGCATTTCCGTCGATGCAGTTGTGAGTCACGGCAAGACAGAGTTCAGCGAGGCCATGCTGTTCACCCATCGCGGTCTGAGTGGTCCTTCTATCCTGCAGATTTCATCCTATTGGAGGGAAGGCGATGTGATCTCGGTTGCCATGCTCCCGGGCGTCAGGGTCTTCGAGGCACTACGCGCCGCACGCAGCCGCAACGGCCGGCAAGCGCTGCAGACGGCACTTGGCGAACTATTACCGAAACGCCTCGCGCAGTTGATTGCAGAAAACAGCAGGATAGAAGCGCATCTGGCGGATATTTCGGACAAGCAGCTTCTTGCGGTGGAAAAATCGGTCAATGAATGGCAAATCAGGCCAGCAGGGTCCGAAGGCTACCGTACAGCGGAGGTGACGCTCGGCGGTGTCGATACGGATATGCTTGACCAGAAAACGATGGAAGCGAGATCCACAAAAGGCCTTTATTTTGTCGGTGAAGTTGTCGATGTAACGGGTTGGCTCGGCGGCTATAATTTCCAATGGGCATGGTCATCGGGCTGGGTGGCAGGGCAATCGGTCTAGGAGGGCGATTGTCGGTTTCAATCGTGAACTCCATGGCTATCATTACCGGATGAAAGGATGATCTCGGGAGGAGGAGCTCATGACAATTCTGGGAAGTTGCCATTGTGGCGCGATCAAATTCGAAATCAGTGAAGCGCCGACCATTGTAACGGCGTGCACCTGTACGTTCTGCACAAAACGCGGCGCGCTCTGGGCGTATTTTCAGCCGGCACAGGTGAAGCTTTCGGTAACGCCCGAGGCCGACACAGCATATTCGCGCAATGGCATGAACAAGCATCATCATTGCAACGTCTGCGGTTGCGGGACGTTTTCACAAGTGCCGACATGGATTGACTACAAACCGGACTTCGACAAGCCACGAATTAGCGTCAACGTTCGTCTCTTCGACAATTTCGATATAGGTTCGTTACCGGTGGAAACGCTGGACGGGAGAAATCTCTGGTAAGTCATTGCCTCGGCGAGAGAATCCTGCTTCCCTGATTTACGACCTAACGTTTGTTGCAAGCAGGGAGGTACGGCCATGTGGATCAATCTGACGGATGTCAATGGGGATCACATTACACTCAACTTCGCTCACGTCGTCTCTTTCAACCCCTATGGAACAGGGACGCACATTGTGACAACCACGGCGGGGTTAACTTTTTTCGTGAAGGAAACTACCGAAGAAATCCAGCGCAAAGTCGGAATTACGACCAGTTAGGCAAAGCACGTATTGAATTGGCGATCGATGCAGGGAGGGGGCAGTGGCGGTGGTCTCAACCTCCCATTGCATTAAGATTGTAGAGAAAATCACTCTTCCGTGCGTTGCCCAAACCCCACAATTGGTATTTATATTGTGAACACGCGCGGGTTGTCCTTGCCTTTGTCACATTTGTCGCTCAATTGCGTCAACGAGTTACCGGCATTGCATTATTCGATTGCCGGACGGGGAAGACCTTCGGGATTGGTGTCTTCCACGATGCAATCTGCATGATCTGCTCATGCATTGGTAACGCACATGCCAACAGGTGAAATGGGTTCCGGATACAAATGATACGCTTGATCGGATATTTTTTCGGAATCGGCACTGTCATGGCGCTTCTGGGAGCGGGTGCCGTCGCGCTCTACGTTGTCAACATGTCAAAAGACCTGCCCGACTACGAAGTGCTGGCTAAGTATGAGCCGCCGGTCATGACACGTGTTCATTCTTCCGATGGTTCGTTGATGGCTGAATTTGCGCGCCAACGCCGGCTTTATTTGCCGATCCAGGCTGTCCCCGACCGCGTCAAGGCAGCATTTATCTCGGCCGAAGACAAGAATTTCTATCAGCATCCCGGTGTGGATATCGCTGGTCTTACCCGCGCAGTCATCACCAATGTGCAGAATTGGGGCTCACGCCGGCCGGTCGGTGCATCGACGATTACACAGCAGGTTGCGAAGAACTTCCTCCTGAGCAACGATCAGACGATCGGACGCAAGGTCAAGGAAGCGATTCTTTCCTTTCGCATCGAGCAGGCCTATTCCAAGGATCGCATTCTCGAACTCTATCTGAACGAAATTTTCTTCGGCTTGAACTCCTACGGTATCGCCGGGGCTGCGCTGACCTACTACAACAAATCGGTCAACGAACTGACCGTAGCCGAAGCCGCTTACCTCGCAGCGCTTCCCAAGGGGCCATCGAATTACCACCCGTTCCGGCAGCCGGATCGTGCCGTCGAACGCCGTAATTGGGTGATCGACCGTATGGCTGAAAATGGCTATGTGACCGCCGAGGAAGCAAAAGTAGCCAAGGCGGAACCGCTTGGCGTCACGCCGCGTCACACGGGCAATTATCTCTTTGCTTCAGAATATTTCACGGAAGAAGTCCGGCGTCAGATCATCGCCCGTTATGGCGAAAATGCGCTTTACGAGGGCGGCCTGTCGGTTCGCACAACGCTTGATCCGAAAATGCAGGTGCAGGCGCGTGCAGCGTTGCAGCACGGCCTCTTCAAATACGATGAAGCGCGAGGCTATCGCGGCGCCTACAAGACCATTTCGACGAACGGCGACTGGGGCATTCCCCTTTCAGAGATAAAAGCGTTTTCCGATGTTCCCGACTGGCAGTTGGCCGTCGTGCTTGAGGTGACGCCGGAGCAGGCGACCATCGGGCTCCAGCCGGAGCGGGACGCATCGGACAAACTTGCCACTGAACGCAAGAAGGGCACCATTGCAGCGGCGGATATCAAATGGGCTTTCCGCTTGCTCAATGATGACAAGCGCACCACAGCCAAGTCGCTGGAGAGCGTTTTCAACGTCGGTGACGTGATCTTCGTTCAGAAGAAAGAGGGCAGCGACACCGAATTCGATCTGCATCAGGTGCCGAAAATCGAAGGTGGCGCGGTGGCGATGGATCCGCATACGGGGCGTGTGCTTGCCATGGTTGGCGGCTTCTCCTTTGCCGAATCCGAATTCAACCGGGCAACGCAGGCAATGCGTCAGCCGGGCTCGTCTTTCAAACCATTCGTCTACTCTGCCGCGCTCGACAATGGCTATACACCGGCGTCCGTGGTTCTCGATGGACCGATCTCCGTCGATCAGGGTGGCAGTCTTGGAATCTGGGCGCCGAAGAACTACGGCGGTAAATTCGCAGGTCCATCGACATTGCGCTATGGTATCGAGCAGTCGCGCAATCTGATGACTGTGAGACTGGCCCAGGACATGGGCATGAAACTCGTGGCCGAATATGCCGAGCGGTTCGGCATTTATGACAAGATGCTGCCGGTTCTCGCCATGGCGCTTGGCTCCGGCGAAACTACGGTTCTGCGCATGGTCACGGGTTATTCGATCATTGCAAATGGCGGTCGCAAGATAACGCCATCGATGATCGACCGGATACAAGACCGCTACGGCAAGACGATTTTCAAGCATGACGAGCGCAAGTGCGATAATTGTTCGGCAGACGAGTGGAAGAATCAGCCGGAACCCGAGTTGATCGACGATCGGGATCAGGTGCTCGACCCGATGACCGCCTACCAGATCACATCCATGATGGAGGGCGTGGTTGAGCGCGGTACCGCAACGATCCTGAAAAGCCTCAACCGACCTATAGCCGGCAAGACCGGAACCACCAACGATGAAAAAGACGCCTGGTTCATTGGCTTCACGCCGAACCTCGTCTTCGGCGTTTACCTCGGATATGACGATCCTGCGCCCATGGGTCACGGCTTCACCGGTAGCGGGCTTGCGGCACCAGTGTTCAAGGACTTTGCTGAGGCTGCATTGCAAGGCCAGCGATCTGTACCCTTCGACCCCCCGCCGGGCATGAGTGTAATCGCAATCGATCGCAAGACAGGCATGCGGGCATCGCCTGGCGGAGCGAACGTCATCATGGAAGCGTTCAAGCCGGGTACGGGACCTGCCGACAGCTATTCTGTCATCGGCATGGATACGTTCTCGGAGGGCTCGCCTGTCGGAGTCCAGTCTCCGAATGTCAACCGGGCGATACAAGGCGGTGGCGGCGGCCTCTTCTGACGACTCTTCAATAACTTCACCCTGATGGGCATCTGATGCGATTTTCTCCGCTTCCGATGCTCATGGACAGAAATGTCCACTGCGCTTCGGGTCTCGAAAATCACACCGGCTACCTCATCAGGCTGAATTCTCAAAAGCCCCAACTGGTTCCTGCCGCGGTCATTTGCATTGAACCCGAACACTTTACATCGCGCGGACCAGTCAATATGGTCCGCCGAAATTTGAGCATAAAGAAGGAACGGATTGCCGATGCGCGCCGAAATCGAGACCCTCGTCGATGAGATCAAGCAGGCCATAAGCCTGCTGAGGAGGCATCTTTGACTGGGATACATCAATTAAACGCCTGGGCTATCTGAACCAGCTCGCCGAAGATCCAACACTCTGGAACGACGCGCAGGAAGCGCAAAAGCTGATGCGCGAACGCCAGCAGCTGGAAGACGGCATCAATTCGATCTCGCACGCTGACGCAGTCCCTAGATGACAATGTCGAACTCATCGCCATGGGCGAGGAGGAGGACGACAAGTCGATCGTGACGGAGGCGGAAGAGAATATCCGCGCCATCAAACAGGAAGTCGACCGTCGCCAAATCGATACGTTGCTCTCCGGCGAGGCCGACGCAAACGACACGTATCTGGAAGTACATTCCGGTGCGGGCGGTACAGAGAGCCAGGACTGGGCGAATATGCTCCTGCGCATGTACACGCGCTGGGCAGAGCGCAAAGGCATGAAAGTCGAATTGCTCGAAGTCCATTATGGCGAAGAAGCTGGCATCAAATCTGCCACCATCCTCGTCAAGGGGCACAACGCTTACGGGCTCTTGAAGACGGAATCCGGTGTACACCGGCTCGTGCGTATTTCGCCCTACGATTCCAATGCACGCAGGCACACGTCGTTTTCGAGCATCTGGGTCTACCCGGTCGTCGATGACAATATCGATATCGCGGTAACCGAAGCAGACGTCCGCATCGATACCTATCGCGCATCCGGCGCCGGTGGTCAGCACGTCAACACGACCGATTCGGCGGTTCGTATCACGCATATCGCCACGGGTATTGTCGTGCAGTGTCAGGCAGAGCGTTCGCAGCACAAGAACCGCGCGACGGCCTGGTCGATGTTGCGCGCCCGTCTCTATGAGGCGGAACTGGAAAAACGTGAACAGGCAGCAGATGCGATTTCAGCCTCCAAGACCGATATCGGCTGGGGACACCAGATCCGCTCCTACGTGCTGCAGCCTTATCAGCTGGTGAAGGATTTGCGCACCGGTGTTGAAAGCACGAGCCCGCAAGATGTGCTCGACGGCGATGTCGATATGTTCATGGAGGCCGCTCTGGCCCACCGCGTGCACGGATCGGATGTCGAAGTCGAAGACATTGCTTGATTTATGCCGCTTCGAGTTCAATGTGGACGCGGCGGCCAAGAGCCGTAGCAATATTGACCAACGCGTCTAGTGAGAACCGCGAAACGCGACCGCGCAACAAATCATTTATGCGCGGTTGCGTGACATCGCAATGGATGGCTGCCTCGGTCTGTTTCCAACCATTTTCTTCGATGATCTTGGCGATCTGCCTCATCAGCTCTGCTCTAGTCCGCAGGTTCGCGGCCTCGGCAGGTGTGTCGGTGATCGCATCCCAAACACTATCAAACTTTTCCATCTCCACCATGCAATAGCCTTTTGAGTTCTTTGTACCGCACCCTTGCAAGCTTGATCTCTTGTGCTTGCGTGGTCTGCGTTTTCTTCTGAAATGCGCTTAGAACATAGACGGCATCTGACAACCGTGCAGTGTAGATCAATCGATAAGTCCCGCTATCGTCCCATATCCTGAGTTCCTCTACACGCTGGCCGATTGTTGGCATTGGCTTGTAGTCGTCAGGCCTTCGCCTCGTTGCACCTTGTCCAGTTGATAGCCCGCGTCCTGCCTTGCCATTGCAGGAAAATCACGTAGCCGTTTGATGGAATCTCCCAGAAACCTCAATTGCTTCATAAAAATATACTGCTTTGGATATAAACACAAATTTATTGAAAGAAATAAATCAAATTTACCAGCCATTGTTTCATGGCTGACTCACACAGCAAATGACACTTTAAGCTTAAGACTAAAGTTCGGCTGCCAGCTTCCGCCCAATCGCCAGATACCCGAGAGGATTGACCGCGCCGCCGTTCCTGCGAACTTCATAATGCAGATGAGGGCCCGTCGAGCGTCCGGTGCTGCCGACCTTGCCGATCGTATCGCCAAGTTTCACGCGCTGGCCGACGCTTACGAGAATCAGACTCAAATGGCCATAACGCGTCACGAGTCCGTTGCCGTGGTCGACCTCGACCATATTGCCATAGCCGCCATTATAATCGGCGGCGGTCACCGTTCCGTTGGCGGTGGCATGCACCGAGCTTCCCGATATGGCGCGAAAATCCATACCGGAATGAAACGCGATCATCCCAAGAAGCGGGTCCGCGCGTGAACCAAACGGGCTTGAAACCGGCATGCCGGGAACCGGATTGGCGATGGGAATGGATTTTGCGAGGCTCTTGGCGCTCTCGAGCCGCTGTACCGCTTCATCGAGATCGGCAAATTTTATGTCGAAACCGGATGTCGGATTTGTGCTTGCCAGCAGCAATGGCCCACCCGTACCGGCAGTTTCATCGTCAGGGACATGTTTGACGCCGGTCGCAGCCAAGGCTTCCATAATCCGGTCGGCGCTCTCATAGGCGGTGTTGGAGAGCTTCTGCATTTGCTGAGTCTGCCGGGATTCTATCCCGGTCAAGGAATGATCGACGGATTTGAGCAGAAGCTCGGCCTTGTCTACGCCGGTTTTGGCCTTGTCACGGTGCGGCGCTGGCTTGCGTGTTGAAGTGGTCGGTCCCGTAATGATCGGATCAATGCCGTAAAAACCTTCTGCATCGTCGGAATTCACCACGTCCTGACCGTTACCCTCCATCGAAAGAGCATTGGCGGCGTCTCCCGGCAAAACGGCCCCGGCTTTTTCAGCGCGCTGCAGCACGGGCGCAAGCTTGTCATGCCGTTCGCTGAGAGCCCTCTGCCGTTGAATGAGCTCACTGACTTTGCCGTCCATCAATTTCTGGTCGAGCAATTGCCGGCTTGTGATGCGATCCAGCTGAATGCGCAGCGCGGCAATCCGGTCTTCATAGGCCTGCTGCAAGCGTGCCTGACGGGCGACGTTGCCGGTTATGAGGTCATCGCGGAAGACCAGATAGGATGTCGCGAGAAGATAGCTGCCAACGAGGCCAAGGGCGAGGGTGCCACCAAGGAATGCCATCCACGGCTTGATGGTGAAATGCCGGATCGTTTCGCCCCGCGCGATAATGATCGTGTGGGGCTCTCTCGTGCTGCCGAAGATGCTGTTAGTTTGAGGCTTCTTCATTGCGGCTACGCTCGTTGATTTGCAGCTTCAATTTATACAGCGATTACACTCTGTTAGGGTTAACAAATCCTGACAACTGCACTGTATTTCAATCAAATTGCAACTAAAACGCGCAAAGTCACGTCCCAAGAGCCTTGGTTGCTTCGAGCACTTCGGCTGCATGTCCCGGAACTTTTACCTTGTTCCAGATTTTGGCGATCTTGCCAGCCGAATCGATCAGGTACGTCGTCCGCTCTACGCCCATGTATTTCCGGCCATACATGCTTTTCTCAACCCAAAGACCGTAGGCTTCGATGATTGCCTTGTCTTCGTCTGCAACGAGGTCGACCTTCAAATCATGTTTGGTCTTGAACTTGTCGTGTTTCTTGACGGGGTCCGGTGACATGCCGATGACCTTCGCCCCAAGCTTCTCGAACTGCGGTCTGAGACCCGAAAATTCAATCGCTTCCTGGGTGCAGCCGCTCGTGTCGTCCTTGGGATAGAAATAGAGAATGACAGGCTTTCCGCGCAGGCCCGACAGGGTGATCGTACCGCCACCATCACGCGGCAAGGTGAAGTCCGGCGGGGTGCTGCCGATATCCAAAATAGTCATAGGAATGCCTTTCTTTGATGATTGAACGCGAACGCTACTTACGCAATTATAGAGAGGTGCGGGAATCGTCTACGGTTTCCCAATTGATTCCTCAATTGGCTTTGGAATTTGACAGAGAAACCGAAAAGAGTCCGCTTTACAAAGCGGGACTTCACGAAACTGCACCAATATCCTTCTGCTTGCGAGCAAGACGAGGTTCCTGTGCCGACGCCTCGAAGGCGATCGCGGCTGCATTTCGCGGCCGGCGCCACATGCTCCTTCGCCATTCTTATGGCGGTCTTGGCCGGCATCGCTTTTGTCGTTTTGCGCGTGGGCATTGGTGGTGAAGCGCTGACGCAGCGGGCGCAAACCGCGTTGCAAACGGTTCTCGGCCCGGCCGCAGTTGCCACGATCAATTCCGCGCAGATTTCTCTAGACCGGCGCCATCACGTCGCCCTCGAGGCGCGAGACGTCAATATTACCGATGCCAAGCGTGGCATCGAAATCAATGATGTACGCTCTGTCCGTATCGGTCTGGCAACAATGCCCTTGTTGCACGGCAATGTGCGCGTCGAGCGACTGGAACTCGACGGCGCGCAGATCAAGGTTACCTCGGTTGTGCCCTTCGATTTCATGTCTTTGGTGCCCAAGGACGATCGCGGCCTTGTCGATCTCGACGGTGCATCGGCGGCAATTTTCTCGGGTCTCCAAAGTGCGGTATCGCTGCTCGATCAGCGTGAGACGCGCGATATCTCGATTGCAGATACAACGTTTGATTTCACGCTTGCGGGTGCGCCGGAACGTTTGCGCATCGTCAATCTCGATCTATCGGAAACCGGTGGCCCGGTTGCCATCAATGGCACGGTGGAGTGGCGCGGAAAGCAAGTCGATATCAATGCTCAGGCCAAGCGTTCGGCGATCGGAGCGAAGATCGAAGCGTTTTCGTTGGCTATCAGCAAGATTCCGCTCGCAGGTAAATTCGGTACGGCCCCTGTGCCTGACATTGACGGCATCAAGCCCGATGGCGCCTATCTGACCTACGACAATCTGACTGAGGTGAAGCTGGATGGTCTGGCGGCGACTGCTTCCGAGCCAGCGCGTGTCTGGGGTGCGCTCAATATCGGCAAGGGCCCGGTTACGATCGGCAATGTCGAAGATATGGCGGTGGAATCCCAGATTAATTTCGAACACTTAGCAGGGGTCGACCAGATTGCGATCAAACCGTCGAACATTCATTTCGGTGGATTCACGGGCATTGTCGAAGGAGCAATCGGACCGGAGACGCGGCCGCCGGGTCCTGCGTCAGCGGCCAATCCGGGTTACCAGTTCGAACTTACCACCAAAGACGCCAAATCAGCTCCTGCCGATTCTCCGGTCCCGGCGCTTCCCTTCGATGCGCGCCTTGCGGGCCGGTATGACTTGACGTTGAAGCACCTCGATGTCTCGCAGATAGAAGTGCTGGCAAACAAGGCAAGTTCGCTGTCCGGCAACGCCAGCGTTACTTTCGGCGGCGGTTCACCTGCGATGAACCTCGACCTGCAGATACCTGAAATGCCGGTCGCGGATGTCAAGCAGCTATGGCCTATCTGGGTCGCTACGGGTGCTCGACGCTGGCTTATCGACAAGATGCACGACGGGGAGGCGAAGGACAGCACAATCAAAGTGACGTTTCCGGCCGGACGATTCAACGGACCAGGCAAGCCGCCACCTCTCGAGGATAATGAAGTTCAAGTCGATTTCAATGTCACGGGCTCGCGATTTGATATTGTCGGAGAACTACCAGCTGTTCAGAACGCCGATGGGAAAATCAGCGTTCGAGGCGCCTATACGACGATCAGTCTAGAGAAGGGGTCGTCAATCACGCCCGCCAATCGCGAGGTGGAGATCGTCGATGGAAAGCTTGTCATTCCGTGGGGCCCGCAACGCCCAGTCCTCTCCGACCTTGATTTGAATGTTGTAGGCGACGCTTCCGCCGTCTCCGAATTCATCGGGTTTAAACCCATCAACGGCTTGAAAAATCTTCCTTTTGCCCCGGAAGACATAAAAGGTGATGTGAAGGCACACGTGCTCGTGACGTTTCCGGTGACACGCCGTGCGCCAGCGGGAAGCCTGACATGGTCCGCTGACATGCAATTATCCAATGTTTCGATCGCAAAGAAGATCGATGGGCAGGCGATAACCGATGCTGACGGAACGCTCTCCGTCAATCAGGATGAAGCGCGTATCGAGGCCACCGCGCAGGTGAATGGCATTCCCGCTGAAGTGACGATGTTTGAACCCTTGGGGAAAAACACAGCGAAGCGCGAACAGAGCGTAACTTTGCAACTCGATGACAAGACCCGGAATGCGCTGTTCCCGGCGCTCGATCCTTTGCTTTCCGGCCCGATTTCCGTAGAAATCGACAAGACGGCCGACGGGTCGCGGGTCGCTATCGCCGATCTGACGAAGGCCGAAATCAAACTTGCACAGCTAGGTTGGACCAAGGGTGCGGGCGTAAAAGCGACCGCAAAATTCTCGCTCCAGCAAGATGGGGACAACGCCAGCATCCGCGACCTTGACATTTCCGGCGACACGTTCCGCTTGCAAGGCGATGTGAATGTCGTGGATGGGGATATGACCTCGGCTGATTTTGGTACCGTCAGGTTAAATCGCGGTGACGATATCGCGGTAAAGGTCGACCGCACCAAATATGGATACAGGGTCGGTGTGAAGGGCAGTTCATTCGATGCCCGCCCTTTGCTCAATCAGATAACAGACAAGAAAAAGAACGGAGGCAACGACAGCAACAGCAAGCAGCGCGTGCTGGTTAATGCCGACATCGATACCGTAACCGGTTTTTACTCCGAGAACTTTGCCAATGTGTCTCTGTCATATGAGGGGGTGGGCTCAAACGTTTCGGGCCTCGCCTTCAACGCCGTAACCAAAACGGGACAGAAGGTGGTGGCAGCCGATAGTTCAGAAAGTGGTGCGCGTTCTATCAGCCTGCAATCGAAGGATGCCGGTGCGGTGCTGCGCTTCTTCGGCTTTTACGACAAGATGTCCGGAGGCAGCATCAATGTTGCGCTCGATTCCAAGGGTGACGGTCCTTTGCGGGGGCAGATCGACGCGCGTGATTTTACACTGGTCAACGAACCGCGCTTGGCCAAGCTGGTATCCACAGCGCCCAACGGTACGAGCCTCAACGATGCGGTGAAGAAGAATATCGACGTGTCGAGAGTGACGTTCGACCGCGGTTTCTCGCAAATCGAGAAGGGCGCGAATTACATAAACCTTGCCAATGGCGTTATCCGCGGTTCGACGATCGGCACGACGTTCCAGGGCGTGCTCAGCGATCCCCAGGGCAACATGTCGCTTACAGGCACATTCATGCCCGCCTACGGGATCAACCGCATCTTTGGCGATGTCCCGATCCTTGGCCTTTTCCTCGGCAACGGCCGCGATGGCGGGTTGATCGGCATCACTTACAAATTGATCGGGCCATTGAAACAGCCGCAGATTATCGTCAATCCGATTTCGGTGATCGCGCCGGGTATTTTCCGTTCCATTTTTGAATTTCAGTAGAGGCCAATCTTCTACAGGCTTGAGGCTTTACCGGGTAGCAATGCGGCTGTGCGTGGTTCGACGGGGCTCACCATGAGGGAGGTTGATAATTGCAGGGAGACATTATCTCCAACGTTGCTGACCATTCTGCAGTCCACTAATCTCCCTCATGGTGAGCCCCGTCGAACCACGCACAGCAGTAGTGCCAGCTATTTTAAACCGGCCGCACCAGAATATGCTTCTTCTTGCCAAGAGACAGCTTGATCACGCCCTCGGCCGTTACGTCGGATGAACTGATTTTAGCTTTTTCGTCTGAAACGCTGGCATCATTCACCCGCACAGCACCGCCCTGGATGTGGCGGCGCGCTTCACCGTTCGATCCGGCAAGGCCTGCCTTGACGAGAAGGGTCAAGATGCCAATTCCAGCTTCGAGGTCGCTGCCTGCAATTTCGACAGTCGGCAAATTAGTTGCCAAAGCGCCTTCCTCGAACGTCTTGCGGGCCGTTTCCGCAGCTTCCTCCGCAGCCTGGCGGCCGTGCAGGAGAGCTGTGATTTCGGTGGCAAGGACCTTCTTGGTTTCATTGATTTCCGCTCCCCCCAGCGAAGCCAGACGGCTGATCTCATCCAGCGGCAAGGTCGTGTAAAGTTTCAGAAACCGTTCGACGTCGGCATCTTCGGTGTTGCGCCAGTATTGCCAGAAATCGTAAGGGCTCAGCAGATCTGCGTTAAGCCAGACTGCACCAGTCATCGACTTGCCCATCTTCGCGCCTGACGAGGTGGTCAAAAGCGGCGAGGTGAGGGCGTAGAGCTGCGGCGTGCCAAGGCGATGACCGAGATCGATACCGTTGACGATATTCCCCCACTGATCCGACCCCCCCATTTGCAGGCGCAGGCCGTAGCGCTTGTTCAGTTCGACGAAATCGTAGGCCTGCAGGATCATGTAGTTGAATTCGAGGAATGAAAGCGACTGCTCGCGATCAAGCCGCTGCTTTACAGAATCGAAGGACAACATGCGATTGACGGAAAAATGCTGGCCGACATCGCGTAGAAATTCGAGGTAATTGAGCGGCAGGAGCCATTCGGCATTGTTGACCATCAGCGCGTCGTTCGGGCCTTCGCCAAAGGACAAATAATTGGCGAAGACTTTCTTGAGGGTATCGATATTGCTTTGGATGATCTCCGGCGTCATCAGCTTGCGCGCCTCATCCTTGAAGGATGGGTCGCCGACCATACCAGTACCGCCGCCCATCAGCGCCACTGCCTGATGACCAGTCTTCTGCATCCAGTGCAACATCATGATCTGCAGCAGGCTGCCCGCATGAAGGCTGGGCGCCGTTGGATCAAAGCCGATATATGCCGACACGGTTTCCTTGGCGAAGAGCGCATCCAGACCCGCATCGTCGGAAGTCTGATGGATGAAGCCGCGCGTTGAAAGCGTGTGCAGAAATTCGGATTTGAAGGCAGACATTTCGGATTTTCCTGATTGAATCAACTGGCACAAAAGATGTGCCTTGGAGGACGCAGCCGTTTAACATCATTCTCTATCGAATCACAAGAAAGGCAGTGTCTTGGCAGCGATACGGCGCGCAATCGGCCTGATGAGCGGAACGTCCATGGACGGAATCGACATCGCGCTCCTGGAAACGGATGGCAGAAGCGAAGTGCGGCGCGGTCCATCGGATTTCATGCCCTACGAACGTGCGTTTCAGCGCCGGATCGAAGCCAGTCTCGACGATGCGAAATCCATCACGTCGAGAATCGAAAGGCCAGGCGAACTTGGCGAGATCGAAGCGGAGCTGACAAAGCGTCACGGCGATGCGGTCTCGGTTTTTCTTTCGAGCCATAGCCTCGGTAAAGCCGATGTCGACGTGATCGGTTTTCATGGTCAGACGGTTCTGCACAGACCGCTTCGGGCGCTGACGGTACAGCTCGGCGATGGGAAAATGCTCGCTGACCGGACAGGTATCCCGGTCGTTTACGACATGCGAGCCAATGACATGGCGCACGGCGGGCAGGGCGCACCGTTGGTGCCTGCCTATCATCAGGCGCTGGCTGCGCGGGTTCCGACGGAACTCAGCAACAGCAAGCCTGTCGTCTTCGTCAACATTGGCGGCATATCCAACGTCACCATTGTTTCGGGCAATTCTGATCCGATCGCCTTCGATACCGGACCGGGCAACACGCTGATCGATCAGTGGGTCTCCGAAAAGGCAGGCATCGCTTACGATGCGGGCGGTACGATTGCCAGCGAAGGGCTGGTGATAGGCCATGCGGTCACGCGCTATCTGGCGAAACCGTTTTTCGATCTCGCTCCTCCAAAATCACTCGATCGCAATGACTTCACGCTTGCCGAGCTGGGTGACATGGAACTTTCAGACGGTGCACGGACCTTGGCCAAAGTGACGGCTGAAGCAATCCTCAAGGCGAGCGCCTATGCGCCAGAAATACCATCGCTCTGGGTCATTTGCGGCGGCGGCCGCAAGAATGCGACGATCATGACCGATCTTGCCGAGGGAGCAGCAAATGCCGGAGCAAAAGTTATCGTTGCTGAGGATCTGGGGTTCAATGGCGATTCTGATGGAAGCCGAAGCCTGGGCGTATCTCGCCGTGCGGTCGCTGGACGGGTTGCCGTTGACCTGGCCAACGACAACCGGTTGCAGCGCCCCCGTGTCCGGGGGCGTGCTCGTCAAACCTGCCTAGCGCAGGCGCTTCGGCTTGGCCTCGACCAATTCGCCATTCAAACGGCGATCGAGATAATCGGAGCATTCTGCGATGACCTCATCAGTCATGCCCGAGAAGAAGTGGTTGGCACCGACCATCGTCTTCTGCGTGATGGTGATACCCTTCTGCGTCTTCAGCTTATCAACCAGGCCCTGTACATCCTTGGGTGGTGCAACCTTGTCCTGATCGCCATGAAGGATCAGGCCGGAAGAAGGGCAAGGCGCGAGGAAGGAGAAATCATAGGTGTTTGGCTGCGGCGCGACCGAGATAAATCCTTCGATTTCCGGGCGGCGCATCAGTAATTGCATGCCGATCCAGGCGCCGAAGGAATAACCGGCGACCCAGCAGGTCTTGGAATCCGGATGGAGCGACTGCACCCAATCAAGCGCGCCCGCGGCATCCGACAATTCGCCTGAACCATGGTCAAACTCACCCTGGCTGCGGCCGATGCCACGGAAGTTGAAACGCAACGTCGTGAATCCGCGCTGCTGGAACATGTAAAACAGATCGTAGACGATCTTGTTGTTCATGGTCCCGCCAAACTGCGGGTGGGGATGCAGGACAATCGCGATCGGGGCATTTTTTTCCGTCGAAGGCTGATATCGGCCCTCAAGACGTCCCGCTGGTCCATTGAAAATTACTTCAGGCATATATACTCCAGTCTTCGCCAATTGGGCGCTTCTTGACCAGCCGGGCTTGACGGCAATCAACAGCGACCATAAAACCAGTTTAGAACCGTTCAAAACTGGTGTAGAACTTATCTCGAACCGGCTTAATAGGCTGGTACGAGGCCGAATTTCAAGAAAATTGCGCTTTTTGCCAAAAGAACAGGAATCAGAGAAGCATGGCCCGCAATCGCGCCTATCTCGACTACAATGCAAGTGCGCCGCTGATTGCGGCGGCGCGCGATGCTGTCGTCAATGCGCTGATGCAGACCGGCAATCCGTCATCCGTTCATCTGGAAGGCCGGGCGACCAAGGCAATTCTCGAAGCCGCGCGCCGCGATGTCGCTGCGCTGGTGAACTCCAAGCCTGATCATGTGTTCTTTACATCGGGTGCGACCGAGGCAGCTTCAACCCTGCTGACGCCACATTATACGATGGGGCGGGCAGCGATGCGTCTTTCGCGGCTTTATGTCAGCGCAACCGAGCATCCTTGTATCCTGGCCGGCGGACAGTTTCCGGCAGATCAGGTTGACTTAATTGGTGTTGACGACAACGGCCTGGTTGATCTGGAGCAGCTGCGCGAGTTTCTTGTTGCCCATGATCGCAGCCAAGGGCTGCCGCTCGTTGCCGTACAGGCGGCCAACAACGAAACTGGCGTCTTGCAGCCGATCGAAACGATTGGTGCGCTGGTGAAGGAATTTGGCGGGCTCTTCGTTGTTGACGCGGTGCAGGCCGCAGGACGAGTTCCGCTCGATATTACAACATCTTCTGCGGATTATCTCATCCTGTCGTCGCACAAGATCGGCGGTCCAAAAGGCGTTGGAGCAATTGTGGCCGTATCTGATCTGGTGATGCCGAAACCCATCATCCGCGGTGGTGGACAGGAAAAGGGCCATCGCGGCGGTACCGAAGCCTTGCCGCTGATCGCCGGATTCGGTGCAGCGGCACGCGTGGCCAAGGAACGCCTGGATTCTGGCGGATGGCCAACACAAAAACGCGAAATGATAGAACAGAGCGTGCGGGCGATCGCACCTGATGCATTTATCTATGGTGGGGCCGTCGACCGCCTGCCGAACACCACCATGTTTTCGCTGGCTGATATGAAAGCGGAAACGGTACAGATCGCTTTCGATCTTGCCGGAATCGCGCTATCGGCCGGATCCGCCTGTTCATCCGGAAAAGTCGGGCCAAGTCACGTGCTTGCGGCGATGGGATATGGCGACGGAACAGGCGGTCTGCGCATCTCAACGGCGCCGGATACCGGTGATGAAGAGATCGCGCTTTTTCTGGAAGCGCTGAAGATTATGGTCGCACGACGCGACCGCTCGAAACCAGCCGCGGCCGATGCCGCGTAAAGAAATTCGATTATCGGCAGATTATCGCCGTTAATTGAAAAAAATCCGGTGAATACCGGTGTTAAATCGTGCGATTGCGCACTACATAGAGGCAGATATTCAAGACGACATACTGCCTTGACGTTTGCAACTGCGGGACCTTGAACCCCGCGTGGATGGAGAACGCCAATGCCTGCAGTGCAGGAAACCATTGACCGGGTCCGTACGCTTGACGTGGACCAGTACAAATACGGCTTTGAAACCCTTATCGAAATGGATAAGGCGCCGAAGGGCCTTAATGCAGATATCATTCGCTTCATCTCTGCCAAGAAGAATGAGCCGGACTGGATGCTTGAATGGCGTCTGAAGGCTTATGAACGCTGGCTGACGATGGAAGAGCCCACTTGGGCGCGCGTGAACTATCCTAAGATCGACTTCCAGGACATGGTCTATTACGCCGGTCCGAAGAACCAGACCGGCCCGACGTCGCTTGCCGATGTCGATCCGGAGCTGCTGCGCACCTATGAGAAGCTGGGAATTCCTTTGAAAGAGCAGGAAATCCTCGCGGGTGTACGCAAGGTCGGCGAAGCGAGCCCCAGCGACGAAGATGAAGCCAGCGACAATGTCTACAAGTCCGGCCGCGTTGCTGTCGACGCTGTGTTCGACAGCGTCTCGGTGGTCACGACGTTCAAGGCTGAATTGGCAAAAGCCGGTGTCATCTTCTGCTCGATCTCCGAAGCGATCCGCGAACATCCGGATCTGGTGAAGAAGTATCTCGCAACGGTTGTTCCGGTTTCGGATAATTTCTACGCGACGCTGAATTCGGCTGTCTTCACTGACGGTTCGTTTGTCTATGTGCCGAAGGGCGTGCGTTGCCCGATGGAGCTTTCCACTTATTTCCGCATCAATGAGCGTGATACCGGCCAGTTCGAGCGGACGCTGATCATCGCTGAAGAAGGTGCGTATGTGTCCTACCTCGAAGGCTGCACGGCACCGCAGCGCGACGAAAACCAGCTGCATGCGGCTGTTGTCGAGCTGATTGCGCTTGACGATGCAGAGATCAAATATTCGACGGTGCAGAACTGGTTCCCCGGCGACGCGGAAGGCAAGGGCGGTATCTACAACTTCGTCACCAAGCGTGGCGATTGCCGCGGCGTCAATTCCAAGATTTCATGGACGCAGGTCGAAACCGGTTCCGCGATCACCTGGAAATATCCTTCGGTCATTCTGCGCGGTGATAATTCACGCGGCGAGTTTTACTCGATCGCCGTTTCCAATGGTCACCAGCAGATCGACAGCGGTACCAAGATGTTGCATCTCGGCAAGAACACGTCGAGCCGTATCATCTCCAAAGGTATTTCGGCGGGCAAGTCGAACAACACCTATCGCGGTCAGGTTTCAGCCCATCGCAAGGCCGAGAACGCCCGCAACTTCACCCAGTGCGACTCGCTATTGATCGGTAATGATTGCGGCGCGCATACGGTGCCCTACATCGAGGCCAAGAATGCGACCGCGCAGTTCGAACACGAGGCGACCACCTCGAAGATCTCGGAAGATGCGCTGTTCTATGTAATGCAGCGCGGCATTCCGGAAGAAGAGGCGATTGCACTCATCGTCAATGGCTTCGTCAAGGAAGTCATCCAGGAATTGCCGATGGAATTTGCCGTTGAAGCGCAGAAGCTGATCGGCATCAGCCTCGAGGGGAGCGTCGGATAATGGCACCAATCACTACTGACGCACTCGACAGGCTTCGCCGGCGTTATGAAGAACTGGGTGAAGTGATCGACGAGTTGACTGACACGATAGCGCGTTCGTCTACCGCGACCGAGAGCGTTCTTGAGCCGGAGCTGATCAGAGCGCGCAAGGAGCTCGCATCTGTGGTCGAGCGCCTCAAGACCCTCAGCGGCGAGAGTTCATCATAGTCGGTACGGCACAGGCCAACAGAACCAAGATTAAAAGTTAGGGATCGCCAAGGCTGATTCCCGGAATCCAAAAGGTAGTAAAATGCTGGAAATCAGAAACCTTCATGCGAAGATCGCAGACACGGACACCGAGATCATTCGCGGTCTGAATCTTACCGTCAAGGCTGGTGAAGTCGCTGCGATCATGGGGCCGAACGGTTCCGGGAAATCGACTCTGTCCTATATTCTCGCGGGCCGCGACGACTACGAGGTCACCGAAGGCGACATTCTTTACAATGGCGAATCCATCCTGGAGCTCGACCCGTCCGAGCGTGCAGCCAAGGGCATTTTCCTGGCGTTCCAGTATCCGATGGAGATACCGGGGGTTGCGACGATGGAATTCCTGAAGGTTGCGATAAATTCGCAGCGCAAGGCGCGCGGTGAAGAGCCGCTGAAAATCCCCGAATTCATCGGGCGCGTGAAGACAGCAGCTGCGTCACTCGACATGGATATCGCCATGCTCAAGCGTCCACTCAATGTCGGTTTCTCCGGCGGCGAGAAGAAACGTGCGGAAATCCTGCAGATGAAGCTGCTCGAGCCGAAGCTCTGCGTTCTCGACGAGACCGATTCCGGTCTCGACATCGACGCGCTCAAGATCGTTGCCGATGGCGTCAATGCATTGCGGTCGCCCGATCGCGCTGTTGTCGTCATCACCCATTACCAGCGTTTGCTCGACTATATCGTGCCGGACACTGTCCATGTTCTCTACAAGGGGCAGGTGATCAAGTCGGGCGACAAGAATCTTGCGCTCGAGCTGGAAGAGAATGGCTATGCCAATATCATCGGTGAGGCAGCCTGAGGAATAACGTCATGAATGTTCATACAGGACGCCAACCCACACCTGCTGAATCGGCACTGGTCGACGCTTTCGTCGACCGGATGGGCGAACTGCCGGGCGACGGCGAGATCGCCAGCGCCCGCGACAACGCCATTGAAGCGTTGAAGACGCAAGGTCTTCCTTCGCGTCGAGTCGAGGCTTGGCACTATACTGATCTGCGCACATTGCTACGCAACGTTCCCGCCCATGATGGGACAGCTGGAACCAACGCCTTGCCGGCGATTATCGCAGGATCGGCGGTGGCGACCGTTTCCAACGGCGTCGCGCTGACGTCTCCGCGTCTCGAAGGTGTCGAATTCACCAGGTTCGGTGATAAACTGTCCGATGGTTCGGTGATCCGCGAGCTTGCCATTCGTGACGGCGACGACGCGATCGGCCAGATCAATGCGGCATATGTCACCGATGGCTGGGCCATTGCCTTTGCCGATGGTGTAGAACTGGAAACGCCGCTCGAATTGCAGAACGCCCAGCTTCGCGGTCAGGGGCATGTGCGTTTTCCGGTCAAATTCGGCAAGGGTGTCAAGGCAACAATCATCGAGCGCCAAACCGGCGGC
Organism: Phyllobacterium zundukense; assembly: GCF_025452195.1. Classification (NCBI taxonomy): domain Bacteria; kingdom Pseudomonadati; phylum Pseudomonadota; class Alphaproteobacteria; order Hyphomicrobiales; family Phyllobacteriaceae; genus Phyllobacterium; species Phyllobacterium zundukense. The sequence continues at coordinate 3,281,374 of NZ_CP104973.1, read as the reverse complement.
GAGGGCGAAGGTTTTTCGACCAGCGTCAGCAATGTAACCATCGCTGATGATGCCGAAATCACCTGGATCATCCTGCGCGAGCAGGGCGTCGAGGCAACGCAGCTGGCGCAGTTCATTGCCACGATTGGTTCCAATGCCAAATTGACGCTTTACGTTGTCAATGCCGGCGGCAAGCTCGTCCGTCAGGAAGTGCATGTGCTGGTGAAGGGCGAGGGTTCCGACTTCCAGCTCCGCGGTGTCAATTTGCTCGGCGGCGACAGCCATACGGACGTCACCATGACACTCGGTCATCTGGTCGAAAACACAACATCGGTGCAAATCATCCGAAACGTTGTGACGGATCGCGCGCGCGGAGTGTTTCAGGGTCAGATCAAGGTCAACAAGATCGCCCAGAAGACCGACGCGCGCATGGCATGCAACACGTTGCTTCTCTCGGACGATGGCGAATTCGACGCCAAGCCGGAGCTTGAGATTTTTGCGGATGACGTGGCGTGCGGCCATGGCGCAACCGTTACAGAGATCGATGGCAATCATCTGTTCTACCTGCGTGCACGCGGCATCCCCGAAAATGAAGCACGCGGTCTTTTGATCAAGGCTTTCGTTGCCGAAATCGTCGAAGAGCTGGAAAACGAACCCCTTGTCGAGGCGCTTGAAGACATTCTCGACAAATGGCTCGCGGTACACGTCTGATCGACTGAACCTATATGGAAAGCGCGGCTATCATGGATACAAGGATCATTCAAAGCGGCTATGACGTAGAGGCAATTCGCCAGGATTTCCCAATCCTGTCGCGTGAAGTCTATGGCAAGCCGCTGGTCTATCTCGATAATGGCGCTTCGGCCCAGAAACCGCGCGCAGTCATCGATATGATCACGCACACCTATTCCAACGAATACGCCAATGTGCATCGGGGGCTACATTTCCTGTCGAACGCTGCGACCGATGCCTATGAAAAAGCAAGGGAAAGCGTTCGACGGTTTCTGAATGCAGCGTCGGTTGATGAAATCGTTTTCACCAAATCTGCGACAGAGTCGATCAATACCGTCGCCTATGGCTACGGTATGCCGAATATCGGCGAGGGTGACGAGATCGTGCTTTCCATCATGGAGCACCACTCGAATATTGTGCCATGGCATTTCATTCGCGAACGGCAAGGTGCGAAGCTTGTCTGGGTGCCTGTCGATGAACAGGGTGCTTTCCACATCGAGGAATTTGAAAAGCGGCTGACCGACCGCACCAAGCTTGTCGCGATCACCCATATGTCGAACGTGCTCGGAACAGTGACGCCGATCAAGGAGATCGTACGCATCGCCCATGCGCGCGGTATTCCGGTGCTGGTCGATGGCAGCCAGGGTGCAGTGCACCTGCCGGTCGATGTGCAGGATCTCGGTTGCGACTGGTACGTCTTTACCGGCCACAAGATTTACGGCCCGTCGGGCATCGGTGTGCTTTATGGGCGCAAGGAAATGCTCGAAGCGATGCGGCCGTTCCAGGGCGGCGGCGAAATGATCGAGGAGGTGACGGAGGATATCGTCACTTACAACCACCCGCCACACAGGTTTGAAGCCGGCACCCCGCCGATCGCCCAGGCTATCGGGCTTGGCGCAGCGATCGAATATGTGGAAAAGATCGGCCGCGCCGCCATTCTCGCCCACGAAGAAGATTTGCGCGACTATGCACACCAACGTCTGCGCGAAATCAATTCGTTGCGTATATTTGGCGATGCAAAGGGCAAGGGTGCGATTATTTCCTTCGAACTGCAGGGCATCCACGCCCATGACGTATCGATGGTCATCGACCGTGCAGGCGTTGCGGTGCGGGCAGGTACCCATTGCGCCCAGCCGCTATTGAAACGCTTCGGTGTAACATCCACATGCCGTGCATCGTTTGCGATGTATAATACAAGAGACGAGATCGATGTTCTCGCCGATGCGCTGGAAAAGGCGCGGAAATTCTTTGGGTGATGACAATGACTGACAAAGTCGAGACACTGGAAAAAGCTGAGACACCGGTAGTTGAAACCGGTTCTGCAAAGGCTGAGGTCGAGACCGCGCCTGTGTCGGCTATTCCTGCCGACGAACTGGCGCGGATGACCGATGATGTGATCGGTGCGTTGAAAACCGTATATGACCCGGAAATTCCTGCCGATATCTACGAGCTCGGTCTGGTCTACAAGATCGACATCGAAGACGACCGTTCGGTCAAGATCGAAATGACGCTGACGGCACCGGGCTGCCCGGTTGCAGGCGAAATGCCGGGCTGGGTACAGGATGCGGTCAGCGCCGTAGAAGGCGTGAGTTTTGTCGATGTCACCATGACATTCGATCCACCCTGGACACCCGATCGCATGTCGGAAGAGGCGCAGGTTGCCGTCGGCTGGTACTAGGGTAAGTTGATATTCACGCCCTGACGGTCTGCAAACGGCATTTTTCTGCGATCGGTGCTCACGTACTCCAAGTACGCTCCGCTCCGCTTCTCGAAAACCACCGTTTTCGCCTCGTCATGATCGCGAATCTCAACGCACCCTAAGCAGGTTTTTTCTTTAAGGCGCTTCGCAGCCTTCCGGCACGCTCTCTTCGAACGGTTGATCTGATTTCTGCAGTGTTCCGTCCAATATGGAGAGCGGCACGTAGGGAACGCCCTGAATCGCCGGATTTGCCAGCCGCAGACGGTAACAACCATTGAACACCGTCACGCTGCCATCTTTGCCCTCGGATTTAATCGCCATTGGCTGGCTCCAATAGGCGGAACCGGCTGCGCCTTCGCCGACAGCCTTGCCGAACAGCACGCTGACCGACGCGGTGGTTTCATATCCCGCCTGAAACTGCGGGAACGGTTGCGGCGGGCTATCCGAAGCATAATAGCTGTAAGCGCGGGCATATTCTTGCCTATTGATGGCATTATAGTAGGATTTGATCAGGGCCTCGGGATTGCTCCGGTCATCAAGATATTCGGGCGGCGTCTGCGTTGCGGTTGCCGCTTGTTCCTTCGGTACCGGTGTTTCCGCGGGTGCAGGTGTGGTTGCTTCAGGCTGTTTCGCTTCCTGCGCAAGCCCTGGTACAATATGCAGCGAGAACACTGCTGCGCTGCAAACAACGAGATGGCGATAATTCATGCTTTCGGCCCTCTTGAACAGTTTGAACACTTGCAGTGACGGTTGTGTAACACTAACTATGTTATTCGAGTGATCGTTCCAGCGATCTCGAACAAGAGAGATGAGAAATGGGTCGTTTTTCTGTCATGACGTTGACTGACGCCGCCGCACAGCGCGTGAGCGAGATTGTGGCGACGCGCGAAAATGCGCTCGGCATTCGCGTCGGCATCAAGAAGGGCGGCTGCGCAGGCATGGAATATATGATCGATCTCGTTACCGAAGCAAAAGCCGGTGATGATGTGGTCGAAAAAGACGGCTCGAAGGTTTTCGTCGCGCCGGAAGCTGTGCTCTACCTCCTGGGCACGCAGATGGACTTTGAGGTGACCAAGCTGCGCACAGGCTTCGTCTTCAACAATCCCAATCAGACTTCAGCCTGCGGCTGTGGAGAGTCTGTTGAGTTGACGCCGGTCAAGCCGGAAGCGCTGGCATCAGCCGCTTCTTGATCTTCCGTCATGGACAATGACGCAATTCAGGATTTGTTTTCAGGGCTAGGGCCGGTCACGATCAAACGGATGTTTGGCGGCGGCAAGGGTATCTATTTCGAGGGCACGATCATCGCGCTCGAAGTCAGTGACGAAATTCTCTTGAAAGCAGACAAGGTCTCAGCGCCCGAGTTTGAGGCAGCCAATTGCCGCCAATGGACCTATGAGCGCGAGGGCAGGAGGCCAGTCGGCATGCCTTATTGGTCGGTCCCCGCAGAGGCTTTCGATGACCCCGACATCATGACGGAATGGGCAAGACGGGCGTACGAAGCGTCACTGCGTATAGCCAAATAACGCTCGCGCCTGCAATAAAAATTCAGACCTTTGTGTCGATCAGCATGAATGCCGGGATTTCATCACCGAAACCAATCGGTGCCGAACCCATGTCATCGCGGTCGCGACGGTGATCACGGCGCGGCTCGGCATGCGGAACGCGGGCACGGCGCTGCTCATTTTCCGCTTTGATCGCGGCCTTTTGCGGTTTCTCAGCTGTACGAGTGATCGGCTGATCATCGACTATCGGCTGCGCATCGACGTCTTTGGCCTTTTCAGCCGCTGCGATAATGTCGATTTCGGACTGTGGACGTTCGCGTTCACGGCCCTCATTGCGCGGCCTGCGCTTTGGCACGCTCTTGTCGCGACTATTGCGGCCACGGCGCGGCGCATCATCCGGCTCAGTCGAAACAGGCAGAGTCGACAGATCACCATCGTACCAGTTGATGTCCTCGCCGATCAGCTTTTCGATCGACGCAAGATATTTGACATCGGCTGGCGTCACCAGCGTAAAAGCCTTGCCGGAGCGGCCAGCGCGACCCGTACGGCCGATACGATGGACGTAGTCTTCGGAATGGATCGGGACATCGAAATTGAACACGTGGCTGACATCGGGAATGTCGAGCCCGCGCGCGGCGACGTCAGACGCAACGAGAATCTTCAACTTGTTGTCTTTGAAGTTAGCCAGCATTGTCGTGCGCGCGCGCTGATCCATATCGCCGTGCAGGGCGCCGGCATCGAATTCGTGTTTCACCAGCGAGCGGAAAAGCTCGGACACATCCTTCTTGCGATTGCAGAAGATGATCGCGTTCTTCAGTCCGTCAGCTTCGGCGCGGATGAGATCGCGCAGCACCGCGCGCTTCTCCCAATCCTTTTTACCTGACTTCACCAGCTGCTGCTCTACCGTTTTCGCCGTCGTCGCTGCCTTTGCAACTTCGATGCGGACGGGAGAATGCAGGAATTGTTCCGTCAGCTTGGTGATTTCCGGCGGCATGGTTGCCGAGAAGAACAGTGTCTGGCGCGTAAAGGGGATCAGCTTGCAGATGCGTTCGATATCGGGAATGAAGCCCATATCGAGCATGCGGTCGGCTTCGTCGATGACGAGAATATCGACGGCGCTCAAAAGCAGCTTGCCGCGCTCGAAATGATCGAGCAGCCGTCCCGGCGTTGCGATCAGGACGTCGGCGCCGCGTTCAAGCTTGCGCAGCTGGTCGTCGAAGGAAACGCCGCCGATCAGCAGCGCGACGTTGAGGCGATGGTTCTTGCCATACTTGACGAAGTTTTCTTCAACCTGCGCTGCGAGTTCGCGCGTCGGTTCAAGGATGAGTGTGCGTGGCATACGTGCCCGCGCGCGGCCCTGTTCGAGCAGCGTCAGCATCGGCAGAACGAAAGAGGCGGTCTTGCCGGTTCCGGTCTGGGCGATGCCAAGAACGTCCTTGCGTTGCAGCGCGTGCGGGATCGCGCCAAGCTGGATCGGTGTCGGTATCGTATATCCTGCTGCTTCTACAGCATCGAGCACTTTCGGCGAAAGGCCCAGGTCAGCAAAGGTGGTCAATGGAGATTTAACTTTCTATCTGCAGTCGGTGCTGCGCATGCCTGTTGTCGGCTAGGGCGTCATCTGCATCAAAGCATCAGGCACTCTCGATTTTGCACAGCGTTTGCTGACAATGGCGTTACGGCGCATGCCAGCAAAAGTCAACTCTTGCATGAAGCCAGATTTAAGAGTTCGTTACAATTGTGCATCATTTTATTCTGATGTTGTCAATAAAGGAACTGTTCCTTGAGAATTCGTTCGTTCCAGGAATGGTTCTTGTCAAACAGAATGGTCGCCCTGAGTTGAGATGCTTCTTCAACGGTGACCGATAGAACGGATTTTACTTCCATATGATCGGCGACGGCATTTACCGGCCGTTTCTCTGGCTCGAGGATATCGAACCGCACGGTCACTTTGTTCGGCAGGAGTGCACCGCGCCAGCGCCGGGGGCGAAAAGCGGAAACCGGGGTGAGGGCAAGAAGCCGTGCATCGAGCGGCAGAATCGGTCCTTGCGCTGAAAGGTTATATGCGGTCGAGCCGGCCGGCGTTGCGACCATGACGCCATCGCAGATCAGTTCTTCCAGCCGCACCTGCTCATCGACGCTGATCCTGATCTTGGCAGCCTGGTATGACTGTCGCAGCAATGAGACTTCATTCAATGCAAACGCCGTGAACGTACCGTCTTCGGCGGACTCCGTTACCATCTTCAATGGCCGGATTGTCTCTGCTTGCGCTGCCTCCACCCGTTCCTTCAGCGCGGTGTCGCTGAACTCGTTCATCAGGAAACCGACCGACCCACGGTTCATGCCATAGATCATTTTGCCTTGGTTCATGTAGTTCTGCAGCGTCTGCAACATGAAGCCATCGCCGCCAAGCGCGATGATGACATCGGCATCCTTGGCCTCGGCCTGCCCATAAATCCTTGTGAGATCGTGTAGCGCCTCATCGGAATCCGGCGTGCCGGAGGAAAGAAAAGCAAATGTTTCGATTTTCCGGTTCATGGCTGCCTGCATATCCGAACGACTGGCAACGTGCCTAACACGCCGGAAGCCATCTGGCAAAAAGACCATGAAGTATTCTGGAGATGGCAGCGCTACAGGATGGTATCGAAACGATGCTGTTACAAGCCAATCGGGCGGCAGGTGATCGCCGCCAATAGATGACTCTTTAACATGCTGCGAAAGCGTGGCTAAGCCGCTGCAGCCAGATAAAATCGCTGATACAGCTCCCGCTCAAGTTCCTCGAGATCCGTATTCACCAGTGTCCGGCCATCGCTGTGCAGCAAATAAACGGCGCCACTCTTTTCGATGCAACAAAGTCCATCGGCGTAGACAAACCCTTCGCCTTCACACAAACCTTCCGCATGGAGATCGTCACTATAGTCACGCGAACCTTGAAACTCCTCGAAGCTCATGGTCATTTCTTCAATCCTTCCAGCCGCAATTACCGCGTCATTGCAGGATTTGACCTGATTCGGCTGTCCGAAATCAACCCATAGTGGGTAGAGAAGGCGGATGGCCACTATATTTTTGCAAGCGTCGGAGATTTTTGTGCCCGCGCAGCACCATTTCATCCAAACGACTTTATGGCGCCCGTCCGGCAAGTTGCAGCATTAGGATTAATGCAACTTGAGATAGGGAGTTGCTTTGTCACACATACGTTCTCAATGCAGCATTGTATTATTCCTCCGGTCGATCGGGAGGACACGCAAGTCGTGCCACTGATCGGTCGGACTGGGAGGAGATAGAGATCTACGAACGCACAGCATCCCCCCGCCATGCGTTTGTCTCTCTCCTCCCTTTTTTCTGTGAAAGTCATTCAGGGAGGCGGAAATACGCCTTTCGGTGGATAGCCATAGGGCTACACATACGGCGACCTGCAACGGGTGTATTCTCGCCGTACTGACCGACCTTTCGACCTCGATTGCACCCCGATTTAACGGTTAGCCTAGCTGGGAGGAGAAGAGGCGCAAACGTTACGTCTTTTTCCTCCCGATTTTTGCAGAAGCACCATATGGCGGGTCTCGCTGTTTTTTTCCTCAGCGTGCGCCCGCCTAGTGGTTTCTGCTGACGTTCAGAAAGATTGTTGCGATGTTCGCCAGATGGCCATCACCGCCTTCCCGGTACGCCTGACCGCCCGCTGCCGATATCGCATCGAAAAGACGGTTTCCTTCTTGCGTTGCTTTGGAGATTTCGTCGAAGACCTGCTGACTATTTTTCCTGTCGACAAACTTGGTGTTCACGTAAGCAGCCAGCAGCCGCTTCCGCCGCTCGATGTCATCGGTCATCGCGCCGTAAAAACCCCAGACAAACCATGTTTCTCCAGTTTGCATATCAGCATCGCTGATTTGCTTGCGCTGCCAGTCGGGAAGCTTGGCCCGCTGTGCATCGGCTGTCGTGCTAGCCAACTCGTAAGCTTCGCTGTCGGTCTTGCTGCTTGCGGGTGTCATGGCAACCTCCAATAGCCAATCGGCTGGTCGAAACATCATAGCAACATGGACCGGCCGGCGACAACCTTACCGCTTAAGGGCGATGATACGGACAATAAATGCGGTCGGCAACATATCGTATTTCAATTGATCCGCTGGCCGCTATCCGTCTCGAAGAGGTGAGCATTGGCAATATCACCCTTTACCGAGAGCCGCTCGCCGACCCGGATTTCAGCTGATCTTGGGAATTCGATGGTGACAAGTTTTTCGGTTCCGGCATCGAGATAACCGAAGGTCTGGCTGCCAAGCCGTTCGACCACCGCCAATTCGCCGCTGAACCAGCCCTCGGTGGTGTCGCAGACGGTCAGGTCTTCCGGCCGGATGCCGAAGGTAACCGTTTTAGCTGCAACTGGGCCGTCCCCAGCATCTATAACGGCTTTGCCTGCGGGCAATTGCAGGACGAAATTGTTCCGGGTGGATTCAACGACATTCACCTGCAAGGTATTCATGGTCGGACTGCCGATAAAGCGTGCCACGAAGAGACTTGCCGGCTTGCGGTAAAGGTCAAGTGGATGCCCGATCTGTTCGACGTTACCCGCGTTCATAACGACAATCCGATCAGCGAGTGTCATAGCCTCCACCTGATCGTGCGTGACGTAGACGGTCGTCGCCTGCATGCGGCGATGCAGTTTGGCAATTTCAAGCCGCATCTCGACGCGAAGTGCGGCATCGAGATTCGACAGCGGTTCGTCGAACAGGAATGCCTTCGGTCGGCGAACGATGGCGCGGCCCATCGCAACCCGCTGGCGCTGGCCGCCCGAAAGTTGTGCCGGCCGACGCTCAAGATAATCCTGAAGCTTGAGGATATCGGCCGCGCCTGTCACGCGCGTGTCGATTTCATTGGTGGTCTCGCCGCGCATTTTCAGGCCAAACGCCATGTTTTCTTCAACGCTCATATGGGGGTAGAGCGCGTAGTCCTGAAAGACCATGGCAATATCGCGATCGGAGGGCGGCAGGGCATTGACGACCTTGTCGCCAATCCTCAATTCACCCGCGCTGATTTCCTCCAGCCCGGCGATCATTCGGAGCAGGGTGGATTTCCCGCAACCGGACGGGCCAACAAGAACGAGAAACTCGCCGCTCGCGACATCGATATTTACCCCGTGGATCACGGGAACTGTCCCGTAGAGTTTTCTGATCTGCTTCAGACTGATCGCTGTCATTCGATTGTTCCTCCGGCCGATACGTTATTGACTTTCATTATCGATATCAATATCAATAATGATAATTAGCGTCATCTGCAACCAAGAGGAGAGCTTGCAGTGCCCGACGACTCCATCACGCGCAGATCAAATCGCCCATCCTATAGTCCGCTTCCAGCAAAGGCGGCGGTGGCGTTCGATCAATTGAAGCGGGATATCATGCTGGGAGAGTTGCGCGCCGGCGAGCCGTTGACGGAGCTTGATCTGGCGGCGCGGTTCCAGTGCAGTCAGGGTACCATTCGTGAAGCCCTGCTGCAGTTGCAGGAAGAAGGATTGGTGCGACGCCAGGGGCACCGGGGCACCCAGGTATCTGCCTGCACGGTCGATGAAGCCGTTGAAATGTTCCGCGTGCGCCAGCAGATCGAATGCAATGGCATCGTTCGCGCACTGCGCCATAAGAGCCGGACTCTCGTTTCCGACCTTCAGGAACTTGCGGACGATATGGCAGAGTCTGCAAACCACGGCGACGAGCTCCAACTCGCGGCACTGGACCGGGATTTCCATCGGCGGATTTTTCGCGATGCAGACCTGCCGGCGCTCGATCCGATCTTGCACCGGTGTCTCGTGCACAACCATCGCTTCAAAATATCGAGAAGTATCGGTTCCCGCGATCTGATGGCGACAGCACTACGGCACCGCGTCATAATTGAAGCTATAGAGCAGGGCGATGTGGCCGCTGCAACGCAAGCCTTACATCACCATATCGCGACGATTGTCGACTTCGGGCCAACTGTGTTTCCGGACGCTGATCAATGAACGGCGCTGGTTTTTCCAATGAACTTTCAGCGGAGATGCGCGCTTTGTTGCTGCGCGTCGAAGAGGAGCTGGGGCCGCTAGCTGATCCCACATTGCTGCCAGCGGAAGAGGGCAGGGCGCAATCCGAACGCTCAAACCAGCGGAACAATGTAAACCTGCCGCCGCTTGCTCAGACGCGAGACATCATCGTTGCCGCCAACACAGAACTCGGTTCCCAGGATTGCCGCATGCGCGTGCTTGTTCCGCATGGTGCAGGCATTGGCGCAGTGCTTTTCGTTCACGGCGGAGGGTTCGCGTTCTGCAGTCCTGAAACGCATGAGCGTTGTGCCCGGGTTCTCGCCAACGAAATCGGATTGCCCGTGCTCGTTCCCGATTATCGGCTTGCCCCGGAAAATCCGTTTCCAGCGGGTCTGCATGACGTTGTCGCCTGCCTGCGTGCTGCATTCACGGCGACTGCAGAAGCAGGCGTGTCTAGGGGACCGCTTATCATCGCAGGCGATTCAGCGGGAGCCAATCTCGCGCTTGCAGCCGTCATGCACGAAGAGAGAGCAGGGCGTTCGCTACCGTCAGGCATGCTTCTGTTCTACGGCGCGTTTGGTGCCGACTTCACCACGGAGTCGTATGGCCAGTTTGCTGAAGGCCCCGGTCTGACGCGTGGCAAGATGCAGCGGTACTGGAACTGGTATTGCGCGAATGAGGATACCCGCCGCAATCCGCTGGTGGCACCGTTACACGCCGACGACCTTGTACTGCGCGCATTGCCGCCGCTCTATCTGTTGGCCGCTGGCATTGATCCCCTATTATCGGACACGCTTCTCTTCGCTGATCGGCTGAAGGCCGTCGGCCGCAACGATCCCCTCACTGTTGTGCCGGGGGTAACGCATGGATTTCTGCAAAATACGAATGAACTGGCTGCTGCGCGGGAGGCGCTGTTGGCGGCCGGGGAGGCTGCTCGAGGAATGATCCGCGGCAGTTGACGACCCATAACAAAGGTGGAGGAAGCGATGAACATTCTCAAGAAACTGGGTATCAGTTGCGCGTTCGTGGCCGGCCTAGCGGTGAGCGCCGCCAATGCGGCCGAAACGGTGCGGTTCTGGTATCATTTCGACAATCCGGAAAATCCGATGTCGGATCTCGTGGCGAAGTTCGAGGCGAAAAACCCCGATATCAAAATTGAAGCGGAAAATGTTCCGTGGAACAGTTACTACGACAATCTGTATACCTCCCTGGTTGGCGGCAATGCGCCGGACGCCGGGATGGTCAAGCTTTTTGCGCAGCCGCGACTGGCTGAAATGGGCGCGCTGGAGCCGATTGGCGACCGTATCAACGCGTGGCCGGGCAAAGCCGATCTTCTCGATAATCTGCTGGAATTGAACAAGGGGCCGGATGGGCAGCAATATTACCTGCCGATCCAGTACGTCGTGCTGTATCTTTATTACCGCACCGATCTCTTCAAGGAGGCGGGCCTCAATCCACCGGTGACATGCGAAGACTTCCGCACGGCAGCGCAGAAATTGACGAAAGCCCCTGACACCTATGGTTTTGGCCTTCGCGGCGGCAAGGGCGGCTGGGACCAGTGGGGGACATTCGTCTTTTCGCAAGGCGCGGAACTCAAGCCGGGCGGCCTTACCAGTCCTGAAGCTGTCGCGGCTAATCAGTGGGTGATCGATCTGTTCCAGAAAGACAAGGTTATCCCGCCATCGGCTCCTAATGACGGCTTCCAGGAAATTGTCGCAGCATTCAAGGCTGGCAAGACGGCCATGACCATTCATCATATTGGCTCATCCAATGATTTGGTCAAAGCGCTGGGAGATAAGGTTTCCGCCGTCCCAGCCCCCAAATGCGGCGGCAAGCAATGGACATCCTATGGCGATGAATCGCTGGCGATTTTCTCGTCGTCACAGGTGAAGGATGCTGCCTGGAAGTGGATATCCTTTCTCGCCGAGGGTGAAAACAACGTAGCCTTCAACAAGGCGACGGGCCAGATGACTGTAACCAAGAGCGGTTCCGAACATTGGACCCTGCATGAACGCCGTTTCGTTGACGCTACAGTCCAGTCTCTGCCATTTGCCCACGTGCTGCCGCAAAGCACGGCGACAGCGGAGTTCGTCAATACTGCGTGGCAGACGTCGATGCAGCAAGCGCTCACCGGCCAAATCACCTCGCAACAGATGATGCAGCAGCTTGAAAGCCTCTTCGCGCAGTAGCGCGGAGGGGTTTCCTAGTACTGGTCGACGTCCGCCGAAAGTAGATTGTCCATGTCAACGCTTGCACCATCAGCGCCTCACGAACCCACGCAGGTCCGCCCGCTTCGCAGCCGGCTGATGCCGTACGCCCTGCTGGCACCGGCAGTGCTCGTGACATTGTTCATCGTGTTCTTCCCGATGGTTCAGGCGGTCGTCACCAGCTTTTACGACCTGGTCCTGTGGAAGCCCAATGCCAGCCGGTTCGTGGGCTTCGGCAACTACATCAAGCTCTTGCATGACCCGGTATTCTGGACTTCGCTCGGCCATACTGCCATATGGATCGGCTTGACGGTGCCCTTGCAGATGGGTCTTGGCCTGGTCGCGGCGCTCCTGCTCAATCGCGAGTTCCCATGGCGCGGTCTGGCGCGTGCCCTCGTCATAATTCCGTGGGCCTTGCCGAGCGTCGTCATCGCGCTGATGTGGCGCTGGATTTATGATCCGACCACCGGGGTGCTCAATGACATCCTGCTTTACCTGTCGATTATCCATTCAACCGTGCCTTGGCTGGCCGATCCGCATCTCGCGCTCTATGCAGTGATCGCGACGCTCACCTGGCAGGGCTTTCCGTTTTTCGCGGTGATGATCCTTGCCGGTTTGCAGGGGATACCCCAAAGCCAGTATGAAGCCGCCTCTATCGACGGGGCCAGCACGTGGCGTCAGTTCGTCCATATTACACTTCCGGGAATAGCACCCGTGCTGGCGACGGCGGGCCTGCTGCGAATTATCTGGGTTGCAAATTCCATGGACGTCATCTTCGTCATGACAGGTGGCGGCCCGGGTTATGCCACGCACACACTGCCGCTTTACGCGTTTATCAAAGCCCGGCAAAATCTCGACTTCGGCTATGGCACTGCCATCGCCGTTACGTTCACGATCCTTCTCGGCGCCATCGTGGCCGCCTATATCGTCCGCACCATGCGCGAGGTGGAACGATGAACAAGCCTTCGACGCTCCGCCGGATTCTCACGACGGATATTCCTGTCGTCTTCATCATAATGCTCGCCATGGGGCCATTCGTCTGGATGATCCTGACGTCTTTGACTCCGACCGCGCAGTTATCTGCGTCCGGCGTATCCCTGTCGCCGGCGGGGTGGAGCATGGACAATTATATCCGCCTGCTGGAACAGACCTCGTTTCTCGGCAATATGCTGGACAGTCTGATTATTGCCGCTGGTACTGTCGTCCTCGGCCTTGCAGTTTCAGTCACTGCGGCCTACGCGCTGTCACGGTTCCGCTTTCCGGGCCGCAAGCTGGTCATGCTGCAATTTCTGCTGGTCAACATGTTTCCGATCGTGCTGCTGATCCTGCCGCTCTTTATCCTTATGCGGAAGATTGGCCTTCTCGATACGCATCTTGCGCTGATCCTCGCCAACTCAACTGTCGCCATTCCGTTCGCGGTCTGGATGCTCCGGAGTTACATCGGCGCTATTCCGCGCAGCCTCGACGAAGCGGCAATGATCGATGGCTGTTCCCGGCTGCAAGCGTTACGTCGCGTTGTTCTGCCACTGGCCATGCCCGGCATTATTTCGACAGGCATCTATATCTTCATTACCGCCTGGAACGAATATCTCTACGCCCTGACGCTTGGCGGCCGCAACGTTCGCCCCGTTACCGTCGCAATCCAGACGCTGATAGGTGAATACCAGATCGAATGGGGTCTGCTCGCTGCCGGCGGTGTCGTCGGCGCACTTCCCGCCACTCTGCTTTTCCTTCTCGTTCAACGCCGGCTTATCGGCGGCCTCACCCAAGGCGCAGTGAAGGGATGACTCTTTTTAATATCAAAGAAGGACCCATGATGAATCCCATCGGATTGATCTCCATGCAATATGCAAGGCCATTCACCGCCGAGCATTTCCACCTCTTCAAGAAAATGCGCGAGCTTGGCTTTGACTTCGTCGAACTGCTGGTGCCCGAGCCGGGCGAAATCGACCTTGCCGAAGCCCGGCGCGCTTTGGACGATGCCGGACTTGGCGTCGTCCTCGCCGCGCGCGTCAATATGCAACGCAACCTTTCATCGCACGAGAAAGATGCCCACCGCGCCGGCATCGATTACCTGCGCTATACGGCGGACTGCGCGGCTGAACTCGGTGCGACCGTTGTTGGCGGTCCTCTGACCGGCAATCCGCTGGTGTTTGCCGGGCGCGCACCAGTACCGGTAACCGAAGAAGAACGGCTGGCGCGTAAGGACCGCTGCATCGCGGGACTGAAGGAAGCGGGCGATCACGCTGCAAAAGCCGGTATTCTGCTCGCCGTCGAACCGCTCAATCGCTTCGAAAGCGATGTGTTGTGCACGACACAACAAGCCATCGAGCTGCTTGATGCGGTGGACCATCCGGCAGTCAAATTGATGCTCGACACATTTCACATGCACATGGAGGAAGCGTCGATCCCCGAGGCCATCCGGCTTGGCGGCGATCATCTCGTACATTTCCAGGCCAACGAAAATCATCGCGGCTTCCCTGGCACCGGCTCGACCGACTGGGTTGCAGTTTGTCGTGCGCTGCACGAGGTGAACTACAAAGGCCCGGTATCGCTTGAGCCCTTTCGGCGCAACGATGATCGCTTCGGCGTTCCATTCGCGCAGTGGCGCCCGCCGCATGAGGACGAAGGCGAGCGCCTGGCGGCAAGCGCAGCCTTTATCAAATCCCATCTCACACTGACGGAATATCGGCGATGACATTGAAAATCGGCTGGATCGGTTGTGGCATCCACGCAACCCAGATGCTACTTCCCCAATTGGTCCGCCACGACGTCGAAATCGTCGCGCTGTGCGATATCGATGGCAAGCGTCTTGCCGATGCGGGCCGGCAGTTTGGCGTTGCGCGCCTGACCAGCGACGCCGAGGAGTTGATCCGTATGCCCGGTATCGATGCCATCGGCATGGCCGTGGGACCGGATCAGCATCTGGATTTCGGCAAGCTTGCGCTCGATCGGGGTCTGCCTGTGTTTATGGAAAAGCCGCCATCGGGAACAGCGGCTGGCGCGCGCGAGCTTCGTGCTGCGTCCGAGCGCGCTGGAAAGCCGTTGCTTGTCGGTTTCATGAAACGGTATTCGGTCGGCAACAAGATTGCCCACAACATCATCAAGTCCGGGCGGTTCGGGCCGGTGCTTGGCCTTACGGGATACTATATGACCGCACCGGGCTACTTTACCGGCAATGTCGATTACACCGGCTTCTTCCTGCATCACTGCGTGCACTATATGGATCTGGTGTCATTCTTCGTGTCGCCGGTGCAAACCATTTCAGCGCGAAAGGTGGAAAAGACACCGGGCAGGGTCCTTTTCCACGTCGGATTCGAGTTCGAGTGCGGCGCCATTGGAAATATCGCGATGGGTACGATCCAGTCGCGGGGCACCCCGGTCGAGCGCATCGAGTTGATGAGTGACCACCAACGTCTCGAGGTGGATGACGTTATTGAGGTGCGGTGGAACCGCAACCCGCCCTTCAAGGTAGACGACCCCGAAGCAACACTCGCGGACGATGTCGACACTCTGACATGGAAGCCAAATTTTACGGCAGCGGCAAACGAAGATCCGAAGGGCTATTATTCACTCTTGGCCGATGTGGTCCCGGCCCTCGGCGGTGCGCCGACTGCTGCCCCGACAATTCATGATGGGGTGATAGCCATGGAACGGCTGGAGACGTTGCGACGGGAGCTCGCCTTATAGAACATTGAATTGCTGCAATTGATCTCGGCTCATATGCCTTCTCCTGCAAAGGAACTTCTGATCACATCGGTTGTAGCTGAAACTTAGCCCTGATATATGAGCAAGGAACCAATTACCTATTTCAAAAGCTTCCTCGCTGATGTGCGTGATCGCACCGAAACAGCGATGAAACAGCAGCATGTTTTTACGGTCAGCAGGCTTGCGCTTGAAGCCCAGGAACGCGCGACGGTGCTGACCCAGCGTCCATCATCGCGGTCAGCGGAGGGAACCAACCCATCATGAAAAAGCCCGGCCTTGCAATTATCGGACTTGGTCCAGCCGCATTGCCTCATGCCAGGAGTCTTGTCGACTTGAAAGATCGGGTGGATGTAATCTGGGCCGCCAGTCGCACGAAGGACCGCACGAACGAATTCGCGCAGTCCTTCCCGTTTCCAGTGACAAACAGTATCGATGCGGCTATCAACGATCCTGCCGTCGATATCGTGCTGGTGCTGACGCCGGCCAATGCGCATCTGGAAATCGCTGAAAAGAGCTTTGCTGCTGGCAAGCATGTACTTCTGGAAAAGCCACTCGATATAACGTTGAAACGGGCTGAGCGGATTGTCACGCTTGGCCGCGATCATGACAGGACATTCGGTGTGGTGCTGCAGCATCGGTTTCGCCCGGCAAGCCTGCGCCTGCGCGAAGCGCTTGAAGACAACCGTCTCGGAGCAATCGAGGCGGCATCGTTGCGGGTGCCTTGGTGGCGGCCGCAGACCTATTATGATGTCGGTGGACGAGGCAGCTTCGCCCGAGATGGCGGCGGCGTTCTATTGTCACAAGCAATCCACGCGCTCGATTTATTTCGTTCGCTTCTTGACGTGAAAGAGGTCATAGCATCTCAAATCCGCACTACTTCGCTTCACCGGATGGAAGCGGAAGATCACGTGACGGCATTGATGACTCTCGGCAACGGCGCACCGGCCGCGCTGCTTGCCACTACGGCTGCGTTTCCAGGCTTTCCGGAGACCTTGGAGATCACCGGTTCACTCGGTTCCGCTTATTTGACCGGCGGTGCATTACGACTTTCATGGCTTGATGGCCGTGAAGAGATCGTCGAATCCGAAGGCAAGTCCGGTAGCGGCGCCAACATCATGGATTTTTCGCATGATGCACACCGCGCCCTCATTGCCGACTTTTTGACGGCTGTTGCCGAGAGCCGCGATCCTGTCGTCACAGGCGAAGAGGCGCTGGCAACGCAAAGACTGATCGCAAAAATTATCCGCGCTGACCCGACCAATAACCAACCCATATGAGCAAACCCTGAAATGCAGAAATCCTGCGCCGCATCGAGCCTCAACGATTGCGGTTCACAACGGTTCTCCTCGGTGATCTGATAAGGTCGGCCTTGTGGGCGATTTGAAACTTTCATTGTTTTAAGTAGAATGACGCAATGACGCCGCAACGCTTTGTAGAGGCACTCGAATGCGTGCACTGGACGCCGACCCAGATTGCCGAAGTGCTCGAATGTGACATTTCGTTGGTTGAAGCTTGGGCAAACGAAAAAGAAAAAATTCCTGTAGAGGTAGGAGCCTGGCTTGAGTCCCTTGCTGAAGCTCATGAGGCATCGTGCGTGCCTCGCACTTGCCGAAAAAAACGCGCTGCGGATGTATGATTCGGGGCCTTCCGCCGGTCGTGGTGTCCTCCGCACGCGCTGATTTCAAGCGCCGGGAGTCGTCTTTATCCAATCAACATCCTGCGCAGACGAGCCGACTGCCCGAAGGAGTGCACCAGGGTAGCGCCCCTGGCTTGATGGCATGTTCGCATGTGCGAAATGGCGCTTCTTCCGATGCAAAATGTCAAAAAAGTATCAGTGGCGTGGCGCTACTGTAGTAGCCTTCGGGCCATATGACGACTAGATTTCAAGTTGCTTGTGCAAACGCTTCTGGGAGGAGGCGTCCGAATAGGACCACAAGATTGAAGGGCCAGAGGGAGGAGATTCAGGTGAATCCAGATTTGGAAGTAGTCCAGATCGGCCGCGGCGAGTCGTTCAAGGCTTGGGAGCACGGCTATCCCTTCCACACCGTGCGCTGGCACTTTCATCCGGAATACGAAATACATCACGTCGTCGCGACAAGCGGGCGATATTTCGTAGGCGACTTCATCGGGGAATTCGAACCGGGCAACCTGGTTCTCACAGGCCCCAATCTGCCGCATAACTGGGTGAGCAACATTCCTGCCGGCACCTGCATACCGTTGCGGGGCAGGGTGGTGCAATTCAACGAAGCGTTCATAACTGACGCCACCAACGTATTCCCCGAACTGGCGGCATGCCTGCCGATGTTGGAGCTCAGTCGGCGCGGAGCGCTGTTTTCTGCAGCGACCGCGGGCGTAGTCGGACCAATGCTGAAGGAACTAGTAGCAGCCAAAGGCTTACGGCGCATCGAACTCTTTATCGGGGTGTTGAATGCGATGAGTTCCGCAGCGGGAACGCGTTCGCTGGCAAGCTCGCGATATATGCCCGATCCGTCTGGATTCATGTCGGCTGGCGTCAACCAGGCTCTCTTGTATATCAACAGCCACTTGACTGAACCCTTTAGCGAAGGGGATCTTGCTGGCCTGACGGGACAAAGCGCCAGTGCTTTTTCGCGCAGTTTTCGCCGCCACACCGGCATGGCGCTGGTCCAGTACGTCAACCGGCTGCGCATTAATTTCGCATGCCATCTGCTGATGAGCGAGCCCGCGATGACTATCACCGACATTTGTTTCGCGGCTGGCTTCAATAATATTTCCAACTTCAATCGCCATTTCCTGGCGCAAAAGGGGATGGCCCCTTCGCGCTTTAAAACATTGTTGGCACAGAACGTCAGAGCGGTGGAGGCCGCATAGGAGGAGGAAAAGGGAGGAACAAATCAGTGAGAATTACGGAGCGCAGCTGCACTCCGTCGGGATTGCTTTGCCTGTTCGCTGGCATGGCACAAGATCAACGTGCTTCAGAATGAAAGCGGGAACGCAAAAACCATCATCAAACGATAAGGGAGAAATTCTATGACGAGAATCGCAATTAAAATGACCGTAGCCGCCGCGCTTGGTCTTCTCATGGGAACGTCGGCATTTGCCCAGTCCGGCTCTACAGTGGCTTTTCTCATGCCGGACCAAGCTTCGACACGATATGAGGAGCACGACGCCCCCGGATTCATGGCCGAAATGAAAAAACTATGCGCTGACTGCAAGGTAATTTACCAGAACGCCGATGCGGACGCTTCACGTCAGCAACAGCAATTTAATTCCGTCGTCTCGCAAGGCGCGAAAGTCATTGTGCTCGATCCCGTCGACTCAACGGCGGCGGCGTCGCTGGTCAAGCAGGCCCAGGCGCAGGGCATCAAGGTCATTGCTTACGACCGGCCCATTCCGGACGCAAAGGCCGACTTCTACGTTTCGTTCAACAATGAAGCCATCGGCAAGGCGATCGCCGATTCACTGATCGAGCATTTGAAGGCAAAGGGGGTGGCTGCTGCGGACGGTGGCGTGCTGCAGATCAACGGCTCCCCGACCGACGCTGCGGCGGGACTGATCAAAAAAGGTATTCATGCAGGTCTGGACAACAGCGGCTATAAGATACTGGCCGAATACGACACGCCTGAATGGGCTCCGCCAAAAGCGCAGCAATGGACGAGCGGGCAAGTCACACGCTTCGGAAAGAAAATCGTGGGCATTGTCGCCGCGAATGACGGCACAGGCGGTGGGGCCATAGCAGCTTTGAAGGCAGCTGGTGTAGATCCGGTTCCGCCGGTGACCGGCAACGACGCGACGATTGCAGCGCTCCAGCTGATCATCTCGGGGGACCAGTACAACACGATCTCCAAGCCCAGCGAAATCGTCGCGGCTGCAGCAGCCAACGCTGCAGTGAAATTGCTGGCAGGCGAGACGCCAAAGGCGGACGTCACTTTGTACGATACACCCTCACAGCTGTTCACTCCCGCCGTCGTTACGGCCGAGAACCTGAAAGCGGAGATCATCGACAAGAACATCATGAAAGCCGAACAGCTTTGCGTCGATCGCTATGCCGAGGGATGCAAGAAGTTGGGCATTGGTGGATAAGATCAATTGATGAAACGGAAGTTCTGGCCGCGGTACACGCGGCCGGAACTTCCCTTGTCCAGCCCTATCGGAAAGGCATGGCACGAATGACCGAAACCACTGACCGTAAAACGCCTGCGGGCGAAATGGTGCTTAGCCTGCGAGGCATCTCCAAGAGTTTTGGCGCTGTTTCGGCTCTTACCGACATTGATCTCGATGTCCATGCGGGCGAGGTTGTTGCCCTCGTCGGCGACAACGGGGCCGGGAAATCAACCTTGGTAAAGATACTCGCTGGCGTGCATCAACCGACAGCCGGAACGATCACGTTCCGCGGCCGGCCCGTCACGATGACCGACCCGAGCGCAGCGCTCAATCTCGGCATCGCCACCGTGTTCCAGGACCTCGCGCTGTGCGAGAACCTGGACGTCGTCGCCAACATTTTTCTGGGACGCGAGCTTAAACCGATGCAGCTTGACGAAACGGCGATGGAAGTCAGGTCGTGGACGTTGCTGAACGAACTTTCCGCGCGAATCCCGAGCGTCCGCATTCCAATCGCGTCGCTCTCCGGGGGACAGCGCCAAACCGTTGCAATCGCCAGGTCGCTACTGCTCGAACCGAAACTTATTCTTCTTGACGAACCAACCGCGGCCTTGGGCGTAGCGCAGACCGCCGAAGTACTGAACTTGATCGAAAGAGTACGGGATCGCGGCCTCGCCGTCATCATGATCAGCCACAACATGGAAGATGTCCGTGCCGTTGCCGACCGGATCGTCGTCCTGAGGCTTGGGCGCAACAATGGCGTGTTCTATCCTGATGCGACGAACCAGGAACTGGTCGGTGCTATCACCGGCGCCGTCGACAATTCCGTCACGCGAAGGGAAGAGCGGCGTCACGCCGGGCAGCAGCTTTCTGAAGGGGGACGGCCATGACGGGCAACGTCAAAGACAATGCGCTCCCAGCCACAATGTTGGATCGCAGCGACGAGCGTCTGAAGCACGAAGCGGGTATCGGCGGTGCCGTCCGCGGCTTCATCGACCGCGTGCGGTCGGGTGACCTTGGTTCGCTCCCGGTCGTGGTCGGACTGGCGTTGATATGGACCGTATTTGCAAGCCTCAATCCGATATTTCTGTCGAGCAACAATCTCGTGAACCTGCTGTTCGACTGCTCCACAGTCGGCGTCATCGCACTCGGTATCGTGTGCGTCCTTATGGTAGGAGAGATCGATCTGTCTGTAGGATCGATCAGCGGCTTTGCCTCGGCCATTGTTGGCACGCTGTGGGTCAACCAGGGTTGGCCGGTTGCCCTGGCCATCCTCGCCGCCGTTGCCGTCGGGGGCCTCATCGGGTCGCTTTATGCGCTCTTATACAATCGCTTGGGCATGCCAAGCTTCGTGGCGACGCTTTCCGGTTTGCTGGCGGTCCTGGGGATGCAGCTTTATATTCTCGGCTCCACCGGCTCGATCAACCTGCCGTATGGGTCAGCCATGGTGAATTTCGGGCAGATGTTGGTGATGCCCCGCCTTTTGGCCCATGTCCTGGCTGTGGTCCCCGGCGTGGTGATGCTCTGGACGGGCGTTCGCACGATTTCTCGTCGCCGCGAAGCCAATCTATCAGCACCGTCGCTGGGAAGCATTGTCCTTCGCGCTGCCGCCACAACATTGGTGCTGGAAATCATCGTCCTCTACTTGAATCAGGATCGCGGTATTCCCTGGATGTTCGGTCTTTTCGTGGGACTGGTGATGCTGATGAACTATGCGTTGACGCGGACACAGTGGGGCCGCTCTATGACAGCGGTTGGCGGAAACCGCGAGGCTGCTCGCCGTGCCGGCATCAACGTCCGGCGCATCTACGCCAGCGCCTTCGTGCTCTGCTCGATGTTGGCGGCACTCGGCGGCGTGCTTTCGGCCTCCCGTCTGGCGTCTGCAAGCCAGCAAGCCGGCACCGGCGACGTCAATCTGAATGCGATAGCAGCGGCTGTCATCGGTGGAACAAGTTTGTTCGGCGGCCGCGGTAATGCCTACTCGGCGCTGCTAGGCATCATCGTGATCCAGTCGATCGCCAACGGCCTGACGCTTCTCGATCTGTCATCTTCTCTTCGGTACATGATCACAGGCGGTGTCCTTGCAATCGCCGTCATCGTCGACTCTTTGGCGCGCCGGTCGAGAGTTTCCCACGGTCGCGCTTGATGCAACATTCTAACAAGTAAGGTTTGCCATGAAACAGGAACTGTCAGGAAAGGTCGCAGCCATTACCGGGGCAGCCTCTGGAATCGGCCTCGAATGTGCCAAATATTTGCTGCGCGAAGGAGTCAATGTCGCCCTCGTTGACAGGGCAGAGGACACCTTGAACAAATTATGTTCCGAATTGGGGCCACAAGCCTATCCCGTGGTCGTCGACCTGACGAAGCCGGCCGAAGTTTCGACAATGCTGCCACGTATCCTGGAGAAGTTCGGGCATCTCGATATCTTCCACGCCAATGCCGGCTCTTACGTGGGCGGGGAAGTTGTGGAGGGAGACCCGGACGCCTGGGACCGAATGCTCAACCTCAATATCAATGCTGCATTCCGTTCGGTCCAAGCCGTGCTGCCTCATATGGTGGAGCGCAAAACCGGCGATATCATCATGACCAGCTCCATTGCCGGCCTGGTTCCGGTGGTAGGGGAGCCGATCTACACTGCCTCAAAATATGCGGTGCAAGCATTCGTCCATACGGTGCGACGCCAAGTTACAAAGCACGGCATCCGGGTCGGTGCGGTAGCGCCAGGCCCGGTAATTACCGCTTTGATTAGCGACTGGCCCAAGGAGAAGCTCGACGACGCGATTGCGGCGGGAGGGCTGATGGAAGCGAGCGAAGTGGCGGAGGCAGTGCTGTTCATGTTGTCCAGACCGCGCAACGTCACCATACGCGATTTGGTCATTCTGCCCTTCAGTTCGGACTTGTGAAGATGGCCGCACACTTTATCGGTGTCGACGTCGGAACCGGCAGCGCTCGCGCGGGGGTCTTTGACCAGGACGGGACTCTGCTGGCCGTGGCGAAGCGCCCGATCAACATCTGGCAAGAGGCAGGCGACGTCGTCGAGCAATCGAGCGAAGATATCTGGAATGCAGTGTCGGCAAGCGTGAGGGAGGCAGTGGCGGCTTCTGGCGTCAATCCGGCCGACGTCAGAGGTGTGGGTTTCGACGCCACATGCTCGCTCGTCGCCGTCGCGGCGGATGGCTCCCCGGTTGCGGTCGGAAGTTCAGGCGATCCGACGCGAAACATCATTGTCTGGATGGACCACCGTGCCGCTGGCGAAGCAGAAGAGATCAACGCCGGCGGG
Organism: Phyllobacterium zundukense; assembly: GCF_025452195.1. Classification (NCBI taxonomy): domain Bacteria; kingdom Pseudomonadati; phylum Pseudomonadota; class Alphaproteobacteria; order Hyphomicrobiales; family Phyllobacteriaceae; genus Phyllobacterium; species Phyllobacterium zundukense. Next base: position 3,258,192 of record NZ_CP104973.1, on the reverse strand, counting down.
CACGAAGTCCTGAAATACGTAGGTGGTCGTATTTCACCCGAAATGGAGACGCCGAAACTTTTGTGGTTGAAGCGCAATCTTCCGGACTCGTTTGCTGCAGCCGAGCACTTTTTCGACCTCGCCGATTATCTGACATGGCGGGCAACCGGCTCGTTGACGCGCTCCACCTGCACAGTCACGTGCAAATGGACCTATCTTGCCCACGAAAATCGCTGGGACCCGGACTATTTCAACAAGATCGGTTTGGAGGAACTGGTTGCGGAGAATTTCGCCAGAATTGGAACCGAGATCGCGCAGCCGGGTGCAGCGCTGGCTTCCGGTTTGACTGAAACGGCCGCTGTTGAATTGGGATTGCATCCGGGGACCGCCGTCGCCGCATCTCTGATCGATGCGCATGCCGGCGGCCTCGGGACTTTAGGGGCAGCCGGCGAGGGGGTAACCTCGGACATCGAACGCCGTCTTGCCTACATCTTCGGCACCTCGGCTTGTTCCATGGCTTCCAGCCAAGAGCCCGTGTTCGTAGATGGCGTATGGGGGCCATACTTCTCCGCCATGATCCCGGGTCTTTGGCTCAACGAAGGCGGACAATCGGCCGCCGGCGCTGCGATCGACCACCTCGTGGCGATGCATCCAGCGTCGGCATCGGTTACCGAGCTTGCCGAAGCGGCCGGGACATCGCTTGTCGGTTGGCTCGACGCAGAGGCGTCCAAAATGTGCAGCAAACCAGAGGACGTTATGGCTCTGGCACATCGGATCCATGTCGTTCCGGAATTTCTGGGAAACAGATCGCCAAACGCCGATCCGGATGCACGCGCAGTCCTAGCTGGTTTGAGCCTTGATGCGGGAATACCCGACCTCGTCGCTTTGTACATCGCCGGGCTCTGCGGAATCTGCTACGGGCTCAAACAGCTTCTGGTCAAATTGGGCGAAGATGGAATTCCGATCGACCTGATCATGGCAAGCGGCGGCGCGGCGCAAAGCGACCTCGTCAGGCAGTTGTTGGCTGACGCTACAGGTGTCCGGGTGGCGGCAATTGACAACCCTGAACCTGTTCTGCTCGGCTCGGCCATGCTGGCCGCGGTGGCTTCTGGTCATCGCGCGAACCTGGCCGATGCGATGGCTACCATGTCAAGGATCTCGCGAGTCTTCGAGCCCGTCCAAGGCACACTCAAGAGGGTCCACGAAATACGCTACAGCATCTTTAAAAGGCTCCAGTCGGTCGATCGGGAGATAAGAATGGACCTTCAGATGGGATTGCAGCAGTAGAGCTTGAACTTTACTCGACGTGCCAGCTGCTCGAAGTGGAATGATTTCCGCAAGGCGCAAATGCAGTGCCGATTCCTCCGTAGCCAGTGATGGTGAGAGCTCCGACTGCGGACACAGCTACATACGGGGGCGAGCCGGTTAGTCGCGATGGTGCCAGATGGCCATTGTGGTCCTGCTTTTCTGCTGGAAATACGACGGTGATCTAGCGGTGTCGAACACTCATCCGATCTTATTCTGGTAAATTGATAGGAGGATGCAACTTGACGATTTTTCGAAAAGGCAACAAAAACAATAATACGTAGAAAGAATATGGTGCCCCCGGAGAGACTCGAACTCCCGACCCTCTGATTACAAATCAGATGCTCTACCAACTGAGCTACAAGGGCAGCGGCGTCCGATTAGCACAAACCTTCCGTCTGTAAAATGAAAAATATCATTTGCCAGAAATAAATACCTGGCCCCGTTATCCACGTCCCTTCAATCTTTGCTGGTCAAGAAGCGTTGCGCTGCATAAAGCGAAATGGCCGCTGCGTTCGATACATTCAGCGATTTGATCGCGCCGGGCATATCAAGCCGCGCAAGGTGCGTGACGGTTTCACGTGTTTTCTGCCGCAGGCCTCTGCCTTCGGCGCCAAGCACCAGGGCGATCCGGCCATTGGACATCGTGTTTTCCAGCTCCAGCGGGCCTTCCGAATCAAGGCCGATGGTCGTGAAGCCGATTTCATGCAACTCGGCGATGGCGTCAGCGAGATTTCGTACCTCGACATGCGGGATGAGTTCGAGGGCGCCAGACGCGGCTTTGGCCAGAACACCCGATTCTTGCGGGCTGTGGCGAGCCGTCGTGATAATGGCACCGGCACCGAAGGCGACAGCCGAGCGCATGATAGCGCCGACATTGTGCGGATCGGTCACCTGATCAAGAATGAGCAGCAGCGAGCTGGCCTGCAGCGCCTTTAGCGATTGCGGCTTCAACGGTTGAGCTTCGATCATCACGCCCTGATGCACCGCGTCGGAGCCGGTCTCCCTGTCGATGGCGCGAGGCTCGACGATGTCAACGTCGAAGGGCAGGGCGTCGGTATCGGTGATCTCCAGCCGGTCCAGCGCGTTTTTGGTAACGAGCATCCGCTTGATCTTGCGGGCGGGATTGTCCAGCGCTGCACGCACCGTATGCAGGCCGTAAAGCCGTACGAGTCCTTCCGGCGCAGGCGTGCCGCTGACAGCTGGTCGTGAGGCGCGTTCGGCCTGCTGCGGCGGTCCCCCGGCCTTTTGATCGCGGAACTGACGACGTAGCGTCGCGTAGTGTGAATCTTTTTGTGTATGGGTGGGTTTTTGATCGGCCATGGCGCGACATATAACCTTTCATGGCGCCGGGCGATATATGCTTTTGGCGGAAAATGCGCGCACCGGTTGCTCCGCCGTCATATTTCTTTAGTCTATTTCCACAAGCCGTTCATTTTCTGCAGGGAAGTGTTGACACCACGGAGGCTAGTCGGCATAAGGCCCTCCGCAAGCAGCGGCCTGGATACAACGTCCGGAAAGTTGTCTGCAGAGTGCCAAATGGCGCGGTTCCATCGGCAGTGACCGGAGGAGTGCCCGAGTGGTTAAAGGGGACGGACTGTAAATCCGTTAGCTTGGCTTACGTTGGTTCGAATCCAACCTCCTCCACCACTGCCGGAACCGACCGCCTGGCGCATAGGCCAAAGCCCGATTCGGTTTTGGAACAGTTATGCGCTATCTATGTGTTGCTGTATTCTGCCCCGTCCAGAAGGAGGCACGGATCAGCGAGATATGCGGGTATAGCTCAGTGGTAGAGCAGCAGCCTTCCAAGCTGAATATGCGGGTTCGATTCCCGCTACCCGCTCCAGATTTGCTGACGGACGGCGCGCTGTCTCGTCTGAGCTACAAACATGGTGCCGGCCCTAGACCGGTTGTGATGACGAGAGAACGACAGTTATGGCTAAGAGCAAGTTTGAACGTAACAAGCCGCACGTCAACATTGGCACGATTGGTCACGTTGACCATGGCAAGACGTCGTTGACGGCCGCGATTACGAAGTATTTCGGTGAGTACAAGCCGTACGACCAGATTGACGCAGCGCCGGAAGAAAAGGCGCGCGGCATCACCATTTCGACGGCACACGTCGAATATGAGACGCCAGCCCGTCACTATGCGCACGTCGATTGCCCCGGCCACGCCGACTATGTGAAGAACATGATCACCGGCGCGGCGCAGATGGATGGCGCGATCCTGGTTGTTTCGGCTGCCGACGGCCCGATGCCGCAGACCCGCGAGCACATCCTGCTTGCCCGTCAGGTTGGCGTTCCGGCGATCGTCGTGTTCCTGAACAAGGTCGACCAGGTTGACGATGCCGAGCTTCTGGAACTCGTCGAGCTCGAAGTGCGCGAGCTTTTGTCGAAGTATGATTTCCCCGGCGACGATATTCCGATCGTCAAGGGTTCGGCTTTGGCTGCACTCGAAGATTCGAACAAGGAAATCGGCGAAGACGCCGTACGTGCCCTGATGGCGGAAGTCGACAAGTACATTCCGACGCCAGAGCGTCCGATCAACCTGCCGTTCCTGATGCCGATCGAAGACGTTTTCTCGATCTCCGGCCGTGGTACGGTTGTGACGGGCCGCGTTGAACGCGGTATCGTCAAGGTGGGTGAAGAAGTCGAGATCATCGGCATCAAGCCGACGACGAAGACGACGGTGACCGGTGTCGAGATGTTCCGCAAGCTGCTCGACCAGGGCCAGGCCGGCGACAATATCGGTGCGCTGATCCGCGGCGTTGGCCGTGAAGACGTCGAGCGCGGCCAGATCCTTGCCAAGCCCGGTTCGGTCAAGCCGCACACCAAGTTCAAGGCAGAAGCCTATATCCTGACGAAGGATGAAGGTGGCCGTCACACGCCATTCTTCTCCAACTACCGTCCGCAGTTCTACTTCCGCACGACCGACGTGACGGGTGTTGTGACTTTGCCGGAAGGCACGGAAATGGTCATGCCCGGCGACAACATCGCAGTCGATGTGACGCTGATCGTGCCGATCGCCATGGAAGAGAAGCTGCGCTTCGCTATCCGTGAAGGTGGCCGCACCGTCGGTGCTGGCATCGTCTCGTCGATTATTGAATAAGACTTTCTGATCTTTAGAATCGGGAAGGGCGGTCCATCGGGCCGCCCTTTTTCATCCTGGACTTAGCACCAAAGTCTAACTTCACTCCGTTACAACTTCTGGTATCTAATTGGCGCAAAGCCAGTCCAGATATTTCGCGGAGTTAGAGTGTTCCAGATAGTACCCGTTAAATATCGCTACGCGTTGTTCTGCCTCGTCTTCCTGATGATCCCTGTTCTGCAATACATTGCCACGGCGCCGGCGGGTGCTGCCGTGGCGGAGGATCAGCCGGGCTTTACCACACCAGGAAATATCAGCCGCCCTTATACGCCTGGCGGTCTCTTGGGACGCTCCTTCGTACCCTCCGAGACCAATCGTCCCCATAAGCAGGTTCGGCCTCCAAAAAATGGCGTAGTGCTTTTTGAGCCCTATACGCCCGTCCGGCTTCCGGATCTCCCCAAGAGTAGCGGTGCTTCTTCTGTACCCTACGCGCCGGTTCGATTACCCGATCTCCCCGCAAAAAGTGCTGCACCTTCTGAGCCATATGCTCCAGCAAAGCTTTCGACCCCGGACAAGGCTCCCAAGCCCTTCAAGCTTACCGATCAGACGATGCGATTTGCTATCGTGCGGAACGCTTCCGCAAGCTGCGAACCAGCCTGTCCCGAGTGGATAGCGGCCTCAGGTACGATTACAGCGGATAGCCCCTCAAGATTGCGCAAGGTCCTGCGACAGCTAGGCAAGCGGCGATTGCCCATTGTGATCGAGATCGAATGGCGGTGTGGTGGACGCGGCCATGGAAATAGGGCGTTTGATCCGAAAGCGAGGACTCGACATTGCGGTGGGGAAAACCAGTTTCTATGAATGTGATCCTGATCAGAAGGGGTGCAAGCCAAAATATTCCGATGGCGCCTATGCCGGCTTTGCCTATCCCGGTTGGGCGGCTTGCATGTCAGCTTGCCCGTTTATCGTTGCCGGCGGCACGAAGCGTTTTGTCGGTTTGTGGGCAGAGCTCGGTGTCCACCAGATCACCACCACAGTTACCAAAACGATGGTAAAATATCAGACACGCTACCGGATCGTAAAAGGCAAAAAGAAAATCGTCGATACGAAAATTATTGGACGTCGATCGACCGGAACGTACAAGACAACCGAATTATCCAAAGGTTATCGCAAACGACTCAATGGTTACTTCAATGAAATGGGTGTCGACGCTGGCATTGTCGCTAAAATGCTTTCAATTCCGGCAAGCGATATTTCCATTCTGGACCGTGATGAATTGTCAAATTTTCGAATGATAACCGGTCCCGGCGATGTGGGTGATTTCTCCAGCGCGAGCACCTGCGCACAAGAGCCAAAACCTGCAAACTGCATTGAATTGAGTGCAATGGAGCGTCTCGGCAGTGGGATCAGTCCGAGAAGTTTGTCAATGACACCTTGATCATACCTTTGGGACTTGAAAAGCTCTCCGCTTTGTGGAATGTACGCCCCGAACATAGGGGAGTAGCTCAGTTGGTAGAGCGGCGGTCTCCAAAACCGTAGGTCGCAGGTTCGAATCCTGTCTCCCCTGCCAACACATAGTCTGCCGGTGCACGATTGGATGGTGCAACGGGCGGATGTTTGGAAAGAAACGAATCCGGGGGCCTTGTGTTTTACCGGAATCGGTTCTATGTAGGCTTAACAGACACGCGGTGCGTGGAGCTGAACGATCAGCTTTACGGGCCGCAATGGTGTGGACAGATGGTGTTGTTTAAGTTGCAGCACAGCATGTTTACAGCAACATGACATGCACGAGCGGTAAATGGCATCCAAAACGAGATCCAATAACTTTTTTTCAGCAAGTGCGCGCTGAAACCGCAAAGGTCACATGGCCTTCGCGTCGCGAAACGCTCATTTCCACCGCGATGGTGATGGTAATGGCGTTTTTTGCTGCGATTTTCTTTTTCGCAGCTGATCAGTTGATGGCATACGGAATCGATATGATTCTCGGTCTTGGTCGTTAACGCAGGCTGACAAGAAAATCGGGATTGGGAAATAGCAATGACCGCGCGCTGGTATATCGTTCACGCCTATTCGAACTTTGAAAAGAAGGTCGCCGAGTCGATCGAAGAAAAGGCAAGACAGAAGGGTCTGTCGCATCTTTTTGAGAAGATTCTCGTGCCGACCGAAAAGGTGGTCGAAGTGCGCCGTGGCCGCAAGGTCGATGCCGAGCGCAAGTTCTTTCCGGGTTATGTCCTGGTTCGTGCCGATCTGACGGATGATGCTTATCATCTGATCAAGAACACGCCGAAGGTGACAGGGTTCCTTGGTTCGGACAACAAGCCGATTGCGATTTCCGATAAGGAAGCCGACCGCATCCTGATGCAGGTTCAGGAGGGTGTCGAGCGTCCAAAAGCTTCGATCTCGTTCGAGATTGGCGAAAGTGTTCGTGTTGCCGATGGTCCGTTCGCATCGTTCAACGGCACTGTGCAGGAAGTCGACGAAGAGCGTTCGCGCCTCAAGGTAGAGGTTTCGATTTTTGGCCGGGCTACGCCGGTCGATCTGGAATTTGGTCAGGTTGAAAAAGTCTGATCAATCGGCGGCTTTCTGAAGTCGCCTGCTGCGTCAGCGGCAAAATGGTGGGAGGTAAGGCAGCCTTTAGCCGGGCGTTCGATCCGCACCACCAAACTGCAACCGCCGGTTATCCGGCACTTTGATTAAAGGCAGGAAGTTATGGCTAAGAAAGTAGCAGGCCAGCTCAAGCTGCAGGTTTCGGCAGGATCGGCAACACCGTCCCCGCCGATCGGACCGGCACTTGGTCAGCGTGGCATCAACATCATGGAATTCTGCAAGGCCTTCAATGCGGCCACGCAGGAACTGGAAAAGGGTTCGCCCATTCCGGTCGTGATTACATATTATCAGGACAAGTCCTTCACATTTGCGATGAAGACGCCGCCGGTGTCTTACTTCCTCAAGAAGGCCGCAAACCTGAAGTCCGGTTCGAAAGAGCCAGGCAAGGTCGTTGCCGGCAAGATTTCGCGCGACAAGGTGCGTGAAATCGCTCAGGCGAAGATGAAAGACCTGAACGCAGCGGACGTTGAAGCCGCCATGCGCATGGTTGAAGGTTCTGCCCGTTCGATGGGCCTGGAAGTGGTGGGCTAAGACGATGGCAAAACTATCAAAGCGTGTAGCGAAAGTTCGTGAAGGCGTTGACCGTAACAAGCTGTATGACCTGACCTCGGCAATTGCCATGGTCAAGGAACGTGCTGTTGCCAAATTCGACGAGACGATCGAAGTTGCAATGAACCTCGGCGTTGATCCTCGCCATGCGGACCAGATGGTTCGCGGTGTCGTCAATCTGCCGAATGGCACCGGCCGTACAGTTCGCGTCGCCGTGTTTGCTCGTGGTCCGAAGGCTGATGAAGCCAAGGCTGCCGGTGCAGATATCGTCGGTGCGGAAGACCTGTTCGAGATCGTCAATGGCGGCAAGATCGATTTCGATCGCTGCATTGCCACACCGGACATGATGCCGCTCGTCGGCCGTCTCGGTAAGGTTCTCGGCCCGCGCGGCATGATGCCGAACCCGAAGGTCGGCACGGTTACGACCGATGTTGCCGCTGCCGTGAAGGCTTCCAAGGGCGGTGCAGTTGAGTTCCGCGTCGAGAAGGCCGGTATCATTCACGCCGGCGTGGGTAAGGCATCCTTCGATGCCAAGGCGCTGGAAGAGAACATCAAGGCATTCGCCGATGCCGTCACCAAGGCAAAGCCGACTGGCGCCAAGGGTGACTACGTCAAGCGCGTCGCGATTTCATCGACGATGGGTGCTGGCGTAAAGATCGATCCAGCAACAGTACGCATTGCGTAAGTGTTGATTGAAGTTTCAAGCTTAGCTGTTTGAAACGAAAAGAATTCCAGGCCCTTCGGGGCCTGGATAACCGGATGCAAGTCCGGTTATCCTGTCCGAGATTGCGGGTGGTTCGCCTTAATTCGTCAGAACCCGCATGAGACGTGGAAAAACTTTGGTTAAAGGGCTTGGCCCGATGAACAAGGTTCGAACCGTAGTTGCCTTTCGCTTGCAGCCGATCTCGGCGAAGCAGGGGGGACAGGATCCTCAAGTGCTGTGTGGTTTCGGTCTTCGGACTGAAAACTTGCGGCAAAAGGCAACCCGGCAGTGACGCAATCTCGCGTTTCTGCCAAATGGAGAGAGACAGTGGAAAAAGCGGAAAAGCGCGAATTCGTCGCGTGGCTGAATGGGGTCTTCAAGGACTCTGGTTCAGTTGTCGTGGCCCACTATACCGGTCTCACCGTTGCGCAACTGAGCGATCTTCGCTCGAAGATGCGTGATGCTGGTGGCACCGTTAAAGTCGCGAAGAACCGCCTTGCCAAGATCGCTCTTCAGGGCACGGATTCGGAAGGCATCGCTGACCTGTTCACAGGTCAGACACTCGTTGCTTATTCCAACGATCCGATAGCGGCACCAAAGATCGCCATTGAATTTGCCAAGGGTAACGAAAAGCTCGTCATCCTCGGTGGTTCGATGGGAGCAACAACTCTCGATCCGGATGGGGTAAAGGCACTTGCCGCACTTCCATCTCTCGACGAGTTGCGCGCAAAGCTGGTTGGTATGATCCAGACACCGGCTTCTCGCATTGCTCAGGTCGTCAACGCACCGGCAGCTCAGCTTGCCCGCGTTTTTGGCGCCTATGCCCGGAAGGACGAAGCGGCATAAGGCCGTTCTCGCTGTCAATATATCGAACCTTGTAAAGGAATACCAAAATGACTGATCTCGCAAAGATCGTAGATGACCTGTCCAACCTGACTGTTCTCGAAGCTGCTGAACTTTCGAAGCTTCTTGAAGAGAAGTGGGGCGTTTCTGCTGCTGCTCCGGTTGCTGCTGCTGCCGCTGCCGGCGGTGGTGCAGTTGCTGCTGCAGTTGAAGAGAAGACTGAATTCGACGTCGTTCTGACCGAAGCCGGACCTAACAAGATCAACGTGATCAAGGAAGTCCGCGCTATCACCGGTCTCGGCCTCAAGGAAGCCAAGGACCTCGTTGAAGCTGCTCCCAAGGCAGTCAAGGAAGGCGTTAACAAGGAAGAATCTGACAAGATCAAGGCGCAGCTCGAAGCAGCTGGCGCCAAGGTCGAACTCAAGTAAGCCTTGCACTGATTGGCGGGCAGGGCGACCTGTCCGCCAACTACCCTCCACGGAGGGCCCGGTACTCAACCCTTTTCCTGATGGCAATTCGATGCTTTCAGGAAACGGGTTTTGTCCCGTTCACGGGGCCGCATGAGCGGTTTTAAGAAACAGGCCAGTTTCTGGCATAAAGACGAGGAGCGACGATGGCTCAGACCCATTCTTTCAATGGTCGTAGGCGCGTACGCAAGTTTTTCGGTAAGATCCCGGAAGTCGCAGAGATGCCGAACCTCATCGAGGTTCAGAAAGCTTCCTACGATCAGTTTCTGATGGTGGAAGAGCCCAAGGGCGGGCGTTTGGATGAAGGTCTGCAGGCTGTATTCAAGTCTGTTTTCCCGATCCAGGATTTCTCGGGTGCTTCCATGCTCGAATTCGTCAAGTACGAGTTCGAAGCTCCAAAGTTCGACGTTGACGAATGCCGTCAGCGCGACCTGACTTATGCTGCGCCACTGAAGGTGACGCTGCGTCTCATCGTGTTCGATATCGATGAGGATACAGGCGCGAAGTCGATCAAGGACATCAAGGAACAAGACGTTTACATGGGCGATATGCCGCTCATGACCGATAACGGCACGTTCATTGTAAACGGCACGGAACGCGTGATCGTATCGCAGATGCACCGCTCGCCGGGCGTCTTCTTCGACCACGACAAAGGCAAGACGCATTCGTCCGGCAAGCTGCTGTTTGCCGCGCGTGTCATCCCTTATCGCGGTTCCTGGCTCGACATCGAATTCGACGCCAAGGACGTTGTCTATGCGCGTATAGACCGCCGCCGCAAGATCCCTGCGACGTCGCTGTTGATGGCGCTTGGCATGGATTCGGAAGAGATTCTGTCGACTTTCTACAACATGCTCACCTTCAACCGCGATGGCGATACCTGGCGTATTCCGTTCTCAGTGGATCGGTTCCGCGGGTTCAAGGCTACTACGGACGTCGTGGATGCCGACACGGGCGAGGTTGTTCTTGAAACAGGCAAGAAGCTGACGGCACGCAGTGCCAAGCAGCTTGCTGAAAAAGGCCTGAAGTTCATCAAGGCGACAGAAGACGATCTGCTCGGCACTTATCTCGCCGAAGATATCGTCAATATGGAGACGGGTGAAGTCTATCTCGAAGCCGGCGATGAGCTCGACGAGAAGACACTCAAGGTTCTGCTCGACACGGGCGTTTCCGAGATCAACATTCTCGATATCGATCATGTCAATATCGGACCGTATATTCGCAACACCCTTGCCGTGGACAAGAACGAGAATCGCCAGGACGCGCTGTTCGACATCTACCGCGTCATGCGTCCGGGTGAACCGCCAACGATCGACTCCGCCGAAGCAATGTTCAAGTCGTTGTTCTTCGACAGTGAGCGTTACGATCTTTCGGCTGTTGGCCGCGTCAAGATGAACATGCGTCTCGATCTCGATGCGGAAGACACTGTTCGCATCCTGCGCAAGGAAGACATCCTGGCTGTGGTCAAGATGCTGGTTGACCTGCGCGATGGCCGCGGCGAAATCGACGACATCGACAATCTCGGCAACCGCCGTGTGCGTTCGGTCGGCGAATTGATGGAAAACCAGTACCGTGTTGGCCTGCTCCGCATGGAGCGCGCCATCAAGGAACGCATGTCGTCCATCGAAATCGACACGGTAATGCCGCAGGACCTGATCAACGCGAAGCCGGCAGCTGCTGCCGTTCGTGAGTTCTTCGGTTCCTCGCAGCTTTCGCAGTTCATGGATCAGACCAACCCGCTGTCCGAGATCACGCACAAGCGTCGTCTTTCGGCATTGGGACCTGGCGGTTTGACCCGCGAGCGCGCCGGCTTCGAAGTCCGCGACGTTCATCCAACGCATTACGGCCGTATCTGCCCGATTGAAACGCCGGAAGGTCCGAATATCGGTCTGATCAACTCGCTCGCAACCTTTGCCCGGGTCAACAAGTACGGCTTTATTGAAAGCCCGTACCGCAAGATCATCGACGGCAAGGTTACGGACGATGTCGTTTATCTGTCGGCGATGGAAGAAGCCAAGTATCACGTGGCACAGGCCAATGTGGAACTGGACGCTTCCGGTGCATTCACGGATGAATTCGTTGTCTGCCGTCATGCGGGTGAAGTTCTGATGGCGCCGCGTGAAAACGTGGATCTGATGGACGTTTCGCCAAAGCAGCTTGTTTCGGTTGCAGCGGCGCTCATTCCGTTCCTTGAGAACGATGACGCCAACCGCGCTCTGATGGGCTCGAACATGCAGCGTCAGGCAGTGCCTCTGGTTCGTGCCGAAGCGCCGTTCGTTGGAACGGGCATGGAGCCGGTCGTTGCTCGCGACTCCGGCGCCGCGATCGGTGCGCGCCGTACTGGTATCGTCGATCAGGTCGATGCGACCCGTATTGTTATCCGTGCCACGGAAGATCTGGTGCCGGGCAAGTCGGGCGTCGACATCTATCGCCTGATGAAGTTCCAGCGTTCGAACCAGAACACCTGCATCAATCAGCGTCCGCTGGTTCGTGTTGGCGACCGGATCGAGAAGGGTGATATCATCGCTGATGGTCCTTCGACGGATCTGGGCGATCTGGCGCTCGGCCGCAACGTGCTCGTCGCGTTCATGCCGTGGAATGGCTACAACTACGAAGATTCCATCCTTCTTTCTGAAAAGATCGTTTCGGATGACGTCTTCACCTCGATCCATATCGAGGAGTTCGAAGTCATGGCTCGCGACACGAAGCTCGGACCGGAAGAAATCACGCGCGACATTCCGAACGTTTCGGAAGAAGCGCTGAAGAACCTGGACGAAGCCGGCATTGTGTATATCGGCGCCGAAGTTCAGCCGGGTGATATCCTCGTCGGCAAGATCACACCGAAGGGCGAAAGCCCGATGACCCCGGAAGAGAAGCTTCTGCGAGCCATCTTCGGTGAGAAGGCTTCGGACGTACGTGATACCTCGATGCGCATGCCGCCCGGGACCTACGGTACCGTTGTGGAAGTTCGCGTTTTCAATCGCCACGGCGTTGAGAAGGACGAACGCGCGATGGCGATCGAACGCGAGGAAATCGAGCGTTTGGCCAAGGACCGCGACGACGAACAGGCGATCCTTGACCGCAACGTCTATGGCCGTCTGGCCGACGTTCTCGATGGCAAGTCTGCTGTTGCCGGACCGAAGGCGTTCAAGAAGGGCACTGTCGTTACACAGGACGTCATGGGCGAATACCCGCGTTCCCAGTGGTGGCAGTTTGCTGTCGAGGACGAGAAGATCCAGGGCGAAATCGAAGCTCTGCGCAACCAGTACGATGACTCCAAGAAATTGCTCGAGCAGCGTTTCATGGACAAGGTCGAAAAGGTTCAGCGCGGCGACGAGATGCCTCCAGGCGTCATGAAGATGGTCAAGGTCTTTGTCGCTGTGAAGCGCAAGATCCAGCCAGGCGACAAGATGGCTGGCCGTCACGGCAACAAGGGCGTTGTTTCGCGTATCGCCGCTGTTGAGGATATGCCGTTCCTTGAAGACGGAACGCATGTCGACATCGTGCTCAACCCGCTTGGCGTGCCAAGCCGCATGAATGTCGGGCAGATCCTCGAAACGCATCTGGGCTGGGCTTGCGCCGGTATGGGCAGGAAGATCGGGGAACTGATCGAGGCCTACAAGGCACAGCACGCACAGGGTGAACAGGGCGACATTGCACCGCTGAGAATGACGATTGAATCGATCATTCCGGACAATGACCGCAACGAGCCGGTTCGCAACTATGACGATGAGAGCATCATTCGTCTTGGCGAACAGATGAAGCGTGGCGTTTCGATTGCAACGCCGGTGTTTGACGGTGCGCATGAACCGGACATCAATGTGATGCTGGAACAGGCGGGCCTGCATTCTTCGGGTCAGTCGACGCTTTATGACGGACGTACGGGTGAGACTTTCGATCGTCAGGTGACTGTCGGCTACATCTATATGCTGAAGCTGCACCATCTGGTCGATGACAAGATCCACGCCCGTTCGATCGGACCTTACTCACTCGTTACGCAGCAGCCACTGGGTGGTAAAGCCCAGTTCGGCGGTCAGCGCTTCGGTGAAATGGAGGTCTGGGCCCTGGAAGCATACGGTGCAGCTTACACGCTGCAGGAAATGCTTACGGTCAAGTCCGACGACGTCGCCGGTCGCACGAAGGTTTACGAAGCAATCGTCCGTGGCGACGATACTTTCGAAGCCGGCATTCCGGAGAGCTTCAACGTTCTCGTCAAGGAAATGCGCTCGCTCGGTCTCAATGTCGAGCTGGACGATACTCGTGCCCAAGAACAGCAACAGCAGGCATTGCCTGACGCTGCAGAGTAAAATGGGAAGGGTGCGCGGCAATGCTCGCGCACCCGACCAGTTCGGGCCGCTGAGGAAGCGGCATTTGATCTAGATGGACCCGCGGCGGCGGATATCCATCGCAAGTAGAGGGCACTCTTTGCCCCATGGAGAAACGGCATGAACCAAGAGGTCATGAATCTTTTCAATCCTCAGGTGCCTGTGCAGGCATTCGATTCCATCCGGATATCGATCGCCAGCCCTGAGAAGATTCTGTCCTGGTCATACGGTGAGATCAAGAAGCCGGAGACGATCAACTACCGCACTTTCAAGCCTGAGCGGGATGGTCTTTTCTGTGCTCGGATCTTCGGGCCGATCAAGGACTATGAATGCTTGTGCGGCAAGTACAAGCGCATGAAATACAAGGGCATCATCTGCGAAAAGTGCGGTGTGGAAGTCACGCTGTCACGTGTTCGCCGTGAGCGTATGGGCCATATCGAACTCGCAGCTCCGGTTGCGCACATCTGGTTCCTGAAGTCTCTGCCTAGCCGTATCGGCACTTTGCTCGACATGACCTTGAAGGGCATTGAGCGCGTTCTCTATTTCGAGAACTATATCGTGACCGAGCCGGGCCTGACTGCCCTGAAGGAGCATCAGCTTCTTTCGGAAGAAGAATACATGATCGCGGTCGATGAGTATGGTGAGGATTCCTTCACCGCACTGATCGGTGCCGAGGCTATTCATGAACTTCTGGCTTCGATGGATCTGGAAAAGATCGCCGGCGACCTGCGCGAGGAACTCGCAACAACGACGTCCGATCTGAAGCAGAAGAAGCTCATGAAGCGTCTGAAGATCGTCGAGAACTTCCTGGAATCGGGTAACCGTCCGGAATGGATGATCATGAAGATCGTTCCTGTGATCCCGCCGGACCTGCGCCCGCTGGTTCCGCTGGATGGCGGGCGTTTTGCGACGTCCGACCTCAACGACCTTTATCGCCGCGTTATCAACCGCAACAACCGTCTGAAGCGCCTGATCGAACTGCGCGCTCCTGGCATCATCATCCGTAACGAGAAGCGCATGCTTCAGGAATCGGTTGATGCGTTGTTTGACAACGGTCGTCGTGGCCGTGTCATCACCGGTGCCAACAAGCGCCCGCTGAAGTCGCTGTCCGACATGCTCAAGGGCAAGCAGGGCCGCTTCCGTCAGAACCTGCTCGGCAAGCGCGTCGACTATTCCGGCCGTTCGGTTATCGTGACCGGTCCGGAGCTGAAGCTGCATCAGTGCGGTCTGCCAAAGAAGATGGCGCTCGAGCTGTTCAAGCCGTTCATCTATGCCCGTCTCGACGCAAAGGGTTATTCCTCGACCGTCAAGCAGGCGAAGAAGCTGGTTGAGAAGGAAAAGCCGGAAGTCTGGGATATTCTCGATGAAGTCATCCGCGAGCATCCGGTCCTGTTGAACCGTGCTCCGACGCTGCACCGTCTTGGCATCCAGGCGTTCGAACCCATCCTTATCGAAGGCAAGGCAATCCAGCTGCATCCGCTCGTCTGTACCGCTTTCAATGCGGATTTCGACGGCGACCAGATGGCTGTCCACGTTCCGCTTTCTCTGGAAGCGCAGCTTGAAGCCCGCGTTCTGATGATGTCGACGAACAACATCCTGCACCCTGCAAACGGTCTGCCGGTCATCGTTCCGTCGCAGGACATGGTCCTCGGCCTGTACTATCTGTCGATCGTTGCGGCGAAGGAGCCGGGCGAGGGCATGGCCTTTGCCGATATGGGCGAACTTCACCATGCTATCGGCAGCGGTGCAGTGACCCTGCATACCAAGATCAAGGGCCGCTTCAAGAGCATCGATGCTGACGGCAAGCCGACGTCGAAGATCTATGAGACCACTCCTGGCCGCATGATCATCGGTGAGCTTTTGCCGAAGCACCACAACGTGCCTTTCGACATCTGCAACCAGGAAATGACCAAGAAGAACATCTCCAAGATGATCGACACGGTCTATCGCCATTGCGGACAGAAAGAGACGGTCATTTTCTGCGATCGCATCATGCAGCTTGGCTTCGGTCATGCTTGCCGTGCCGGTATCTCGTTCGGCAAGGACGACATGGTCATTCCGGAAACCAAGGCGAAGCTGGTTGCTGAAACCGAAGCTTTGGCAACGGAATATGAACAGCAGTACAATGATGGCCTGATCACTCAGGGCGAGAAGTACAACAAGGTCGTCGATGCTTGGGGCAAGTGCACCGAGAAGGTCGCCGACGAAATGATGGCGCGCATCAAGGCCGTCGAGTTCGATCCTGTTACTGGCCGCCAGAAGCAGATGAACTCGATCTACATGATGTCGCACTCGGGTGCTCGTGGTTCGCCGAACCAGATGCGCCAGCTGGGCGGTATGCGCGGTCTGATGGCCAAGCCTTCGGGCGAGATCATCGAAACGCCGATCATTTCGAACTTCAAGGAAGGCCTGACCGTGAACGAGTACTTCAACTCGACCCACGGTGCCCGTAAGGGTCTTGCCGACACCGCCTTGAAGACGGCCAACTCCGGCTATCTGACACGCCGTCTCGTTGACGTGGCGCAGGATTGCATCGTCATCTCGGTTGATTGCGGCACGACAACGGGCCTCACAATGCAGCCGATCGTCGATGCCGGTCAGGTTGTTGCGACCATCGGCCAGCGCGTCCTCGGCCGTACGGCACTCGAAGACATCCTGCATCCGGTTTCGGGTGACGTGCTTGTCAAGGGTGGCAACATCATCGACGAGTTCGATATCGATGCCATTGAAAAGGCCGGTGTTCAGTCGATCCGCATCCGTTCGGCGCTCACCTGTGAGACCCGTGGCGGCATCTGCGCCAAGTGCTACGGCCGCGATCTGGCCCGTGGTACCCCGGTCAACCAGGGTGAGGCTGTCGGCGTTATCGCTGCTCAGTCCATCGGCGAGCCAGGCACGCAGTTGACGATGCGTACGTTCCACCTTGGTGGTACTGCGCAGGTTGTCGATCAGTCGTTCCTCGAAGCCAGCTATGAAGGCACGGTGCAGATCCGCAACCGCAACGTGGTGCGCAACTCGGATGGCCATCTGGTCGTCATGGGCCGCAACATGGCTGTTGTCATTGTCGATGCGACCGGCAAGGAACGCGCAACACACCGCGTCACCTACGGTTCGCGCATCTATGTCGATGATGGCGACAATGTTAAGCGCGGCCAGCGTGTTGCAGAGTGGGACCCCTATACCCGCCCGGTCATGACGGAAGTGGAAGGTCATGTCGAATTCGAAGACATGGTCGATGGTCTTTCGGTTACGGAAACGACGGACGAGTCCACCGGTATCACCAAGCGCGTGGTTATCGACTGGCGCTCGACACCGCGCGGTTCAGATCTGAAGCCTGCGATCGTCGTCAAGGACAAGAACGGCAAGGTTCTGAAACTGGCAAAGGGCGGCGATGCCCGCTTCCAGCTGTCAGTGGAATCGATCTTGTCGGTCGAGCCCGGTTCGCATGTGAAGGCGGGCGACGTTCTAGCCCGTATTCCGATGGAAAGCGCCAAGACCAAGGACATCACCGGTGGTCTGCCGCGCGTTGCGGAACTGTTCGAAGCCCGTCGTCCAAAGGACCACGCTATCATCGCCGAAATCGATGGTACGGTTCGTTTCGGCCGCGACTACAAGAACAAGCGCCGCATCGTCATCGAGCCCAACGACGAAACCGTGGAGCCAGTCGAGTATCTGATCCCCAAGGGCAAGCCTTTCCATCTTCAGGACGGCGATGCCATTGAAAAGGGTGACTATATTCTCGACGGCAATCCTGCACCGCACGACATCCTGGCGATCAAGGGCGTGGAGGCTTTGGCTTCCTACCTCGTCAACGAAATCCAGGAAGTCTATCGTCTGCAGGGCGTTCTGATCAACGACAAGCACATCGAAGTGATTGTTCGTCAGATGCTGCAGAAGGTCGAGATCACCGAGTCAGGCGACACCGGCTTCATTCCTGGCGATCACGTCGACCGGATCGAACTGGACGAAATTAACGAGCGTTTGGAAGAGGATGGCAAGAAGCCAGGCTACGGCACTCCGGTGCTGCTCGGCATCACCAAGGCCTCGCTTCAGACCCCGTCGTTCATCTCGGCAGCGTCCTTCCAGGAAACAACGCGCGTCCTCACGGAAGCCGCTGTTGCCGGCAAGATGGATGCTCTGCAGGGCCTGAAGGAGAACGTCATCGTTGGACGTCTGATCCCGGCAGGTACCGGCGGAACGGTCAAGCAGATCCGCCGCATTGCCGGAGCCCGCGACGAGTTGATCATCGACGAGCGCCGCAAGGAAGCCGGAGCAAGCGCCGCGAAAGCCGGCCCGATGCTGACGGACATGACAGGCCAGCCGGCCGAATAAGCGGGTCGCCAACACCAAACCAAAAGGCCGCCGCGGAGCAATCCGCGGCGGCCTTTTCTTATGCCGGTCTCAATCGAGCACAACTAAAGTGCTACTTACGATAGAGTTTCTCGCGCCAGAATCGGCATTTCTTGTGTCGGTTTTGGCCGTTCTTGTATGGGATTTGAGTCTTTTCGTGTGAAAGCCGTGCAGGGATCGATTTGAGTTAGCCAAAAATCAAACCCTTTGGTGCAGAGCTCAAATGTGCGTCATCCGCCGAGGCGCACAGAGCTGGTACGGCATGCCATCAGCTCAACCGTAGACTGCGGGTAGATATGATTGAACGTATGACGAGAAAGCCAATCCCTACTCGTTGAACTCGATTAGCGCCGCCTGGCCGGTGAGGGCGGTCTTCCAGGCGGAAAGGTGGGGTTCTTCTTCGGGCTCTTCGGTCAAGGTACCGATCTCCAGAAGCTCGGCTTCCTCATAGCCGGAATTGGCGAGGATCTTCAGCGCCAGTTCCACCAACCCGTCGGCATCGTCGTTCATCAGCAGCAGGTGAACCTGGCGCGGCTCGTTGTCCTTGTCTTTCCAGACATCGGCAACGATGAGATGAACAGTTTTCGACTCGGCTGGTGATGAAGACATTGAAATGTTCCTGATTCTGCGATTTGACGTCCAGAATAGACAAATGGGTGCGCCAAGTCACCGAACGCCGTGCAATCCCTGTGCAAGATACGAAATATTGCTTGAAATAATGCGCGTCCGGCGAAACTATCTTACATTCAGGCCCGCAAGAGCCTGCAATCGCTGCAAAGCTTAATAATATTGTGGCTTCAGGCTTGACGAAAGCCCGGGGACACAGTATCAGCTGCCCATCTGAGCCGATGTGAGATTGGCCGTTTCGGAGCGACACGCTCTGGAGATCATCTCAAACAGGGTTCGTTTTACGATCGAAATGCAATTTGCCGCTCGCATGAAGCCTTTGGGGCTTCCTCTGCTTTTATTCGGGCAACCACCCATTCGGTGGTTTATTTGCCCGAATTCGTGCATGAGCATGGCGCTGAAACGGCCCTGACGGGCGAAGATACGAGATTTGTGCCGAAGTGCCTAGCGCTTTGATACGCATTACAAAGAGGGAAGGTTGAATGCCTACCGTAAACCAGTTGATCCGCAAGCCGCGCACTGCGCCGGTCAAGCGCAATAAAGTCCCTGCTCTGCAGGAAAACCCGCAGAAGCGCGGCGTTTGCACTCGCGTCTACACGACGACCCCGAAGAAGCCGAACTCGGCTCTGCGTAAGGTCGCCAAGGTGCGTCTGACGAACGGATTTGAAGTCATCGGATATATTCCGGGTGAGGGGCATAACCTTCAGGAACACTCTGTCGTGATGATCCGCGGCGGCCGTGTAAAGGATTTGCCGGGTGTTCGTTACCACATCATCCGTGGTGTTCTGGATACCCAGGGCGTCAAGAACCGCAAGCAGCGCCGTTCCAAGTACGGTGCGAAGCGTCCGAAGTAAGATTTTCCGGGACTTTGGCCACCAGGTAGGTCAACCCGATGCAGATAAGAGACAAAGAATATGTCCAGACGCCATAGTGCAGAAAAGCGTGAGATCAATCCGGATCCTAAGTTCGGCGATCTCGTTCTGACCAAGTTCATGAATGCAGTCATGCATCATGGCAAGAAGTCGATTGCCGAGCGTATCGTTTACGGTGCGCTTGAGTCAGTTGAGAGCAAGAGCAAGCAGGAGCCGGTTGCCCTGTTCCATCAGGCTCTCGACAATGTAGCGCCGCACGTTGAAGTTCGTTCGCGCCGCGTCGGCGGTGCAACGTATCAGGTTCCGGTCGACGTTCGTCCGGAGCGCCGTCAGGCTCTTGCCATCCGCTGGCTGATCAATGCAGCACGCGGCCGCAATGAGACGACGATGATCGATCGCCTGTCCGGTGAACTTCTCGATGCTGCAAACAACCGCGGCTCGGCTGTGAAGAAGCGTGAAGACACGCATCGCATGGCAGAAGCCAACCGCGCATTCTCGCATTACCGCTGGTAATTGCGAAAACATTAGTCCTAGAGGCACCATATCATGGCTCGCGAATATAAAATCGAAGACTACCGGAATTTCGGTATCATGGCGCACATCGACGCCGGCAAGACCACGACCACCGAGCGTATTCTTTATTACACCGGCAAGTCGCACAAGATCGGTGAAGTCCACGATGGCGCCGCAACCATGGACTGGATGGAGCAGGAGCAGGAGCGTGGCATCACGATCACGTCCGCTGCCACCACGACCTTCTGGAAGGGCCGTGACGGCAAGATGCGCCGTTTCAACATCATCGATACGCCTGGCCACGTCGACTTCACCATTGAAGTAGAGCGTTCGCTGCGCGTTCTCGATGGCGCGATTGCGCTTCTCGATGCGAATGCCGGTGTTGAGCCGCAGACGGAAACGGTCTGGCGTCAGGCCGAGAAGTATCATGTTCCGCGCATGATCTTCGTTAACAAGATGGACAAGACCGGCGCCGATTTCTATCGCTGCGTCGACATGGTCAAGACCCGTCTTGGTGCCAAGGCTCTCGTCATGCAGCTGCCGATCGGCGCCGAGACAGAGTTCAAGGGCGTTGTCGATCTGATCGAAATGAAGGCACTCGTCTGGCGCGACGAACAGCTCGGCGCACAGTGGGACGTTGTTGAAATCCCTGATAACCTCAAGGCCCAGGCTGAAGAATATCGCGAAAAGCTGATCGAGACTGCTGTCGAAGTCGACGAAGCTGCCACCGAGGCTTATCTCGAAGGCAACATGCCGGACAATGACGCTCTGCGCGCTCTGATCCGCATCGGCACATGCCGCGTTGACTTCCATCCGGTATTCTGCGGATCGGCATTCAAGAACAAGGGCGTACAGCCTTTGCTTGACGGTGTTGTTGAATATCTGCCTTCGCCGGTAGACGTTCCCGCCATCAAGGGCATCGATCCGAAGACCGATGCGGAAACGACCCGCAAGTCGTCCGACGACGAGCCGCTTTCCATGCTCGCCTTCAAGATCATGAACGATCCGTTCGTTGGTTCGCTGACTTTCTGCCGCATCTATTCCGGCAAGCTGACCAAGGGCATTTCGCTCGACAACACGGTCAAGGAAAAGCGCGAACGTATCGGCCGCATGCTGCAGATGCACTCCAACTCGCGTGAAGACATCGAGGAAGCCTTCGCCGGCGACATCGTTGCTCTCGCAGGTCTCAAGGAAACCACAACGGGTGACACGCTCTGCGATCCGTTGAAGCCGGTTATCCTCGAGCGCATGGTATTCCCCGAGCCGGTTATCTCGATCTCGGTCGAACCAAAGACCAAAGCCGACCAGGAAAAGATGGGCCTCGCGCTCAATCGTCTTGCTGCTGAAGATCCTTCGTTCCGCGTCCGCACTGACGAAGAATCCGGCCAGACCATCATCTCGGGCATGGGCGAACTTCATCTTGACATTCTCGTTGATCGTATGCGTCGCGAGTTCAAGGTCGAGGCAAATACAGGTAGCCCCCAGGTTGCCTACCGTGAATCGATCACCCGCAAGGCCGAGATCGACTACACCCACAAGAAGCAGTCCGGTGGTTCGGGTCAGTTCGCCCGTATCAAGGTTATCTTCGAGCCGCATGACGGCGACGATTTCATCTTCGAATCGAAGATCGTCGGCGGTAATGTTCCGAAGGAATACATCCCTGGTGTTGAAAAGGGTATCCAGAGCGTCATGGGTGCGGGTCCGCTCGCAGGCTTCCCGATGCTCGGCGTGAAAGCCACGCTGATCGACGGTGCTTACCATGATGTGGACTCCTCGGTTCTTGCCTTCGAAATCGCAGCTCGCGCTGCGTTCCGCGAAGGTGCGCAGAAGGCAGGTGCCCAGCTGCTCGAGCCGATCATGAAGGTCGAGGTTGTTACGCCTGAAGATTACGTCGGTGACGTGATCGGTGATCTGAACTCACGTCGTGGTCAGATCCTCGGTACGGAAGCGCGTGGTATTGCGACCGTCATCAATGCACAGGTGCCGCTGGCCAACATGTTCGGTTATGTGAGCAACCTGCGTTCGATGAGCCAGGGTCGTGCACAGTACACCATGCAGTTCGATCACTATGAACCTGTACCGGCAGCAGTCGCACAGGAAATTCAGAAGAAGTTTGCGTAACCATAAGGTTGCGCGTGACAGTTGAAGTAAAGCCTGAGCAGGCGAACATATAACGGAGAGCTCAGATGGCTAAGAGCAAGTTTGAACGTAACAAGCCGCACGTCAACATTGGCACGATTGGTCACGTTGACCATGGCAAGACGTCGTTGACGGCCGCGATTACGAAGTATTTCGGTGAGTACAAGCCGTACGACCAGATTGACGCAGCGCCGGAAGAAAAGGCGCGCGGCATCACCATTTCGACGGCACACGTCGAGTATGAGACGCCCGCCCGTCACTATGCGCACGTCGATTGCCCCGGCCACGCCGACTATGTGAAGAACATGATCACCGGCGCGGCGCAGATGGATGGCGCGATCCTGGTTGTTTCGGCTGCCGACGGCCCGATGCCACAGACCCGCGAGCACATCCTGCTTGCCCGTCAGGTTGGCGTTCCGGCGATCGTCGTGTTCCTGAACAAGGTCGACCAGGTTGACGATGCCGAGCTTCTCGAACTCGTCGAGCTCGAAGTACGCGAGCTTCTGTCGAAGTACGATTTCCCCGGCGACGACATTCCGATCGTCAAGGGTTCGGCTCTGGCTGCGCTTGAAGACTCAAACAAGGAAATCGGCGAAGACGCCGTACGTGCCCTGATGGCGGAAGTCGACAAGTACATTCCGACGCCGGAGCGTCCGATCAACCTGCCGTTCCTGATGCCGATCGAAGACGTTTTCTCGATCTCCGGCCGTGGTACGGTTGTGACGGGCCGCGTTGAACGCGGTATCGTCAAGGTGGGTGAAGAAGTCGAGATCATCGGCATCAAGCCGACGACGAAGACGACGGTGACCGGTGTCGAGATGTTCCGCAAGCTGCTCGACCAGGGCCAGGCCGGCGACAATATCGGTGCGCTGATCCGCGGCGTTGGCCGTGAAGACGTCGAGCGCGGCCAGATCCTTGCCAAGCCCGGTTCGGTCAAGCCGCACACCAAGTTCAAGGCAGAAGCCTATATCCTGACGAAGGACGAAGGTGGCCGTCACACGCCATTCTTCTCCAACTACCGTCCGCAGTTCTACTTCCGCACGACCGACGTGACGGGTGTTGTGACTTTGCCGGAAGGCACGGAAATGGTTATGCCTGGCGACAACATCGCAGTCGATGTGACGCTGATCGTGCCGATCGCCATGGAAGAGAAGCTGCGCTTCGCTATCCGTGAAGGTGGCCGCACCGTCGGTGCTGGCATCGTCTCGTCGATCATTGAGTAATTTAAGGTTTTATGCGGACGGCGCCTGCTATTGGGCGTCTCTGCTAAACAAGGAAAAGATGAAATGAACGGTCAAAACATCCGCATTCGCCTCAAGGCGTTTGATCATCGGATCCTTGACGATTCGACGCGGGAGATCGTGTCGACTGCCAAGCGTACCGGTGCCAATGTGCGCGGACCGATCCCGCTTCCTACGCGGATCGAGAAGTTCACGGTTAACCGCTCGCCGCATATCGACAAGAAAAGCCGCGAACAGTTCGAGATGCGCACTCATAAGCGTCTTCTCGATATCGTAGACCCAACCCCGCAGACAGTTGACGCGCTGATGAAGCTCGATCTTTCCGCTGGTGTTGATGTCGAGATCAAGCTGTAAGGCTTGAGGACGGAAGGACGAACCGATGCGTTCAGGTGTAATTGCACAGAAGCTGGGCATGACTCGCGTCTACAACGACGCAGGTGAGCATGTGCCGGTGACAGTACTCCGGATGGAGAATTGTCAGGTTGTGGCTCAGCGTACAGTCGAGAAGAATGGCTACACTGCCGTTCAGCTCGGCGTAGGTCTGGCCAAGGTAAAGAATACGACGAAGAGCTTGCGCGGTCATTTCGCGACGGCTTCAGTCGAGCCAAAGGCTAAAGTCGCGGAATTCCGCGTCTCTGTCGACAATCTTCTCGATGTCGGCGTTGAGATCACAGCCGAACATTACGTTGCCGGCCAGAAGGTCGATGTGACTGGTACTTCTATCGGTAAGGGTTTTGCCGGTTCCATGAAGCGCCACAACTTCGGCGGTCACCGCGCAACGCACGGTAACTCGGTCACCCACCGCGCTCACGGTTCTACCGGCCAGCGTCAGGATCCGGGCAAGGTGTTCAAGGGCAAGAAGATGGCCGGTCATATGGGTTCGACCCGTATCACCACACAGAACATCGAAGTCGTTTCGACGGACCTCGATCGTGGCCTTATTCTGGTTCGTGGTGCTGTTCCTGGTTCGAAGGGTGCATGGATACTGGTACGCGATGCCGTCAAGGAAGCGCTGCCGGACAATGCTCCCAAGCCAGCTGGTCTCCGGGCGCTTGCAGTCGACGAGGCCGCAAACATTGAAGCAGCCGTGTCTGATGCAGAAGTCGCACAGGCAACCGAGGGAGCCGAATAATGGACCTTTCGATCACAACACTTGAAGGCAAAGAAGCCGGCAAGGTGAAACTCTCCGAGGAGATTTTCGGTCTTGAGCCGCGCGACGATATCCTTCAGCGCATGGTCCGTTACCAGCTTGCTCGCAAGCAGCAGGGCACGCACAAGGCAAAGGGCCGTTCGGAAATCGCACGGACCGGCGCCAAGATGTACAAGCAGAAGGGTACGGGCCGCGCCCGTCACCATTCGGCACGTGCTCCGCAGTTCCGCGGTGGTGGCAAGGCTCACGGTCCGGTTGTTCACAGCCACGATCATGACCTGCCGAAGAAGGTGCGCGCACTTGCACTTCGTCATGCCCTGTCCGCCAAGGTAAAGGCTTCCGACCTGATCATCGTCGATGATCTTCTGTCGACCGAAGCCAAGACCAAGGTACTTGTTTCGCAGTTCGCCAAGCTTGGCCTCGAAAATGCGCTTCTCATCGGCGGTGCCGAGATCGATGCGAATTTCCGCCGTGCCGCTTCGAACATCCCGAACATCGATGTTCTGCCAATTCAGGGCATCAATGTTTACGACATCCTGCGTCGTGGCAAGCTCGTGCTTTCCAAGGCAGCAGTCGAAGCTCTCGAGGAGCGTTTCAAATGACTGATCTTCGCCACTACGACGTGATCGTCAGCCCGGTCATCACCGAGAAGTCGACCCTGGTTTCCGAACATAACCAGGTCGTCTTCAACGTAGCCAAGACGGCAACGAAGCCGGAAATCAAGGCCGCAGTCGAAGCGCTGTTCCGCGTGAAGGTTACTGCAGTCAATACAGCTGTGCGCAAAGGCAAGGTGAAGCGGTTCCGCGGCATCGTCGGGCGCCAGAGTGATGTCAAGAAAGCAGTCGTGACGCTTGCCGAAGGGCAGTCGATCGATGTTTCGACTGGTCTCTGAGGGGCCGTGGAGTAAAGACAATGGCACTCAAACATTATAATCCAACCACACCAAGCCAGCGTCAGCTGGTCATCGTGGACCGTTCGGAGCTTTACAAGGGCAAGCCTGTCAAGGCCTTGACCGAAGGTCTGTCGTCAAAGGGTGGTCGTAACAACACCGGTCGCATTACCGTGCGTTTCCAGGGTGGCGGGCACAAGCGCACATACCGCTTCGTTGACTTCAAGCGTCGCAAGCATGACGTGGCTGCCAAGGTCGAGCGGCTTGAATACGATCCGAACCGGACCGCATTCATCGCGCTCATCCGCTACGAAGACGGCGAGCTGAGCTACATCCTGGCGCCGCAGCGTCTGGCCGTTGGCGACAGCGTTATCGCTGGCGCACAGACGGACGTGAAGCCGGGCAATGCGATGCCTCTGCAGGCTATGCCGGTCGGCACCATCATCCACAATGTGGAGATGAAGCCGGGCAAGGGCGGTCAGATCGCTCGCTCCGCCGGTACCTATGCACAGCTCGTCGGCCGCGACCAGGGCATGGCAATCCTTCGCCTGAACTCAGGTGAACAGCGCCTCGTCCACGGTTCGTGCTTTGCCACGGTCGGTGCGGTATCGAACCCTGACCATGGCAACATCAACCTTGGTAAGGCAGGTCGCAGCCGTTGGCTCGGTCAGCGCCCGCACAATCGTGGTGTTACCATGAACCCGGTCGATCACCCCCACGGTGGTGGTGAAGGCCGTACGTCAGGCGGACGTCATCCGGTTACTCCGTGGGGCAAACCCACGAAGGGCAAGAAGACGCGCTCCAATAAGTCGACGGACAAGTTCATCGCTCGTTCGCGTCATCAGCGCAAGAAGTAAGAGAGGTAGTCTGAAATGGCTCGTTCAGTTTGGAAAGGCCCGTTCATCGATGGCTATCTTCTCAAGAAGGCTGAGAAGGTACGTGAGGGCGGTCGCAGTGAAGTTATCAAGATCTGGAGCCGTCGCTCCACGATCCTGCCGCAGTTCGTCGGTCTGACCTTCGGCGTGTACAACGGTAACAAGCATGTTCCGGTTTCGGTCAACGAAGAGATGATCGGACACAAGTTTGGTGAATTCGCTCCGACGCGTACCTATTACGGGCACGGCGCGGACAAGAAAGCGAAGAGGAAATAACGATGGGCAAGGCTAAGGCTCCGCGCCAGCTTAAGGACAACGAGGCGAAAGCCGTTGCCCGCACGCTCCGCATCAGCCCTCAGAAGCTTAATCTGGTGGCTGCTCTTATCCGTGGCAAGAAGGTCAACGCCGCTCTTGCCGACCTGGAATTTTCGCGCAAGCGCATTGCAGGCACGGTGAAAAAGACTCTCGAATCGGCTATCGCCAACGCAGAAAACAACCACGACCTGGATGTTGATACGCTGGTTGTTGCTGAAGCCTATGTAGGCAAGTCAGTCGTGATGAAGCGCTTCCATGTTCGTGGTCGCGGTCGTGCGAGCCGGATCGAGAAGCCATTCTCGCATCTCACGATCGTCGTTCGCGAAGCTGAGGAAAAAGGGGAGGCCGCATAATGGGCCAGAAGATTAATCCGATTGGCTTCCGCCTCGGCATCAACCGCACCTGGGACTCGCGTTGGTACGCGAACACCGGTGAATACGGCAAGCTGCTGCATGAAGACCTGAAGATCCGCAAGTATCTGATGGACGAACTGAAGCAGGCAGCCATCTCCAAGGTGGTTATCGAGCGTCCGCACAAGAAGTGCCGCGTCACGATCCATGCTGCACGTCCGGGTCTGATCATCGGCAAGAAGGGCGCCGATATCGAGAAGTTGCGCCGCAAGCTGTCAGAAATGACCAATGGCGACACAACGCTCAATATCGTTGAAGTCCGCAAGCCGGAAACAGACGCAGTTCTCGTTGCGCAGTCGATCGCGCAGCAGCTGGAACGTCGTGTTGCTTTCCGCCGTGCCATGAAGCGTGCCGTTCAGTCGGCAATGCGTCTTGGTGCAGAAGGCATTCGTATCAATTGCTCGGGCCGTCTCGGCGGCGCGGAAATTGCGCGTATGGAATGGTACCGTGAAGGCCGCGTGCCTTTGCATACCCTTCGTGCCGATATCGATTACGGAACTGCTGAAGCACACACTGCCTACGGCATTTGCGGCGTCAAGGTCTGGGTCTTCAAGGGCGAAATCCTTGAGCATGATCCAATGGCTTCCGAACGCCGCGCTGTTGAAGGTGATGCCAGCCATCAGGGTTCGGGCCGTCGCCGCGAAAACGCTTAAATAGCGTCTTTCGGAAACGAGAATTTTGGAGTAGAGAACAATGCTGCAGCCTAAGCGCACAAAGTTCCGCAAGCAGTTCAAGGGCCGTATCCACGGCGCATCGAAAGGCGGCACGGACCTTAATTTTGGTGCTTTCGGCCTGAAGGCCCTCGAGCCGAACCGCGTTACCGCGCGTGAGATCGAAGCCGCTCGCCGTGCAATTACCCGTCACATGAAACGTGCCGGTCGTGTGTGGATCCGGATTTTCCCGGATGTGCCGGTCACATCGAAGCCTACTGAAGTCCGCATGGGTAAAGGTAAGGGTTCGGTTGACTATTGGGCATCCCGTGTCGCACCAGGCCGTGTCATGTTCGAGCTCGACGGCGTTTCGGAAGAAACTGCTCGTGAAGCCCTCCGTCTCGGAGCGGCCAAGCTTTCGGTCAAGACGCGCTTTATTCAGCGCATCGCAGAATAAGGGGTGGATGTCATGAAATCCGCAGAAGTTCGGGCCTTGAGCCTCGATCAGTTGAATGAAGAGTTGGGTTCCCTGAAGAAAGAGCAGTTCAACCTGCGCTTCCAGAAGGCAACCGGCCAGTTGGAAAAAACCGCTCGCGTCCGGCAGATCCGCCGTGATATTGCGCGCATCAAGACTGTCGCCCGCCAAAAAGCGGTCGAGAGCAAGGCTTAAGGAAGAAAACCATGCCTAAACGCATTCTGCAGGGCGTTGTCGTGAGCGACAAAAACGACAAGACCGTTGTGGTCAAGGTCGAGCGGCGCTATTCGCACCCGCTCCTCCAGAAGACTGTGCGCCAGTCCAAGAAGTACAAGGCGCACGATGAGAGCAACCAGTTCAAGGTCGGCGATATGGTTTCCATCGAGGAATCCAAGCCGATTTCGAAAGACAAATGCTGGGTTGTCGTAACCGACGCCCCCGCAAGTTAATACTAACGATCTGTATGTAAGACGCAGCAATCGCGAGGGGCAAGGAAAGCCCAGTCCGGTTGAACAAGAAGAAGGCGGCTAGTCATGATTCAGATGCAAACAAACCTCGACGTCGCGGATAATTCCGGCGCACGTCGTGTCATGTGCATCAAGGTGCTGGGCGGTTCGAAGCGGAAATATGCTTCGGTCGGCGACATTATTGTCGTTTCGATCAAGGAAGCAATTCCGCGCGGCCGCGTGAAAAAGGGTGACGTGATGAAGGCGGTGGTTGTTCGTACCGCCAAGGACATCCGTCGCGCAGATGGTAGCGTTATTCGTTTCGACAAGAACGCTGCTGTCCTGATCGACAACAAGAAAGAGCCTATCGGCACCCGTATCTTCGGACCGGTTCCGCGCGAACTCCGCGCAAAGAGCCACATGAAGATCATCTCGCTGGCTCCAGAAGTATTGTAAGGAGCAGACGATGCAGAAGATCCGTAAAGGCGACCGCGTTGTCGTTCTAGCTGGTAAGGACAAGGGCCGTACCGGCGAAGTAATCAAAGTTTTGCCGAAGGACGAGCAGGCGCTCGTTCGCGGCGTTAATCTTGTAAAGCGTCACCAGAAGCAGACACAGACCCAGGAAGCCGGCATCATTTCGAAAGAAGCGCCGCTCCATCTGTCGAACATTGCTATCGCCGACAAGGATGGAAAGCCGACCCGCGTTGGCTTCAAGATCCTCGAAGATGGCAAGAAGGTACGTGTAGCAAAGCGTTCAGGAGATCTGATCGATGGCTGATGCAAAGATCGAACCCCGTCTGAAGAAGCAGTACCAGGAAGTGGTACGTAAGGCGCTTCTCGAGGAGTTCAAATACGACAACGAGATGCAGATCCCGCGCATCACCAAAGTTGTTCTCAACATGGGTGTGGGCGAGGCAACTGCCGACTCCAAGAAGCCAACTGTCGCAGCTGAAGATCTGGCATTGATTGCCGGCCAGAAGGCGGTTATTACCCGTGCGCGCAATTCGATCGCAACCTTCAAGGTTCGTGAGAATATGCCGATCGGAACGAAGGTCACTCTTCGCAAAGAGCGCATGTATGAATTCATCGATCGCCTGATCAACATCGCGCTTCCGCGCGTTCGAGATTTCCGCGGTCTGAACCCGAAGAGCTTTGACGGTCGTGGCAACTTCGCCATGGGCATCAAGGAGCACATTGTGTTCCCGGAAATCAACTACGACAAGGTTGATCAGATCTGGGGCATGGACATCATCGTTTGTACGACTGCAAAAACGGATGATGAAGCACGCGCTCTCCTGCGCGCCTTCAACTTCCCTTTCCGCCAGTAACGGCAAGCGTAGCGAGGTATTTGAAATGGCAAAGACGAGCGCAGTCGAAAAGAACAAGCGCCGCGGTCTTCTGGTAAAGCGTTTCGCTGCAAAGCGTTCGCGCCTGAAGGCTGTCGTGATGAATCAGTCGCTTCCTCTGGATGAGCGCTTCCGCGCCACCATCCAGCTGGCAGAGCTGCCACGCAATTCCGCCAAGGTTCGTATTCGCAACCGTTGCGAAGTTTCGGGCCGTCCACGCGGTTATTACCGCAAGATCAAAATGTCGCGTATCGCATTGCGCCAGCTGGGTTCGCTCGGCCAGGTGCCTGGCATCGTGAAGTCGAGCTGGTAAGGGAGAAGACAGATGTCTATGACAGATCCTCTCGGCGATATGCTGACCCGTATCCGTAACGCAACCATGCGCAAGAAGGGCAAGGTTTCGACCCCGGCCTCCAAGCTGCGCGCCCGCGTTCTGGATGTTCTTCAGGCTGAAGGCTATATCCGCGGATACAGCCAGGTTGATTTCGACAACGGCAAGTCCGAGATCGAAATCGAATTGAAGTATTTTGAGAACGTGCCGGTGATCCGCGAGATCACCCGTATTTCGAAGCCTGGCCGTCGCGTTTACGTTTCGGTCAAGTCGATCCCGCAGGTTGCGAACGGACTTGGTATTTCGATCCTGTCGACGCCGAAGGGCGTCATGGCAGACCACGAGGCACGTGAACAGAATGTCGGCGGCGAACTGCTCTGCCGGATATTCTAAGCACCGGCTTGAAAAGGTTTGAAAAATGTCTCGTATCGGTAAAAAACCAGTGGCAGTCCCGCAAGGCGTAACAGCCAGCGTAGACGGCCAGACCATCAAGGCCAAGGGCCCGAAGGGTGAACTCAGCTTCGTCGCCAATGACGATGTTGTAGTCAAGTTCGAAGACGGTGCTGTCAGCGTCAATCCGCGTGACAACACCAAGGTTGCTCGTTCGAAGTGGGGCATGAGCCGCACCATGGTCGTCAACATCTTCACAGGTGTTAAGGACGGTTTCGAAAAGCGCCTGGAAATCAGCGGCGTCGGCTATCGTGCGGCAATGCAGGGCAAGAACCTGCAGCTGTCGCTCGGCTTCAGCCACGAAGTTGTCTACAAGGTGCCGGAAGGCATCACTGTTGCCGTACCGAAGCCGACGGAAATCGTCGTGACCGGTATCGACAAGCAGCAGGTTGGCCAGGTCGCAGCCGAGATTCGCGAATATCGGAGCCCGGAGCCTTACAAGGGCAAGGGTGTGAAATATGCGGGCGAGAAGATCGTTCGTAAAGAAGGTAAGAAGAAGTAAGGAATTCGTGTCATGGCATCGCCGAAAGAAATCATTCAGCGTCGCGCTTCGCGTGTTCGCCGCCAGCTCAAGGCGGTTGCCGGTGACCGTCCGCGGCTCAGCGTCCACCGTTCTTCGAAGAATATCTATGCGCAGGTCATCGACGATGCGCGTGGTCACACAATTGCATCCGCATCCACTCTCGAAGCTGATCTCAAGGGCCAGCTGAAGACCGGTGCCGATTCGGACGCAGCGGCATTGATCGGCAAGCTCGTTGCAGAGCGCGCTGTTAAAGCCGGCATCAAGGAAGTTGTCTTCGATCGTGGTGCCTACATTTACCACGGCCGTGTCAAGGCACTTGCGGAAGCAGCCCGCGAAGCAGGACTTAGTTTCTAGTCCGTTCGCGCCAAGGCGGCCTGCAAATGGCGTTTTTCTGCGATCCGGTGCTCACGTACCAAATGTACGCTGCGCTCCGGTTCTCGAAAACCATCATTTTCGGCTCGCCCTGACCCGAACGCTACCATAACCCTAAGATGGTTTTTAGGGTAAAAGTTTCGAAGTCCGGAACTGCAGGGGCTCGCCTCTTGCAAGCCGGACTTCGATAGCGCATAAGCCCCCTGAACCGGACGGTTTGCGGGAATTCTGCGCAACAAGGACCGTTACTGCGGCCTATGTGGATCCAAGTGGATGCACGGCACGGTAAAATCATTCGTGCTACCGGAAAAGAAAAAGGAATTAGGAGCATGGCACAGGAAAAGAGAAGCCGCGAAGATCGCGGCCGCAACGAAGAGCGCGATAGCGAATTCGTTGACAAGCTCGTACACATCAACCGCGTCGCCAAGGTCGTCAAGGGCGGCCGGCGTTTTGGCTTTGCTGCTCTCGTCGTTGTCGGCGATCAGAAGGGCCGCGTTGGTTTTGGTCATGGCAAGGCACGCGAAGTGCCGGAAGCTATCCGCAAGGCAACTGAATCTGCCAAGCGCGAAATGATTTTCGTGCCGCTGCGTTCGGGCCGTACCCTTCATCACGATGTTGAAGGCCGTCATGGCGCCGGCAAGGTTCTGCTTCGTGCAGCCACAGCTGGTACAGGTATCATCGCCGGTGGTCCTATGCGCGCCGTCTTCGAGACGCTCGGCGTACAGGACGTTGTTGCCAAGTCGCTCGGTTCGTCGAACCCTTACAACATGGTTCGCGCGACATTCGATGCCTTGAAGCATCAGATGCACCCGAAGGACATCGCTGCCCAGCGCGGTATCAAGTATTCGACACTGCAGGCTCGCCGCCGCGATGTGGTCGGTTCGGAAGAATAGGCCATAATTGGCGCAGCAGGGCAGGGCCACTGGCTCCTGCTCACTGTAGAGACTAAAGGACAAAGTCATGGTTGAGAAGAAGAAGGGTAAGACGGTTACGGTCGAACAGATCGGCAGCCCTATCCGCCGTCCGGCAGAACAGCGCGCAACGCTGATCGGCCTGGGCCTCAATAAGATGCATCGCCGCCGTACGCTTGAAGATACGCCTTCAATTCGCGGCATGATTGCAAAGGTTCAACATCTCGTCCGCGTTGTGGACGAGGCTTGATACCGGAGATTAGACAAATGAAACTCAATGATCTGAGTGAAAATCCAGGCGCCACCAAGGCACGCAAGCGTGTTGGCCGTGGTATCGGTTCCGGTTCCGGCAAGACTGCCGGTCGCGGTGTGAAGGGACAGAAGTCGCGTTCGGGCGTTGCCATCAACGGTTTCGAAGGCGGACAGATGCCACTCTACCGCCGCTTGCCGAAGCGCGGTTTCACCAACATCTTCTCGAAGAACTTCAACGTTGTGTCGGTTGGCCGCATCCAGATTGCTATCGATGCCAAGAAGCTCGATCCCAAGGCAACGGTCACGCTCGACACCCTCAAGGCTGCCGGTATCATCCGCCGCGCCAAGGATGGCGTCCGTCTCTTGTCCGATGGCGAGATCAAGACTGCTGTGACGTTCGAGGTCGCCGGTGCATCCAAGGCTGCGATCGAAAAGATCGAAAAGGCCGGCGGTACCGTCAAGCTTCCAGCTGCTCCTGCAGCTGCCGAGTAAAAATGACGATACAAGCGGCGTTCCTCGTGATCGCCGCTTGTACCTTTTCTTCCCGTATCATATGTAACAAAAAAAGCTAATCGATTTTTTTGTCAGATATGATGCGTAGCTTTGACTGCTACTGCGTCCTTTATGCGTCCAAATGGACGCATGGCGCAGTAGTGCACATATCTGGGTAGGACCATCGATTCCCGTTGCGGGTAGCAAGATGGAGCCCCAAAAGGGCACAGACCGGAGACTATAATGGCTTCAGCCGCTGAACAGCTCGCGTCAAATCTCAATTTCTCTGCTTTCTCGAAGGCCGATGAGCTCAAGAAGCGCATCTGGTTTACGCTTGGCGCATTGCTGGTCTACCGGCTCGGAACCTACATCCCGCTACCGGGTATCAACCTTGCCGCCTATGCGCAGGCCTTCAACAATCAGGCGCAAGGCATCCTCGGCATGTTCAACATGTTCGCTGGGGGCGCAGTCGAGCGCATGGCGATCTTTGCGCTCGGCATCATGCCCTATATCTCGGCTTCGATCATCGTCCAGCTGATGACTTCGGTCGTTCCGGCGCTTGAACAGCTGAAGAAGGATGGCGAGCAGGGCCGCAAGGTCATCAACCAGTATACGCGCTATGGCACCGTGCTTCTGGCAACGGTTCAGGCCTACGCGATTGCCGCGGGCCTGCAGGGCAGTCAGGGTATCGTTACCAATCCCGGACCGTTCTTTATGTTCTCGACGGTGATCACGCTTGTCGGCGGCACGATGTTCCTGATGTGGCTGGGCGAGCAGATTACCGCGCGCGGCATTGGTAACGGTATCTCGCTGATCATCTTCTCCGGCATCGTCGCCAATCTGCCGCAGGCTATCTCCGGTACTTTGGAACTTGGCCGGACAGGTGCGCTATCGACCGGCATCATCCTTGCGATCATCGTTCTGACGGTCGCCGTCATCGGCATCATTGTTTTCGTCGAGCGTGCACAACGCCGCCTGCTGATCCAGTATCCGAAGCGTCAGGTCGGCAATCGCATGTTCCAGGGCGATACCTCGCACCTGCCGCTGAAGCTGAACACGGCCGGCGTTATTCCGCCGATCTTCGCCTCCTCGCTGCTGCTTCTGCCAGCTACCATTGCCGGCTTCGCGCAGAGCCATCAGATGCCAGCCTGGGCAACGACCATCCTGTCGTCGCTGGGTCACGGTCAGCCTGCCTATATGGCGCTCTATGCAGCGATGATCGTTTTCTTCGCCTTCTTCTATACGGCGCTTGTCTTCAATCCGAAGGACACGGCCGACCAGTTGAAGAAGCATTCGGGTTTCATCCCCGGCATTCGCCCCGGCGAACGTACGGCCGAGTATATCGACTACGTTCTGACGCGTGTCACAGTTCTCGGTGCTATCTACCTGGTCGTCATCTGCATGTTGCCTGAGTTCCTCATCTCGTGGGCCGGCGTTCCATTCTATCTCGGCGGTACATCGCTGTTGATTGTCGTGAGCGTTACACTCGATACGGTTGCACAGATCCAGGGTCATCTGATTGCGCACCAGTATGAAGGGCTGATCAAGAAGTCGAAGCTCCGGGGAGGGAAACGCAACAGATGAGATTAATACTTCTCGGACCACCGGGGGCAGGTAAGGGAACTCAGTCTCAGCGCTTGGTAGAAAAATTTGGTGTACCGCAGCTCTCCACGGGGGACATGCTGCGTGACGCGGTGAGGGCCGGAACCGATGTCGGTTTGCGTGCCAAGGCTGTCATGGATGCCGGCAAGCTGGTGTCCGACGAGATCGTCAATGCAATCGTTTCGGAGCGGATCGATCAGCCGGATGCGGTCAACGGGTTCATCCTTGACGGTTATCCGAGGACGTTGATCCAGGCAGACGCGGTCGAGCAAATGCTGGCCGACAAGGGTCTAGAACTCGATTGCGTGATCGAGCTGGAAGTCGATGACAACGTCCTCGTCGAGCGTATATCCGGCCGCTATTCCTGCGCGAAGTGCGGCACCGGATATCATGACACCAACAAGAAGCCGCATGTGGCGGGTGTCTGCGACAAATGCGGTTCGACGGAATTCAAGCGCCGTCCGGATGACAATGCCGAAACGGTGCGCACGCGCCTTGAGGCCTACTACAAGCAGACCTCTCCGCTGATTGGCTACTACTATGCCAAGGGCAAGTTGAGGAAGGTCGATGGCATGGCTGACATGGACGATGTCACCGCATCGATCGAAAAAATTCTGTCGGATTTATAAGTCTGACATAATTTCATCGAAGGAGTTGACTTTTCACGGCGATTCCTTCAAGTACGGCGCAAATTCGCTTGGGAATATAAAGCGGTCGGCGCCGATCCCGTAAGAGAGGTTCGGGGCTGATCGTTTGTGTTTGTCCCCGAATATAATTTTCATCCCGTCATCTGGCTGCCGCATTGGCCATCCAGCTCTGCCGGTTAACAAGGAGAACAGGCGTGGCTCGTATTGCTGGCGTCAACATCCCGACGAACAAGCGCGTTGTTATCGCGCTTCAGTACATTCACGGGATTGGTCAAAAGTTTGCACAGGAAATCGTCGCGAAAGTCGGCATTCCTGCAGAGCGTCGCGTCAATCAGTTGACCGATGCGGAAGTCTTGCAGATTCGTGAAACAATCGATCGCGATTACCATGTTGAAGGTGATCTGCGCCGTGAAGTTTCGATGAACATCAAGCGTCTGATGGATCTGGGCTGCTACCGCGGTCTGCGTCATCGCCGCTCGCTGCCGGTTCGCGGTCAGCGCACGCATACCAATGCGCGTACCCGCAAGGGTCCTGCCAAGGCAATTGCCGGCAAGAAGAAGTAAGATTTTCCGGCGCGGTTCGCTGCGCCGGTTTCGCCTTTTCGGGCGAGCAAGTGCTGGTTTCGCACTTTAACTGAAACCGCGGTGTAGCCTCTGGAAATACGGAGGCGTCGAGATCAACTGAAAGGACTACCATGGCCAAAGAAGCCACGCGCGTTCGCCGTCGCGAGCGCAAGAATATTTCGTCGGGCGTTGCCCACGTCAATTCGACATTCAACAATACGATGATCACCATCACGGATGCACAGGGCAATGCGATTGCCTGGTCTTCCGCCGGTGCACAGGGCTTCAAGGGCTCACGCAAGTCCACGCCTTTCGCTGCCCAGATGGCAGCTGAAGATTGTGCCAAGAAGGCACAGGAACATGGCATGCGCTCGCTCGAAGTCGAGGTTTGCGGACCGGGCTCCGGCCGTGAATCGGCTCTGCGCGCACTGCAGGCTGCCGGTTTCACGATTACATCGATCCGCGATGTGACGCCGATCCCGCACAATGGCTGCCGTCCGCGCAAGCGTCGCCGCGTATAGTTTTATTTGCGACAAGCATAGGCCGCAAGAGCTGGCTTTCAGCTCCCCGGTTTCAAACCCAGTGGGGGTTTCCACGCCTCAATGCCACGATTGGATGGTGGTAAAGGCAAGGATGAAGGAAAAATAGATGATCCAGAAGAACTGGCAAGAATTGATCAAGCCGAACAAGGTCGAGTTCCAGACCTCCGGCTCGAAGACCAAGGCAACGGTCGTCGCTGAGCCGCTGGAACGCGGCTATGGCTTGACGCTCGGCAACGCCTTGCGCCGTGTGCTCCTGTCCTCGCTTCGCGGCGCTGCCGTGACTGCGGTACAGATCGACGGCGTTCTGCATGAATTCTCGTCGATCCCCGGCGTGCGTGAAGATGTGACGGACATCGTCCTCAACATCAAGGAAATCGCTATCCACATGGAGAGCGATGGGCCCAAGCGTATGGTCGTCCGCAAGGAAGGCCCGGGCGTCGTTACGGCTGGCGATATCCAGACTGTTGGCGATATCGAGATCCTCAACCCGGATCACGTTATCTGCACTCTCGATGAGGGCGCTGAAATCCGCATGGAATTCACCGTCAACACCGGCAAGGGCTACGTTCCGGCTGACCGCAACCGCGCAGAAGACGCTCCGATCGGCTTGATCCCGGTCGATAGCCTTTATTCGCCGGTCCGCAAGGTATCCTACAAGATCGAGAACACCCGCGAGGGCCAGGTTCTCGATTATGACAAGCTGATCCTCTCGATCGAGACCGATGGTTCGATCTCCGGTGAAGATGCCGTTGCCTATGCAGCGCGTATTCTCCAGGACCAGCTCGCGATCTTCGTCAACTTCGACGAGCCGCAGAAGGAAGTTCAGCAGGAACAGGTTACCGAACTCGCGTTCAACCCTGCACTGCTCAAGAAGGTCGATGAACTCGAACTTTCGGTTCGCTCGGCAAACTGCCTGAAGAATGATAACATCGTCTACATTGGCGATCTCATTCAGAAGACAGAAGCAGAAATGCTGCGCACACCGAACTTCGGCCGCAAGTCGCTGAACGAAATCAAGGAAGTTCTCGCTTCCATGGGTCTCCATCTCGGTATGGAAGTTCCTTCATGGCCGCCAGAGAACATCGAAGATCTCGCGAAGCGTTACGAAGACCAGTACTAAGCAATTCCAGGAAAAGTGGACGCCGGTTTTCCGTCAGGAATTGCGACAAGATAAACCACCCGGGCTCTGCCCGAATTTAAAGCCCGGGCCATGAGCCCGAAAAAGAGAAACTAAGGAGAAGGCTCATGCGCCACGGTAATTCAGGCCGCAAGCTTAACCGGACTGCCAGCCATCGCAAGGCGATGTTTGCCAATATGGCTGCATCACTGATCGAGCATGAGCAGATCGTGACAACGCTGCCCAAGGCCAAGGAAATTCGTCCCATCGTTGAAAAGCTTGTCACACTCGGCAAGCGCGGTGATCTGCACGCTCGTCGTCAGGCCATTTCGGCCATCCGCGATGCCAAGCTCGTAGCCAAGCTGTTCGATACGCTTGCACCGCGCTATGGCCAGCGCAATGGCGGCTACATCCGCATCATGAAGGCAGGCTTCCGCACCGGTGACAATGCACCGCTCGCAGTTGTCGAATTCGTCGATCGCGATGTCAACGCCAAGGGTTCCAAGGATTTGGCCCGCGTTGAAGCCGAACGCGAGAACGAAGCCGAAGCAGCGTAAGCAACGCTTCGACCTGGGATTGAGAACTGAGAAGGGGGCTCACGCTCCCTTTTCTATTGGCTTGCTTGAGCAAGAGGCTTCTAGTCTGACGTAGCTTTTCTACCGAGCCCTTCGGCGAGCAGTGCTGTTGCCAGCATATTGAGTGAAACGCCTTCGCGGTCAGCGCGGCGGGCAAGGGCCGCGTGCAGCGATCTCGGTACGCGCTGCCGCCATTGGCCACCGTATACTTCGCCGACCTCGGGCACTGCTCGACCCAGTTCCTTCAATGTCTCAATATAAGATTTAAGGGCATCCCGCCCTTCTCTGAGGGCAGCTTCAGGTGTTTCGCCGTCGGCGATGCATCCGGGATAGTCGGGAAATTCTACAAGATAGCCGCTGCCTTCTTCTTCTGTCAAAGGCCTTATTTCAAAACGCGGTAGTGTTTCGTGCTTAGTTGCCATTTTCTTCCTCAATACGATCCAGCAAATCCAGGAAGCGCAAAACGTAGATTGATTTGACCGGTTTATGTGAGGGCACTGTCAATGGCATCAGGCCAGGATAACTGAACGTAACGTGGCTGGTTCCGGGCTGCCGCCAATCGATGCCTTTGCTTTTGGCCAATGTCTTAAGATCATTGATGGACCAATCTCGTGGATTATTGCGCATCCGTTCAAGGGTTTTACTGACCTTGATCATCCCGAGTATGGTATCATATATGGAACCAACGTCAATATTGCCATATCTGAACCCCCGCTGCAGTTTGCTTAAGGTAGGCCAGATTTCGCGATCAAAATATTAGTCCTTAGACTAATAGCCCGTTCAATTTTTACGAACTGCCCATTACCGATCGGCAAGCGCGAGCTTCACGCCCAGCGCAACAAACGCTCCGGCAAAGCTCCGGCGCATCCATGTCAAGATGCGCGGGCGCGAGATGACCTGATCGCGGACCGAGGCGGCGAAAAGGCCGTAGCCGACGAACACGACGAAGGTCATCAGCATGAAAGCGGCACTTAGGACAAGCATTCGCCGGAGCGGATGCGGCTCCGTGGCGCTGACAAATTGCGGCAGGAATGCCAGGAAGAAAATCGATAGTTTCGGGTTGAGGATATTGATCAGGATCGCGGTGATCGTCACCTGTATCAGCGATTTTTCTCCGGCTTCGCTGTCGACATTCAGTGAGCCATTCTC
The DNA here is from genome assembly GCF_025452195.1 of Phyllobacterium zundukense. NCBI lineage: Bacteria > Pseudomonadati > Pseudomonadota > Alphaproteobacteria > Hyphomicrobiales > Phyllobacteriaceae > Phyllobacterium > Phyllobacterium zundukense. Next base: position 3,218,506 of record NZ_CP104973.1, on the reverse strand, counting down.
GCGCAAAGCGTTCCAGGCCATATAGAGCAGATAGGCAACGCCGGCATATTTAAACGTGTGGAAGGCGAGGGCGCTTGTGTGGAGGATCGCAGCCAGCCCTCCGATAGCTGCCGCCATGTGTGGAATGATGCCGATGGTGCAGCCAAAAGCCGCCGCGACACTGGCCCGGGCGCCGCGCGCGAGACCTGTCGCCAAGGTGTAGACGACACCCGTACCGGGCGAGATGACGATGATCAACGAAGTAATGAGGAATTCGAAGCCCACAACTATTCTCCTTCTGCATGCTCAGAGAATGAACTGAAGCCGATCAGGAGGTGTCCGTCTTGAACAGGATTGCAGCTGGAGCGGAAAATCAGGCAAAAGCGGCGGCGTAGGCGCCGGGAGAGAGGCCATATTTGCGCACAAATAGGCGTGTCATGTGGCTCTGATCAGCGAAACCGCTCGTCGCAGCTGCATCGGCCAATGGCGATCCATTCGCGATGAGACGGCGGGCAAAGTCGATCCGACGTTGCATGAGATAAGCATGTGGTGTGAAACCGGTTGCTTTGACAAAACCGCGCAGAACCTGAAATCGGCTCAATCCACTTATCCGTGCAAGCTCGGCCAGCGTTACCGGAAAAGTCGGCTCATCATCGATCAAATTCCTCGCGCGGTCGATTGCTGCAAACGCCGGGCTTGAACCGTCTTGTTGATTGCGTTCGCGGACAATCGTGGGGAGCAACTGCAGCAAGAGTTCTTCGCGCTGGAGTTCAGGCGAATTGGCAGTTGCCATGACTGAGAAAAGGCGCTGGAAAACAGTCGCGACATTTGCGTTGCTCATCACAGGCCGGATGAACTCGCGGGTTCTTGGAGCATCTTCATTCATGTCGTCGATGGCTTGGCTGATGATCGCGGGATCGAAATAGAGCATGCGCCATGAACGTCCGGCATCGCCGATCGGCGTGCCGTCATGCACCTCGCCCGGGTTGACGGTGATCACGTCGCCGGGACC